>NZ_JAOXHF010000002.1:0-604257 GCF_025780115.1 Rhizobium sp. TRM96647
CGCGGGGTGGAGCAGCCCGGTAGCTCGTCAGGCTCATAACCTGAAGGCCGCAGGTTCAAATCCTGCCCCCGCAACCAAACGATCGATATAAAAGCCCCGCATGCAGAAATGCAGCGGGGTTTTTGCGTTTCCGGGGCGCGGAAAACAACCTCTTTGCAGCCGTGCGTCGTGGTGCTCGGCAAGCCCGTCGGCATCACTCCGTTTGACCTGAGACCCTGATCTCCCTCCAAATTTTGGTAGAGCCCGTCACGCAGTGCTGCGAAAAACGAAATCTCAGTCTTTCGTCATTGGTTCCGCTGGCGCCAATCTCGTTAGAATGTGCGGGATCATTCCACCGGCCTTTAGGACCTGCAGTTCGAGATCTGTTTCGATGGCTGCCTTGCAAGCCAGGTGTCGGGACACTGATGGACCGTCTATGGTCACGGCCACCGTGGATCGTGGGCTCAAACTGGAGGCATCGATACTAATTTCGGTGTTCGACGCTATTCCCAATGAGCGGGGTTGCGCTCCGTCGGGAAGCAGGATGGGCAGGATGCCCATGTTGATCAGGTTGGACCGGTGGATCCTTTCGAAACTGCTCGCAAGCACGGCCCTTGCGCCCAGAAGCGCTACGCCTTTGGCAGCCCAGTCGCGCGAGGATCCAGCGCCGTAGCGCTCGCCCGCGACAATGACAACCGACCTCCTTTCGCTCTGATATCTTTGGGCAATTTCCCAGATTGGGCCGGTTCCGCCGCTTGGCCAATGGACTGTGATGGAGGCAGGCGTCTGATCCAGGAGAAGGTTCAGGGCGGTGCGGTTGTCGAACAGCCCCCGAACCATTGCCCGCCAGTTGCCACGCCTTGCGGCGTAAACGTTGAGATCATTTACGGGGTCGCCCATTTCGATCAGGTGACGTCCGGCATAGCCTGCCGGATCGATTTGCCCAGCCGGAGAAATATGGTCTGTCGTCATGTCGTCGCCCAGCACGATGAGCGGGGAGGCGCTGTATTTTCCGAGGCGGCTTTGCATTTGCTGCGAGGCGAAGGGTGGACGTCTTATGTAAGTGGAGTGTTCGTCCCAGGGGAAGAGGACCGACACAGGTGCCGCCAACGCATTCCACGCATCGCTTCGTTCGGCATCGGCAAAGGCATCGGCGAAATCGGTGGGACATGAACCGGCCCGGAGCACTGCAGCGATCTCTTCCTCGGAAGGCCAAAGATCCTTCAGGAAGATGGGCGTTCCATCGGGCGCGTTGCCAAATGCGTGGTGAGCAATGTCCTCGACGACGCTGCCCGCAAGTGCGAATGCGATGACGAGGGGTGGCGATGCCAGGAAGCCATATTGAAGTTTCGGATGGATACGACCGGGAAAATTGCGATTGCCGGAAAGGACTGCCGCGGAGATCGCACCATTGGATACGGCGAGGTCCATGTCTGGATGCAATGGGCCTGAGTTGCCGATGCAGGTCGTGCATCCGAACCCGACAATGCCGAACCCAACTGCCTCCAGGTCGTCGAGCAGACCTGCTCGCCTCAGGAGGCGCTCTGCAGCCGGAGAGCCGGGTGCCAGGGATGTCTTCACCCAATGTGGCGGCACTAAGCCAAATTGTCGGGCCTTTCGGGCGATCAGGCCAGCGGCGATCAGCAGTTTAGGGTCCGAAGTATTGGTGCAGCTCGTGATCGCCGCGATTGCGACGGCTCCATCGGGGATCTGACCCTCGGACTGTTGAAGAACGCGACCGGATGCATCGGCCAGAGCCTGACGTGCCTTGTGAAGCGGAAGGTGATCCTGAGGACGTTGTGGGCCGGCTACGATTGGCGACAGTGTCGACAGATCGAGTTCCAGAACCCGTGTATAGCGCGGCTGGACGTCGGGATTGAACCAAAGGCCTTGAGCCCTGGCGACGCTCTCGACGATATCGCATTGCCGTTCCGAACGACCGGTTTCTTGCAAATAGCGGATGGTCTGGTGATCGATCGGGAAGTATCCGCTCGAGGCACCATATTCAGGTGCCATGTTGGCAATCACGGCGCGGTCACCACATGAAAGACCGCTGACGCCTTCGCCAAAGAACTCGACGAATTCCCCCGAAACCTGGTGTTTGCGCAGAAGATGGGTAACCTCCAGCGCCAGATCGGTGGACAACACGCCGGGGCGGAGTGTCCCCTTGAGGTGTACTCCGATGACATCGGGCAGACGTAGCATCACCGGCATGCCAAAGAACACGCTTTCCGCCTCCAGACCGCCGACGCCCCATGCGAGTACGCCAATCCCGTTGATCATGGGGGTGTGGCTGTCGGTTCCAATCAAGGTGTCAGGCACTGCCCAATGCTCGCCGTGGTTCTCTTGAACCGAAATCACTGTTGCGAGCTGTTCGAGGTTCATGGTGTGCATGATGCCGGTTCCGGGAGGGTGGACCCGCACTCCGGGGAGGGCATTCGTCGCCCATTTCATCAGGCGGTAACGTTCTTCGTTTCGCTCCATTTCGCGTTGCATGTTGAATTCGCGCGCGCCGGGGCGACCGTACCAGTCGACAGCGACGCTGTGGTCGACGGAAACATCGACGGGGAGAACAGGTTTCAGAGTGGATGGGTCGCCACCCGCTTCGGCGATTGCATCGCGCATGGCGGCGATGTCGACGAGTGCCGGCACACATGTCGTGTCATGCATGAGCACACGGGTCGGATGGAAGGGAATTTCAACGTCGCTTCGCCCCTGTGCGAGCCATCCCATAAAGGCGTGCGTTACCGCTGCCGTCTCCATCGAGCCGGTACGAAGTGCATTCTCAAGAAAGATCCGCATCAGCCACGGAAGCCGTGCGAGATCCGGACCGAAGGATGCGTGCAGGTCGATCGCCTTCAATTGGCCTGTGCTGGTAGCGACACTCAGTTCCGGCATAAGGCATGCTCCAATATTGCATTTATTGTTTTAAAAAGCCAAAATATGAGGCGTGTCAAACTAATTTTGTGACGAAATTGGCTTTATTGTTTGATTTGATCCAAAAGATTGGATTTGCCGGTGTTCCAATTTGGTCGCTGCTCGCTTAAGTTTGCAGCAGACACGATGCGGCGTTGCATCGAACGAAGGCTGACAAATATGCGCTCGAGCCAACTGGCACAGAACATTGCGAACGAAATCACCTTGCTGGTGACGTCAGGCGAACTCGTCGTGGGGGAACACTTGAGGACCCAGCACCTTGCCGATCGTTTCGGAGTGTCCCGGTCACCTGTTCGCGAGGCGCTGCAAATCCTTGCCGACCAGGATGTCCTGGAGCAGAAGGAGAACAGAGGGTACTTCGTCAAAAGTACTGCCGGCGGGATTGCTGAGCCGGTGAGTGACGAGGCGCAACCCTTCGAGGTCGTGAACGACTATCAGCGGCTTGCGGAGGACTGGCTGACCGACAGGATATCGGCCGAGGTCACCGAGCAGATGTTGCGCGAGCGCTATGACCTGACGAAGGCGCAACTGAACGACATTCTCATGCGTGCAGTTCGCGAAGGCTGGGCGGAGCGCAAGCAGGGTTATGGTTGGCGTTTCCTGCCTGTCGCCAAGACGCCTGAAGCCTTTGAGCAGATCTATCGCTTTCGTATGCTAATCGAACCTGCGGCCATGCTTGAGCCCGAGTTTCGGCTCGATCGCAAAATCATTGATGAACAGCGTCGAATACAATCTCGCATGCTGGAAACCGATATCGAGCGGCTTCCTGCAGAGCGCCTGCTGCACAACGGAGCTCTTTTTCATGAAGAGCTCATCAAGATGTCCAACAACCCATTCTTCCATCTCTCACTCGTCCGCGTGAATCGCATGCGTCGCTTGCTGGAGTACCGCTCGCGCGTCGATCGCATCCGAACTGTCCGGCAGTGCCAGGAACATCTCGATATCCTTGATTTGCTTGAGCGCGGCGAGATCGTTGAAGCCTCCTACGCCATGCGCCGACACCTTGGCGGGGCGTTGTCGAAGAAGTCGCCGATCGCATGGGAATGGTTGAACCAGGCGCAGGAAAAAATCGAAGCCTGAATTTTTCGATTGCATTTTTGGATCAAAAAAGCCAATAGTCTCTCGTGACGTTGTGCGGCGAACTAGCTCGTCGCCTCATGGGAGATTGTCTGATGAAAATATTCGTGACGCCGTGTGACGGGATCGGTCCGGAGATCACTGCGGCAACAATGGAGGTCCTGAAGGCCACGGATTCGGCTTTTGGTTTGGGCCTTGAATACCACTTCGAGGACACCGGCTTCACGAGCCTGGCGAAGTACGGTTCGACCCTTCGCGACGAGACAATCGAGATTGCCCGCACCTTCGACGGCATCATCCTCGGACCGCAGTCCCATATGGACTATCCGCCGCGCGACAAGGGCGGCGTGAACGTTTCTGCAGGCTTCCGGGTGAAGCTCGACCTCTATGCCAACGTGCGTCCTGCCCGTTCCCGCAGCTTCCTCAACAATGCGAAGAAGATGGATCTCGTCATCATGCGCGAGGCCACGGAAGGGTTCTACCCGGACCGCAATATGTATGCGGGCACAGGCGAGTTCATGCCGACGCCGGACGTTGCGCTTTCTGTCCGCAAGATTACGGCTTCGGCCTGCGAGCGCATCGCACGCCAAGCCTTCCTGCTCGCCATGAAGCGCAACAAGAAGGTCACTGCGGTTCACAAGGCAAACAACTTCATCCTGACGGATGGCCTGTTCCTGCAGCAGGTGCGGAAGGTCGCCGCCGAATTCCCGGAAGTCACGCTCAACGAATTCATCATCGATGCAATGGCCGCCCATCTCGTGCGCGATCCCTCACGCTTCGACGTGATTGTCGCGACCAACTTCTACTCTGACATTCTTTCTGACCTGGCAAGCGAGCTCTCTGGCAGCCTCGGCCTTGCCGGCTCGATCAATGCGAACGCCGAAACCGGCCTGGTCTGCGCGCAGGCCCAGCATGGTTCGGCACCCGACATCGAGAACCAGAATATCGCCAACCCGACTTCGCTCATTCTCTCCGCGGCAATGATGCTGAGCTGGCTGGGTGAGCAGCGCGGCCTGCCGCAGTTTGAGGCTGCGGGAGCAGAGATCGAGCGCGCCGTCGACGAGGTTCTTGCCAATCCTGAATCGCGTACCCGCGATCTCGGCGGCAGCATCAATACGGACGCCTTCGGCGCGTTGGTGGCGAAAGCCGTGCGCAGCGCCTCGCCATCCAGGAAGGCCGTCAGCGCCTAGTGTTTGCATTTTTGTATTGCAAAAGCCAATTTGCAATGCGATGAAAAATACGGGGGCGTGCAAGCCCTCGTGTCACCGCCCGGAGGAGCTTGGAGCGCGGGCACGTTTTTTGGGAGAGAGAAAATGAACATGAGAGTATCGAGCCATTCCGCACGCTTGATTGCCGCTACGGCATTGATGGCCACTTTCGGTACAGCAGCATTCGCTCAGGAAGTCCCCGCCGGATATCCCGCGGACTATGCCTCGATCATCGAGGCAGCCAAGAAAGAGGGAACCGTATCGGTCTACACATCGACCGACGCTGCCCAGTCGCAGAAGCTGCAGGACGCCTTCACGAAGAAGTACGGCATCAAGATCGCCTACAACGACCTTGGGACCAACGGGGCCTACAACCAGGTGATCTCCGAGGCGGCAGCGGGTCAGACGACCGCTGACGTTGTCTGGAGTTCCGCCATGGACCTGCAAATGACGCTGGTTCAGGACGGTTATGCGTCGGAATATGCCTCGCCGGAGGCGGCCAGTCTGCCGAGCTGGGCGAACTACAAGAACATGCTCTTCGGTTCGACCGTCGAGCCGGTCGGTGTCATCTACAACACCAAGGCGCTTTCGGAAGATCGCTTGCCGAAGACCTATGCCGACATGATCACCTTCCTGAAGGACAACAAGACCGAGCTGCAGGGCAAGGTCGCGACCTTCGATCCCGAGAAGAGCGGCTCAGGCTTCCTTCATCATTCGAACGATGCCCGCAACCGTTCTGACTTCTGGGATCTTGCCAAGGCCATGGGCGACGACGGGGCCAAGATCTATTCCAGCTCCGGTGGCATGAAGGAAACGGTCGTTTCCGGCGAGAACGTCATCGCGATCAACATCATCGGTTCCTATGCCCTCGACTGGGTCAAGGAGAGCCCGAACCTCGGCGTCCACTTTGCCACCGACTACACGCCGGCGTTCTCGCGTTTGATCCTCGCGACCAAGGACGCACCGCATCCGAATGCGGCCAAGCTGTTCATCGACTTCATGCTCTCGCAGGAAGGTCAGTCGGCGCTCGCAGAAGGTGGTCTTCCCGCGGTGCGTGAAGACGTCACCGCCGGCCTGAATGTCAAGACGCTCAACGAGCGTGTCGGTGGCGGTCTGAAGCCGATCGCCGTCGATGAAGGCGTTCTCGAATACATGGACCAGATGAAGCGCGTCCAGTTCCTGAACGATTGGAAGGCCGCCCTCGGTCGCTAACGCCGCTCCGGCTGCGGCGCAGCAAAAGCGCCGCAGCTTCCAATTCCATTGCGAGAGGCAACGATGTCCCATGCACCAGCGCCGGCTGCGCTTCCGATGACGAAAGCGGCAGCCGAGAAGAAGTACCCCGCGAGAATGCCGCGAAACGGCAACGCGAACGCTTACCGACGAATTGTCATCGGCTTGCTTGCGATCGCGGTTCTGGCACCTGTCGGCCTGATCATCTACCAGAGCTTCCTGACGGCTGCTTTCTTCAGTCCGCGCGCCAAGTTTGGCTTTGATGCCTATCGCTACGTCTTTACCGACAAGAACTTCTATCGGGCACTCGGCACGACGGCGATTTTCTCCTTCGGGATGGTGGCCATCGCGGTGCCGCTGGGTGGCCTTCTGGCTTTTCTCGTCACCCGCACGGACATCAAGGCCAAGCGGCTGCTCGAGATCCTCGTGCTGGTACCGATGTTCATTTCGTCGATTGTCCTGGCGTTCGGCTACACGGTCTCCGTCGGACCGACGGGCTTCGTCTCGCTGTTCGTTCGCGACCTGATCGGCATCGTTCCATGGAACATCTACAGCCTGCCGGGCATGATCCTGATCGCCGGCCTCAGCCATGTGCCGCACGTCTATCTCTACGTGTCGTCGGCAATGCGCAATTTGCCTTCGGACCTCGAGGAGGCTGCCCGTACGACCGGTGCGTCCATCTGGCAGGTCTCTCGCGACGTGACGCTGCCGATGGTGCTGCCGGCACTGATCTTCGCGGCCGCCCTCAATATCCTGCTCGGGTTCGAGACCTTCGGCATACCCTTGGTGCTTGGCGATCCCAACGGCATCATGGTGCTGACCACCTACATCTACAAGCTCACGACGCTGTTCGGCACGCCGACCTACCAGCTCATGGCCGTCGTTGCCGTCGTCCTGATCCTCATTACCCTGCCGCTCGTCTGGATGCAGAGAAAGCTGCTCCGCAATGCCCGCAAATATGCGGCCATGGGCGGAAAGGGCGCACGCGTCTCAACCCTAAAGCTGGGCACAAGCGGCCAGTTGATCGCCCTTTCGATCATCGGCTTCTGGCTCTTCGTCTCGGTCGTCCTTCCGATCGGCGGAATTGCAGTGCGCGCCTTCGTCGATGCCTGGGGCGAGGGGGTCAACCTCTGGGATCAACTCACGCTTGCGAACTTCGATCGCATGCTCGAAGTCCCGAGCCTTGTTCGCGGCATCATCAACACGGTCGTGCTGTCGGTCTTCGGTGGGGCACTTGCAGTCGGCATCTATCTGCTGGTCGGTCTCGCGGGCCATCGCAACTGGGGCATGTCCAATACCGTGCTCGACTACATCGTCCTTCTGCCGCGGGCGCTGCCCGGTCTGGTCATCGGTCTGGCCTTCTTCTGGGTGTTCCTGTTCGTGCCGTTCCTGACGCCATTTCGTCCGACCCTGGTCAGCCTGTTTGTCGCCTACGTTGTCGTCGGTCTTTCCTATGGTCTGCGTCTTCTCCAGGGAACGCTGATCCAGGTCGCCCCGGAACTCGAAGAATCCGCTCGCACGACGGGTGCAACGATTGGACGGACGTGGAAGGACGTGGTCATTCCGATCGTGCGTCCGGGCCTGGCCGGTGCGTGGGCTCTCATCATGATCATCTTCCTTCGCGAATATGCGACGGGCGTCTACCTGATGGGCGCGGGCACGGAAGTCATCGGTTCGCTTATGGTCTCGCTCCTTCAGACGGGCGCCATGAACACGATCGCCGCCCTTTCCCTCATCAGCATCGTATTGACTGGCGCGGGCCTCGCACTCGCCCTTCGTTTGGGAGCAAAAATCCATGACTGAACTCGTTGTAAGCAATGTCCAGAAGTGGCTCGGCGGGCTGCAGATCCTGAAGGGTGCGTCATTCACGGCCGAGCGTGGTTCGATCGTAGCTCTGCTCGGGGCCTCCGGTAGCGGCAAGACAACGCTGCTCCGCTGCGTTGCAGGCCTGGAGCAGCCGGAAGTGGGGCAGATCGTCATCGGTGGAAAGACCGTGCTCGACGGGGAAAAGAAGCTGGCGCTTCCTCCCGAACAGAGAAACATTGGCCTCGTCTTCCAATCCTATGCTCTCTGGCCGCATCGCACGGTCAAGGAAAACGTCGGCTATGGGCTGAAGCTGCGCAACGTCGCCCAGGCGGACATCGAAAAGCGCGTGCAAGGGATACTGGAGCGGATGGGTCTCGGACATCTGGCCGACCGGTTCCCGTCCCAGCTTTCCGGTGGACAGCAGCAGCGCGTCGCGATCTGCCGGGCGCTCGTCTATGAGCCCCGTGTTCTACTCCTCGACGAGCCGCTGTCGAACCTTGATGCGAAGCTCCGCGAAGAGGCTCGTTACTGGATCCGCAAGCTGATCCTCGATCTCGAGATCTGTGCGATCCTGGTGACGCACGATCAAAGTGAAGCCCTGGCGGCTGCCGATAACATTCTCCTGCTGCAGGACGGACGCATCGTCCAGCAAGGAGGACCGCAGGAGATCTATTCGAACCCCAACAGCTTCTACTCCGCAGACTTCCTGGGCGCGAACAACATCGTCAAGGCGAAGGTGAAAACGGTGGACGGCAAGGTTGCCGTCATCGGCGGCGACAACTGGAGCCTCAACGGAACGATCCGCGAAACGACCGGCCTGAACGCATCCCAGGATGCGCGCGCCGTGATCCGCGTCGAACAGATCAGCGTGACGGACAGCCCGGCTGCAGACGGTCTCGAGATGAACCTCGACGATAGCATCTATCTCGGAGACCGTTGGGAGTACCGGTTGCGGCGAGGCGATTTCGTCGCCAAGGCGCACGGTGCCAAGCAGCTTGCCTCCGGCAAGGTTTGGGCGCGTATCCCGCCCGAAAGCGTATGGGTCTTTTCGGCAGGCACGCAATAGGCGGAGTGCCTCCATCGGCGGCCACGATCCTCCTGAGTGGCCGCCATTTTTCTTCCCGAGGATGAATGCAGTGAACACTCAACCGAGAATCGCGCTTGTTCATGCGACGACAATCGCCATGGATCCGATAAAGCAGGCCTTTGAGCGCGCGTGGCCCGAAGCCAATACGGTGAACATTCTCGAGGACAGCCTCTCGCCGGATCGAGCCAAGCAGGCCGACATCACAGACGGCCTGACGCACAGGATCGTTGCGCTGACGGAATACGCCCGCATGATCGGAAGCGACGCCGTCCTCTTCACGTGTTCGGCGTTCGGACGGGCGATCGAGCGGGCTGCGACGACGGTCGACATACCAGTCCTGAAGCCAAATGAGGCCATGTTCGAGGCTGCGATTCACAAGGGCGGTCGCACCGCGATGCTCTACACTTTCCCACCCGCCCGCGAAGGAATGGAAGTCGAGTTCCGCGCGGAAGCGGAGCGGCTCAATCCATCCGCCGAGATCGAGAGTTTTCTGGTTAAGGGGGCAATCGAGGCCGTTCGGGCCGGCGATGCGGAAACGCATAACAGGCTCGTCGCGGAAGCCGCAGCAAGGCTGGACGGATTCGATGCGATCACCTTGGCCCATTTCTCGACTGCACGGGCGTTGAATGCCGTCCAGGCCGTCACGAGCATCCCCGTTCTCACAAGTCCGGACGCGGCGATCGCGAAACTTCGTCGCCTGCTCGTCGCGGATGACCAGTCAATTCAAGGTGCTATGTGAAATGCTCCTAGGTGTCATCGACCGGACGGGATCTCGCATCTGCAGTTTATGCAGGGGAGGACCGCGAGGAAACCACCAAGTTGCTTGTGCTCCTGCGTGATGCTCCCAAGCGCTGCCGACTGCCTCGAACGTTGAAGAACTCAAGACCGCTTTTGCGGCCTGCTGACGGAGAGACCATGAAAACTGCTGATCTCGTGGACGCCCATGGCGACGACGTTCACTTCTGCAATCTGCCCTTCATCAAGCTCGGGCAGCGGAAGTCGTTCAGCGGGCCAATTGCGACGGTGACGTGCTTCGAAGACAACGCACTGCTCAAGGCCGAACTGCAGAAGCCTGGCAATGGGCGCGTGATGGTCGTCGACGGTGGTGCGTCGACGCGGTTTGCCCTGCTGGGTGACCAGATCGCGATGATCCTGCGCGACAACAATTGGGCTGGCATCATTATCAACGGGTCGGTTCGCGACAGTGCCGAGATCGATACGATGGACGTCGGCGTGTTCTGCCTGTCGATCACCCCGAAGAAGTCGAGCAAGGATGGCGTAGGCAGGCGCGACGTCGGTGTCAGCTTCGGAGGTGTTGCCTTTACCCCTGGTCACTTTGCCTATGCGGATCCGGACGGCGTGCTGGTGAGCGCAGAGAAATATTGCTGAGTTACGAAGAGAGATCCTATGCCGGAGAACCGATGGTCAGCGCATATCGGCTATCTGTTCACCAAGTTGCCGCTCTTCGAACGGATTGCTGCTGCGGCAGAAGCCGGGTTCACGGCGATCGAGCATCCGCAGCCGTTTGCGATCCCCGCAGCACAGATGCGGGCAGAACCGGCTTCGAATACTTCCCATCGAAAACCACGACCGACAGCGCTGCCTTCCTGCCGCGCTGGAAGCAGTTCATGGCAGCAAATGCCAAGCACGAACGACAAGACAGGAGGCCTGCATGATCACGGCGATCAATCCGACGAACGGAAGCGAACTGGCGCGCTACGAACTACATGACGACGCCTATGTCGACGCCGCCCTGTCTGCTGCAGCCGAGGCACAGACGTCCTGGCGGAAGGTTCCCGTCACCGAACGGGTCCGTCTCTTGCATGGAATGGCGAAGGTGCTTCGCGCCAACAAGGCGCGCTATGCGGAGATGATCACCCGAGAAATGGGCAAGCCGATTGTCGAGTCGGAGGCCGAAATCGAGAAGTGCGCCTACAACTGCGATTTCTATGCGGAACACGCTCCGCAATATCTGGCCGACGAACCGGTCAGATCCAATGCGTCCGAAAGTGTCGTCGCTTTCGATCCCCTCGGTGTCGTGCTTGCCATCATGCCGTGGAACTATCCGTTCTGGCAGTTCTTCCGCTTTGCGGCTCCGGCGTTCGCCGCCGGCAACGGGGCAATCCTGAAGCATGCCAACAACGTGCCGCAATGCGCGCTGGCGATCGAGGAGGTGATGGCGGAGGCCGGCTGCCCCAAGGGCCTGTTCCGCACGCTTCTGATCGAGCCGCAAAAGGTTGCAAGCCTGATCGCGGACGACCGCATTGCCGCCGTGACCCTGACCGGTTCGACGGAAGTGGGTGCGATCGTTGCCGCACAGGCAGGCAAAGCGCTGAAAAAGCAGGTGCTTGAACTCGGCGGCTCGGATCCGTTCATCGTCCTTGCCGATGCCGACCTGGAAGAAGCAGCAACGGTTGCGGTCAAGGCACGCTACATCAATGTCGGCCAGTCCTGCGTCAACGCCAAGCGCTTCATTGTCGAGGAGAGCATTGCCGATCGTTTCGTCGAACTGTTCTGCGCCGGTGTCGCCAGGTTGAAGATCGGCGATCCGATGGAACGCGACACGAACATCGGTCCGATGGCGCGCGCCAATCTCATGACGGGTCTCCATGCCCAGGTCGAAAAGACCGTCGCTGCCGGCGCGACGCTGATGACGGGCGGAAAGCCGCTCGAAGGCGACGGCTTCTATTATCCACCGACCGTTCTCGATCACGTAACACCCGAGATGACCGCATTCCGGGAGGAGACCTTTGGACCGGTGGCCGCCATCATCCGGGTAAAGGATGCAGAGGAGGCGATCCGCCTTGCCAACCAGACGGAATTCGGCCTTGGATCTGCGATCTGGAGCAAGGACGTCAGGCGGGCCCGAGAGCTTGCTCGCGACCTGGATGCGGGTGCCGTCTTCATCAACGGCATGGTCGCTTCCGATCCCCGCTACCCCTTCGGGGGCATCAAGCGTTCCGGTTATGGCCGCGAACTCGGCGTCTATGGCATCCGGGAGTTCGTGAACATCAAGACCATCTGGACCGGTCCAGTTACCTCTGCATAGTAAGGAATGAAATTCATGACATCGTCTGCCCAGCCGGCAATCCTGCGTCCCCGCGAACTGAAGACGAATGACCGCGGCGGTGGCGCGCGCACCACGCCGCTTGTCACCCGCAGGTGCGGCTCGACCAGCATGATCAACGGCATTACCGCCTTTGATCCGGGTGCCGCCATCGGCCTGCACAAACACAATTGCGAAGAGAGCGTCATGGTCATCGAGGGGCAGGCGATCGCGGAGATCGACGGCGTCCAGCATCATCTCGATACCAACGACACGACCTGGATTCCCGCAAACGTCCCGCATCGCTTCATCAACGCCACGGACAAGCCGATGCGAATCTTCTGGGTCTACGCATCGATCGACGCCACGCGGACCATGATCGCGACGGGTGAGGAACGTGCCATCGATGCCGAGCACGGCCACCAGTCCGGGGCAGGCAGATGATCCTTGAAGTTGTCGAGATCACCGTGAAGCTTCGTGGTGAACAGGCACGAGCAGGGAGGCTGCTCCCCTGTTTCTCAGGGGCCAAGGTTGCCACGGCGTTTCCCTGCATCGGGTCGTCGAGACGACATCACTCTATCGCCTCGTGATGAAGTGGGAGACCTTGGACAATCACATGGTCGACTTCCGCAATTCCGACGATTTCCAGGAATGGCGAAAGCTCGTTGGTCCTTTCTTTGACGGTATACCGGTCGTTACCCACTCGGAAAGCGTCGCATTCTATGATTGAACATGCGTAGCAAACGTACGGTCGCCATTTCATTTGCCCTGACATTGGTGATTGCCGCGGCCGGCGGCTGGCTGATGTGGCATTTTCATATGCCACTCGCCTGGCTCCTCGGTGCGATGATTGCAACGGGCCTTGGTGCGCTTGTGCGCCTGCCGCTGGCGATGCCTCGCTTCGCCAGGCCGCCGATGACGGCCCTGATCGGAGCGATGCTCGGAACATCCTTCTCGCCCGCAGTGTTCGAACACGTAGGCTTGTGGCTTCTGTCTCTTTCCGGTCTCGCAGTCTTCATCGCGACTGCCGGGGCAGCAGTCTACGCCTACTTCCGCCTGGTCGCAGGCCTTGACCACCCAACCGCCTTCTTTTCGGCGATGCCCGGCGGACTGGTCGAGATGGTGACCCTTGGCACCGAGCGGGGTGGCGACGAGAAGACGATCGCACTCATCCATGCGTCAAGGATCTTCCTCGTCGTCCTCAGCTTGCCGTTCCTGATCCAACTGTTCACGGGAGCGCCTATCAGCAGGACCGGAACCAGCTATGTTCCTCTTTCGAGTGTCGAGCTGGCAGATCTTGCGTGGTTTACTGCGGCCGTCATCCTGGGTGTCGGGGCGGGAATCCTCCTTCGTCTCCCGGCCCGATATCTGATGGGGCCAATGGCCGTCAGTGCCATCCTGCATTTCACCGGCGTCACCGACTTCGAAATGCCGAGCGTCGCACTGGCGGCGGCCCAGGTGGTGATCGGCGCCACGGTCGGATGCCGCTTCGCCATGGCGCCGCCGGGGGAGATCCTGAAGGTTATCGGTCTCTCGATCGGATCCACTTTCCTTCTGCTGTGCATATCGCTGGGGTTTGCCGGCGTTCTCGCCTATTTCACGGGTGATCGCTTCATCGCGCTCGTGCTGGCCTACTCGCCAGGCGGTGTGGCAGAGATGAGCATCATTGCGCTGTCACTCGGGATAGAAGTGCCCTTCGTCGTCCTTCACCACATCGTCCGCGTCCTGCTGGTCGTGGCGGGATCGGCTTTGGTGTTTCGATATGTGAAGAAGCGCTGAAGCGATTTGCGGTCTTCATTCGCGCAGATAACTCGATAGCCTCGTGTGCTTGGTTCGTATCCTCTCACATCAGGTTTTTTGTCAATTGTTCATCCGAGTGGCATCGAATTTCTTCTTACTAAGCGGATCCGCGGTCTGAGCCCATACGATTACCGGCCCGGTTCTCGGGCCTGTACAACCTCACATCCGGTCGCCGCTCTCGGCGGCTGCACCATTATCCCGCATTCGACGGGCGCGGGCTCAGGAGAACGGACCAAACTCAAGATCGGCGTGTAAAAGCCAAAAGGATACCCGGTTCGTTCCACCTGGATCCGTCAGAGCTGATCAGGCTCTGAGGATTTGTTTTTGCGTTTTGTAGGCTCTTTCGGCTTCAGGCAGTCTTCATGATCGCACCTTCGATCACGACGCCAGACTTCACATACTTCCAGAGAGCTACGAGCAGCTTACGCGCGAGCGCGACGATCATTGGCGTCTTTAAGCGACCGGCGTTCCGAGCAATGCGCTCTTTGAACCATAATGTTAATGTCGATTTCGGTTGATGCCGCAACCATAGCCAAGCGAGCTCGACCATGGTGGCTCGCAAACGCGGATTTCCGGCCTTGGACACGCCTTGTTCGCGGTTGACGTTACCGCTTTGCCAAGGGGAGGGGGCGAGGCCTGCGTACGACGCGATTTGGCGTCGGTTGTCGAAGTGTCGGAACAGCCCTTCTGTGTAAAGTATCGTAGCGAATTCCGGCCCTATTCCTTTGATGCCCAAAAGAGCGGTCGCTTCCCTCGGTGTCTCCGACGTCTCGCGAGCGATCAAGGCATCTCGTTCTGCTTCGACAGCCTTGATTTGTGTGAGCAACAACTCGAGACGATCGAGCTCTCTGCAGACTTCGGCTTTCAGATGTTTTGCTAGCGGACGCCCGTCGCCAGTTCGAAGCTCGTCCAGACGCTGGCGGCGATCCCGATTGACAGGTTCATACTTCCGAATTCCTTGCGTGAAGAGCAGTCCTTTTATGCGGTTGACGTGGAAGACACGTTCGGCAATCAGAGTTTTCCTCTCCCGCCCAATCCGCCGGTTGTCATCCTCCTCAGGTGTAAGAAGCTTGACCATTGAGCATGCACGCGGTTCGCCGCGTTTCCATGCAATCAAAGCGCGGATTAGCGTTTCACCATCGATGCGGTCGGTCTTAGCCCGGCGATGCCGGCGCGGCATGGCAATTGATGCGGCTTCAACAATGTGGCTCTCTATCCAGGCTTCCTTGCTCAGCATTCGTCCGAGCCAGAAGCCATCCAGTCCGGCCTCCTGAATCACCACAATTGGGTAGAGTATGTTCCTTCGCCGTTTGGCCTTCTCGCGGAGCGCGGCAAAACACGAGAACAGGCCAGCGATGTCGCCTCCGCTGATGGTGTGTCGGGACATCTTTTCGCTGCAAGGTGACAGAGCTGTCACCAGCCAGGTCGATTTGCTCAATTCCAACGAGACGAAAATTGCGCCAAGATCGACGAGAGTAGCGGTTTGCGCTTGAGATTGACCTGCTGTTATCGGCATGGTTGGCCTCCAGAGAGTTTTCTAGCGACCTCACTCTGCCACGGTGCAGGCCGCTACTCACCCCTGATGGGATCTCAAGATCCGCCAATTCTGCAAGTCTCCATGCCATCAGGCCCTGCAACCAGAGGTGTCAACAAACCCCGTCGCATACGCGACGGGGTTTTGCGTTTCCGGGATGCGGAAATTGCGGCCTGTCGAACATACCCCGATAGGGCCTGTAAGATATCGATCGCACAGGGCGATCAGCAGCATCCAACGAGCCTCAAGAGCAGGTCTCAAGGGGACGTTCAAAAACAGCGGGCAGGGCGGCTTCTGCGTGAAACACAATTTGTCGCGATTTGTCGCGACGCCCAGAGCCAAGCAACAACGGTGCTGCCTCACTGGATTCGCGGCTGGTTCAAGAAGAGTGCCCTGTTTATTTAATTGTGTCAAAAATGTTTGACACAATTAAAAATCGGTCCTAGCATTATGAATAATCATACAAGGCCCCGCCATTTCAAAGGACGGGGCTGCAAAAATACCAGAGGGAATATGGATATCTTAACGTACGGATTAATTTCCGCGAGCGTCGTCCTGTTGTCTGCGCTTGGCTTCGCGATGATCCTCAAGGTCGAGGGCTTCCTGAATATTGCGCACGGGCAGATGCTTCTGCTTGGCGGCTATATCGGCCTGCTGTTCAGCAATCTCGGCTTGAGCATCGGTCTGTCTGCCGTCCTGGCGGCTATGATCTGCGGCATCCTGGGCGTGCTGTTCTACCGCGCCTTCTTCCGGCCGGTGAAGGCCCGCGGTGCGCTCGTCCTTCTCTTCACTTCGGTTGGCATCGCCTATGTCGTCCATGGCCTCGTCGGCGTCGTCGCCGGCAAGCGCATGCTGGCCTACGACCTGCCGCCGGTGCGCGCCATGCAGCTCTTCGGCGAGCCGTTCATGACCGTCTACGAACTGGCGATCTTTATCGTCGCGGTCCTGTCTGCCCTGCTGATGCATCTGTTCCTGACGCATACGTGGTCGGGCAAGAGCATCCGAGCTGTCTCCGACAATGAGGCGTTGGCGCGGGCGCGCGGCTTCAACCCGACCAACACCTCCGATCTCGTTTGGTTCATCGCCTCGGCGCTCGGCGGACTGGCCGGGGTGTTCCTGGGTGTGATCGGATCCCTTCACCTGCAGATGGGCTGGCAGCAGATCATCGTCATCCTCGCCACCACCGTGCTCGGCGGGCTCGGCAGCATCTATGGCGTCATGCTGGCGTCGGTCGTGCTGGCCTTCGGAATCGAGTTCGGCCTGCTCTTCTCCAGCGCCAACTACCGTACGGGCCTGGCGTTTCTCATCATCATCGTCGTGTTGCTGATCAAGCCGGAGGGGCTTCAGGCCCTCTGGGGTGGCGGCAAGGCGCGGACGCACTGAGGGGAGGTCGAAGAGAATGGAAGGCTTGTTCCTCTTCGCAGTCAGCATCATCACGCTTGGGGCCATCTATGCCATCATCTGTCTGGCGCTCAACCTGGAATCCGGCGTCGGCGGGCTCTGGGACCTCGGCATCGTCTCCTTCTTCGGGGTCGGCGCATACACCTACACGCTTCTGACCGCCCCTGCCGCGCAGGCGCACCAGCACTATGTCGCGGGCTACGGACTGCCGATGTGGGGTGGCTTCATCGCGGCCGGCGTCGCCGGTGGCCTGAGCGCCTGGCTGATCGGCATGCCCTCGCTGAAGCTGAAGCGCGAGTATTTCCTGATCACCACGCTGGCATTCTCCGAAGTGATCCGCCAGATCTATGTCAACGAGGAGTGGCTGACCAATGGAGTGGCCGGCATCTACGGTCTAGCCCAGCCGTTCAAGGGGCTGGTCTCGCCGGCGGCCTACAACTATGTGCTGATCGCCGTCCTTCTCGTCAGCCTGGCGGCGACCTACCTCGCCGTGCGCCGGATCGTGCTGTCGCCATTCGGCCGGACACTGAAGGCTATTCGCGAGAACGAGGCGCTGGCGACGACCGCCGGCATCTCGGCCCGCCGCTACAACATGAAGGTCTTCATTGTCGCTGGCACGCTGACGGCCTTCGCCGGCGTGTTCTACGTCTGGTACAACACGCTGATCATTCCCGGCCAGTTCACCTCGGACCTGACCTTCTTCATCTGGACGGCCGTCATCATCGGCGGTCTTGGCAGCCTGCGCGGCGCGCTGATCGGCGGCTTTGTCTTCATCGTGCTGCACGACGTTCTGCGCTTCATCCAGGTCTCTGGCGAGATGGCGGTCGCGCTGACCTCGTTGCGAACCGCGCTGATCGGCGTCGTTCTGGTCGCCATCCTCCGCTTCCGACCCGATGGCATCCTGCCCGAGAGGCCGGTCATTCTCGACAACCGCAGCAATCGGGGTGGCCGCGATGCTTGAAGTTCAGGGCGCAAACCTCTCCTATGGCGGCGTGCGCGCGGTCAACGACGTCTCGCTCAGGGTCGAGGCCGGCAAGATCGTCGGCCTGATCGGCACCAACGGCGCCGGCAAGACCTCGCTCTTCAACGTCATCAGTGGCTTCGTGCGTTCGGACAGCGGCCGCATTGCCTTCGAAGGCAAGGACATCTCCCGGACGGACCCGTCCGAAATCGCCCTGTCCGGGCTCATGCGGACCTTCCAGACGCCGGTCGGGTTTCCGAGGATGACGGTGCTGGAGAACATGATGGTGTTCTCCAGGCCGGAGAAGACGCTGCGCCAGCGGATATTCGGTCCCGCCGTCGCCGATAAGGCAGTCATCGACGAGGCGCTCATCCGGCTGGACGCCTTCGGTCTTTCGGCCCGTGCCAACCACTGGGCGCAGGACCTCAGCGCACCCGAGTTGAAGATGCTGGAATTCGCCCGCGCGATGATGGCGAAGCCGCGCCTGCTGATGCTCGACGAGCCCGCCGCCGGCGTCAATCCGGCCATGCTCGACAGCCTGGCGGCCCGCATCCGCGACATGCGCGATGAGGGGATCACATTCCTGGTCGTTGACCACAATCTGAAGTTCATCTGCGACGTCTGCGAGGAAATCTACGCGATGGCTGACGGCAAGGTCATCGCCCACGGAACGCCGCAGGAAGTCACCGCCAACAAGGCCGTCATCGAGCTCTACATCGGCTCGCAGGCAGCCTCGTAAAGCCGAATGCATCGTGAAGTTGTGATAACCAAAAGGGGAACTGCGACGATGAAATATCTGAAAAATCATTACAAGAGGCTTGCGGCTGCCACGCTCATGGCTGTCTCCGTGCTGGGGCCAGCCGCTGCAGGACAAGCCCTCGCCGAGGACGTCAAGCTCGGTCTGCTTGTCGGCTTCACGGGCGACATGGGGCCGTGGGCGCCGGCGCTGAACAACGCGGCGGTCCTGGCCGTCGAGGAGATCAACGACGCAGGCGGAATTCTCGGCAACAAGGTCGTGCTGATCTCCGAAGACAATGCCAGCAGCGTGAACGGCGCCGTTCGTGGCGCGCAGAAGCTTGCCAGCGTCGACAAGGTCAGCGCGATCATCGGGCCGGAGTCCGATCCGATCGTGGCGCTGATGCAGTTCGCCAAGGACAACAAGCTTCCGATCATCTCGACTTCGGCCGGCACCGAGGCGCTCGACAAGGTCGGCGGCAAGGGCAACTACATCTACCGCACCAATGCCTCCGACAGCTTCCTTGGTGTCGTCCACGCCAAAATGCTTCTCGACGAGATCAAGGCGAATGAGGTTGCCGTCGTCGTCGAGAATCTTGAAGGGACCGTCAGCGGTGCGGATACCTTCATCCGCAACTACGAGAAGTTTGGCGGCAAGGTCGTCAAGAAGATCGTTCTCACCTCCGGTCAGAGCAGCTATCTCAATGAAATCCGCGATCTCGCCAGCGTCGATCCCAAGCAGATCTTTCTCGCCGTCGGCCAGACCGCGGGCGTCAATTTCGTCAAGCAGGCCTACCAGCGTGGCTACGACTGGAAATGGTGGGTGACTGCCGAACTGCAGAGCCCCGACTTCGTCAAGGCGGCCGGCGTCGAGGTGGTCAAGGGCTTCATGAACCCGGTCAGCAGCCAGACCGAGGGTGCCGAAAGCTGGAAGCGCTTTTCGGATGCCTATGAGCAGCGCTTCGGCGAGAAGCCGGAGCCGGGCTTCTACCAGGCCGAGACCTACGACGCCTTCATCGCCACCGCGCTCGCGATGGAAGCGGCCGGTGCCACGACGGGCGAAGCCGTCGACAGCAAGTTGACCGACGTGGCCGGTCCCGGCGGCGAAAAGGTCGTTTCCTTCGCCGACGGCGTGAAGGCGATCCGCGAAGGCAAGGACATCGACCTCGAAGGGGCTTCCGGCTCGCTGGACTTCAACGAGAACGGCAACGTCACCGTGCCCGCAACCCGGGTGCTGCAGGTCAACGATGCGGGCGAGTGGGTGGCGATCAAGACCGTCGATTCCAGCGCCTTCCCGGCCAACTGACGAAGACAGTGTGTCCACGCCGGCGGCGGCCGCTCCCGGCGTGGACATGTCGACATGCGACTGCGTGCCCTAGGGGCCAGAGGACAAACAATGACTGCGACGATCGTGCCGCCCATTCTCGCCATCAACAATCTCGTCTCTGGCTACGGCAAGCTTGCCGTCCTGCACGACGTGTCGCTGTCGCTGCGCGAGGGCGAAATGCTGGCCGTGATTGGCCCCAACGGTGCCGGCAAATCGACGCTGATGAAGACGATCATGAACCTCGTCAACACGATGAAAGGCGAGATCCTCTTTGAGGGCAAAGACATTGCCGCGCTGGAAACGCAGCGCATCGCCGGCCTCGGCATCGGCTATGTGCCCCAGACGCAGAACGTCTTCGGTTCGTTGACCGTGCACGAAAACCTGACGATGAGCTGCAATCTCCTGCCGCGCGACGAACACGCCACGGCGGTGGATGCCATCTACGAGCGCTTTCCGCGGCTGAAGGAGCGCCGCCGGCAACAAGGCCGCTCCTTGTCGGGCGGTGAGCGGCAGATGCTGGCGATCGGTTCGGCGCTGCTGGCCAAGCCCAGGCTTCTCATTCTCGACGAACCCGTGTCGGGGCTTTCGCCGCACATGACCGACGAGGTCGCGCGCGGCATCAGCCGCATCAACGACGGCGGCGTCACGGTGATCTGGGTGGTGGAGGAGAACCCGCACCAGGTCATCGGCCTCTCCGACAGCGTCTGCATCATGGGTACGGGGACCGTGCGGCTGCACCTGCCGGCGGACGACGTGATCAAGGCCGACAATTTCAAGGAGATGTTGCTCGGCATCTAGGCTGCCCGGCGATCGCTGGCTACTGCTGCTCTGGCCAGCCAGCAGAACGGCGGACGGGCAGCTCTCCGGATTCCTAACCCTTGAGACCATCGCTGCAATAAGCGATGATCTCCTCATCAGACTGTCCGCTGTGGCAAGCTGAACTATTCCCGGCTTCCTCCGGAAAGCACGGCGTTCGCCGAAACCACCCCTTGGGATGTCATCCTCTGCGACCTGCAATTGGTGCGTGTCGAGGGTTGGAGCGCCTGCTCGGCGCCTGCTCCGCAGCGTCCAATAGTTCCTTAATATAGTCAAAAAAAATTTGACATAATTAAAAGTGCGTCATAGCATCGGTCAAAATGGATGGTCGGCTACCAACGGGTCGTCGCCGCATAAAAGGGAACTGATCGCATGACCTACGAACGCTTTGAGCTGACTTCGGGCGACTAGAGCCCAACTTTCCCGTCATTGCTAAGCTATTGCTTCTGCGCGTCTTTCCGCGTGATGGCATCGCTGCGCCGTGCAAACTGAACATGTCCCAAATCCCGGGTCGTAAAGCTAACGAGGGGAATAGAACGATGAAATCTCGAACTGGTCTGCGATTTGCCGTCACCTCGGCTGTGTCAACACTCCTTCTGATGTCGCCGCTTGCTCATGCACAGGACGCGGGCGCCCCGTTCACGATCGGCATCATCCTTGAAGCGCGACCCGATGTCGAGCCGTGGAGCGCAGCCTGGCACGACGCCGCCGAGAAGCTGAAGTCGCAGGACCCGACGATCAAGGTTCTCGAATCCTATGATGCCTACGATCCCGCGAGGGCCGAGCCGGTTGCCCGGCAGATGCTTGACAGCGGCGCAAACATCCTTGCCTTGACGACCTTCGTCCTGTCCGACGTCGCGAAAACTGTGGCCGCGGACTATCCTGAAGTCCCGATGGCGGTGGCATCTTTCGGTGTCAGCCTCGACCCCAACCTTTCATCGTTCACCGCCAGCTATCTGGAGATGGGGTATTCGAACTGCTGGCTTCTGACCAAGCTCTCCAAGGATGGCCGGATCGGCGTCGTCGGTGCCCAGCAGGCGCCGTTCGAAACGGAGCAAATGGAAGGCTGCAAGCTTGGCGCCGCGGCCGCAAACCCGGCCTCCGAGATTGTGCTCGTGAACACCAACAGCTTCACGGACACGCAGGCCAATCGGGAACAGGTGAAGGGTCTGCTCGACAAGGGCATCACCGAGATAAACCTGCTCTCCGGCACGGAGGACGCACTTGGCGGCCTGCGGCTTTGCGAGACGAGCAAGGCGAACTGCGTCACCTGGGGCGGAGATGCACGAAAGTGGGCGCCGGAATCGACTGTCACCACGGTCGTGCTGGATTGGAGCGTCATTCTCAGTGACCAGATCGCCCAGGCACGTGCTGGCAAGCCAGAGGTGAAAGTCTACAACCTCACTTACGGCAATGGTGGCCTGAAAGTCCCCGATTTCGACGACACCAGCGTTGTTACGCCCGAACTTCAAAAGGAGTTCGCCGCAATGATCGCCGACCTCGCTTCCGAGAAAATCAAGCTGCCAGAGAGCAAAGCTCATCCTGGCCTGCGTTGAACTCGCTACCTCGGCCGGCCCGACCGGCCGGGGTTTCTTCACGATTGCGAGGTGTCATGCCTGACGGAAAACAGATTCTGGAAATGAACCGGATCACCAAGCGCTTCGGCGATCTGGTGGCCCTGTCCGATAGCGACATCAGCCTTTGCTCCGGCGAAGTTCACGCCGTGGTGGGCGAAAATGGAGCCGGAAAGTCGACCTTGATGCGCATCCTGGCGGGCCATATGTCCGCCGATACCGGCTCCATGAGCCTGCATGGCCACAACGTCGATATCTCCAGAAGTGCCTCCGGACAACGCAGTACCGTCGGATTCGTCGAGCAGGAAGGTGGCCTCATATCGGAATTGACCGGAGCGGAGAACCTCATCCTCGCCGAGGGGACGTCGTTCTGGTGCAATCGCGGACAGGCGCGTGTGCGTCTGAAGGAACTGGCGGAAAGGTTCGGAGCGTCGATCGATCCGGATGTCCCCATCAGCACACTTCCCATGGGACAACGGCAGCGGCTCGAAATTCTCATCACGCTGGCGCGCGGCGCAAAGATCCTCATCCTCGACGAGCCCACTGCGGCCCTGTCGCTCGACGACGCGAGGGTGCTCGGCGATATCATCCGAAAGTTTGTCCGTTCGGGTGGCGCGGTGTTCTACATCAGCCACAAACTGAACGAAGTGACCGAAATTGCAGATCGCATCACGGTGATGCGACGCGGCGTGGTCGTTGGCAGGCACCTGGCAAGGCAGACGACCGTTGCGCAACTCGCCAGTGAAATGGTCGGCAAACTCAACGGCGGGCGTTCCTCGCAGGAGGGACAATCGCAGGGTGATGATACCCATGATCTCCTGGATGTTGCCCTCGGCGTACGCGGCCAGGCGCACTACACCGGACCTGCGCGCGAGGTCTGCATCCTCAAGGATGTGTCGACGCCATCATCATACAAGTCCGAAGCAGACCTGAAGCAGGTGAGCCTGACCGTGCGGGCAGGGGAGGTCGTCGGCATCGCTGGTGTCGTCGGCAGTGGCCAGACCACGCTCGCCGAGGTCCTCGCAGGCGTAGTGCCGCCGGAATCCGGGCAATTGAACCGGATCGAAGGGCCCGTCGGCTATGTTCCGGAAAACCGTCATCGCGATGCGCTCGCCCTTCCGCTCTCCATCCGCGACAACCTCATCGTGCACATGCACAGGCGCAAGGACTTCGCCAGCGGCATATGGATGAGGGCTGTCGACCTCGACGCCCATATCGAGGCAACGCTGGAGGAATCCCGCGTCTACGGGGCGACAAAGCACGGTGCTGTGTCCGGCTTGTCCGGCGGCAACCAGCAGAAACTGGTGCTGGGACGCGAACTGGAGCAGAACCCGGCGCTGCTGATTGCGCACAATCCGTTCCGCGGCCTCGACGTTCGGGCCATCCAAGACGTGCGAGATGCCATCAACGGGGCCTGTCGTGCCGGCTGCGGCGTCGTGATGATCAGCTCCGACCTCGATGAATTGTTTCAACTGGCGCACCGCATCGTCGTGATGTTCGACGGCCGCATCGTCGGCGACGTCGATCTTGCTGCGGAGGGAACTGACGTCATTGGTAAGCTGATGGGGGGCGTTTCCCGTGATCTCGTCCATTAAAAACCAGCCTGTGATCGCCGCGATCACATCCATCCTTCTGGCCTGTGTTCTCGTCGCGGGCCTGTTCGCCATGGTCGGGATTGATCCGGTGTCCGCCGCCGGAGTGCTTTGGCAGTCGACCTTCGGCTCGCTCAGGACCTTCGGCGAGGGATTGATCAGAGCGACCGCGCTCCTGATCATCTCGATTACGTTGCTGCCGTCGCTACGGGCCGGGCTCTACAATATCGGGGCGCCGGGCCAGTTGGCGGCTGGTGCCCTCGCGGCGACGGTCGTCGCCCTCTATCTGCCGGTAACCTCCAGCTGGATCGTCATCCCCGCTTGCGGCCTGGCTGCGATGGTCGCCGGGGCGTTGACAGCGGCCATCCCCGGGTACCTCAAGGCGAGATGGCAGACCAATGAGATCGTGACGACGCTTGCGATGAACTTCATCGTCCTGTCGGTGCTGACCTATCTGCTGAACGGCCCTCTGCAAAGCGACTTCGCGAACCTGCCGCAATCCGCTTCCTTGCCGGATAGCGCGGAACTGCCGCGCCTTTTCCCGGGAACGCGAGCCCATACGGGCCTGCTTCTGGCCCTCGCCTTTGTGCCTGCCTTGCTCATTCTCGACCGATCGATCGTTGGCTATCGGTTGAGGCTGTTCAGCCGGAACCAGGTGCTGGCCCTGCGCGCCGGCGTGAACGCGAAATCCTATGTGATCTGGTTGATGGCTTTCGGTGGCGCAGGTGCGGGCCTTGCCGGGTGGATGCAGGTCGTTGCGATCGACCATCGTCTTTATCCTACCGTCGCAAGCCCGATCGGCTATGCCGGGCTGTTCGTAGCGCTGTTGGGAATGCTTCATCCGATCGGTTGTGTCGTCGCAGCTTACCTTCTGGGAGCCCTCCTTTATGGCGGTGCGGCCCTCCAGGTCGGGGCCGGAGTGTCACCGGAAATCATTCAGGTCTTCCTGGGGCTCGTGCTGTTCACCTACGCCGCGCGGTCGAGCGCGAAGATCTAGGCAAGAGAGGCTGCGATGGAATTCTTGACTATTGTCCTTGATAGCAGCATCCGGTTGATGGTGCCGCTCCTGCTCGCCACGCTGGGTGAGCTTATCTCCCAGCGCTCCGGCGTGCTGAACGTCGGCCTCGAAGGAATGATGGCGGCGGGGGCTTTCGCGGGTTTCTTCGCGGTGGTCCTGGGCTTCAGCCTGCCTGCCGCCATTCTGATCGCCATTTTGTGCGGAGCACTCGCCGGTGGCCTGATGGCGGTCGGCGCCGTCTGGCTGAAGGGAAACCATATCCTCGTCGGCTTCTCGCTGTTCATTCTGCTCCCGGGACTTGCGAACTTCATCCTCGTGCAGGGCAGTGCCAGCGCGTCTACCCCGGCCGTGCACGAGATTACCGTTCCCTATCTATCGGCCATTCCTATCATCGGCGGCGCGTTGTTCTCGCAGAACATTTTCTACTACCTCGCAGTCGTGCTGACGGTGTTGGTGTGGGTGATGTTTTCCCGCACGCAGTTGGGGCTGGTCATAAGCTCCGTCGGCCATGATCCGGCGAGAGCTCGAACCAAGGGAATATCGCCGGTGAAGGTGCAGACCCTTGCCTTGCTTGCCTGCGGTGCCCTGGCGGGCCTCGGCGGTGCGGCACTATCGCTGGGGTCGGTTGGCTCCTTCACGCCCAACATCATCGGCGGAAGAGGTTTCATCGTTATCGCGATCGTGATCCTGGGACGTTGGACGGTCACCGGTGCGGTCGTCGGCGCCATCCTCATGGGATTGCTTGAAGCTATGAAACTCAACCTGCCCCAATTGGCGGACGTTCCTATCCAGCTCCTTGGGGCCTTGCCATGGATAGTCGTCATTGCAATGTTGATCTTTAGCGCCAGGCTGGGTTCCAACGCGCCGCGGTCGCTCGTTACCTAGGAGGAGTGCAGGTATGACCCTTTATCACTACATCTACGAGACGCGACAGCCGATGGCAGAAGGCGTTGGATATGAACCCTATTTCGATGCGGCCCACTCCGCGATCGTCTGCGTCGACATGCATGAAGGGCATCTTTCCGAATCCCCGGATTGTCCTTGTCCGGCTCCGAGAGGCCGGCCGCTCGTCGAACCGATCAACAGGTTCAATGAAGTGGCAAGGTCGCAGGGCGTCAAGGTCATCCATGTCAAATCGACATTGCGAAAGTCTGGCGCCGATGACGTAAAGGGCATCCCAAGCGCCTGGCGGTTGGGCTTTCCGCAATATGTGGGCGAGATCCGGAACGTCAAGGAACACGCGATCGAGGGAACCGTCTGGACGGAACTGCGAACGCATGTTGCGGCCGAGGACGAGATCGTCAGTTCGAAGAAGAGGCTTTCCGCATTCTACCCCACCGATCTCGATTTTCTGCTCAAGCAGATGGATGTCAAGGTCGTTGTCCTGGTCGGCATCATGACGGACTGCTGCATCCTCAGCACGGCCTTCGATGCATCGAACCGGAACTACAGGGTCGTCACCGTGCGAGATCTCGTCGCCGGAACCAATGACGACCTCGAGAGTGCGGCCCTCAAGATCATGTCGTTGAACACCGGTCTGGTCATCGACAGCTCGGATCTGCTGCGCGGCTGGGCGCGTGGGGGACAGAGTTCGTTCGTCGAACTGAAGCAGCTGGCCTGACAGTTTGCCATTTTCAGATCGAGCGCGGCTCCTGGGAGCCGCGCTCGCAGGCTGCAATTGCTGGCCACATCGAGCAAGCCTGACGATATTGCGGATCGCCCGCCGATATGGCTCTGGCGTTTGCCCGCTCTTCATCGAAGACCGACCGGAACGGCGGTGAGGAAGCAAGAGATTGGTGACTTCCGGTCGGGTGGCCGCTACTTGTGCCGTCTGTCTGTCGCGCGTGCCTCGGGTTCTTCGCCGGCAGAGCGAGCCCTATCTTCCATCTCAACCGGTTCCAAGCGGCGCTGCCCAATGCTGCGGCAGTTGGTCTGCCCTGCGATGTAATTTCATTTCTGTTGACATGGAATTGAATACAGCTCAAATTTGACAATAACGAATAAGGGGAACGCGAATGAATCATCTTCTCGAGTGGTGCCGGCGAATCCGGGCCAGCTTTGTCCTGGACGAAGGTTGTTACTCCGTCGCACGCCGTCTCGTATTGCAGTTCGGCAACGAAGAGGCCCTTCGTATCAGCAAGGTATCGACCCGACAGGCCACCGGTCCTGACGTGCGCAGGTGGAAGCAGATCGAGAGCGCCGTCCGAGACATTTCCCGTCCGGATATCCCCTACCACCTGTGACGGGGTGAGGACGTCCCGCCTCGACAACTTGCCGGGCGATGCGCATCGCCCGGATGAAGGCATCAGGCTCGACCTCGTTGCGCCGACTGCTACTGTCGGAAAGTATTTTTCCGGGATGCGAGAGCGGAACAAGACGTTGCGGGCCCAGGTTCGGGATCTAGTCGCGGTTGAGATTGAACCAGAGCGTCTTGGTCACGGTTTCCCCGTTGTTCCAGATCCGGTGCGGACGGGTCGACTTGTAGCTTATCAGGTCACCTTTCGAGAGGTGATGTTCCTGGCTGTCCACCTCGACGGTCAACTGCCCCGCCAGGATGTAGCCGTATTCAAAGCCCTCGTGTGAGATCGGCTTCTCGTTGCTCCCCGTATGCGGGGCGTATTCGTTGACGGCAATGGTAATGCCGTGATCGCGATCGCTTCTCAGCTGGCGGCGCACCACGTGCTCGGCCGTCTCGACGATCTTTGCCTCATCTGCGCGGACGACCAGGCTTTCATCAGCTTCCGGCTCGCTCTGAAGAAGATCCGACATCGTGATGGCAAGGGCATTGGCGACCACGATCAGGGTGCCGATGGACGGGGACGCGCGACCGCGTTCCACCAGGCTGAGCATGGAGGGGCTGAGTTTCGTGGACTCGGCGAGTGCCTGAAGGGTGAGCCCGCGCATTTGCCGGATCTCCCTGATCTTTAGCCCGATCGCAAGGAGAGTCTGCGCGGCGCTTTCGGCCAGATCGTCATTGGCTGGAGAGGGGCCGATAGCATCCAGATTTTGCATGAAGCCTCGTGTTAATTGTCTCATGGACAGTCCGCTCGTGCGGAGCATTAGCATGTTTTTGATTACATTAAAATCAATTTTACAAGGATAGAAGTGCGACGCGTCACACCATGGAGGCCGCGGCCTTCCGTTGTCCGACGCTCGGGCGCCACACGCCCCAAAGGGCGGTGCAGCTTCCCGTCCGTTTCGCTTTGAAGGTTCAGACTTTGAGAATGAGCTTTCTATAAGGGAACGATGCCTGCTTTGCCCAGGCGGCAGCGACCTCGGCAAGTGGCATTTCTTCAACGTCGATACCCATTTCGCCGGCTAGCTTGTGAGCGCAGAGCCGCTTGAACAGGTCCGCACGCTCGGCCGACGACACCGCGCTGCTCGAGAAGCCGAGCAGTTTCCTTTCGCCCATGCGCATGAAGGCCGGATTGAAGGCGACCTGCTGCGCGGCACTGTTGCCGATCTGGATCATTCGTGCGCCCGCCGATGCGACCTGCAGGGCCGCAACGGCAAAGGGCCCCCAGATCGGGTCGACGATGACATCGATGCGGCCGGCTGCGGCGCGTCGGAAATCGTGACCGGCATCCTCGCCATCCTGAAGCAGGACAACATCGTCCGCGCCGGCTTCCTTTGCGCGCTGAAGGCCTTCCGGCGACCGGGCGGCGGCGACGATCCGCCCCGCCCCGAGGAGCCGCGCCGCTTGCACCGCGAGCAGGCCGACAGCTCCGCTTGCACCAAGAATGACGACGTGTTCTCCCTTTTCGAGCCGGGCACTATGGGAAAGCGACAGCCAGGCCGTGAGGCCGGCAATTCCCATCGAAAGCGCGTCACCATCGCTTATTCCCTCTGGAACATCGATCAGCCGGTCATCGGTCGCGAGACTTTTTGCTGCCATCGATCCGAAGGGATTGCCGATGCTGGAGAAATAGACGCGGCGATCACCGACATGGCCGATGCCCTCACGACCGGGAACGATCGGCGTGAAACCAGGAGCGGAGACGTGACCGCGCGCCAGGATAAGGTCGATCGGATTGATCGCAGCCGCGCTCACGTCGACGAGCACCTGCCCGGATGCCGGATTGGGATCTTCAAAGTCACCGAAATCGGGGCCGCCGGGTTGTGAAAGAACGGCTGCACGCATGGCAATACTCCTAGCTAATCGAGAGCCCGGCTCACAAACAAGGCAGGCTGCCCTCTTAGATATTGAATACTATTAAAATATCAATACCAATTGTGAGTTATGTAAACATACGCGTCGCGCCGGTCATCACCGTCAACGCTGTGGCGAAGGTTTCCGATTGAAGGCGGTCAGCCAGATTGCGCTGCACATCCGGCGCCCGCGATTGATGGTCCGATGCGGTCGGCGGGATTCGTATCCGATCAGATCGCCCGGTTCCAACACGTGGCTTCTTCCATCGATCTCGACCGTCAGTTCACCCTCGACCACGTAGCCGTATTCATACCCCGGATGCGTGAGGGGGTGGGGGCTGCTTGCGGCGCCGGGACGATAGAGATAGCTCAGTATCGCAACCCCTTCCTCGGCGTTTTTATCCAAGAGGCACCTGATCTCCTTGCGGGCCAGCAGATTCTTGGGGAGCAGGGGATTGGTCGCAACAAGGATCTGCCTTTCTTGCGGTTCCGGCTTAAACACCTCAGCGACCGGAAGCCTCAAATGCCGACAGAGTCCCAAGAGCGTAACGAACCCCGGGGCAAGCGTGCCATGTTCGATCCGGCTCAAGGTCGAAAGCCCCAGACCGGTCATCTCGGCCAACGTCGTCAACGACAGGTCGAGCGCCTGTCGCTGCTGTTTGATCCGCGCGCCCATCAAGCGCAGTTGCTGTTCCGGAAAAATTGCATCTACGGCGCCGGCTTCAACCACATTGACCATGCCTGCCGTCCCCCGCATTGCTGAACTTGAATAGTTATAAATCAAGATGGCCATGTTTACAAAAGCCAAAACCGCACCGGCCTGCATTTGGTCCATCATCGGCAGGCGCGACATAAAAAGCTATATTTATAAATCGGTTAGTGGGTGAGTGCCGTTTCATATTCCCTGCGCCACATTCGTTGATTGACACCCGTGCCGCTGCCGATAAATTTGAATTATATTGAAATCAGAGACCAGTAGAGGGAATGGCATGGAAAAGACACTGGGAAGTTATTGGCACCCGATCGCCCGGTCGGAAGAGGTATCGAACAAGCCGGCGCGCTTCATGCTCCTGGGCGAAAAACTCGTTGCCTTCCGGTCGAAGGAAGGCGTCGCAGTCTTCAAGGATCTCTGCATTCATCGCGGTGCTGCGCTTTCAGGCGGGACCGTCGACGAGAGTGGAAATATCGTCTGTCCGTATCACGGCTGGGCCTATAACCGCAGTGGCGCATGCGTCCATATTCCGTCGCTCGCTCCCGATGCGCCGATCCCGGCAAAGGCCCGCGCCATCGCCGTTCATGCACGCGAGGCCTACGGCATGATCTGGGCTTGCATGGCTGCCGAAGAGGCTCCGTTCCCCACCTGGCCCGACGACGCGTTCGAGCGGGACGACTACAAGGTCTGCTACGTCAAGGCCTACGATTGGAAAGCCTCCGCCGGTCGTGTCGTCGAGAACGCGATGGATTTCTCGCACTTCAATTTCGTCCATGTCGGCTATACCGAGCTTGCAGACGGTCCCATCATCAAGCCGTACGAAGTCAACGGCACCGAAACTGGCTTCCAGTATGCTTATGACGACGGTCATCTTCTTCGCAACTATGCGGTGGATTTCCCGTTTATCGTCCACGATCGCAAGACGGTCGTATCCGCCGAGGGCGGTTCTACCTGGTCCGATTCACCGGACTCGAAGGAAGGTGACGTTACCATTCTTTCGTTCATCTGCAGTCCGATCGACGACCGTCATACGCGGATCTACGTGTATGTGAGCCGAAACCACTCGTTGCACCGTGACGACGCGGAATTCACCGGCGGCTTCGACACCGTCATGGGTCAGGATCAGGTCATCGTCGAAGAGCAACGTCCGGAGCAAATTCCGCTTGATGTCAAGGAGGAGTTGCATCTTCGGTTCCCCGATGCGGCAGCCATTGTCTACCGGCGGAAGCTGCGGACCCTGGCTGGCGTCGACGCCTACATCCCGGATTGATGGACGCGAACCATGGTTTCCGTCAAGGTTCGCACGGTTAGCGAGGTCGCAAACCGAATCCGGCTATACGAACTGGTGCCGCTTGACGGCGGCACCTCCCTTCCACCATTCACCGCCGGTGCGCATGTCGCGGTCAAATTGTCGGTGGGGGAACGGCAATATTCCTTGTGCAACGATCCGTCGGAGCGTCATCGCTATGTGATCGCCGTTCAGCGGGAGGATGCCGGCCGCGGCGGATCGGCCGAAGTGCACCGCTCGCTTCATGTGGGCGACGTCGTTGAGATCAGGGATCCCGTCAATCACTTCGCCTTGTCCGATCGCGACGTTTCCAGGATCCTGATTGCCGGCGGCATTGGCATCACCCCAATCCTGTCGATGGCCCGCGCGCTGACGCGGAGCGGCCAGGCCTTTTCGATCGCGTATTTGACGCGCTCGCCGGAGGATGCCGCCTTCCTCGACGAGTTGGCCCTGTTCAAGGACACTGGCGTTGATGTAATCGTCCATCATGACAGTACGGCCGGCGGCCAGCTTTTCGATCTCCGCGGTCTGTTGGCGGATGCAGCCGGATCGGAGGTCTATTGTTGCGGGCCGGCCGGATTGATGGCCGCCGTTGCCGCGTCAGCCGCCCATCTGCCGCCCGCTGACGTCCGATTTGAGCACTTCAGCGCGAATGCCGAGCTTCACAAGGAGGACGACCCCACCTTCGAGGTCGTTCTCGGCAAAACCGGGAAACGTCTCGTCGTGCCAGCCGACCGTACCATTCTCGATGTCCTGCTCGAGGCTGGATGCCAGGTCGACTTCAGTTGCGAGGAAGGGACCTGCGGTACCTGCATCACGCGGCTTCTTGCAGGTGAAGCAGACCACCGGGACGTGGTCCTGAACCCGGAAGAACGCGAGACGCACATCCTGGTTTGCTGCTCGCGCGCCAATAGCCCCTCCCTGACCCTCGACCTTTGAAATCATGTCGCCGCAGGCAAGCCTGCGGCGACATTCCCGGACTACGCGGCGAAGCGTGCGCTTGTCCTGTCGCGGACTTCGTCCAGCGACACTCCGGCCGCAAGCTCGATCAGTTTCGCGCCGTTCTCGCCGCGATCGATCTCGAATACCGCAAGATCGGTAATGAGCAGGTCGACGACGCCGACGCCGGTCAGGGGCAGGTCGCAGGCCGGCAGGAACTTGGCGGCTCCGTCCCTGGCGTTGTGCTCCATCACCACGACGACCTTGCGCACGCCGGCAACAAGATCCATCGCGCCGCCCATTCCCTTGACCATCTTGCCGGGGATCATCCAGTTCGCCAGATCGCCTTTGTCGGAGACCTGCATGGCACCGAGCACGGAAAGATCGATGTGCCCGCCACGGATCATCGCGAAGCTGTCAGCCGACGAAAAGAAGCTGCTACCCGGCAGTTCGGTGATCGTCTGCTTGCCTGCATTGATCAGATCGGGGTCCTCTTCGCCGGTATACGGAAAGGGGCCCATTCCGAGCATGCCGTTTTCGCTCTGCAGCGTGACGCGGACGCCCGGCGGAATGTAGTTGGCGACCATCGTCGGGATGCCGATCCCGAGGTTGACGTAGAAGCCGTCGCGCAGCTCGCGGGCTGCCCGTTCTGCCATCTGTTCCCTTGTCCAGGCCATATCAAGCGATCTCCTCTGCCAGTCGGGTGCCGCGAACCGTGCGTTGTTCGATCCGCTTCTCGTAGCCACTGGAACGGACGATCCGCTGGACAAACACGCCCGGTGTGTGAATCTGGTCGGGGTCGAGGCTGCCGGCCGGTACGATCTGCTCGGCCTCAACAACCGTGACCCGCCCGGCCGTCGCCATCATCGGATTGAAATTGCGGGCAGTCTTGCGATAGACGAGGTTGCCCTCTTCGTCGGCCTTCCAGGCCTTGATGATGGAAACGTCGGCTCTCAGGCCCGTCTCCATGACGTAGCGTTGGCCGTCGAATTCACGCTCCTCCTTGCCTTCGGCAATGAGCGTCCCGGCGCCGGTGCGCGTGAAGAACGCGGGGATGCCGGCTCCGCCGGCGCGGATGCGCTCGGCCAGCGTGCCCTGCGGATTGAACTCGAGCTCGAGTTCGCCCGACAGATACAAGCGCTCGAACGTCTTGTTTTCACCGACGTAGGACGAGATCATCTTCCTGATCTGACCATTTTGCAGCAGGACACCGAGCCCGACGCCGTCTATGCCGCAATTGTTGGAAATGACCGTCAATTGACGAACACCGACCTTGCGGATGGCGCCGATGAGATCCTCGGGGATGCCGCAGAGACCGAAGCCCCCGGCCATCAGCGTGATCCCATCCGTCAGCAGCCCATCGAGCGCGTGCTGCGCATCGACATACACCTTGTTCACTTGGGTTCCTCCTCCTCAATCGAGTTTCGACTGTCTGTGGTTCTGTGGGGATTTGCCGGACGGCTCCACCGGGCCGGCTTGCCGCCACGCCCGTGTGTTTGCCTTTGGATGTAGAGAGACGACGGCAGGTTCAGCGCGCAATCGAGCAGACACCCGGGCGGAACGCGCCATGTCGAACCGCCAGGCGGCGGACCTATTCCGGCAGCCGATGATCGAGCTCACCGGCAGAAAGGAAGAGCGCCAGCAAGGGGTAGTAGCCGGCGATTGCGACGACCTCGCTTGCGCCGGTTCGCCCCAGGCTGTCCACCAGGCTGGCCAACGTTTCGCTCGGTACCTGCCTCTCCAGGACAGCCGAACGGCAAAGCGCGATGATCAGGCGGGAGGTGGTGTCGGCGCCCAGGTGGGATGTGTCTCCCGTCCGCGTCGCACTGATAAGCGTCTCGGACATCGAAAGACGGCGCGCGATCGCCGCATGATAGTCCCACTCGTAACCGGATCCGAACGCTCCGGCGGTGGCGAGAATGGCAACCTCGCGAAGTTGATCGCTGAGCGTGCCGGCAAAGCGGATTTCCGCTCCCACTGCCTGGATCGCATTTGCCAGACCGGGCACATCTAGCATGGCCAGGAAGGGGTAGGGGACGTCCTTGCGTGGACCCGAGGCGATCAGGTCGTAGGCCTGTTTTTGGATCGGAGTGAATTCCCCGATATCTTTTGCACCGATGAGCATGATGGCCTTCTTTCAAAGCGGAGGCTGCGCCGAGGCAGCCTCCGGGGCAGGGGGTCAGGAGCGCTTGAAGATGGCCTTCGCGGCGTCGCCGACGGCTTCGACGGCCTCGTCCATGCCTTCGAAGGCGAGGATACGGCAGGGCGACGCTTCGAGGCCCTCATAGCGCCAGGGGAAAGCGCCGATGATCGCGCGCTTGTTCAGCATCAGCTCGATATCGCCGCCGACGTTTTCCGCGTGGATCAGGCCTTCCTGGAAGGCATAGGCGTGGAAGGGGAAGATGTCCTCGGTCACCTCGCGGCCGGACTTCTTGTGGGCATAGCTGTATTCGCCAAAAAATTCGTCGCAGGTCATGCCCACCTTCTTCTCGAAGCGCTTGGCGAGATCCGGACGCATATGGCGGATCGAGGTGTTCATGGCGTGGTCGCCCGACCCGCAGTCGATGCCGAACCATTTGATCTTCTTGTCGAGCATCCATTGCAGGAGTTCGATCTTGCCGCCGGGATGCATGCAGAAGTAGCGCACCAGGTCCTGCTCCGGCTTGCCTTCCCAATAGCGCTGCCAGCCCGTGTGGATGATCAGGATGTCGCCTTCCTTGACCTCGACGGGAGCGGACTCGATCATCTCGGGCGTGATGACTGCCCAGTCGTCCATGTGCTGGGAGATGTCGACGACGGCACCCGGACCGACGAGGAAGTCGAGGGCATAGGATGCCATGTCGCCCATGCCGTCGGTACCGTGCATCGCGCCGTCGATGTGGGTGCCGACGTGCAGGGCAGTATCGATGCGCTGCGCGACGATCTGTTTGGTCTGCAGGTTCTGCGCGTAGTACATCTTGTTGCCGGCATAGCCGACCCATCCCGGCGTATGCACGTTCATCAGGTGCGTCATATCTACGATCTTCATTTGGAACCTCTCGTTCGCTGGTGTTGGCCGGAGACGAAACCAGAGGCCCCGGCTGATGATTGCTTCGATATCGGCCTGGCGACCGGATCTCTCTTGCGACGCGACGTGCGTCACCGTTGCGCTACGCCCAAACCTTCCGGTTCGAGCGAGACGCGCTATGCAGACTCACTGCCAAATTTGACTGGTTCGATCGGGCTTACCGACGGACGGCCGGCGCGCCCCGCATTCGGAAGGGGCCTCTGTCGCCTGCCGCGGAGCCCGGCGCGGCCGGATCAGGCGCTCTTTCTGAGCCACCCCCGGACCCATGCCTTGAGCGACATCAGAAGCAGGGTGGTTCCGCTGATCGGTTTCGACGCCGGCCGTGCATGCTGTGCTGCAGGTTGCGCGGATGCGGCGCGAGGTACTTCGCCATCAACGGCTGTCGCAGGCGCAGCAAGAGCAGCCATGTCCGCCTCGGCGTTACGCACGAAATCGGCGACAAGCACGTTCGCAATCTCGGTCAGCAGGCCGGTTCGACCGAATTGTGCAATCGTCCCCGACAACTGGACATCCGAGTCCACCACGACCTTGGTGCCGGCGCCGATGCTATCGAGCGTGCAGGCCATCACCATCTTGCCGCGGCTTGCGCCCTTCTTGTCGACGCCCTTGCCTTCCATCTGCACCGACTTCTTGGCTTCGTTGTATACGATAGTGGCCTCGCCTTCGAAGCTCGCCTGGAAGGGGCCGACCTTCGACGTCACTTTCCCAAGGTGTTTTCCGTCTTTTTCACCCAGGTATTCGGCCCCCGGCAGCGACGCGGCAACGCTCGGAACGTCCTGGAAATACGCCCAGACGGTCTCGATTGGGCGTGCAACGGTGAATTCCTGATGTATTTTCATTGTTCCAACCTCGTTATAGCTTCAGGCGCAGGACATCCGCACGCGCTGTTCTGGTCGACTTAGTAGCTGTTTCCTCCAATCCGGATCTCGTAAACGTCGGTTCTCCGGTCCTCGCGCGGCCGAATTCGCGGCGAACGTACACGCGCTGCCGCCAGCCGATCGACGTTGATTTCGGCCGTCACGATGCGGGTATCCTCTTCCGGCAACGGACCGGCGAGAACCTCGCCGAACGGATCAACGATCATGGACGATCCGAGGAACCGCAGGTTCGCCACGCGCCCTCCCTGTGACGCACAGACCATGTAGACCTGATTGAGATTGGCCTGAACCATCGCGCCGCGCGCTTGCCCGATAAAGCCCATCGCGTCGCGCGGGTTGGGATCAAAGCCGCCGAGCCAGGCTGTCGGAACCGCCACGATATCCGCCCCTTGCAGGGCGAGCGCGCGAACGACCTCGACGAACCGGAGATCATAACAGACGCACATTCCGATGCGTCCCACGTCCGTATCGACGACGCTCAGCCCCTTGTCGCCCGGGGTGAAGACGTCCTTCTCGGCGTCGAACAGATGCAGCTTCCTGTAGTGGCCGGCCAGCCCTTCCGGTCCGACCAGCATCGCCGAATTGTAGAGCCTGTCTTCCTCTCGCTCGCAAAAGCCACCGGCAATCCAGACCTTGTGTCGGGCCGCAATCCGGGTCCAGTCGGCAAGCGTATCGCCGTCGACGGCCTCGCTTGCCTGCCGCAGACCTTGCGGATCTGCACCGTAGCCCGAGATGGCGAGTTCCGGCAAAACGATGAGCCGCGCGCCGGTATCGACCGCTTCGAGTATGGCCGAACGCGCCGCAGCGCGGTTTTCCTGCGGTGTGTAAAGACCGCCGGTCAACTGGATCGCCGCGACACGGGTCATCGCCTATTCTCCAACTGCAGTGGAATGCACCGCATCCTGCGACAGCGCGCCGACGGCCTTGAGGAGTGGCACGTCTGCCGGGGCGGGCCCGCCGACGCTGACGATGTGTGTGTCGCGGTCAGCGAAGACGGCATGCTTGACGCCGACCGGCACATGCACGACGCAGCCGGCATGGAACGGCAGCTTGATGTCGTTTGTAAAGTCGCAGATCGTCCCTTCACCCTCGAGAATGAAGATCGTGTCTTCGGACAGCGTATGGATATGCGGTACGTTCGCTTCTCCGGGCTCGAGGCGCACATAGTTCATATTCGCATTCCAGGCGCCCACGCCCGGCCACACGATGAACCGCGCGTCCTTGGAAATAAGCGGAAGCCGCAATGTCGGATGATCACGGTGGAAAACACGGATGGTCATTCAGCGGATCTCCCGGCTGCCGAAAGGTTTGCATAAAGTGCCTCGTCCGGAGGGCATGGCCCCCCGAGGAAGCGGATTCCGTCGGCCCCGGCGAGAATCCGGTACTCATCGTTGGAGTCGATATGGATGATCGAGCCCTCGACGAGGGGCTGCGAAACCTTCTCCGGAACGCTCTCGACAGTTCCGGCCCCTTCGATCACGTAATAGACGCAATCGTTCGTGTGCTTCAGCGGCACCGACCGATCGCCCTTCTCGAGCGTGAAAAGCTGCATACTGCGGAATTCCGCCCCGTTGCCCGGCCACAAAATGACCTTTGCATTGCCCTTGCCGTCGACAAGGGGTATCTCAGGGCAATCGGCAGCACTGTCGATGACGCGCACGGTTTGATCCATTCGAAGGGCCTTTTTTAAAAGTATAAAAACTGATTTCAATCTAATCAAAAAACATCCTTTGCGTCAACGACTAAACGCAGGTGGAAATTTTGTTCGTCTGAACATCCTAGGGGGGCGTCGTAGCGGGTATGGATACGGTGGAATTTTCTGCGCAGGACAATGAACTCGCTGAAAGCGCACAACAGACGCTGATCTCGATCGGGGTGAAAATCCGCGAGTCTCGCCAGACGCGGGGAATGACGTTGCAGGCCCTGGGTGACGCTACCGGCCTCAGCCCGTCGATGCTGAGCCTTGTCGAACGCGGCCGCGCATCACCGTCGATCGGATCGCTGATCGTCGTTGCGAACGCGCTGGGCGTTTCGATGTCGGACCTTGTGGTCAATGACAGCGAGACCGAAGAGAAGCTGGTGGTTCGCTCAGACGAGGCAAAGGTCGTCGAAACGGCCCAACACGTCGTGCGAAGGCTCCTGAAGGATGACCGTGCCCACGGGCTTTCGATTGCGGTGAACGAGTACGCGCCGCACACCGGCAACAGCGAGAAGCCGATTTCCCACGAGGGCTTTGAATACGGCTTCATATTGGACGGCGAACTGACCGTTGAAGTCGATGGCCAGGAACACACGCTGCAGTCGGGCGACCTCATCAGCTACAAGTCGACGCGCATGCACAAGCTTTGGAACAACAGCGAGCAAAAGACCCGCACGCTCTGGATCAATTTGGCGCGCGACTGATCGTTCAATTCCTACGGCATGTCTCCGGAAGGTATGCAGCGGGTTCCAATGGCGGGCACAGGTTCGCCGCAGGACAGACCTATTCGTGCACGTTCAGGATGCGATAGAGCCGTTCGGGAGAGAGCGGCAGTTCAGTAACGGCACCCGCACGCTGGATGGCATCGTCGACGGCAGCCGCAATCGCTGCGCCGACGGCGGTAATCCCTCCTTCGCCCGCGCCCTTCACGCCCAGCGGATTGATCGGGCTTGGTGCGTCTTCACGCACCAATGTCTCCACCTGCGGCATCTCGTGCGAGGTTGGCATCAGATAGTCTGCGAAACTTGCGGCGAGTGGCTGGCCGTACTCGTCGTAGACGAACTCTTCCAGCAGCGCCCCGCCTATTCCCTGGGCGGCGGCGCCGACGATCTGTCCTTCGACCAGCATGGGATTGATCGCTCTGCCGACATCATAGGCGACGAGGTAGCGTTCAATCGCTACACCCGCAGTCTCGGCATCGACGCGAACCTGCGCAAAATGGATTCCGTACGGATAGGCCATGTGGTTCGCTTCGAACAAGCCTTCGGCGCGCAAGCCTCCGCGGTCGGCAAGGTGTTCGGCAATCGCCGCCAGGCCAACCGTTGCATCGGTGCTGGAACTGAAGAATACGCCGTTGGCATAGCCGATCGTTTCGGGGTCAGCCTGCAGAAGCTCGGCGGCGACCGGTCGCGATTGACTGATCAGCGCCTCAGCGGCGATTTTGACCGCGGAGCCGGTCATTACGGTGACGCGCGACGCAAATGCTCCCATGCCGAACTCAATTCGGTCGGTCTGGCCATGAACGACGGTCATGCGTTCAATGGGCACCTGGAGGGTCTCTGCGCAGATCTGCGCCATGGCTGTCTCGACGCCCTGGCCGATCGACGCCACGCCGGTTACGACTTCGATCTCTCCGTGCCGATCGACCGAAATGCGCACGAGATCCTTGGGGCCGAGACCGCTTTTTTCGACAAAGTAGGCGATGCCGATGCCGACCCGCTCTCCCCGTGCACGCCGCTCCGACATTTCGCGAAGAAGGTCGTCATAGCTGATCCTGTCGAGCAGCCTGTCGAGCAGGTCGTGATACTTTCCCGAATCGTAGACGACATGGGTACCCAATGCGTCGATCTTCCGGTCGAACGGCATCGATTCTTCCGGGATCAGGTTCCGGCGTCGAACTTCGATCGGCGAAAGACCGAGCTCGGATGCAATGCGATCCAGGAGGCGCTCCCGGGCAAAGGTCGATTCATATCGCCCCGGGGCGCGATAGGTGCCCGCCGGCGTCTTGTTCGTCAGCCGTATGTGGCCCTCGATCTGGTAGGCCGGAACGATATAGGGGCCGGGGAAGAGGCCGGCGGACAGGTCGGAGACCGTTCCGCCATGCGTCCGGACATAGGCGCCCTGATCGGTGTAGAAGACGACGCGCAACCCCAGGATAAACCCTTGGGCATCAACGGCGGCTTCCATGTCGTAGGTTTGGTCGCGCGAGTGGTTCGCCGCGAGCAGATGTTCCTTGCGATCCTCGACCCACTTGACGGGACGCCGAAGACGAAGGGCGGCGGCACAGACGAGAACGTCTTCCGGATAAAGCTCGCCCCGAATGCCGAAGCCGCCTCCGACGTGCCCTTCGCTCAGTTGTACTTTCTCGGGAGGAAGGGCCAACATCGTGGCGATCGCGTTGCGATTGTAGTGCGGCACCTTGGCCGCGCCATACATCGTCAAGACGCCACTGTCTTCGTCAAAGACACCCAGCGCGCCGCGTGTTTCCATCGGCACGCCGCTATGGCGACCGACACGCGCGCGAAGTCTCACGACCCGATGTGCCTTGGCAAACGCAGCGTCCAGGTCGCCATAGGCCTTGCGAATGACGGCGGGCTCCGAAAGCAGGTCCGGCAGCGTATCGGGCATGAACGGAACCGGCTCGGCGGTCGCATCGAGATGTACGATGCCTTCGTCGATCTCGCAAAAAACCTGTTCGGCGGCGTCTTCGGCGATATAGGGGCTGACAGCAAAAACGACGGCAACCGGCTCGCCGACATAGCGCACATAGTCTCGGGCCAGGATCCACTGCCGGTAAGGGGCCAGCCCCTGGATCTTCGTCATGCGAAAATCGATCTGGGGAATATCGGCGATGTCCGCGCTGGTCCAGACCGCTATGACGCCTTCCATTTCTCGCGCGGAATCGAGGTCGACGGAAACGATGCGGCCGAACGCCACCGGTGACCGGACGACACGCATGAAGATCTGGTCATGCCAATTGAAGTCGGCAGCGAAGCAGCCCTTCCCCTGAATCAGGGGGAGATCCTCCAGTCTCTTGACCGAGCGCCCGATGCCGTCACTCATGCAGCGGCATCCTCGCGCATGACGTCGGCAGCAACGCGAACCGCCTTGATGATGTTCTGATAGCCCGTGCAGCGGCAAAGATTGGACGACAGGACATCACGGATTTCCTCGTCCGTCATGTTCGGATTCTCCTTGAGCGCGCCGGCCGCCAACATCAGAAAGCCGGGGGTGCAGAATCCGCATTGGAGGCCGTGATTTTCCCAGAAGGCCTGCTGCAGCGGATGCAGCGTCTCGCCATCGGCCAACCCTTCGACCGTCGTGATCTTCTTGTTCTGGGCCTGGACGCCAAACATCAGGCAGGAGCGGACCGGCTTGTCGTCCACCAGCACCGTGCATGCGCCGCAAACGCCGTGCTCGCATCCGATGTGGGTTCCGGTCAGGAAGCAGTCATCGCGGAGCGTATCGGCAAGCGTCCGCCGCGGCTCGACCTCGACGTCGTACTCGTCTCCGTTGACGTTCAGCGTGATACTCATCTTGTCAGACATGGGCGGCAGCTCTCGCTTTGCGTATCTCTTCACAAATCCGCTGCGGCGTCGCAGGGATCTCATTGATCGTCACCCCGAATGGCGACAGCGCATCGGCAATCGCGTTCAGGATCGCTGCCGGAGCCCCGATTGCGCCTCCCTCTCCGACGCCCTTCGCCTTGGTGACGGATTCGGGGGAGACGGTCTCCATGTGGACGATTTCGATGTCGGGGATCTCGTGTGAGGTCGGGGGCAGGTAGTCGGCCAGCGATGCCGTCAGCAGGTTGCCCATTTCGTCATAGACGAGCTCTTCATAGAGCGCGTTGGCGATGCCTTGAGCAACGCCGCCCGCGATCTGTCCGTCGACGATCATCGGATTGATGAGAACGCCGGCATCCTCGACCACCAGGAAGCGTTCGATCTTCACTCCGCCCGTTTCGATGTCGACCTCGAGGATCGTTGCATGACAGGCATTCGAGAATGTTCCGCCGGGATCGTAGAATGCATTTTCATGGAGGCCTGCGGTCACATGGCGATACTTGTGGCTTTGATGATGCGCGGCGCGGGCAAGTGTCGGGATATCGACAGTCTTGTTGGTGTTGCGGGCGATCGCCATCCCATCGCGAAGTTCGACGGTTTCGCTTTCGACCTCCATGATATGGGCGGCGATTTTCTTCAGCTTGATGGCCACTTTCTCGGCCGCCAGTTTGGAAGCACCGCCGGCGATGACCATCGACCGGCTCGCAAACGTTCCCCAGCCATAGGGGGTCGTGTCCGTGTCACCGGAAATGACCCTTATTCGCGTTGGCTCGATGCCGAGTTCATCGGCGACCAGTTGGGCGAGGGCAGTCTTGAGACCTTGCCCATGCGGCGATGACCCAATCCGCAAGACGACATATCCGGATGGATCCATCGAACAGTCGACAATCTCGTAGCCCGGGACGATCTCCATCCCGCGAGCCGCGTAGGCCGGCGTGCCGTAGCCCGTGCGCTCGCTGAAAACCGAAAAGCCGAGCCCGATGTAGCGGCCCTGTGCGCGCAACTCCTCCTGCCTGCGACGGAAGCCGGCAATGTCGATTGTCTGGACCGCCACTTCCATTGCCTGGACATAGGAGCCTTCGTCATAGACCAGGCCGGTCGGCGAGCGATGCGGGAACTGACGAATGAGATTGCGACGGCGGATTTCGATCGGATCGAGGCCGAGCCGCGTGGCAGCCTCGTCCATCATGCGCTCCATCGTCAAGGTCAGCATGGGACGCGCAACGCCGCGATAGGGCGCCATCATGCAGGTATTCGTGGTAACCCCCCTGGATCGAACACCATATTCCTGAAAGTTGTAGGGGCCAGGAAGCTCCGCGAAGGCCATCAACGGCTCGACGCCGCATGTCACCGGATAGCAGGAATAGGCGCCGACGTTGGAGCGCAGGTTTGCGTCGATGGCCAGCAACTTTCCGTCCTGGGAAAATGCGCCCTTCACGCTGAAGGCCTGATCGCGGCTATGGGCCGAAGCGAGAAAATTCTCGCGGCGATCTTCGATCCAGGCCACATTCTTGCGCAGCTTCCTGGCGAGCCACACAAGCACGACATACTCCGGAAAGAGCGACATCTTCTGGCCGAAGCCGCCGCCGACATCCGGAGCGACGACCCTGAGATCCGCCTCCGGCATGCCGAGCACGTCGGCAATGCCCGTCCGCAGCATATGGGGCATCTGCACCGAGGCGGTCAGCGTCACGCGTCCGGTTGCCCGGTCAAATTGCGCGACCCCGCCGCGCCCTTCCATGGGCATTGCCGATTGCCGGCCGGAGCGAAGGTCGAGTTCGACAATGGCAGCCGCCTCCCGGAACGCGTCGTCGACCCCCGGGGTGCGAAGACGCCCCTCGACGAGGACATTCTCGACCGCCTCGGGATGAACTTTCGGAGAATCGGGCTCGAGCGCCAGATCGACGTTGACGACCGGATCCTCGGCGTCGATATCGACGAAGACCTGTTCTGCCACGTCCTCCGCCGCTGCCTGATCTCTTGCGACCACTGCCGCGATAGCCTGGCCGGTAAACGTAACCCGATCGACCGGCAGAACGGGTTGTCCGATCGCAATGTAGTCCGGCCGGTGCAGGATCGGCCTGATATCCTTCACGCCATCCAGATCGCGTCCGGTGAAGACCGTGCAATCGTCAGGAAGCTCGATATCCAGGATCTTTCCCTTGGAGACGGGACTGCGGACAAACTTGACTGCAAGAGCGTCGGCGGCGCCGTCCGCCGTATAGTGGGCGTGGCCCTTCAGGAGCGTCGGGTCTTCGAGGCGTGGGAGCTTGCGGCCGATCCAGCTCATCGGATGGCCTCCGTCAGGGCGCGCTTGACGACCGTTACCAGCAGGTCGCGCCGATATTCGGAGGACCCATGAATGTCAGCCGGCGGGTCGACGATGTCGCGAGACATGGCCGCGATCCGGTTGACCGTGTCGTCGGATGCCGGCTTGCCGATGATCGCTTCTTCGAGCGGCCCGAGGCGCAGCGGCTGGTCGGCGACCCCTCCAGCACCAATGCGCGCATCCTTTACCACACCGTTTTCGATGCGGAGGGCTGCCAGGCACATCGCAAGCGCGAAATCGCCCTTCCGCCGGGAGAACTCATAAAAGCCGCTGGTCCACCCGGCCTGTAAGAGCGGCAGACGGATCTCCGCGAGGATTTCATCCTCTTCGAGGGCCGTCGTGAAGGTCCCCCTGAAGAACTGGCTGGCGGGCACCATGCGCTCGCCGCGAACGCTTTTCAGCACCAGAGAAGCCCGCAAGGTCTGCGTCACCAGACACCATTCCGACGCCGGGTCGGCATGGGACAAGCTTCCGCCGAAACTGCCGCGCTGGCGGATCGGGTAGTGCGCGATATTCTGGACGACCTTGGTGAGGAGATGGCCTGTCGGGCCGTCGACCGGCGGTTCGTGGAAGAAGGCATGGCGCGTCAAGGCGCCGATCGCCAGCTCGTTGCCATCGGTCCGCACGTAGCTGAGCTCGCGAAGATTGTTGATGTCGATCAGGATTGCCGGACGCGCCAACCGGAAATTCATCGCGGGAACAAGGCTTTGACCGCCCGCGAGAATCTTGCAATCGCCCTTGTGAGTTGACAGCATTTGGAGGGCGTCGGGGAGGGAGCCGGGACACAGATATTCGAACGATGCTGGCTTCATGGTTTTTAATCTTATTAAATTGATTTTGAATATCGCTAGCATCAGACAGGACGGTTGTCCAGCTTATTGTAGCGCCGGCGCGGAGATCGGAGAGTTGCGGGACTCGGGTCTTCGATGCTGGTCTTCAGGCAAGTCTCCGTGCCATAAGGCCCCCGCAACCAAACGCTCGATACAAAAGCCCCGCCTGCAGAAATGCAGCGGGGTTTTTGTGCGTTTGGCCTCCGTCTCAAGTTCGCCGGCGCGACGCCTCTCCAGGTATTCGTGACACATCAGTGCCACGAACCGCTTCTCCACGATCGTCGCCGCTTCCATCGCCGCCAGGATCGAGGCGATCCGGCCATGCACTTCGGGTTGCCATTCATGGCCGAGCACCCGGCTGGTCGAGCAGCAGCCGAAACCAAACGGTCTTCGCAAGTTGCGGTTTCGTGTCTTCAGGAAAGCGCGCTCTAGTTCCCCTGATTTCCATTGATTTCGCGCGCAGCGGCCTGAATCGCCGATACGATGCCCATATAGCCGGTACACCGGCAGACCTGGCCGCTCAGTTCAGAGCGGACCTGGTTCTCGTTGGGGAGGCCATAGCGGCTGATGATGTCAATCGACATCATCAGCATTCCGGGTGTACAGAAGCCGCATTGCAGCGCGTGCTTTTCGTGGAAATGTCGGCGCACAACGTCCATCATGGCGTCGCTACGGGTGCCTTCGATCGTCCGGACCTTGCTGCCGTCGCATCTTGCTGCAAGTACGATACAGGAACGAACCGGCAATCCATCGAGGTGGACGGTGCAGGCGCCGCAGGCCCCGTGGTCGCAGCCGACATGCGTGCCGGTCAGGTGAAGCTTCTCGCGCAACAGATCGGAAAGGCTGTCCCGCGCATCGACGGAAACGGATTCCTCCTGATCATTGACGTTCAGTTTTACCTCGACCATGATCTAGCCTCCGCAATGGCGCATGTGGCGGTATGGATGTGGCACCGCAACTGATAGGGTGTCGCCTCTTGGTGCACTGCGGCGACGTCGTTCGCGATCGCGCTCGAAAGCGCGTCTGTGCCAATGTCGGGTTGCTGATTGAGCAATGCAGAGGTATCGGCGAGCAAGCGCGCGCAACTTGCCGTACCGCCGAGCGCGACGCGAGCGGGCTGGTCTTCGTTTCCGAGAATGGCAATCGCAAGTGAATCCGCGAAGGCCCCGCTTTTGCGGTTCACCTTGCTGACTCCCCAGGCGCAGTTGCCTTGTTTCGGGATAGCAATTCGGACAAGGAGTTCGCCCGGTTCCAATGCGGTCGTATAGGCGTCGACGAGGAAGTCTTCAATGGGGAGACACCGCTCGCCCTCTCGCGAGGCGAGAACGACATTCGCACCGAGGGCCAGCAGACATACGGGCCAGTCGGCGGATGGGTCGCAGAGGGAGAGGCTTCCGCCGATCGTACCCATGTTGCGGACGGCTCTGTACGCAATCTTCGATGCAATCTTTTGGAGCAGGCCGTTGAACGCATCGCGCCCAAGTCCATCCTCTATTGCCGCATGGGTCACGAGGGCTCCGCAAGAAAAGGTTTGCTCTCCCTCGCTTACGGTTCTCAATTCGTGAAGGCGGCTGATGTCGACAAGTCTTTCGGCCAAGGCGACCCTGAGATTGAGCATTGGGAGTAGCGATTGCCCGCCGGCGATGACAGTGGCTTCCTCGCCTTCGGAAAGCGCAATCAGTGCTTCTTCGAGACTTTTTGGTCTGATGTAGTCGAACAGGGCAGGCTTCATCCCGCATTCTCGCGTGTAAGAGCATCGGCGACGGTGTCGGAGACACGTCGCGGCGTCATGGGTGTCACGAGGAACTTGGCCTTGCAGTTCCGATGGGCGTCGTTCAACGCGTTGGCGATGGCTGCCGGCGGCGCGATTGCCCCGCCTTCGCCCATGCCTTTGACGCCGAATTCCGTGCTTTCGGCCGGTGTGACCATATGCTTGATGCGAAAGTTCGGTATCTCCGGGGCGCACGGGATCATGTACTCCCCGTAGGTGGTGGCGGTCGGCTGTCCGTTCTCGTCGAAATGCAGTTCCTCATAAAGTGCCGTTCCGATGCCCTGCGCCACGCCACCGATGATCTGCCCGTCCACGATCATGGGATTGACCAGGTTCCCGCAGTCTTCCACGATTACGTAGTCGATGATCTCGGTTACACCGGTGATCGGGTGGGATAACAGGGTGACCGCGTGCACGCCGTAGGAGAAGACGCCGCCTGATTCCGGCGGTTCATAGGTTTCAGTGGCCTCAAGACCGGGCGCGGTGCCGGCGGGCAGGAGTTCCGGCCGGATGTTGGCTGCGCGTGCGATGTCGGCGATGGGGATCTGTCCCGAACTGCTATGGGCTGCCCCGTCCCGCAGCGTCACGTCCAGTGCCTGCACTTGAAGAAGCTGGGCACCGATTGCCTTGATCTTGCTTGCGAGTGCGCGGCTCGCCTTTGCAACCGCGCCACCGGAAAATACGATGCTGCGCGACGCAAAAGTGCCGAAGCCTTGCGGTGACAGACCGGTGTCGCCATGGCGGACAAGGATGGCGTATGGATCAATGCCAAGTTCCTGCGCCGCGATCTGGGATAGCGAGGTTTCCAGGCCTTGACCGTGACTCTGGATCCCGACCAGCAGATGCACCGTGCCGTCAGGCAGCATCCGAATGGTCGCGGATTCGAAGCCGGGAACCACGCGCGATTTCCGCTTCACCCATTCCTGCGTTCCATGGCCGCTCTGCTCCGTATAGACGGCAAAGCCGACGCCGAGCTTTCGTCCATCGGGCTCGCCCTTGCGCTGCCGTTCACGAAGTCGGGGAAGGTCGATCATTTCCAGCGCATGCGCGAGGGCCTTCGGATAGTCGCCGTTGTCCAGCCTCAGTCCGCCGGCCGTACGATACGGCATCATCGTCGGTTGGACGAGGTTTCTCCGGCGGATTTCGACGGGACAGCATCCAATTTCGTCCGCGAGTTCGTCGATCATGCGTTCGATCGCAAAACAGGCGCCCGGCCGGGCAACCCCACGGTAGGGTCCGATGGGTGCCTTGTTGGTTGCGACGGTATGCGTGCTGATGTGGAGATGCTCGACTGTGTAGGAGCCCGGCAGGTTGCGGGCCGCCATTCCGGTTTCCATGAATGGGCCGGATGGCCATAGCGCGAAGGCGCCCGCATCGACGTGCACGCTACCTTCGATGCCGAGCACCCGGCCCTCGGTCGTGGAGTACAGCGTCAGGTCATAATGATGCTCGCGCGCCTGAATAGAGGCGACCAGATGCTCGTTGCGGTCCTCGATCCAGCGAACCGGGTGATCCACTTTCATTGCCAGCGCAGCGATCGCGATTTCTTCCGGCATCAACCGGTTCTTTCCCCCGAAGCCGCCGCCGACATCGGGTGCCACTACCCTGATCTTGTGCTCCGGGATGCCAAGCGCCAATGAAAGCCCGTGACGCATTACATGTGGGCCTTGCGTCGAGGAATAGACGACGAGTTCATCGAGCCGGTGGTCGCGATAAGCGACGACGCCCCGTGTTTCCAGCGGATTCGTCGCCTGACGGTTCATCTTCAACTGACGGCGTATCTTGACGGGTGCGTCGCGGACAGCGGCGATTTCGCCTTCCGAAATTGTCGCATCGATGAAGGAGTTGTCGGGCCAACCGTCATGCAGCAGGGGGGCTTTATCCGACAGTGCATCGATTGCGTCGACAACAGCCTCGAGTTCGTCGATCTCGACGTTCACTTCCGTGGCAAGGTCCTCGGCGCCGGCGCGGTTCGATCCGATGCACATGGCAACCGTCTGGCCGACGAAGAGTACTTTTGCATCCGCGAGCGGAGGATAGGTGGCGTTCCGAAAAGTCGCGATCTCCGGGCCGCCCGAAATTGGGTTGAGCGGTTGCAGGTCTTCGAGGGTGAAGACCGAGTTCTCGCGGCCCGTTGGCTTTTCGATCGAAACGACGCGGCCGTGCGCCGCGGGGCTGCGAACAAAGGCGACATCGCGCATACGGGGCAGGCGGAGGTCCGCCACGAAGGTACTCGCGCCGGCAAGATGCCGCCGGTCTTCCTTGCGGAGCAGGGACCTTCCGACCCATGCTCCCGTGCTTTCAGGCTCGCTAGCGTCAGCCATACTTCCCCATTCTCTGAAATCGACCGCCTCGCGATGCATTGCAAGGCGGTGCGCTACATAGCCGGTAAGGTGGAGACTATCGCTCAAGACCTGCGAAGCAAATTATAAAAATGCTCGTATTAATCGTTTTTATTGATATGTTGCGATCGGCGCTGGCAAGCGGAAATTCTGCACGGCCAGGTTCCGTCCACGTCACACGGGAGAGAGCAGGGTATGGGAACGCAGATTTCACTTCGGCACTTGCGCTGCTTTGCGGCCGTTGCACGAACGGGTTCCTTCACCGTGGCTGCGCAGCAACTGTTCAAGACGCAATCCTCGTTGACGGCGACGATCAAGCAGCTGGAGGATATTGCCGGTGTCCAGCTCTTCGACCGTACGACGAGGCGTGTGGAATTGACGAAAGATGCGATATGGTTCCAGGAGGTTGCCGAGCGCATCATTCGGGACTTCGACAACGCAGTTTCAGATCTTCGGGCTACTGCGCGCAGCGAGCACGGCAACATAAAGATATCCATCGTGCCGTCGATGATGCCTCACATTCTGGCACCGGCATTGGAGGCGTTCCGCAAGTCTTATCCGGACGTCAAGATCTCGGTTCGAGACGAGGGGTCGGAGAAGACCGAACGTGCCGTTCTCGAGGGAACTACCGACTTCGGGCTTTCGTCACCGCTAAATCATTTCCCGGATCTCGACTATCGACCGGTTCTGGCCGACCCATTCGGCGCGGTGTTTCCGAAGGACCATCCATTGGCGAGCCACAAGGGTGAACTGACCTGGGCAGACCTGCGCGAACATAACTACGTGGCGCTTACGAAGGACACGGGCATCGGTGCGCTCATCCGGCATTTCCCTGATCTCGAACCCAAACATCGTGGAACCGAAGTCGACTATGCCTCAAGTACGACCTCGCTCTATGCTCTGCTGAAGCTCGGAGATCGGATCACCGTCCTGCCATCACTCGCTGCCCATACCGGACAGATGATGGAGTTTGAGTTCCGCGAGTTACATCAACCCAAGATCGAGCGTGAAGTGTGCATCATAACACGTCACATGCGCTCGTCGTCGCCGACGACGCGCAGGGTTCTCGAGATTCTCCTGAAGACAATTCGAGAGATAAAGCCAGTCCACGGCGTGCGAATACTCGACACCGCTTTCAACTGAGGCAAATCTCCGGACAGAGCGGATATGTTTTCAGGACAACGTAAGCGTCCGGTTCATCCGGTCCCGGCAGTCAGCTGGAGCTTACCGTTTCGTTGAATTTCCCGAAGAATTCGCCGGCAAGCTTCTTGGACGTCGATTGAATCAGGCGGCTGCCGAGCTGGGCCAGTTTACCACCGATGTCGACTTTCGCGGCATAGATCAGCAACGTCGTTCCCGGGGCTTCTTCATGCAGGGTCACGTCCGCCCCGCCCTTCGCAAACCCGGCCACGCCGCCTTTGCCCTCGCCGGAGATGGTGCAGGACCGTGGCGGGTCGATATTGGAAAGTTCAACCTCGCCGGCGAAGCGGGCCTTGATGGGGCCGATCTTGATCGTGACGATGGCGCTGAACGCATTTTCCCTTTCGGCCACCAGCCTTTCGCAGCCGGGAATGCATTGTTCCAGCACGGCGGGATCGTTCAAGGCCTGCCATACTCGGTTGATCGGCGCGGATATACGTTCTTCGCCGGACATGTCGATGGCCATGGAAGTGTCCTTTTAGCTATGGAAGGTGGAACGGATTGGCCAGCGGAGGGCCGGCCCGGTCGCTCATCAGGTCTCGTTGGATCTGGCGCCGGCCTCCGAGGTCTGCGTTGTCTGGAAACTGCCTCGACCACTCGCTATGAGACGCCCCTCTCCGTCGAAAATCTGGGCTTCGCTGGTCCCGATGGTCCGGCCGAATTTGATGACCTTACCGCGCGCGATCAGGTTGCCCTTCTTGACGACCCGGTGATAGTCGACCCTCAGATCGATCGTGAGTACCGGGCCGCCGATCTTGTTGATCATCGCCAGATTTGCCGCGAAATCGATCAAAGCCGCATGAATGCCACCTTGCGTCTGCCCGACGACCGGGTTCGCGACCCATTCAGGCCGCCAGGTTGCCTCGACCTCGATCGTATCCTCGCCGAGTGACAGGACCTTCAGGCCGAGCCACGAAAGAAAGGCACTCCGGTCGATGATCGCCTGGACATCGTCGGCGGTCTTGTTGAGGATTTGCAGGGTCATGCGTTTTCTCCATGCTTTTCGTCTTCCGTGAGCCGCCTCGCTTCGGTTTCGAGGCCGCGCCGGTCGATCTTGCCGACATTGGTCATGGGGAGCTTTTCGAGGAAGATCACCCTTCGCGGATATTGGTAGGGCGGCGCATGGCGCAGGACGTGATCCTGTATGTCGCGCTCGCTGACCAAGGCCCCGGTCCGCTTCACCACGAATGCGTAGGGAACCGTATGCTTGAGTTCGTGCGGCGCAGGAACGACCACGGCCTGTTCGATGTCAGCGTGACGCTCCACCACGAGCTCGATCTCCGCCGGGTAGATATTGTGCCCGCTGGATGTGAACATATCGTCCGACCGGCCGATGAAGTAGTACCAGCCCGCTTCGTCGCGCCGAAGGATGTCACCGGTATTGAACCATCCATCCGCGTCTATGCGCTTTGCCGTTTCCTCGGGATTGTTGAGGTATCCGCTCATCAGGCCGGGGCTTCTGACGAGCAGGGTTCCGAAGCTTTCGTCCTCGCCGCCGACGAGGCGGAATTCGTTCCCGGCGATGGGATAGCCGATCGAATGGCGCGGACGCGCCAGTCCTCCCCGATGATTGCCGAACAACGCGGCACTGGTTTCCGTGATGCCGAAGATGAGATTGATCTTGGCGTTCGGAAACAGTTCGGCCACGGAATCGATCAACTGGTCCGAAGCCGGGGCGCCGCCCATTGTCGCGAGGCGGACGAAGGAATAGTCGTTGCCCTCAAGCAGTTCGCGCTGCTGGAGGATCATTGCAAAGATGGTTGGCACACCGGAGACGATGGTCGGCCTGTAGCGGTTGACTGCCGATACGTAGGTCTTCGCTTCGAACTTGCGCAGAAGCACGACCGTCGAACCGCCGTACAAGACGCACTTGATCGAGTTCATCGCATGTTTGTGATAGAGCGGCGCGGCGACGATCATCGTGTCGGCCGGTGAAAAGTCCCGGTCTTGCGAGATGGTTCGGGCGACCCAGCTATGGGCTCGGTGCGACAGCAATGCACCTTTCGGGCGACCGGTCGAGCCGGAGGTGTAGGCGATGAACGCCGTCGAATCGTATTCCGGCACGAAGGGTTCGAACGGCCCCGGGCGTTTGAAAGCGGTGAGGCCGTCGGCATCGTCGCTATCGACAATGACCTCGGGCGTGCCGCTTGGCAGGTTCACCGCCAATGCGCGCTCACAGAACACCAGTCGAAGGTCGGTCTGTTCGACGATCCAGGCGATCGTGTCTCTGGGTTGGAGGATACCCATCATTACCGGCACGATGCCGGCCCGCATCGCGCCATAGAAGACTTCGAGGAATTCGAGCCGGTTGGAGCAGTAAACGCCGATCCGGTCGCCCGGGCGCAGGCCCCTTTCGAGCAGGCCGCACGCCACGGAATCGCAGGATGCATTGTAGGTCGGATAGTCGATGACACGCGGGTTTTCCGGGTCCCACAGGTCGATGACGGCGACTTGGCCGCTTGTTTGAAAGTTGCGGCCGATACAGCCGAGATTGGGGATGGTTTCGGTCATGGCGTGACAATCACCTTTCCGAAAATGCGACGGTCATCCAACAGGCGCACCCCTTCAGCCGCGTGCTCGAGCGGCAGGCGAACTTCCACGACAGGCTTCAGTTTGCCGGACGCGACATAGTCAAGGCAGGCGACGATGTCCTCGGGAACATAGGCTCGGCTTCCGATGATTTCGGTCTCGCGGTGCCAAAGGAAGCGCACATCGATATCGCAGAGGTGGCCGGCCGTGGAGCCACAGGTGAGGATGCGTCCACCAGTCGCCATGCTTCGCTGGGTCTGGATCCACGTATCTCCGCCGGTAAAGTTGACGGCGACGTCGACGCCGGTCTTTCCGGTAGCGGTCCAGACCGCGCGCGAGAATTCCGGCGTCTCGATATAGTTGATGATGTGGTCTGCACCCAGCGCCTTGAGCTTCTCGCCCTTCTCTTCGCTCGATGTGCAGGCGTAGACCTCGCAGCCGATCATTTTTGCGAATTGCACGCACGAAACGCCGACGCCGCCGCTGGCGCCAAGGATCAGGACCTTTTCACCGGCCTTTATATGGCCTTTCGTGAACAGCATGCGGTGGGATGTGCCATAGGCGATCGGAAGCGCTGCCGCGTCCTCGAAACTCACATTGTCTGGGATCTCGATCAACTGTCTCCCGTCGACGGCGATGTATTCGCACAGGCCGCCGTTGCCGTTCTCGCCGAGCACTCCTCCTGTGGGGAAGCGCGGGAAAAGGACGACGCGCTTGCCGACCCAATGCGCCGAAACGTCGGCGCCGACGGCGCGAACGATGCCGGCAATATCGCCGCCCGGAATGCGTGGCATGGTTGTCGGCATGTCAGGCATGCCGTGGATTACGAAGACGTCCATATAGTTGAGGCCGCAGGCCTTGATCTCCACGAGGGCCTGGCCGTTGCCCGCCTGGGGGACAGGCCACTCTTCCAGATTGAGCTGGTCGACGCCGCCATGAGCGCGAATGGCCATTGCTCTCATGGTTGTACTGTTCGCCATGATTGAAACACTCCGTTGTTGGTCGAGGGGACAATAGGAGTGCCGTGCTGGCGCCACAAATGATTAGAAAATCGGTATTAATCAGTTTTAATTAATAATCGCCGAGAAGCGGGCCGTTCCTTCGCGCCCGAGCGGGGCGTTCTCTAGAAACCACCGACGCGATCAGGAACCCTGGTGTGTTCTCCGGGTTCATTTATTTATAAAAATGAACAATACCAGAAAAATAATCATTTGCCCTTCTGACTGTCCGCAATTAGCGTTTTCATATCAAGGCTGGCAGTAACCAAGATGAGGTTTCTGAACATCCGCCGAATAGCAATAAATCCGAGGTGAATTCAGTGGCATCGGACAGTTTTTCTGAGGAATGGGCAAGCACGTTTGTTCGTGTCCTTAAGGATAATAACGTAGATCTCGTTACCTACATTCCAGATAACGTCCTGCGCCCGCTTATCGATGCTATCGAGGCAGATCCATACTTTACGGTGGTGACACCGACCCGTGAGGAAGAGGCCGTCGCCATTGTAGCGGGTGCCTACATGGGCGGACGCCGCGGCATTACCCTGATGCAGACGAGCGGGTTTGCCACCATTCCCAACGTACTGGCGTCGTTGGCCTGTCCTTTCCAACTGCCGGTGGTGATGGTGATTTCGGAGCGGGGCACGCTTGGAGAGTTCCAGCTTGGCCAGTCCATGGTCTGCCGGACGATGCGCCCGGTCCTTCAGAGCCTCGGCATCGAAAACTTCGCCATTCAGGACAAGTCGCAGGTCGAGTTCATCGCCGGCAACATGATCCGCCAGGCGTTCTCCACCAAGACCCCCGCCGCGATCATCCTGTCGCCCCTGCTAACCAAGCGGCCGCATTGAGGAGACGGGCAAAGATGTCTGTTATCGAAAGCACCAAATCCCGCCAAACGGCCAAGATCATGAACCGGAGCGTGCTGACGCGGCGCCTCGTGGCGAAGCTGAACAACGCAGAAGCCATCATCGGCGGCATCGGCAACAGCAACTTCGACCTGTGGGCAAGCGGACAGCGCCCCCAGAATTTCTACATGCTCGGCAGCATGGGGCTGGCAAGCTCAATCGCGCTGGGCGTTGCTATTGCGCAGCCCAAACGCAAGGTGTTCGCGCTCGACGGTGATGGATCGATCCTGATGCAGCTCGGTTCTCTCGGAACCGTAGCCTCGGTCAATCCCGCCAACCTCTGCATCATCCTGTGGGACAACGGCCTGTACCAGATCACCGGTTCCCAGAAGACGCTGACATCGGGCGGAGCGGATCTGGTCGCCATTGCCCGGGGCGCCGGCCTTGCGCAGTCCGAATGGGCCCAGGACGAAGAGCATTTCGACACACTCGTCGATGCTGCGCTCAATCACGATGGTCCCAGACTGATCAGCGTTCGCATCGATGGTGAAAAACCTGCCGGTACCACCGACCGCGACCCGGCCAGGATCCGTATCAACTTCATGCGCGGCCTTGCCGAATGATCGCACGGTTGTTGGACACTGGAGGGATGCGTCATGTCTAAGCTTCTGATTGCCGGGAGGTGGTGCGACGGTGAGAGCATCGATACCCTCCGTGACCGCTTTTCCGGCCAAGCCTTCGGAGAGATGCACGTCGCGTCGGCCGAACAGGTGGATGAAGCCATTGCCGGGGCGGTCGAGGCGGTCGCTGAAACCACTCTTGGCCCATATGATCGCTACTGCATTCTCATGGAAGCCGCGCGGCTGATTGGCTCCAGGCGGGAACAGTTGGTCGCCACGATGAGACATGAGGCCGGCTTTACCCGGGCTGATGGCGAGAACGAGGTCAATCGCTGCACTCAAACGCTTGAGTTGTCGGCCGAGGAGGCCAAACGTTTGAATGGCGAACTCGTGCCGATGCTCGCTGCTTCGGGCGCACGGGATCGATTGGGGTTCACCATCCGCGCGCCACGCGGTGTGATTTGCGCGATCACCCCTTTCAATTCGCCTTTGAACACGCTTGCCCACAAGGTCGGCCCGGCGATCGCGGCAGGAAACTCGGTTGTCATAAAGCCGTCCAGCTACACCCCTCTGTCGGCCATAGCGCTCTGCGAGGTCTTGCTGGACGCCGGCCTGCCGCCGCGGCTGCTCTCGCTTCTTCACGGACCGGGCGGCCGCATCGGGCGCCAACTGCTTTCGGACCAGCGTATCGCCTACTACGCTTTTACCGGAAGCACGCAGGTGGGCCGGGAAATCCAGCAGGCCGCGGGCCTGCGCGGTACGCAGCTCGAACTCGGCAGTATCGCGAGCACGATTGTCTGTGACGATGCCGATATCGATCTGGCGATTCCGAAGATACTGAACGCCGGTTTCAGGAAGGCGGGTCAGGTCTGCACCTCGGTCCAGCGGCTGTTGGTCGACCGTCGCATCCACGATCTGTTCGTCACGCGACTGGTGGAAGCGGTTCGCATGGTCAAGGTTGGTGATCCGGCCGACCCGAATGTGCTGGTTGGGCCAATGATCAGCCTGGCTCATGCAGAGCGCGCCGAGAATTGGGTGTCCGAAGCTGTAGCCGCGGGCGCCAAGTTGCTTGTCGGCGGAACGCGTGAGGGTGCTGTCATGGCGCCGACCGTTCTTTCCAATGTCAACGAGCAGATGAAGGTCGTTTGCGAGGAGATCTTCGCCCCGGTCCTGAGCATCATTCCTTTCGACACGGTCGAGGAGGCTGTCGAGCGCGCCAATGCAAGCCCCTACGGGCTCGCGGCCGGATTGTTCACGTCCAACCTGCACCGAGCCCTTCGAATGGCACAGTCTCTCCGTTTCGGAGGCGTGCATGTCAACGAAGCCTCGAGTGCGCGGGTGGACGTGATGCCATTCGGCGGCGTCAAGGACAGCGGGTTTGGCCGTGAAGGCCCGGCATACGCCATTCGGGAAATGACCGAAGAACGATTGATAACGATTTCCTATTAAAGCCCAGCACAGGTTGCCGACAAATGCGTGAAACACCCAATCAAGAAAGCCGGCTGCGGGTAGCAGTCGACATCGGCGGCACTTTTACTGACGGTGTCGCCACGATGGAACCTGCCGGGCGCATATGGGTCGCCAAATCGCCCACCACGCCGGCCGATCCGGGACAGGCCGTTTCGACGGTGCTGGAGGACTTGCTGCGCCAGGTGGATACGACGCTGGGCGAGAGGGCGGCCAAACTGCGGGAAGTCGTGCACGGCACAACACTGATCACCAATACTCTTATCGAACGAAAGGGCGTGAAAACGGCCCTGGTGACCACGAAGGGGATGAAGGACGTCCTCAACATCGGCCGCGAGTGGCGCTACGACATCTATGACCTCGACATCGAACTGCCCAAGCCGCTGATCGACGACGAGCGCCGCGTCGAAGTGGATGCCCGCATGGACGCGCGCGGCGAGGAACTCGACGCCCTCACGGACGAGGACCTGGACGTGCTCGTTCGCGAACTCTCGCAAATCGACACGGACTCGATCGCGGTCTCGCTGCTGCACTCCTACACCAACACCGACCATGAAAAGCGTATCGGCGAAAAGCTGCGGGCCGCGTTGCCGGGCAAGTCGATATCTCTTTCTTCCGATCTGGCGCGCGAGATCAAGGAATTCGAACGGACGTCCACTGTCGCGGCAAACGCCTATGTGAAGCCGATCGTCGAGGATTACCTCGAGGAACTCGATACGCGCATCGCCAGCGTCAAGCCGGGCACGCCGCTTCGTGTCATGGTCTCCAGTGGCGGGTTCTGTTCGGCAAAGACGGGTGCGGATTCGCCCATTCTGCTTCTGGAATCCGGCCCTGCTGCCGGCGTGCTGTCGGCATTGAACACCGCCCAACAGGTCGGCGTCGACAAGGTGCTCGCCTTCGACATGGGCGGCACCACCGCAAAGGCTTGTGTCGCGGTCGATGGAGATGCGCCGGTGACTCATAGCTTCGAATGCGCTCGCGTCGAGCGCTTCAAGCGCGGGTCCGGTCTGCCGATCCTCATTCCAAGCATCGAACTTATCGAGATTGGTGCCGGCGGCGGCTCGATCGCGCATTGCAACCGCCTCGGCTTGCTCAATGTCGGACCGGAATCGTCGGGATCCGTGCCCGGACCCGCCTGCTACGGGCGGGGAGGAACCGATGTCACCGTTACCGATGCCGACCTCCTGCTCGGCTACCTGAACGGCGAAAACTTCCTCGGCGGCTCGATGACGCTGAACAAGGCGGCCGCGCAGGCGGCGGTGACGCGTCTGGCCGATCAACTGGGTGTGTCGCCACTCGACGCCACATGGGGCATCTGCAACATGGTGAACGAAAACATGGCGAGCGCCGCACGGATCCATATTGCCGAAAACGGCCACGATCCACGGGATTTCACCATGATCGCGACCGGCGGTGCCGGTCCCGTCCACGCCGTCGATGTGGCGCGCAAGCTGCGCATTCCCCGCGTAATCGTGCCGATCGCGGCCGGTGCCGGATCCTGCCTCGGCATGCTTGCCGCCCCGCCGCGCATCGACCGCGCCTGGTCGCGGCCGCAGCTGCTGACGGACATCGATTGGTCCGACGTCGCCGACAATCTCGAAGCGCTGCGCACGGACGCATTGGGCGAGTTGGAGGCCGCGGGTGCGACCACCGTTGAATGGATCGTCGGCGCCGAGATGCGCTACGAAGGGCAGGGCGCGGAAATATCCGTGACGGTGCCCTACGAGGACCTGGCCGGCGAACCCGCTCGGACGTTGCTGAACGCCTTTGAGGCCCAGTATGAGAAGTTGTACGGTCGATTGGTCCCGAATGCGGCTGCCCAGGTCATCACCTGGCGGCTGGTGGGGCGCGCACCAAACAAGGCGCATGTCTTCGAATGGGGTGACGACCGGATCAAGGCCGTCCCGTCCGGCCGACGCGAGATTTTCCTTCCCCTGCTCAAGCAGTTTGCCGAAGTACCGGTCTACAACCGCTACTCGACCACGCCAGGCACGATCCTGCAGGGGCCGCTGATTCTCGAAGAGCGGGAATCGACCATCGTCGTCGCCGTCGCAGCCGACGTGGCCATCCTACCGGACCTGACCGTCTCTGTAACAATCAAGGAATTCGATTGATATGAACACGATCGAACGTATCAGGACGGCAACGCCTGAACAGAAGCCGACAACCGCATCGAAATTCGACCCGATCGAACTGGAAATCCTCTGGAAACGCCTGATCAGCATCGTCGACGAAGCATCCGCCGCATTCGTGCGGACCTGTTTCTCGACCCTGGTCCGCGACGGCAACGATTTCGCGATCGTCCTTACCGACACCAAGGGCCGGTCGCTGGCGCAGTCGACGATGAGCCTTCCGGGCTTCATTGGCTGCCTGCCGAACACCGTCCGGCATTTCCTCGACAAATATCCGGCCGATACCATTCGCCCGGGCGACGTCTTCATCACGAACGACCCGTGGAAAGGCTCGGGTCACGTACACGATGTAACGACCGTGACGCCCCTGTTCTACAAGGACAGGCTCGTGGGGTTCGCTGCGGTCGTCTCCCACCTGCCCGACATTGGCGGAAAACTGCGCAGCAACAGCAGCCGCGAGATTTACGAGGAAGGCCTCCAGATCCCGATGATGAAACTGCTGGACGAGGGCAAGCCCAACGACGTCCTGATCGAAATGATCACCGAGAACATCCGCGTTCCGGAGCAGGGAATGGGTGATATCTGGGCGCAGGTTGCCGGCTGCCGCACCATGGGCGAGCGCCTGAAGGGTCTGCTCGACGTTGTCGATCTCGATGAGCTCGGGGCCGAGGTTCGCCGCCGGTCGGAAATGGCCATGCGGGAGGCCATTCGCAAGATTCCGGATGGTGTCTACCACTCGCAGGTCCAGCATGACGGCTTCGAGGAACCCGTTATCATCAAATGCGCGCTGACCGTCAAAGACGACGAGATCACGATCGATTACGCCGGGACGAGCCCGCAGCTTCCTTATGCGCTGAATGTCGTGCCAATCTACACGTTCGCCTATACGGTCTACGGTATTAAGGCCGTCCTTTGCCCCGACATCCCGAACAACGAAGGCAGTTTTGTTCCCATCTCGACAAGCGCCCCGCAAGGATCACTGCTCAATCCGTCCTATCCTGCCGCTTCCGGTGGCCGCAGCGCGATCGGCCACCTGCTGCCGCACGCCGTATTCCAGGCGTGGGCGGATGTCATGCCCGAACGCATCTGGGCTGCAGGCTCGCCGAATTCGTCCCTGACGATGTCGGGTGAATATCGCTCCAAGCGCTTTGCCGTCGTGAACTTCCTCAATGCGGGACAGGGCGCCAATGCCAAGCGGGCTGGCTTCTCGGCAACGAGCTTTCCGGCCAACCTCGGGAACACGCCGGTGGAAATGATGGAAAGCCTGGCACCCATCCGTGTCCTGCGCCGTGAATTGAGAACAGGCAGCGGCGGTGCAGGAAGGAATAACGGGGGCAACGGCCTCAGCTTCGAGTTCGAAGTTCTTCAAGATGCGTCCGACGTGATGACATCCTTCCTGATGACACAGTGCAAGTCACCCACCAACGGTTTGAATGGAGGCGGAAAAGGCGAGCCCGGTCAATTGCTTGTGAACGACGAACGCGTCGATCCGACCTTACCTCGTGTCCTCAGGGCAGGGGATCGCGTACTGATGCAGACGGCTGGTGGCGGCGGCTACGGCGCTGCGTAAAGATGGAACGAAACATGACGAAGAACGCTGACATTTCCCACATTGACCAGAACCAGCGACGCAGCCGCGCGATCATTCACAACGGCCTCGTCTACACCGCTGGACAGGTGCCCGACGATCTTTCGCTGGATATCGAAGGACAGGCACGGCAAGTTCTCGACAAAATCGACGCGCTTCTTGCGGAAGCTGGAACCGACAAGTCGCGGGCGCTCACCGCTCAGGTCTGGCTGAGCAGTCGCGACGATCTGGCGGCCTTCAACGTGATCTGGGACAACTGGGTTGTCCCCGACCACACGCCGACCCGAATTTGTGGACGTGTAGACATGAACAATCCGGCTTGCAGGGTGGAAATACAGCTCACGGCGGCAGTCTGAACAGAGCCGAAGATCTGGATATCCAGGCGAAGCGTTAAAATAAGAAAACACGAAACTAGGGAACGAACAAAAAATTGGGAGCATACGATGCTAAATCGCAGATCATTTCTTGTGAAAACCGCCCAATTGTCGGCTCTGGCCGCGGTCGGGCTTCCCTCCGTGGCCGCGGCTCAGGAGAAAACTGTCCCATTCTCGCTCGATTTCCGAATCTATGGCGGAAACAGTCCGTTCTTTCTCGGGAATGCCGCGGGAATTTACCAGAAGCTCGGTTTCTCGGCCAATCTGGAGGGTGCCTCCGGATCGGCAGAGTCCATCCGCCGGGTTGCAACCGGAACGCACCAGTTCGGCTACGCTGACATCCAGACGCTGATCGAGTTCGCCGTCGCCAATCCGGAGGCGACGCCCAAGCTTATCCTGCCGATTCTGGATCATTCACCCGCAAGCATCATGACGATCGGCGGGGGGTCGATAAAGTCGCTCGCAGATCTCAAGGGAAAGAAGATCGGCGTCGCCGCAAATTCGGCGGCGACGAAGATCATGCCGGTCGTGCTGACGCTCAACGACATCGCGCAAGACGAGATCGAATTCACGGCCGTCGATGTCCGCATCCGCGACACCATGCTGTTGCAGGGGGAGGTCGATGGCGTCGTCGGCTACGACTACACCTCGGTCTTCAACTTCATCGAGAATGGCGTGAAGCGTGAGGATATCAATATCCTCTATTTCGATCAGTTCGGCTTCGACTTCCCGGGCAATGCGTTGATTGCGAGCCAAAAGATGATCGCCGAAGAGCCAGAATTGTGCCGTGCCGTCACTCTTGGTACGGCGCGGGCATGGGGGGCGACCTACAAGGACACGGAAGCGGCGATCGATGCTACCGTTGCCCGCGAACCTCTGCTCAAACCGGATGTCGAGTTGCAGCGCATGAAGTTCATTCTGGAAACGCATGTCCAGACTGAATCGGTCAAGCAGAACGGTATTGGTTATCTGGATCCCGCGCGTGTTTCGAAGGGACTCGGGCTGATGGCCGAGGGCTTCGGATGGGAGAAGGCACCCGAACTTGCGGACTTCTATGACGCGTCGTTCCTGCCAAGTCCGGAAGAACTGAAAATCCTCAGCTAACCGCTCTCTTTCATGATTGCGTCAGCCCCGCCCGGACGGGGCGGCGCTCACTGTTTTTTTGACCGATGCATGTGGTTGGTCGCGAATCTGCGCAGAGGCGGGCATGGTCACGACACCTTGTCCACCAGTCGCGGGAGATTAGGCCGCCGGTGTCGCATGGTACATGGAGCCGAAGAATGAGCAATTTTGTGAAACTGGAGGGCGTTGACCTCCGGTACGGCGGCAGCAGAGGCGTTCTTGCGCTCAATGGGACGGATATCGAGATCAAACGTGGTGAATTCGCTGCGGTCGTCGGCCCGTCCGGTTGTGGCAAGTCGTCTTTGATGAAGTTGGTGACCGGGCTCACGCCTCCCACGGCAGGTAAGATCACGGTCGCGGGTGAGGAAGTCACCGGGCCGCTCAAATGCGTCGGCATGGCATTTCAGAATCCGACGTTGCTGCCGTGGCGAAAGCTTCTCGCGAACGTGATGCTTCCACTTGAGATCGTGCAACCGCATCGCCGCCGTCTTCCGCTTCAGCGTCAGGAATACATCGAGAAGGCCAAGGGCCTGCTGAAGATGGTAGGCCTGAACGGATTTGAGGAGCAGCATCCGTGGGAGTTGTCAGGAGGGATGCAGCAGAGGGCGAACCTGTGTCGCGCGCTTATCCACGAGCCGGATCTGCTGATGCTAGACGAGCCGTTTGGCGCTTTGGATGCGTTCACCCGTGAAGAACTGTGGGGTGTGCTTCAAGACATATGGATGGAGAAGAAGTTCACCACGATCCTGGTGACTCACGACCTGCGCGAAGCCGCCTATCTGGCTGACGTGATTTACGTGATGAGTGCTCGGCCCGGACGGGTGATCGCTACGCATCGCGTTGACCTTCCGAGGCCGAGGACGATTGAAACGACGTTCGAGCCCGCGTTCCTCGAAATCGTTCACGCCATACGCAATCAGATCGCGCAGATCCGCGATGAGATCAAGGCCGCCTGATATGACGACGTCTAAGAATTATGCCCTCCATCTCGCCATGCCCTGGCTGGTGATCGTTTTCCTCCTTCTCGTGTGGGAAGGGGTCGTTTTCCTCTTCAACGTGCCGTCGTTCATCATGCCGTCTCCGATGGCGATCGTACATGCCTTCGCGGAATATCAATCCATCATCCTGCATCACGCCACCCTGACCATGACGAACACCATGATCGGCTTCGGGCTGGGTGTGATCGTCGGTTTGCTGCTGGGCGTTCTCATCGGTACGGTGCCGTTGGCCTATTCCGGGCTCTATCCGGTCTTGATTGGCTTCAATTCCGTCCCGAAGGTCGCGCTGGTGCCGATCATCGTCTTGTGGCTCGGTATCGGCCAGCCCACGGCCATCGCGACGGCATTTGTCCTGTGCTTCTTCCCCATCGCGGTGAATGTGGCGACCGGTCTTTCGACGGTCGAGCCCGAGGTGGAGGACGTGCTGCGATCTCTTGGGGCCAGCAAGCTTGATCTCATCAAGAAGATCGGCCTCCCCCGCGCGATGCCTTACTTCTTCGCGTCTCTCAAGATTTCAATCACCCTGGCGTTTGTTGGCACCGTCATCGCCGAAACCATCGCTTCGAACGACGGCATCGGCTACCTGATGATGCAGGCGTCTTCCCAGTTTCGTGTTCCGCTTATGTTTGCCGGCGTTGCAGTGATCGCGGCGCTCGGGATCATTACCTATGCCATCTTCGCGCTGATCGAGAGGAGGATGACCAGGTGGGCCGTTCGAGGGAAGCACTAAGCGCGATTTTGTAGGCAGCAGTAAAAATCATGGAACCCGTATCGACGGCGATGGTCTTCGTAGCCATCGCAATCGGGGCCTTTCTGAAGGGGATCACCGGGCTGGGGCTACCTGTCGTGGCTCTCCCGGTGCTCAGCTACTTCCTGGGGCTCCCACATGCAATCAGCGTGCTGATGCTCCCGATCCTGATCACGAACCTGCATCAGTCGCTCCAGACGCGTGACGCCTGGCGTGAGGCCGTTTTTCTCTGGCCGGGCCTTCTCACGGGCGCGGTCGGCTTGAGTGCCGGTACGTGGATCCTCAACGTCATGGATCCGAACAGGCTCAATCTTGGCCTCGGCCTGATGCTGTTTCTGTACATTGGCCTGCGGTTGTTCAGCCCGCAATTTGCCCTCGCGAACAAAACGGCATGCCGGCTCGCGCCCCTTGCCGGTTTCCTCGGCGGTTTTGCACAAGGCTCAACCGGGCTTTGTGCCGCCGTCATCGTGCCCTTCCTGCAGTCGACCCGCATGAGCCGTACGGCTGTCGTTTTCACGATTTCGACTGTGTTCCTGATCTTTTCGGTCGTCCAGTTTGTGACCTTTCTTGTTGCGGGCCTCATCGAGGCCAGCTTCCTCCTGGAGGGTGCCCTTGCCCTGATCCCTGTGGCGATTTTCATGCCGCTTGGCGGTTGGCTGAGCCCCAGACTGCCAAAGAAAATATTCGATCGAATCTTTCTTGTGGTTCTTACAGTTGTTGCGACGGGGCTAATCGAAAAGGCGATCTGGTGATTGCATAGACAAGGGCTGAATGGTGGCCGGTCCTGCGATCGAAGTTCAATGGAGCGGGCATGGAGTTGCGGCAGCTTAAGTATCTGCTGACGGCGGTAGAATGTGGAAGCCTGGGTAAGGCCGCGGCTCAACTCGGAATGGCGACGTCGGCACTCAGTCAACAGATCAGCCGTCTTGAAAGCGAGTTGTCGACGCGCCTTCTGGTGCGCGGAGCATCAGGCGTAACGCCGACCGAGGCTGGCGCCGTATTCTGCGGGCACGCGACGCTCGCCCTCAGGCACCTGGGCGCGGCGGTCGAGTCTGCGCAGGGGGCACGCCTGTCCGGTGTTGTTTCACTGGGCCTTGCCCCAACCACCTCTTCGGTTCTTGCGCTGCCCCTCATCGAGGCCATGGCCCGCCGCTATCCTGGTATCCGTCTGCAACTGGTGGAAGGGATGTCCGGCCATCTGGAGAATATGTTGAAGGCACGCCAGATCGACTTGGCGATCCTGTTCAACACCGAATCAGTCAGCTTTGCAGGAAGTGAAGCAATCCCCTTGTTGGAGGAAAGCCTGTTCCTGATCGGCTGCCCTCCGGAAACGTTGGAGGCCGAGACTGTTCCTCAGGAAGGAAGCGCGGTGCGTCTGGCGGAGATCGCATCATTGCCCCTCATCCTCCCGAGCCGGGGTCATGGCCTGCGGTCCAGCCTGGACCGATCATTCGGAGCGGAGAAGACAAGTCCGAACATTGTGATGGAGATCGATTCCCTTGCCGTTATCATGGAGGCAGTCTCCGCCGGGTTGGGCTATACGATCCAACCCGGCGCAGCACTGACACGCACCACCATGCAGGGACTGGCGGTTCATCCCATTGCGGATTCCAGTGCCTTCCGCACCAATCTCCTGGCGAGCCTTCCAGACCACGAGCTCTCACCTGCAGCGCTTGCCCTGCGTGCCCAACTGCGCAAGGTCGTGGGCCGCCTCGTTCGCGAGGGCAAGTGGTTCGGCGCAACCCTTCATGAGTCGTGAAGCCTCCTTCAGCTGACGTTGATGGTCGCGGAAGCGGGACTTTTCTAGAGGTGTGACAGGTTACCTCTGGAGGAGTTGCGATCTTGATCGACGTGCTGGTCATTGGCGGCGGAAACGCGGCCTTGTGTGCGGCCCTTGTGGCAAGAGAGGCGGGTGCTTCCGTCCTGATGCTGGAGGCATCGCCGAAGGAGTGGAGAGGGGGCAACTCTCAGCACACCAGGAACCTGAGATGCATGCATGATGCACCGCAGGATGTTCTTGTCGATGCCTATCCCGAGGAAGAATTCTGGCAGGACCTGCTCAAGGTTACGGGCGGCGAGACGAACGAGCATCTGGCCCGTCTGGTGATCCGCGCCTCATCGACCTGTCGCGACTGGATGCGCAAGCATGGCGTGAGATTCCAGCCGCCGCTCTCGGGAGCGCTCCACGTCGCGCGCACCAACGCGTTCTTCATGGGGGGAGGCAAGGCGCTGGTGAACGCATACTACCGCAGCGCGGAAGCTCTCGGCGTCAAGGTGCGGTATGACACACCGGTCGCAGGGCTCATCCTCGATGGCGAAAGGTTTGTAGGGGCAATCACGGAATCCGGCGAAAAGATCACCGCTAAGGCAGCGGTTCTCGCTGCGGGAGGGTTCGAATCCAATCGGGAATGGCTGCGCGAAGCCTGGGGGCGCAACGACCGAGGCGAATGGCCGGCCGACAACTTCCTTATCCGCGGCACCCGATTCAACCAAGGGGTGCTTCTGAAGCACATGATGAAAGCGGGGGCCGACATCATCGGTGACCCCTCGCAGGGACATTGCGTAGCGATCGACGCGCGCGCCCCGCTCTATGACGGAGGTATCTGCACGCGCATCGATTGCGTCTCTCTCGGCATCGTCGTCAATCGGGAAGGCGAGCGGTTCTACGATGAAGGCGAGGACTTCTGGCCAAAGCGCTACGCCATCTGGGGGCGCCTTGTTGCACAGCAGCCCGGGCAGATAGGCTATTCGATCATCGACAGGAAGGTGATCGGTCGCTTCATGCCGCCGGTCTTTCCAGGCATCACGGCGGACAGCCTTCCCCAACTGGCGGAAAAGCTCGGCTTGCCTGTCGGCACGTTCATTCAGACGATCAACGATTACAACGCGGCATGCCAGCCCGGAACGTTCGACCATACGATCCTCGACGATTGCAGAACCGACGGTGTGTCTCCTCCCAAGACCCACTGGGCGCAGCGGATCGATAGACCGCCCTTCTACGCTTATGCGCTTCGTCCAGGGATCACGTTCACTTACCTGTCCCTGAAGGTCGACGAAACGGCGGCGGTGCGGTTCGCCGATAGTCCCAGCCCCAACCTCTTCGTCGCCGGCGAAATGATGGCGGGCAACGTGCTCGGCAAGGGCTATACCGCCGGCGTCGGCATGAGCATCGGCACGGCCTTCGGTCGGATCGCCGGAACGCAGGCGGCTGCAGCGGCCCGCGGTGAACAACAGATCAGGAGACAGTAGAAATGGCCGTCGTCGACAATCTGATGGACCTTGCCGGGAAGGCAGAACGGGAGCTTGAGGCCAACGTCGCCGAGGTCGATCGCATCCTGCACATCTGCAACGCCTGCCGATACTGCGAAAGCTTCTGCGCCGTCTTTTCCGCCATGACGCGAAGGCTCGACTTCAATGCGGCCGACGCCCACTACATGGCCAACCTGTGTCATAATTGCTCTGCATGCCTTTACGCGTGTCAGTATGCGCCTCCGCACGAGTTCGGGGTGAACCTGCCCAAGACGCTGGCGCGCGTGCGTCGCGACACCTATGTGGAATACGCCTTTCCCAGGACCTTCGGAGAATTGTACCGCCGGAACGGCCTTGCCGTCGCAATGGCAGTCAGTTTCGGCGTGGCGTTGTTCCTCATCGCCACGATTTTGAGCCAAGGCAGCCTCTTCATCGACGGGCTGGAGGGCGACTTCTATGCGATCTTCCCCCACAACGTTCTCGCCGTCACGTTTGGCGCAGCCTTCGGCTGGTCGATCATCGCGCTCGCAGTCGGCGTCAGTCGCTTCTGGCGGCAGGTTTCGGAACCGGGAAATTCCGTGCTTGTGCCCGACGCCATCGGAGAGGCCGCAAAGTCCGCGCTGACGCTGAAGTATCTCGGTGGCGGCCACGGTGACGGCTGCAACAATGAGGACGACGCATTCACGCTCTGGCGCCGGCGTTTCCACCACTTTACGTTCTACGGGTTCATGCTCTGCTTCGCGTCCACATCGGTGGCGACGCTCTATCACTATCTGTGGGGCATGGAAGCTCCGTATCCGGTCTTCAGCCTGCCGGTGCTGCTCGGCACCGCGGGAGGCATAGGCCTCATCATCGGTCCGGCGGGCCTCTTGTGGCTGAGCATGCGCCGCAACGACATGCAGATCGACGAAAGGCAGAAGACCATGGACCGCGGCTTCATCGCGCTCCTCTTCTTTATCAGCCTCACCGGACTGGCACTGCTCGCATGGCGCGATACAGCATGGATGCCGTTCCTGTTGGCGATCCACCTGGGGTTCGTAATGGGGCTTTTCCTCACTCTTCCTTACGGCAAATTCGCCCACGGCATATTCCGCACCGCGGCGCTTCTGAAGCATGCCATCGAAAAGAGAAAACCAAACCCGGTTCAGGCCGGAAGCGATTGAGCTGTCATCTGTCTCCAGGTGGCCATGGTGGACAGGTTGGCGACGCCAAGCCTGACAAGCAGCGCCACGACACCCGGAGCACCGATGAGCTTGCCGAGCAGGAGGCCGGCGGCAACGCCCATCGTCAGCGGTTCCGAGAACAGCGAAGCCGAAACGCCGGCAAAGGAAACGCCTGCATTGGCAAAGCCGAAGACGGGGACGATCAAAAAGGCCGCCGGCTTTGGAGTGCGTGCTCGAGTCGGTGGAGCGGCGATTCCGCCGGGGGTGCCTCCGGCGTACCGCGGGTGAGCTTCAGAGGGATCGCCAGGGCCAGCATGACGCCGGCCAGCCAGTTCGCGCTGACCTCGGTCGTTTTCACTTTGATGTCGGCAAGCCGACGACATGCCCGTCTGCGGCAGGGCGGCGACCATGGATTCGTCAGCCCGTCAGAATGCGATCGAAGTGCGGATCGTCCAACGATGAAAGGCGTCCTCGCTCACGCCGCGGCATAGCCGGTATAGGGGTGTGCCGGCCCTCGTTGGCCGCCGAGTTTGGATCACTGCGATCAACGCGTTGAATCGTAATGATTATCTAAAGAGCCACAGATTCCATCTTTATAAAATCCTTATTTCTTCTCCCGTCACTCCGTCTCGAATTCCTATGGTCTTCGCGCGCATAAGCGGTCAGCTCCGGCCTGAAGAAGGCCGCAGTTTCGACACGAACGACAGGTGCCACATGATATTCGACTATATTCTCAGCGGCGCGGTGACGGTCTTCGTAACCGCATATCTCGCCTACGCGCTCTGGCGGCCGGAACGGTTTTAAGGAGTGCGAAAGATGATCCGGCGTTTTTGCCGCCAATCGGTCTATCCCCGCATCGCCTCGAAGGAGGCCTGCTGCGGATCCAACGTCATATTCGGCTTGGTCCTCGTGGTCGGGGTGGCCGCCACAGCGGCGATGCTGATCTCCCGGCTCGTCGCCGCAATCTGATTCAGTCAAAATTCAATGAACTTCGGGGTCTCATATGAGCCAGCCCAAGACGTCGAGCATGTTCGATGCTCGCATACTTGTGCCCGCGATAGGCGGTGCCTTCACCAAACTCAACCCGCGAACCCTGGCCAAGAACCCGGTTATGTTCGTCGTAGCCGTCGTCTCGCTTCTGACGACGGTGCTGTTCGTCAGAGATCTGGCAACGGGGGCGGATGGCCTCGGCTTTTCCTTCCAGATCATTCTCTGGCTGTGGTTCACGGTGCTGTTTGCGAACTTTGCAGAGGCCGTGGCCGAAGGCCGCGGCAAGGCGCAGGCCGATAGCCTGCGCAAGACCCGTACCGAAACGCAGGCCAAGCTTCTCACTTCCGCCGATGGGCGCGAATGGAAGGAAGTTGCCGGCACTTCGCTGAAGGTCAACGACATCGTCCTCGTCGAGGCCGGCGACATCATCCCCTCCGACGGCGAGATCGTCGAGGGTATCGCGTCGGTTAACGAGGCGGCGATTACGGGCGAATCGGCACCCGTCATCCGCGAATCCGGCGGCGACCGCTCGGCGGTGACCGGCGGAACCCAGGTCCTGTCCGACTGGATCAAGGTCCGCATCACGGCCGCGGCCGGCTCGACCTTCATCGACCGCATGATCAAGCTCGTCGAGGGGGCGGAGCGCCAGAAGACGCCGAACGAGATCGCGTTGAACATCCTGCTCGCCGCGATGACCCTGATCTTCGTCATGGCGACCGCGACCATCCCGGCCTTCGCAGGCTACGCGGGCGGTGCGATCCCGGTCGTCGTTCTCGTTGCGCTGTTCGTCACGCTGATCCCGACCACGATCGGCGCGCTGCTGTCGGCGATCGGTATTGCCGGCATGGACCGCCTCGTCCGCTTCAACGTGCTCGCCATGTCCGGCCGCGCCGTCGAGGCTGCCGGCGACGTCGATACGCTGCTGCTCGACAAGACCGGCACGATCACGCTCGGCAACCGTCAGGCGACAGAGTTCCGCCCCGTTCGCGGCGTGACCGAAGAACAGCTGGCGGATGCAGCACAGCTATCCTCGCTCGCCGACGAAACGCCGGAAGGCCGTTCGATCGTCGTTCTGGCCAAGGAAAAATACGGTATCCGCGCCCGCGACATGAAGGAGCTCAGGACCACCTTCGTTCCGTTCACGGCGCAGAGCCGGATGAGCGGCGTTGACTTCGACGGCCACTCGATCCGCAAGGGCGCGGTCGACGCCGTCCTGAAGCACCTGCAACTCCAGTTCGTATCCGGCGGAACGGCCGTCTCCGAGGCGTCGATCAAGGAAGGGCAGGCGATCGCCGACGACATCGCCAAGGCCGGCGGCACGCCGCTGGCGGTCGCCCGAGACGGCAAACTGCTCGGCATCGTCCACCTCAAGGACATCGTCAAGGGTGGCATCCGCGAGCGTTTCGCCGAACTGCGCAAGATGGGCATCCGCACCGTCATGATCACCGGCGACAACCCGATGACGGCTGCCGCGATCGCCGCCGAAGCCGGCGTCGACGACTTCCTCGCCCAGGCGACGCCCGAGAACAAGCTGTCGCTGATCCGCGAGGAGCAGGCCAAGGGCAAGCTGGTCGCCATGTGCGGCGACGGCACCAACGACGCGCCGGCGCTGGCGCAGGCCGACGTCGGCGTTGCCATGAACACCGGCACCGTTGCCGCCCGCGAGGCCGGCAACATGGTCGACCTCGACAGTGACCCGACGAAGCTCATCGAGATCGTCGAGATCGGCAAGCAGCTCCTGATGACCCGCGGCTCGCTGACCACGTTCTCGATCGCCAACGACGTGGCCAAGTACTTCGCCATCATCCCGGCGATGTTCGTGACCCTCTATCCGGGGCTGGATGCGCTCAACATCATGCGCCTGTCCTCGCCGGAAAGCGCCATCCTGTCGGCCATCATCTTCAACGCGCTGATCATCATCGCGCTGATCCCGCTGGCTCTCCGGGGCGTCGCCTACAAGGCGATCGGCGCCGGACCGCTGCTTCGCCGCAACCTGCTGATTTACGGCCTCGGTGGTCTGGTGGTGCCGTTTGTCGGCATCAAGCTGATCGACATGGTCGTCGCAGCCCTCAATCTCGCCTGATCGGAGAAGATCATGACCATTCTTTATCTCATCCTCGGGCTGGTCGTCTTCGGACTGCTCTTCGCCCTGGCCTCCGCGCTTGATGCTGGCCTGATGTTGGAGACATCACAATGACACAAGCTATACTTTTCGTACTCTTCATATTGGCCGGCACCGCACTTCTGTCGTGGCCGCTCGGCCGCTACATGACATGGGCCATGGATCCGGCCAAAGGGCAGGGCAGACCGAACGGCTTTACCGCGCTCTTCCAGGGCGTCGGTGGCTCGCTGGCCCGTCAGGAGCAGGACTGGAAGCGTTATGCCGTTTCCCTTCTCGGCTTCAACGTCGTCATGTTCATCGTCGTTTTCTCGGTTCTGGCTCTGCAGCAGTATCTGCCGCTGAACCCGGACGCGAAGGAAGCGCTCGACCCGAGCCTGATCTTCAACACGGCTGCGTCGTTCACCACGAACACCAACTTGCAGCACTATTCCGGTGAAGTTTCATTCAGCTACCTGACCCAGCTCGCCGGTCTGATGTGGTTGCAGTTCGTCTCGGCCGCAGTCGGCCTCTCCGCCCTGACCGCTCTCGCTCGTGGCCTTTCCGGCCGCAAGCTCGGCAACTTCTTTGTCGACGTGCAGCGCGCGACCTTCCTGGTCCTGCTGCCGATTGCCTTCATCGTCGCCGTTCTGCTCGTGCTGACCGGTGTACCGATGACTTTCAACGGTTCCGTCGTGGCCACCACGCTGGAAGGCGTGCAGCAGACGATTGCCCGCGGTCCGGTTGCAGCCTTCGTGGCGATCAAACAGCTCGGCACCAACGGCGGTGGCTTCTTCGGCCCGAACAGCGCGCATCCGTTGGAGAATCCGACCTTCTGGTCGAATGTCGTCCAGACCGTCTCGATCATCATCATTCCGATGGCCTGTGTGTGGATGTTCGGTCACATCATCGGCCGCCTGAAGCATGCTGCGGCACTGTTCACCGTCATGCTGATCCTGATGGGCGCCCGTATCACTGCCTCAGTGGGCTTCGAATCCGTGCCGACGCAAGCCTTCACCTCGCTGCCGATCACGCAGGACGTCGGCAACCTCGAAGGCAAGGAGCTTCGCTTCGGCACCTCGGCCGGTCCGCTCTGGGCCGTGCTGACGACCTCGACCAGCAACGGTTCGGTCAACGCCATGCATGATAGCCTCAATCCGCTGACGGGCATGATGCCGATGATCGGCATGTGGCTGAACGAAGACTTTGGCGGCGTCGGCGTCGGCATGGTCAACATGTTCCTCTATATCGTCGTTGGCGTCTTCATTGCCGGCATGATGATCGGCCGCACGCCGGAATATCTCGGCTGGCGCGTCGAATCCAAGGAAGTGAAGTTCGCGATGATGGCCCTGTTGTCGCATGGTCTCTTTATCCTGGTCGGCACGGCAATCTTCGCGGCAACCCCCTGGGGCGCCGATACGCTCAACAATGTCGGGCCGCACGGCTTCAGCGAAATTCTCTATGAATTCTCGTCGGCTGCCGCCAACAATGGTTCGGGCTTCGAAGGTCTTGGTGACGCTACAACGCCTTGGAACATCGCGACCGGTATCGTGATGCTGCTTGCCCGCTTCATCCCGATCATCCTGCCGCTGGCAATCGTCGGCTCGCTGTCGTCAAAACGTCGCGCGACGGAATCGAGCGGCACGCTCTCGGTCGAGGACGGGACGTTCGCAGGCATGCTGACCGCCACGGTACTCATCGTCGGCGCGCTGACCTTCTTCCCCGCCGCCACGCTCGGCCCGATCGCCGAACACGTCATGTTCATGAAGTGAGAGACACAGATCATGGAAACCCTGCTTTCAAGCCTTCGCATCGCCGTCGCCACCATGGCGATCTGCGTTGGCGGCTACTCCGCCGCCGTCTGGGCCATCGGCCAGGCGGTCACCCCGGACACCGCCGAAGGTTCACTGATCACCCGCGCCGATGGCACGGTCGTCGGGAGCCGCCAGGTGGCCCAGGCCTTCACCCAGCCGCAGTACTTTTGGCCGCGTCCCTCGGCCGTCGACTACAACGGCGCGGGTGCTGGCGGCTCCAACAAGTCGCCGACCAGCACGGACCTGACGGACCGGGCGACGGAAACCGTTGCCGCCTATGGCGCGACGACCGCCAATCCGCTTCCCGCGGAACTGGCGGCGGCTTCCGGTGCGGGCCTCGACCCGCACATCACCGAACGTGCGGCACGCTACCAGGTCCAGCGGATCGCGCAGGCCCGTAACCTGCCGGCCGACCAGGTCGAACGGGTCATCGACCAAAACGCGTTCTCCCCGGGCGGCATGCTCACGTCGGATCGGCTTGTGAATGTGCTGGAGATGAATCTCGCTCTGGATGAGAGTAAGGCCGGTTAACGGCTGGACGTGCCCGTCGTCGGCGCCGCAGCGGTGCCGACGACATCGGAGGAATGGACGAATGTCGATTGAAATGCAGGACGGCCAGGACAGGCGTCCCTCTCCGCAGGCCCTTCTCGAGCGGGCAGACCAGGAGGCTCGCGGGAAGCTCAAGATCTTCCTCGGCGCGGCTCCTGGAGTCGGCAAGACCTACGAGATGCTGATGTCGGCACGGGCGCGCAATGCCGATGGTGTCGACGTCGTGATCGGCGTCGTCGAGACGCACGGTCGCCAGGAGACGGAAGCCCTCGTCCACGGCATGGAGCTCGTCCCGCGCAAGACCGTCGAATACAAAGGGCAGCAGCTGGACGAGATGGACATCGACGCCATCCTGGAGCGCTGGCCGACGCTCGTTCTGGTTGACGAACTCGCCCACACGAATGCGCCGGGAAGCCGTCACCCAAAACGCTACCTCGATGTCCTCGAACTTCTCGCTCGTGGCATCGACGTCTATTCCACTTTGAACATTCAGCATGTCGAAAGCCTCAACGATGTGGTCGCCCAGATCACCCGCATCAGGGTCCGGGAGACCGTCCCCGATTCGGTCATCGACAGGGCCGACGATATCGAGATCATCGACATTACGCCGCAGGACCTGATCAAGCGGTTGCAAGACGGCAAGGTCTACGTGCCAAAAACGGCGCGCCGGGCGATCGAGAACTACTTTTCTCCGGGCAATCTGACGGCCTTGCGCGAGCTCGCCCTGCGCCGCACCGCCCAGCGGGTGGATGAGCAGCTCCTGAACCACATGCAGGCTCATGCGATCTCGGGTCCCTGGGCGGCAGGCGAGCGGATCCTCGTTTGTCTCGACCACGGCCGCAACGGCGCGGCACTGGTGCGGTACGGCAGGCGCCAGGCGGATCGACTGAAGGCACCATGGACGGCACTGCACCTGGAGACGCCGAAATCGGCCGCCATGCCCGAGGCCGACAAGGACCGCCTTGCGAGTTGCATGCGGCTCGCAGAACAGCTCGGCGCCGAGACGGTCACGCTTCCCGCAGCCGATGTCTCGCGGGAAATCATCGCCTATGCGAACGCAAACAACTTCAACCACCTGATCGTCGGCAAGTCGAACAGGCCGCGATGGCGAGAGATCTGGGACGGCTCTATCACCCACGACCTCATCCGCCACTCCGGCGCGATCAGCGTTCATGTCATGTCCGGCGGGGACGAGACCATTGCATCCCCGGGTGTGCGCACCGCCGCGCCTGCCAGGCGGTTCAAGCTCAAGAACTACCTGGGCAGTATCGCGTTCATGTCTGTCGCCGTCGTGATCGGCACGCTGCTCGACCAGACGCTGAACGTCCAGAACCTCGCGCTGGTGTTCCTGATGGGCGTTCTTGCCGCCACCGTCCGGGGCGGCATCGGTGCCGGGCTGTTCGCATCCGTGCTCGGCGCGCTGGCCTTCAACTTCTTCTTCCTCGAACCGCGCTACACGCTGACGATCCGCGCCCCGGAGAGCGTGGTCGCATTCCTGTTCTTCCTCGGCATGGCCTTCGTCGCCAGCAACCTGACGGCCACCGTCCAGCGACAGGCAGCCGCTGCACGTCAACGGGCGCGGACGACGGAAGACCTTTATCTCTTCTCCAAGAAGCTTGCCGGAACCGGCACGCTCGATGACGTACTCTGGGCAACGGCGTATCAGATCGCCTCCATGCTGAAGGTCCGGGTGGTTATCCTTTTGCCCGAGGACGGCACGATTGCCGTCAAGGCCGGCTATCCCCCTGACGACAGTCTCGTGGATGCCGATATCGCTGCCGCCAAATGGGCTTGGGAACACAACAGGCCGGCGGGTCGCGCGGCCGATACGTTGCCGGGGGCCAGACGCCTCTACCTTCCGCTCAGGACCGGGCGCGGGGCGATCGGCGTCGTCGGGCTCGACAACGATCGGCAGGGGCCGCTCCTGACACCCGAACAGCAGCGTCTGTTCGACGCGCTGGCCGACCAGGCGGCACTCGCAATCGAACGGATCCAGCTCGTGGCCGATGTGGATCAGGCGCGCCTCGCGGCGGAGACCGACCGGCTGCGGACTGCACTCCTGACCTCGATATCCCACGATCTCAAGACACCCTTGGCGGCCATTCTCGGTGCGGCCGGGACGGTCAAGGATTTCGGTCGGGGCCTGTCGGAAAATGCGCGGGACGAGTTGCTGGCGACAATCATCGAGGAATCCGAGCGCCTCAATCGCTTCATCGTCAATCTGCTCGACATGACCCGGATCGAGTCTGGCGCGATGCAGCCGAATTTCGCGCTACACTTCGTCGGCGACGTCGTCGGTTCCGCGCTCAACCGTGCCCGCAAGATCACCGGGAGGCGCAAGGTCGAGGTTCGCATTCCCGATAGCCTGCCGATGATCCGGATCGATGCCGTCCTCTTCGCGCAGGTTCTTTTCAATCTGATCGACAATGCCGCGAAATATTCTCCTGACGGCTCTACCATCATCGTCAGGGCATGGGCCGAGGAGAGGCAGGTCCGCATTCAGGTCGTCGACGAGGGGCCGGGCATTCCCGAGGGCGACTTCGAGCGGATCTTCGACAGCTTCTACCGGGTGCGCAAGATCGATCAGGTCAAGGCCGGGACCGGGCTCGGGCTTTCCATATGCCGGGGCTTCGTAGAAGCGATGGGCGGCAGCATAGGCGCGGAGAACCGCCCGGATCGTCAGGGGGCGGTTTTCACTGTATCGATGCCAGCCCCGGCCACGCTCCAAGGAGAGCAAAAATGAACCATCCCACGGTGAAGATCCTCGTCGTGGACGACGAACCCGCTATCCGCAAGCTGCTGGACGTCGGCCTGTCCTCCCAGGATTTTCTCGTCCATGGCGCGCAGAACGCCAAGGCGGCGATCACCATGGCGGCATCCGAGACACCGGACCTGGTGCTGTTGGATCTCGGGCTGCCCGACATGGGAGGTCATGAACTTCTCGCCAAATGGTGCGCCGAGGGCGTCTCTTTCCCAATCATCATCCTTTCCAGCCGCACCGACGAAGAGGGGATCGTGAAAGCGCTCGAACTCGGCGCGGATGATTACGTCACCAAGCCGTTCCGGATGAACGAACTCGTTGCCCGCATCCGCGTGGCGCTGCGGCATCGCCTGCAGGCAAACGGGAAGCCGCCGGTGCTTCAACTGGGTGAATTGTCCGTCGATCTCGTGAAGCGGATCGTCAAGGTCAGGGACGAAGAGGTAAAGCTCACGCCGAAGGAATACGACATCCTCCAGCTTCTGGTCCAGCACCACGGGCGGGTCCTCACCCATCGCTTCATCCTGGACAAGGTCTGGGGCGAATTCACCGACGTGCAGTACCTTCGGGTCTACGTCAGGCAGCTGCGCCAGAAGATCGAGGAGAGCCCCGATCAGCCGCGCTACATCCTCACCGAGACCGGCGTGGGCTATCGGCTCTCGGAAGCGGTCTGATCGCCGCATGATATGGAGAATTGCATGCATCTGAAGGATTTTCTCCGCGAGGAGAACGTCTTCGCGGGGCTGGCTGCGTCATCGAAAAGCCAGTTGATCCGGCTGCTGGCGGAAAAGGCGGGCGAGAAGACATCGGCTCCGGCCTCTTTGCTGTCGAAGGCGCTGTTCGAGCGCGAGGCACTGGGGTCCACCGGTATCGGCAGCGGCATCGCGATACCGCATGCCGTCGTGAAGGACCTCGAGACGTCGATCTGCATTATCGCACGGCTGTCGAAACCGATCGACTTCCAGGCCGTGGACGACATCCCGGTCGACATCGTCGTCCTCCTTTTGACCCCGGCAGGGGCGCAGAGCGACGCCCTCAACGTGCTTTCCTGCATTGCACGCCGCTTTCGCGACGACGATCTGGTGGGCGTGCTCCGGGCCGCTCGCACCCAGGACGAGTTCTTCGCCCTTCTCCTCGGCTGAGGTTGGCAGCGGATCATGGAAGTGGACCCATAGCAGGACAACACCGGCACAGCGCCGTGAATGGGTGTCTCGGGGACAATGCTCGCTGCCCCGGTCTCAAGTCTCGCGAGTACGATGTGTCAAGAGTATAAGCCTAGGTTTCAGGTATGTTCTCGCGAAAGATCACCTGCAGCCGGGGCGGGTGGTAGTCGATCGGAAGGCCCTGGGCGGTCCTGGTCAGCATGGACAGGGCTTCCCGGGCCTCGACCCTCGGATTCTGGTCGATGACGGCGTCCATCACGCCGCTGAGCAGGAGCTTTCTGGTGTATTCGGTCAGTTCGTGGCCGACGAAGATGAGGTTTCCGGCCATCCGGGCCTCGACCAGCGCCCGGCCGATGCCCGAGTTTCCGGCGCCGATGTTGTAGATGCCGGCAAGGTCGGGGTGGCGCCGGAAGAGAGCCGTGGCTTCCTCGTAGGCACGGTCGCGGTCGTCGCGAACTTCGCGCAGTTCGACCACTTCGAGATCGGGGAATTCGTCGGCGATGATGTGGCGAAAGCCCATCTCGCGCTCCTCATGGCCGCGATAGGACAGCGATCCGGCAAAAAGGGCGATCTTGCGCCTGACCCCGCGCCCGAGGAAGCGCCCGAGCAGATAGCCGCCGAGCCTCCCGGCCGCGCGATTGTCGATGCCGATATAGCCGATCCGCGGCACGTGCAGGATGTCGGAGACCAGCGTGACGACCGGGACGCCGGACGCACAAAGGGAGCGCATGGCCTCGCGCACGGTCGGGTGGTCCAGCGCGATCACCCCGACCCCCATCGTCTGCCCGTGCAGGTCCTGCAGCGTCCGCGCCAGCGTGTCCGGATTGAAGCCCTCGATCGAATGGATACGGACATCGAGGTCGGAACGTGCCGACGCCTGGCTCTCCAGTTGCGAAAGCAGGTCGGCGATGAACGTGTTCGTGCCGGCGGGCAGGACGAAGTCGAGCCGAATTCTCCGGACGGTTTCCGACATCACGCCGCCGGTGCTCAGATAGCCGAGCCGCTGCGCAGCCTCCATCACGATCTCGCGCGTGCGCTCCTTCACGCCGCTGCGGTTGTTGATGACACGATCGACCGTGGCGCTGGAAACTCCGGCGGCCCGGGCGATGTCAATCAAGGTCGATCGCAAGACGAATCCTTTCTTGAAATGATGTAATTTGATGTAAATCGTCGGCGGTAAGATGCAAGCCCCTGTCGGCGGTTTTCCGCAGCAGAATGTGCGAATCCGGCCTGAAACCATAGAGATATGGGCGTAATCATCATGGTCGATCATGTTTCTGCGAGGTCGAGATGTGCTCTGTGATTGTTGATGAAGAAATTTTTGATGTAAAATGATCTTTTCTGATGTTGACTTTGATGGTGTGCCGCCGCAGTATCCCGTCAATTCGGCAGCACAGGAGGAGTCTGCCGAGGGGGGAGGGAACATCATGGCAGAGATATATCGTACGTCGCGGCGCCGATTTCTCGCGGGCAGCGGGCAGGCCATCGCGCTGACCGCGGCCGCAGGCATTGCGCCGCAATTCATTCGCCCGGGGCGCGCCTTCGCCTCGGATGCGCTGGCGCCCGGAATGATCGGCGGGCCGACGGGTTTCGACGGGGCCGAACGCTACCAGTATGGCCCGGATACGCCGGAGGGGCGCGCCATCGAGGCCGTCAAGGCGCTCAAGGGCGCCGGCAAGGCGCCGACCCGCATCGTGCTCGGCCTGTCGGACGGCTCGATCGGCCAGTTGACGCAGCCCTTCCCGCAAGGCGCGCCGTCGATCAAGGCGCTCTGGGAGAAGGAAACCGGCATCACGCTCGACATCGTCGGCGTGCCGAACGGCCAGGAATTCACCAAGACGATGCAGGACATCTCCACCAAGGGGGGCGCCTTCGACATCTATGCCGTTGAATGGAACCGGCTCGGCGACCTTGCGGAGGCCGGCGGCATCGTCGCGCTCGACGACTACGTCGCCCAGCACAGGCCCGAGTGGGACGATGCCGAACGGGGCTATGTCAACGGCCAGAAGGGCGTCTCGCTCTTGAACCAGTATCGCGGCTCGACCTACGGCGTCTCGCTCGACGGCGACTTCCAGACATGGAACTTCCGCACCGACCTCTTCGGCGACGAGGCGGAAAAGAAGGCCTTCGCCGACAAGCACGGCTACGAACTGGCGCCACCGAGGACCTGGAAGGAGCTCGACGCGATCGCCGCCTTCTTCCACCGGCCGGACAAGGGCCTGTTCGGCTGCACCGATCTGCGCAACCAGGGCTGGGGCTACACCAACTGGTACCAGCGCTTCGTCTCGATGGCGTCGCCGAACCAGTTCCTGTTCGACGACGACGGCAAGCCGCTGATCAACGGCGAGGCGGGCTTCCAGGCGACCCGGGAATATATCGACAGCCTGTCCTATCACTCGCCCGATGCGATTTCCTGGGGCTGGCCGGAGCAATACGGCAATTTCGCCGGCGGCGGTGCGGCGATGACCTGCGCCTTCTCGAACCTGCCGAAGTTCCTCGACAATGCCGCAAACCAGGGATCGACGGTAACCGGCAAGGTCGGCTCGATGCTGCCGCCCGGTCGCGAGATCGACGGCCAGCTCGTCCGGCGCTCCGTCCTCTGGCTCAACCTCTCGGCGTCGGTCTCCTCGCAGAGCCAGCATCCGGAGGCCTGCTACCTGCTGCTGCAGTGGCTCGGTTCCAGCCGCATCTATTCGTGGATGACGGCCAATCCGGGCGGCTATTTCGATCCGTTCCAGCTGTCGAACTTCGCCGATCCGCTCGTGCGCCAGACCTATCACGACTACCACATGGATGTTGTCCGCGAGACGGTGGCCCGCACCGTGCCAACGATCAACTATCCGGGCGCCACCGCCTTCCACAATGCGCTCGACGAGAACCTCGTCGCCGCACTGACGAAGACGAAGAGCCCGGAAGACGCGATGGCCGACACGGAACGGCAGTGGAACCGGATCGCGCGGCGCATCGGCGAGGACAAGCTCGTGGCCGCCATCAAGTCCAACAAGGAGGCGTGGCCCACCGTGCTCGATCCGGTGACCGGCTGACCGGCCGTCTCATCGGCGGAAGGGGCGGGCAAGACCCCGCCCTTTCCGAAGACACGCAAACGCTGCAGTTGATGCCATGAACCGCTCCTTGCCTTTCGAAGTCTTTCGCTATGCCGCCATCTCGCTGGCGCTCGCGGTCACGCTGGTTCCGACGCTGTGGATGGCTTCTATGGCCTTCAAGCCGATCGCCGAATGGTCTGCCGCGGGGGCGGATCTCACCTGGTGGCCGAAGAACCCGACGCTCGACAATTTCCGCTTCATCTTCGGCACCTCGACCAGCGACCTGATCGTGGCGCTCGACCGTACGGCCGGAAAGCCGATCCTGTCGTCGCTGCTTTCGGCCGTCTTCGGCACGCTGATCGCCATGGGCTGCGGCACGGCGGCCGCCTATGGCCTGTCGCGCTTCGGCTCGGGGAAGAACCTGCCGCTGGCCCTGATCCAGCTTCGGCTCTTCCCGCCGATGGCGGTCATGATCCCGGTCATGATCATGTGGGCCTTTCTCGGCCTGGTCGACAGCTGGTGGGGGCTGGCGCTGATCTACGGCATCGTCACGCTGCCCTTCGCCTTCTGGCTGATGAAGACGTTCTTCGACGACATGCCGCGCGAGATCGAGGATGCGGCACTGGTGGAGGGCTGCTCGCGCAGCCGCGTCTTCATGAAGATCACGCTGCCGATGATGCGGCCGGCGCTCGCAAGCTCGGCTCTGTTCGTCTTCATCCTCAACTGGTCCGACTATCTGATCGCGCTGCTGCTGACGACGCGCGAATGGGTGACGATCCCCGTCTACATGGCGTCGCTGTCGTCCTCCATGACCGGCCAGCTCTATGGCGCCAAGGCGGCGCTCGGCCTGATCGCGGCCGTCCCGCCCGTCATCATGGGCATCGCCATCCAGCGCCATCTCGTGCGCGGCCTGACCTTCGGAGCGCTGAAGCAATGACCAGCCTCGCAACCCCGGAGAAGATGTCCATGGCAGACCTGGCGCAGGGCGGCAGCCCGCAGGCGGAGGATGGCGGCCGTCGCCTCGGCTTCCTGCTGACGCTGCCGGCGCAGGTGCTGGTCCTGTTCATCGCCGTCTTTCCGCTGCTCATGCAGCTCTACATCAGCCTGACCGACTGGTCGCCGCTCGACGGTATCGGCTGGTGGCAGGCCTATGAGCTGTGGAACGGCTTCGCCAACTATACCGACCTGATGGCGGATGGCCGCTTCTGGAGCGCGCTCGGCCGCACCGCACTCGTCATGGCGATCTGCGTCCCGGCCGAGTTCCTGCTCGGGCTCGGGCTTGCGATCCTGTTCATGGACGATTTCGTCGGCAAGCGCGTGTTCTATTCGATCATGCTGATCCCGATGATGGTGGTGCCCGCCGTCGCCGGCTACATGTTCTTCATGCTGTTCCAGTCCGGCGGGCCGGTGAACGATATCCTGTCGAGCCTGACGGGGATGGACGTTTCGATCGCCTGGCTTTCGAACCCGACCACCGCGCTGATCGCCGTGATGATCGCCGATGTCTGGCAATGGACGCCGCTGATGTTCCTGATCCTGCTTGCCGGCCTCGTCGGCGTGCCCGAGGACCAGGTCCGCGCGGCGACGCTGCTCGGCGCGTCCTGGTGGCAGCGCTTCCGCACGATCGTGCTGCCGAAGATGAAGACGATTATCGTCATCGCGCTCGCGATCCGCGTCATCGAGAACTTCAAGATCTTCGATACGCTCTACATCATGACCGGCGGCGGCCCCGGCGTCGCGACCGAGACGATCTCCGTCTACATCTACAAGGTGACGCAGCAGGACCTGATCTGGGGCTATGTCGCGGCCATCGCGCTCGTCATCCTCGTCGCTCTCTCCATTCTCGTCTCGCTGGCGATCAGCCGGATGAACAGAAACAAGGAGGTTCGGGCGTGACCGCGATCCACCTCGAAAACCTGGTCAAGCGCTTCGGGGCCTTCACGGCGCTGAAGACGATGGATCTGGAAATCCGCGACGGCGAGTTCATGGCGCTGCTCGGGCCGTCCGGCTGCGGCAAGTCGACGACGATGAACATGATCGCCGGCATGGAGAACCCCTCCGAGGGGCGGATCCTGTTCGACGGCAAGGACATGAACGGCGTGGCGATGGGCCGGCGCGGCGTCGGCTTCGTCTTCCAGAACTACGCGATCTTCACCCACATGAACGTCTACGACAATCTCGCCTATGGCTTGCGCATGCGCCGGCTGCCGGAAGGCGAGGTCGATGGCCGGGTCCGGAAGATCGCCGATTTCCTTCAACTGGGCCCGCTCCTGAAACAGCCGTCGGCGAAGCTCTCGGTCAACATCCTGCAACGGCTGGCGATCGGCCGCTCGGCGATCGTCGAGCCGGCGATCTTTCTCCTCGACGAGCCGCTTTCGAACGTGGACGCCGCCTTCCGCGCGGTCATGCGCACGGAACTGAAGCACCTGCAGCGCCAGTTCAGGCAGACGATGGTCTATGTGACGCATGACCAGCTCGAGGCCATGACCATGGCCGACCGCATCGCCGTCATGGACCATGGTGTGCTGCAGCAGGTGGGCACGCCGCTGGAGGTCTACAACAACCCCGACAATCTGTTCGTCGCCGGCTTCATCGGGGCACCGGGGATGAACCTGCTGAAGGGCGAACTCGCCGACAGTGACCGCGGCCTCGTCGTCGACCTCGGCGCGCTCGGAAGGTCCGCGCCCCTCGATCCCGCCCTGGCCGCGGCGGCCCGTTCGAACGGTTCTCGCGACGTCGTCTACGGTTTCCGGCCGGAACGCGTGTCGCTGACGGCTTCGGGCGAGGGCATGACGATGCCGGTCGTGTTCGTCGAGCGGATCGGTGCCCGCACCATCGTCCATCTCGGCCCGGACGGGCAGCGGATCAAGGCGGTGTTCGATAACGACGTGGCGGTCGAGGCGGGCGTCTCCGTTGCCGTGGCCGTCGAGCCCGGTTCGGTGCGGCTCTTCGATGCGGCCACCGGCCAATGCATCAGGGAGGCGTGACGATGGGCTCGATTTCCTTCCGCAACGTCACCAAGCGCTACGGCAAGACCGTCGCTGTGGCCGACGCGACTTTCGACATCCAGTCCGGCGAGTTCTTCTGCTTCTTCGGCCCGCCGCTTTCGGGAAAGTCGACGATCCTGAAGCTCATCCTCGGGTTGGAGACGCCGGACGAGGGCGAGGTGCTGATCGATGGCCGGCCGGTGACCAGTGTTTCGCCGGCGGGCCGCAACATCGCGATGGTGTTCCAGAACCTGGCGCTGTTCCCGCACATGACGGCGATGCAGAACGTGCGCTTCCCGCTGGTCGAGCGCCGGGTGCCGGAGCAGGATATCCGGGCGCGCGTGGATGCGGTCGCGGCCAAGCTGCATGTCGGGCACCTGCTGCACAAGCCGCCGGCGCAGCTTTCCGGCGGCGAGCGCCAGCGCGTGGCGATCGCGCGCGCGCTGGTGCGCGATCCGGTCGCCTATCTCATGGACGATCCGATCTCGGCGCTGGACGCGCGCCTGCGCGAGGAGACGCGCGTGGAGCTGAAGCGCATCCAGCGCGATCTCGGCCAGACGCTGGTCTACGTCACACACGATCAGGAGGAAGCCATGTCGGTCGCCGACCGGATGGCGATCATGGAGCATGGCGCGATCCGCCAGGTCGGCACCCCGGTCGACATCTACGACCGGCCGGCGAACCGCTATGTCGCCCAGCTTCTCGGCGCGCCGATGATGAACATCATGGCTGCGGGAGATCGGGATCCGCTGGCCGTAGCGGACGGGACGATCGTCCTGCCGTCCGGCGCTGTCCCGGCGGACGTCGCAGGGATGGGCATTCGCCCCGAGGATCTCAAGGTGGAGCCCTGGCAGGCGGGACGGCCCGGGCGGCCGGCCAGGGTCTACGAGGTGGAACCGCTTGGCGGCTACACCGTGGTCACGCTCGATACCGGGCACCAGAAGCTGCGCGCCCTTCTGCGCGGGCAGCCGGACATTCTCATCGATAGCGATGTGGCGCTGAGCTGCAATCCGGAGAGGATACATTTCTTCGGGGCCGCGGGAGAGGCGCTGCGTCCATGAACAAACATACGAAATGGGAGGAGACCATGGGAGAAAACGGGAGCTTCGTGCCGGATCCGCCGGTGCGGGCGAGGGACTACCGGATCGGCTGCATCGGCGCCGGCATGATCATGGCCGAGTGCCATCTCGCCGCCTACAGGGAGGCGGGCTTCCCGGTCGCAGCCATCGCGTCGCGGACGAAGGACAAGGCGCAGGCCGTCGCGGAGCGCTGGGGTATTTCGACGGTGCATGACACGCCCTCGGCGCTGATCGCCGATCCCCAGGTCGAAATCCTCGATATCGCCTATCCGCCGGACCAGCAGCCGGCGCTGATCCGGCAGGCGCTGAAGGCGCCGCATATCAAGGGGATCCTGGCGCAGAAGCCGCTGGCGCTGACGCTCGACGAAGCCCGGTCGCTCCGCGACGAGGCGGCGAAGGCCGGCAAGATCCTCTCGGTCAACCAGAACATGCGCTACGACCAGTCTATGCGCGTGCTGAAGCAGATCCTCGACAGGGACGAACTCGGCACCGTCGTCATGGCGACGATCGAGATGCGCGCCATCCCGCACTGGCAGACGTTCCTGGAAGACTACGACCGGCTGACGCTGTCCAACATGAGCGTGCACCATCTCGACGTGCTGCGTTTCCTGTTCGGCGATCCCGACGCGATCACCACGGTGACGCGCACGGACCCGCGCACGACATTCGCCCACAAGGACGGCATCACGGTGTCCACACTGACGTTCCCGAGCGGCGTCCTTGCCGTATCCATGGAGGATGTCTGGTCGGGCCCGCGCGAGGAAGGCTTCGACAGCGACATCTACATCAAGTGGCGCGTCGAGGGCACGGACGGTGTCGCGCAGGGCACGATCGGCTGGCCGGACGGTTCGCCGTCGACGCTCTCCTATGCCTCGAAGAAGACCACTGGTGGCAAGTGGGTTTCGCCCAAATGGGACACCATGTGGTTCCCGCACGCCTTCGTCGGCGTGATGGAACAGCTGCAATATGCGGTGAAGTCCGGCGAGCCGCCGGCCCTCTCCGTCGCCGACAACGTCAGGACCGTGGCACTCGTGGAGGCGGGATACCGCTCCATCGAGGAGCGGCGCACGGTCAGGCTTTCCGAAATCGCAATCGACTGAATTCCAAGGGAGGATTTTCATCATGATGCAAACCGGCATTTTCTCCGGATATTTCCCCTACGGCCTCGAGGAGACGGCCCAGAAGATCAGGGGGCTCGGCTTCAACACCGTCCAGCTCGACATGCACTTCAAGGACGTCGACCTGTCGGCGGGCCAGATCACCAAGGACAAGTGCGTCCGCATCCGCGAGACGTTCCGTGATCATAACCTGCCGATCTCGTGCATCTCCGGCTACACCAACATCATCCACCCGGACAAGGCGGAGCGCGAGCGGCGCGTCGGCTACCTGAAGGAGATCATCCGCTACGCCCAGCATCTCGGCACGCCCTACGTCATCTCGGAAACCGGTACGTTCAACACCGAATCCGACTGGGTCCACCATCCGAAGAACAAGACCGAGGAAGGCTTCGAGGAATGCCGCAAGGTCATCGCCGACCTGTCGCAGCATGCCTATGACCACGGCGCCGTGTTCCTTCTCGAGACCTACGTCAACAACGTCGTCGGTTCGGTCGAGGAGACGGTGAAGATGTTCGCTCAGGTCGATCATCCGGGCCTCGGGCTCCTGATGGACCCGACCAACTACTTCGAAAGCCACAACATCGACCGCATGGACGCGATCCTCGACCAGGTCTTCGACACGCTCTCCGACAAGATCAGGATCGCCCATGCCAAGGACGTGAAGCGTTCGGGCGACGACAAGACGGAGAAGCATGCCGACATCGGCGATGCGGACGCTCTGGAAAGCCACACCTTCCGCGGCGTCGGCGAGATCGAGCTGCCCGCACCTGGGCTCGGTTCGCTGAACTACGATCTCTACCTGCAGCGGCTTTCGAAGAAGCACCCGAACATCCCGATCATCATCGAGCACCTCGATGAAAGCGACGTGCCGCGGGCCAAGAAGTTCCTCGACGGGAAGCTTCGCGCCAACGGCCTCTGAAGCCAACCCGGCGGCCGGCATCGTCCGGCCGCCGCAACCGAAGACAGGACAGTCCGCAGCGGTCGGGCTCACAACAGGAATACTCTCATGGTCGAACTCTACGGGAGGGCCATGTCGCGCCGCGACATCGCCGCCAGTGCCGGATCCTTCTCGCAATTTGCCGGCGTGCGCCTGATGACGCTCGAAGACGGCGTCGAGCGGGGCATCCGAATGCTGGAGTTTCGCAGCGGCACCGGGCTGCGCTTCACCGTCCTCGTCGACCGTGCCTTCGACATCGCCGACTGCGAATATCGTGGGCTGGCGATCGGCTGGAACTCGCCGGCCGGCTTCAAGCATCCGGGCCTTGCCGAATATGAGGGCGAGGGCGGGCTTGCCTGGCTGCGTTCCTTCTCCGGCCTGATGGTCACCTGCGGCCTCGACCACATCCTGTTCATGAACGACGAGCCCGGCGACAGCTATGTCTACGGTCCGCGCAAGACCATCAGCCATTCCCTGCACGGCCGCATCGGTACCATTCCGGGCAAGCTGACGGGATATGGCGAGGAATGGAACGGCGACGACTGCACGCTCTGGTGCGAAGGCGTGGTGACACAGGGAACGGTATTCGGCGAGCACCTGGAACTCGTCCGCCGCATCGAGATCAAAGCCGGCACCAACGACATCAGGCTGACCGACCGGGTCGTCAATCGCGGCTTTTACCGGACGCCGCACATGTACTGCTATCACATCAACGTCGGCCATCCGGTGCTGGCGGAGGGATCGCGCTATCTCGCGCCGATCAGGGAGGTGGTCTGGGCGGCCCATGCGGGCGCCGACTACCGCAAGCAGGAGGTCGGCTACCGCACCATGCCGGCACCGCAGATGAACTTCCACGAGCAGGTCTGGCAGCACGAGATGGTCGCCGACGGCAATGGCGAGGTGCCCGTCGCGCTCGTCAACGATGCGCTCGGCATCGGCTTCGAGGTCGTCACCCGCAAGGACCAGTTCCCCTGCATGTTCGAGTGGCAGAACCTGCAGTCCGGTCAGTATGCGCTCGGCATCGAACCGTCCACCAACCATGTGCTCGGCCATACCGCCGCCCGCGAGCGGGGTGAGCTGATCTGGCTCGAACACGCCGAGGAGCGCCGCTACGACACGACCTTCCGCATCCTGCCGGACGCGGCCGCCATCGCCGCGAGCGAGCGGCGAATCCGGGGTCTTTCGGGGCAGCCGGCCGAAGCGTTTCCGGAACCGACCGGCAATCACGTGGCGATCGGGGGGCGTTGATGAACATGCAGCTCTCTCCGAAGAAAGACGCCGGCGCCGGGGCGTCGATCGCGGGCAAGGTCATCCTCTACACCGGTGCCGCCGGCGGGCTCGGCACCGAGACGACGCTGAGCTTCTTGCGATCGGGGGCGAAGGTGGTCGCCATCGACAATGATGAGCGCAAGACGCAGGCGCTGCGCGATGCCGTGGCGGGGGAGGGACTGGCGGGCCTGACGGTGCGCGCCATCGACCTGTCGGACCTTTCCGGCCTGCGCGCCGAACTCGACTGCGTGGCCGCCGAGGTCGGCGGCTTCGACGTCGTCATCAACAATGCGGCCATCTATCCGTCGAAGCCGTTCGAGGAGTACAGCATCGAAGACTTCCAGATGGTGCAGCGGGTGAACGTCGATGCCGGCATCGTCTGCGTCCAGGCGGCCCTGCCGCACATGCGCAAGAAGGGCTGGGGCCGGATCGTCAACATCGCCAGCGTCACCTTCTATGGCGGCTGGGCGAACCTCTCGCCCTACGTCCAGTCCAAGGGCGCACTCGTCGGGCTGACGCGGGCCTGGGCGCGCGAATTCGGCGCCTATGGCGTCACCGTCAACGCGGTCGCCCCCGGCGCCTTCCCGACGGATGCCGAGAAGATCCACCCCGACCCGGAAGGCTATACGCGCTTCGTGCTGGACCATCAGGCCGTCAAGCGGCGTGGCAGCCCGGCCGACATCGCCGCCGCCCTGTCGTTCCTGATCTCCGATGCCGCGGGCTTCATCACCGGTCAGACGCTGAACGTCGATGGCGGCTGGGTCATGCACTGATCGCCTTTTATTGATAAGGAATTGAAAGAAAATGGGAATTCTCAGCGGAATTCGCGTCCTCGACTGCTCGATCGCCATGGCCGGGCCGTTTGCCGCGCAAAGGCTCGGCGATCTCGGCGCGGACGTGATCAAGGTCGAGCCGGTGACCGGCGAATGGCAGCGGCACGTCGCAGCCGGCGGTGCGGGCGGCAACAAGATCAACGTCTCGTTCCTGTCGCTCAACCGCAACAAGCGCTCGCTGGCCGTCGACCTGAAGTCGCCTGACGGCAAGCAGGTGCTGCTCGATCTGGTCAGTACGGCGGACGTCTTCCTGCAGAACTATCGGCCGGGCGTCGCCAAGCGGCTCGGCGTAGACTACGAGACGCTGTCGAAGATCAACCCGCGCCTCGTCTACGTGTCGATGTCCGGCTATGGCGAGGACGGTCCCTATATCGACCGCCCGGGACAGGACCTCGTGCTGCAGGGCATGTCCGGCGCCATGCTTTCGGCCGGTCGCGCCGACGAGCCGCCGACGGCCGCCGGGCAGTACCTCGTCGATGCGATCACCGCCTATAACGCCTTCGAAGGCGCGCTCGCGGCGCTCTTTCATCGCGAGCGGACGGGCGAGGGGCAGCTGGTGCAGGTCAACATGCTGGACGCGATCACCACGATCCAGATGCAGGAACTCTCCGTCTTCACCATCGGCAACAAGCCGCAGACGCGCTCGGCCGAGCCGCATGCGCATGTCTATATCCGCGCGCCCTACGGCGCCTTCGCCACCAGCGACGGCTTCATCATCGTCGCCTTCCCCAAGCTGAAGACGCTCGGCGAGGTGATCGGCGAGGAGAGCTTCCTGACCATGGAGGACGAGGTCGACAGCTGGGCGCGGCGCGACGAGATCTTCGCCAAGACCCGCGAGCGGCTGAAGACGCGGACGTCCGCCGAATGGCTGGAGCGCATGCGCGCCGCCGATATCTGGTGTGGCCCGGTCTATGGCTATGCCGATGTCGTCGAGGATGCCCAGATCAGGCACAACGGCACCTTCGTCGAATACGAGCACCCGACCGAAGGCAAGGTGAAGACCCCGGGCTTTCCGATCAAGTTCTCCAAAACGCCGTCGACGATCGACCGCGGTGCGCCGATCGTCGGCCAGCATACGCGCGAGATCCTCAAGGAGGCCGGCTACGACGATGCCCGTATCGCCGGGCTGGAGCAGGCCGGTGCCGTAGCCGCTGGGGAGCTTTGACATGCAGCGGCTGAAGGCGCTGACGTGGGATCACCCGCGCGGCTACAACGCGCTTGCGGCAGCGGCGAGACGGCCGGAGCTTGCGGAAAGCGGGCTTTCGATCGATTGGGACAAGCAGCCGCTCGAAGGCTTCGAATCCCATCCGATCGCCGATCTCTGCGCCCGCTATGATCTCGTCGTGCTCGACCATCCGCATGTCGGCGAGGCGGTTGCCGGGGATTGCCTGCAATCGCTGGAGAGCGTGTTCGGCGATGCGGCGGTGCAGGCGCTTCAGGCCGAGAGCATCGGCCCGTCCCTGCGGAGCTACCGGTTTGCCGGTGCCCACTGGGCGCTGCCGCTGGATGCGGCGACGCAGGTGATGGCGGTGCGGGGCGACCTCCTGGGGCGACCGATGCCGCTTCTCTGGGACGAGGTGGCGGAGATTTCACGATCGACCGGCAGGGTGGCGCTGTCGCTGGCGGGGCCGCATGCCGCGCTCTCCTTCCTCTCGATCGCAGCCGCCTTCGGTGAACCGCCGGCGGAGAAAGATCCTGACCTGCTGGTCTCGAAGGATACGGGCCGGCAGGTCTATGAGCTGATGGACGAGCTTGCCGCGCGCAGTCCGCGATCGGTGCGCGAGAAGAATCCGATCGGCATCCTCGGACACATGGCGCGCCATGACGACGTCGTGCTTTGCCCCCTGGTCTACGGCTACGTGAACTACGCGGCGCCTTTGGAGGGCAATGCGATCGCATTCCACAATGCGCCGCGCCGGACCGCCGGAGGCCGGCCGGGTTCGACGCTGGGCGGCACGGGCATCGGGATATCCAGGCGATGTGAGGTCACACCCGCCTTGAAGCAGCACCTCCTCTGGCTGATGGGGCGGGAGGCACAGATCGGCTTCATTCCCGGCCACGACGGCCAGCCGTCGCGCCGCGAGGCCTGGCACGATGCCGGGGTCAACGCCCGCTGGGGCAGCTTCTACGAAAACACCGCCGACACGCTCGAGCAGGCCTATGTCCGCCCGCGCCATGACGGCTACATCGCCTTCCAGGGAAAGGCATCGGCGCTGCTGAGGCAGGCCTTTGAAGAACGAGCGGAGGCCGAACGCGTGCTCGACGATCTGCAGGCCCTTTATGCAAGCCACCGCGCAGCCGGCGGCGAAAGGTAGGAATGACATGACAGACGACGTTCTCTTTGCCATCGACGGCGCGATCGCCACCATCACGCTGAACCGTCCGCAGAAGCTCAATGCGGTGACGCCGGAAATGGCGGATGCGATCGTGACCGCCGTGGAGGAATGCAACGACAGCGACACGATCCGCTGCGTCATCCTGACCGGCGCGGGCGAACGGGCCTTCTGCGCCGGCTCCGACATCCGCGAACTCGACACCTACGAGACGCCCTGGCAATTCCGCAACCGGCCGGACTATTGCGACGCCTTCCGGGCACTGCTGAAGCCGACGATCTGCGCGGTGAACGGCTATGCGCTCGGCGGCGGGCTGGAAACGGCGATGTCCTGCGATATCCGCATCGCCTCCGACAATGCCCAGTTTGCCGCCCCCGAGATCAAGCTCGGCTGGATCGGCGGCGGCGGCATGGCGGCGCATCTGATGCATTCGATCGGCGCCTCCAATGCGGCGCTGATGCTGATGACGGGCGACGCCATCCCGGCGGAAAAAGCCCTGGCCTGGGGTCTCGTCAGCGAAGTGGTGGCGCCGGCGGAGCTTCTGTCGCGCGCCCGCGCGATCGCCGAGGTTATCGCCTCGCGGGCGCCGATCGCCGCGGAAACGGCGAAGGCCAACCTGAAGGCCGCCGTCTCGATGCCGCTCGACAAGGCCATCGAGTACGAGCGTGACCTACAGACGATCTGCTTTGCGACGGCCGATGCCGCCGAAGGCCGCGCCGCCTTCAAGGAGAAGCGCGCGCCAGCCTTCAGGCGTCGGTGATCGCCATGCAGACCGGTGTCGCCTATATCCGCAGCCTCAGCCGCTATCGCGAAGCCTCCGTGCTTGCGATGCTCGCCGCCGTCGCGATCTATCTCTCCTTTGCGAGCGACTACTTCCTCGAGCCGCGCAACCTTCTCAACGTCGGGCGCCAGGCCTCGGTCGTCGCCATCGTCGCGCTCGGCCAGGCGCTGGTCATCATCGCCCGCGGCATCGACCTGTCGGTCGGCTCGGTGATCGGCCTGTCGGCAGTGGTCGCAGCGGTCCTGATGCGCGATACGGGAAGCGAGACGATCGGGCTCATGGCGGGCCTCCTGACCGGGCTTGTCTGCGGCCTCGTCAACGGCGTCCTCTATACCCGCTTCCGCATCAATCCCTTCATCGCCACGCTCGGCACCCTGTCGATCGCGCGCGGCATCGCGCTCCTGATGACCGGCGGCATACCCGTGCCGTTCGGCGGCCTTGCCGAATTCGTAGGCGCCGGCCGCATCTTCGACATTCCCGTGTCCTTCCTGTTGATGATCGTGCTCGCCATCGTCGTGCATGTCTTCGCGAGCCGCACCGTGATGGGCCGGGAGATCTATGCGATCGGCGACAACCCGAAGGCCTCGCGCCTTGCGGGCGTGAACCTCAGGGCGATCCGCCTGGTCGTCTTTGGGCTTTGCGGCCTTCTTGCGGGCCTCGGCGGGCTGATCCTCGCCGGCAATCTCGCCAGCGCCGATCCCAATCTCGGCATGGGATACGAACTCGACGTCATCGCAGCCGTCATTCTCGGCGGTACCGCGCTCAGCGGCGGCCGCGGCTCGATCCTCGGCGTCGTCATCGGCGCGCTGCTGATGGCGTTGCTCAACAACGCCTTCGTGCTCCTCGGCATCTCCGCCTACTGGCAGGTGGTGACGAAGGGGCTGGTGATCATCTTTGCCGTCGGGCTGGACGGGCTCCAGCGCCGCAGCGACGACGACTGACAACGGACAAGTGGAGGAGACCATCATGTTGCTGAAGAAGATCAGGATGACCGCGATGGCGGCAATTGCCGCGACGGCGGTCGCATTTCCCGCAATCGCCGCCGAGGCCCCGGAAGGCGGCAGCGTGGCCGCGGTGGAAAACACCAAGGGACCGGTGCGCATCGCCTTCCTGTCGTTCCAGAACAATCCGTTCTGGACGCCGGTGACCGAAGGGGCGAAAGCGGCGAACGACTATCTGACCAAGTTCGACGCTACGGTCGACTTCGTCGATCTCGGCGACGAACTTTCCGCCGAGGCCGTCGTCGCCGGCATCGAGGGCGCGCTCGCCAAGAAATATGACGGCATCGTCGTGGTGCCGATCTTCGACGGCACGGCGCGCATCATCAACGAGGCGACTGACGAGGGCGTGCCGGTCTTCAACATCGTCGCCGAGGGGGCCACGGAATCGAAGCGCCTCGCCTTCATCGGCCAGGATGCGACCTCGGCCGGCAAGCAGATCGGCGAGTACATCGCCAAGGAGATGGACGGCAAGGGCAAGCTCGGCGTGATCACCGGCTATTTCGGCGCCACCCAGCATACCCAGCGCATGAACGGCGCAGTCGATTACCTCAAGGCGAATTTCCCCGATATCCAGATCGTCGGCCCGTTCGAGAACAAGGACAAGGCGGAATCGGCCTATTCGCTGGTGCAGGACATGATGACGGCCAATCCGGATCTCTCGATGGTCTATGTGACCGCCGGCGGGCCGTTCGGCGCGGCGAAGGCGGTGAAGGACCTGAACCTCACCGGCAAGGTCGGCGTCGTCGGCTTCGACCACACGCCTGATAACATGCAGTATCTCAAGACCGGCGAGATGGTCGGCCTGCTCGACCAGGCGCCCTACCAGCAGGCGCTCGATTCCAGCGTGATGCTCTACAACTACATCGTCGCCGGCCAGGAACCGCCCGCCAAGGTCATCCCGGTGACCGGCAAGCTGCTGACGCCCGACGATGCGAAGTGACAGCCTGAAGGAGGCGGCGGCACCCGGCGCGGTCGCCTCCTCCTCGCCGCCGCCGCTCGTCCGCGCACGGGGCATCGCCAAGAGCTTCTCCGGCAATGCGGTGCTCCATTCGGTCGATCTCGATCTCCGTGCCGGCGAGGTGGTCGGGCTTCTGGGGGAGAACGGCGCCGGCAAGTCGACGCTCATGCACATCCTGTCGGGCGGCCTGCAGCCCGACGCCGGCACGCTCGAGATGGAGGGGGCGCCGGTGCGCTTCGGTTCCGTCGCCGACGGCATCGAGGCGGGCGTCAGCTTCGTGCACCAGGAACTGTCGGTGGTCGGCGCGCTCAGCGTTGCCGAGAACCTGCACCTCGGCCGGATGAGCCGGAGCCGGGCGGGTCTCGTCGATTTCGGGCTGATGGAGGAAGCGTCGCGTGCGCTTCTCGAGCGGGTGGGCGCCGGCCACATCGAGCCGCGCCGCGAGGCGGCGACCTTGCGCGCCGGCGAGCAGCAACTGGTCGAGATCGCCAAGGCGGCCGCACGCAAGCCACGGCTGCTGATCCTCGACGAACCGACCTCCTCGCTGACGCCGCATGAGGTCGGCGGCTTCTTTTCCTACGTTCGCGAGGCGCGGGCGGCGGGTGTGGCCATTATCTTCATCACGCACCGGCTGGAAGAGGCGATGGCGCTCTGCGACCGGGTCGTCGTGCTGCGCAACGGCGCGATCGTCAGCGAGCGGCGCCCCGCCGAAACGAGCCGCCAGCAACTGATCACCGACATGACGGGAAAGCCCGCGATCTACGAGCACCGGCCACGAACCATCGACGGCGACACGATCGCGCTTTCGATGAAGGGCGTGTCCGACGGCCGCCTGCTTGCCGGCATCGACCTCGACGTGCGCAAGGGGGAAATCTTCGGCCTCTTCGGCCTCGTCGGCGCCGGACGCACGGAATTGCTGGATCTCATCCACGGCGTCCATCGTCCGACAGCAGGCACGATCTCGCTTTTCGGCGAGAGGCTTTGCCTGCACGACCCGAGCGAGGCGGTGCGGGCCGGAATCGCGCTTGTGCCGGAGGGGCGCAAGACCGCCGGCATCCTGCCGCAGCATTCCGTCCGCGATAATGCGGCGATCAGCAGCCTGCGGCGCTTTTCCCGCGGCCTGTTCTCGGACCGCGGTGGAGATCCGCGCCGCATGGCTTCCTATCGCCAGAGCCTCGGCATCCGCATGGCGACGGATACGCAGGCGATCTCGACGCTGTCGGGCGGGAACCAGCAGAAGGTGATCTTCGCCCGCGCGCTGATGGCCGAACCGCGCCTGCTGCTGCTCGACGAACCGACGCACGGCGTCGACGTCGGCGCCAAGGCCGATCTTTACGACATCGTCACGCGCGAGGCCGAGAAGGGGCTGACGGTCATCATCGCCTCATCGGAAGTGCCGGAGATCCTGGCGCTCTGCGACCGGGTCGCGATCCTCTCCAAGGGACGGCTCGCCGGGATCCTCGACCGGGCGGCGATGACGGAAGACACGATACTGACCATGGCATTCAAGGAGCATTGAGACGTGAGCACGCAGCAGCATCCCATCGGCGCCGGCACATTCGTCGGGCGCGTCTGGAACCCCGAGGCGGCAGGGCCGAGCCTGGTCGCGGTCCGGGATGGCCAGATCGTCGACATCACCTCCAGAGCCGTCCCGACCATGCGCGACCTGCTCGAGCGCGACGATGCGGCAGCCTATGCGACCGAGGCCGAAGGCCCCGTGCTTGCGCCCCTGCAGGCGCTGCTCTCCGCCGACGTCGGTTCGCCCGACAGGGACAGGCCGCACCTCCTCGCGCCGAACGACCTCCAGGCGGTGAAGGCCTGCGGCGTGACGTTCGCCCGCTCGATGATCGAACGCGTGATCGAGGAGCGCGCGGCGGGCAATCCGGACCTCGCCGAGAAGGTCCGCGAGAAGGTGACCGCCATCATCGGAGACAGTTTGCGTGACCTCAAGGCCGGTTCGCCGGCTGCGGAGAAGGTCAAGCAGGCGCTCATCGAGGAAGGCGTCTGGTCGCAGTACCTGGAGGTCGGCATCGGGCCCGATGCCGAGGTCTTCTCGAAGGCGCAGGTCCTGTCTTCCGTCGGTCACGCCGCCGATGTCGGGTTGCATCCGATCTCGAAGTGGAACAATCCCGAGCCGGAGATCGTGCTCGCGGTCAATTCGCGGGGCGTCGTGCAGGGAGCCACGCTCGGCAACGACGTCAACCTGCGCGATGTGGAGGGTCGCTCGGCCCTCCTTCTCGGCAAGGCCAAGGACAACAACGCCTCCTGCTCGATCGGCCCCTTCATTCGCCTGTTCGACGCAGGCTATACCATCGACGACGTGCGCAATGCCGAACTGACCCTGCGCGTCGAGGGCGAGGACGGCTTCGTCCTGAACGGCCGCAGCTCGATGAAGGAGATCAGCCGCGATCCGCTCGACCTCGTGGCCCAGACGATCGGCCGCCATCATCAGTATCCGGACGGCTTCATGCTCTTCATGGGAACGCTCTTCGCGCCGACGGAGGACCGCGACGTGCCGGGGCAGGGGTTCACCCACAAGGTCGGCGACATCGTCACGATCGCCAATGACCGGCTCGGGGCGCTGACGAACCGCGTGCGGCTTTCGACCGAGTGCCCGCCCTGGACATTCGGCGTCTCGCACCTGATGCGCAACCTCGCCGCACGACATCTCATCTGAAGGCAGATGCTGTGCCCGGAGCGATCCGGGCGCGGCCCATTTCTGGCAGCCTGAAGCACCCTGCATGGCCCGGCGCGGCCGGGCGGGTCGTATCTCCGCGTGAATTTCCGGCAACCAATCTGAATTGACGCATGGCGAGTTTCGAGTTATGACTGACGAAATTTAAAAATCGTCACTCGTCAGGAATGCGCTCATGACCGACACTCTTCTTCTTGATGACGGACAGGATTCGGTGCGCCAGGAAAACATCAGCCGCATCCTCGATGCGGCCGAGCGCCTCTTCCGGCACTATGGCTACAGCAAGACGACGGTCGCAGACATCGCGCGCGACCTCGGCATGTCGACGGCGAACATCTACCGGTTCTTCGCCTCCAAGCAGGACATTCACCAAGCGCTCTGCAGCCGCATGCTGCAGGCCGCCTACGATCTCGCCCGCGCGGTTGCCGAAGAACCCGCAAGTGCGGTCGAGCGGCTCCGTCGCTACGCCTCGACGCAGCACAAGATGACCGTCGACACCATGCTCGATCAGGAGAAGGTGCACGAGATGGTCGTCGTCGCGATCGAACGCGACTGGCATGTCATCGAAAAGCACATCATCAGGCTGCACGCCATCGTCGCGGAGATCATCGCCGAGGGCATCGCTGCCGGCGAGTTCCGTCAACAGGATCCCGTCATTGCGTCGAAATGCTTCGGCGCAAGCCTCGTCACCCTGTGCCATCCGCAGATGGTCGCGCAGTGTCTGATGAAGGAGAACCAGGCACGGCCCGAAGACCTGATCGAATTCGCCATACAGGCGCTGCGATAACCGGAAGCGCGCGCAGCTCGCTTCACGAAGGCCGGATTTTCAGTTGGAGAGCGAAGATGTTTTCGCCGGTGTTTCCCAAGTCGTTTCAAAAGTTCCGTTTCGCCCCGCTTCTGCTTTTGTCGGTTCTCGCCCTGGCGGGATGCACCGAGGCGGAGACATCCGAAAACACCGTCGAGGTGCTGCGCCCCGTCAAGGTCGTCGAGGTGAAGGCGCCGGGCACCACCCGCAGCCTCGACTATTCCGGCCAGGTGCGGGCGCGCCGCGAAATGGCGCTCGGCTTCCGCGTGTCTGGCAAAATCACCGAGCGCCTGGTGGATGTCGGCGACCGTGTCGCAACAGGCGACGTTCTGGCGCGTCTCGACACGTCCGACTACGAATTGCAGGTGCGCAGCGCCGAGGCGAACGTGGCTGCGGCAGAGCGCCAGGTCGAAACCACCGAGCTTTCCTTGAAGCGGGCGCGCGATCTCTTCGCCAAGAACGTGGCATCGAAGTCCAGCCTCGAACAGGCCGAACTTTCCTATAATCAGGCCGTGGCTGCGCGCGACGACGCGGCAAGCACGCTGGACCAGAGCCGCAACCAGGTGCGCTACACCGATCTGGCGGCCGCTGAAAACGGCATCGTGACGGCGGCGAGCGGCGAGGTCGGCCAGGTCGTCTCGTCGGGAACGCCTGTCGTGACGGTCGCCGTCGACGGCGAGAAGGAGGTGCTGGTCGCAGTGCCCGAAACGGACATCCTCGCCTTCCAGCCGGGCAAGGCGGTCGACGTCGGGTTCTGGTCCTATCCGGGCCTCACGCTGAAGGGAAAAGTGCGCGAAGTGGCCGGCAGCGCCGATCTGCGCTCCCGCACCTTCGCAGTGCGTATCGGCATCCCGGCGGACGATCGCGTGCTGCTCGGCATGACCGCGGCGGTACGGGCTGCCGCCGATACCGACGAGACGCTGGTCAGCGTCCCCCTTGCCGCATTGGCGGAAAAGGACGACAAGCCGATCGTCTGGACGGTCGATCCTGCACGCGCGACGGTGCATGCACGCGACGTCGAGGTCGTCTCCTTCGACGCTGACGGCGTTCGCATCGCCAGCGGGCTCTCAGCCGGCGATCTCGTCGTCGCGGCCGGCACGCAGTTCATGGCCGAGGACCTCAAGGTCAAGTTGCCGTCGGAGGTGGCGCAGTCGGCCCTCTCCGCATCCGCCGAACACCTCACGATGCGCTGAGCCGGGAAGGGGAGCGGAGCCATGAACACGTCCACCGACGAAAAGCGTTCGTTCAATCTTTCCCGGTGGGCCATCGGCCATCCGAGCATCGCCCGTTTCCTCTTCGGGCTCATCATCGTTGCCGGCGTATTCGGCCTGATGCGCATGGGGCAGAAGGAAGACCCCGATTTCACCTTCCGCATCATGGTGGTGCAGGCGGTCTGGCCGGGCGCCTCCATCGAGGACATGCAGGATCAGGTCGTCAACAAGATCGAGCGCAAGCTGCAGGAGACGCCGCATCTGGACTGGGTCAAGTCCTATACCCGGGCCGGCAGCGCCATCATCACGCTGCAGGTCGAGGGCGACACGGATGCCCAGGACGTCGCCGATGCCTTCTACCAGGCCCGCAAGAAGGTCGGCGATATCGCGAGCGAACTGCCCGACGGCCTGCTCGGCCCCTACTTCAACGACGAATTCGGCGACACCTTCATCACGCTCTACTCGCTCTCCGGCGACGGCTACAGCTATCCCGAACTCAAGACGTTCGCGATCCAGGCGCGCGACATGCTGCTGACGACGCCGGGCGTTGAAAAAGCGGTCATCATCGGCGACCAGCCCGAAAAGATCTTCATCGACGTGTCCTCGAAGGCGCTCGCCGAGCGCGGTCTGACGCTTTCCGATCTGCAGGCCGCCATTGCCGGCCAGAACAGCGTCGATCCGGCCGGCTCGGTCGACACCGGCCGGCAGTCCGTCCGCATTTCCGTCGAGGGCGCCGTGGACCGGGTGGACGACATCCGCGAACTCCGGCTGCGCGCCGGCGACCAGGTGACGCGTCTCGGCGATATCGCCACCGTGACGGCGGGTCTGGAGGACCCCTACCAACGCAAGTACCGCTTCAACGGTCGCGACAGCGTCCAGGTCGGCGTGGTGATGGCCAAGGGGTTCAACGTGACGAGCGTCGGTACGGCGGTTGCCGAGACCTTCGCCCGCTTCGAAAGCGCGCTGCCCTACGGTGTCGCGGTGGACCAGATCTCCGACCAGCCGGAAGTGGTGCGCGAGGCGATCGGCGAGTTCATGAAGGCGCTCGGCGAGGCGCTGGCGATCGTGCTCGTCGTCTCCTTCCTGTCGATCGGCTGGCGTTCCGGCCTGGTCATCGCGATCGCCATTCCGCTCGTGCTGGCTGCAACCTTCGCCATCATGTACGAGCTCGGCATCGACCTGCAGCGCATCTCGCTCGGCGCGCTCATCATCGCGCTCGGCCTTCTGGTGGACGACGCGATGATCGTCGTCGAGATGATGGAGCGCAAGCTTGAGGAGGGGCTCGTCAAGATCGACGCGGCGAGCTTCGCCTATTCGTCCACCGCCTTCCCGATGCTGACGGGAACGCTCATCACCATCGCCGGCTTCATACCGGTCGGCTTTGCCGAATCGACGGCCGGCGAATATGTCCGCTCGCTGTTCTACGTGGTCGGCATCTCGCTCGTCGTGTCCTGGTTCGTGGCGGTCTATTTCACGCCCTGGCTCGGCCACATGATCCTCAAGCAGCGCCACCATGCCGGCGGCCACCACGACGTCTTCGACACCCGCTTCTACCGGCGGCTGCGCGCGACCGTCGGCTGGGCCGTTCGCCATCGGCTGATCGTGCTGGCCTTAACCATCGGCACCTTCGCCGGCAGCCTGTGGGCCTTCCAGTTCATCCCGCAGAACTTCTTCCCGCAGTCCTCGCGGCCGGAGATCCTCGTCGACCTCTGGCTGCCGGAAGGCACCAGCGTCGAGGAGGTCGAGACACAGGCCAAAGCGCTCGAGGCGCGCATGATGGACGACGAGGACAAGCGGTTCATCGCCACCTATATCGGCGAGGGCGCCCCCCGTTTCTTCCTGCCGCTCGACCAGCAGCTTCGCAACCCGAACTTCGCCCAGTTACTCATCATGGCGAAGGACGAACCCGCGCGCGAACGGCTGATCGTCAAGCTGCGCTCCATCCTGGCCGCCGATTTCCCCTCGATCCGCTCCAAGGTCGATCGTCTCTTCCTCGGGCCGCCGACCGGCTGGCCGGTGCAGATGCGCGTGACCGGGCCCGACCGGGACGAGGTTCGCCGCATCGCCGACCAGGTCAAGGCGAAGTTCCAGGAGAATCCGCAACTGGCGGCCATCCACGACGACTGGCTCGAACCGGTGCCGGGCATGAAGCTCGTCATCGACCAGGACCGTGCCCGCGCGCTCGGCATCACCTCGCAGCGCATCCGCCAGATGCTGCAGGCGACGATGAGCGGCGCGCCGCTCGGCGACTTCCGCGACGGCGAGGAAACCGTGTCGATCGTCGCCCGCGAGCCGGAAGACAGCCGCCGGCTGCTGACGGCTGTCGGGTCGGTCTACATTCCGACGGACTTCGGCGGCTTCGTGCCACTGTCCCAGGTCGCCAGGGTCGTTCCGGTGATGGAACAGGGCATCGAGTGGCGCCGGGACCGCCTGCCGACGATCACCGTGCGCGCGACGCTGCCGGACGGCGTTCAACCGAACGACGTGGCGCTGAAGCTCTATGGCGAGTTGCAGCCCCTTCGCGACGGTCTTGCACCCGGCTACCGCGTCGAGATCCAGGGCGGGGCGGAGGACGCAGCCGAGAGCCAGGCTTCGATCGCGGCCAAGGCGCCGATCATGCTGCTCGTCATCCTCGTACTATTGATGATCCAACTCCAGCACTTCGGCAAGGCGATGCTCGTGCTCGCCACCGGCCCGCTCGGCATCATCGGCGCGGCGGCAGCACTCCTTATCAGCGGCGCGCCCTTCGGTTTCGTCGCGATCCTCGGCGTCATCGCGCTGCTCGGCATCATCATCCGCAACTCGATCATCCTCGTCGACCAGATCGACCAGGATATCGCAGCCGGCATGCCTCGTTCCGAGGCGATCGTCGGGGCGACCGTCCGGCGCTTCCGGCCGATCATGCTGACCGCGCTGACCGCCGTCCTCGCGCTGATCCCGATCTCGCGCGGGGTCTTCTGGGGGCCGCTCGCTTATGCAATGATGGGCGGCATCCTGGTCGCGACCGTGCTCACCATCCTCGTCCTGCCAGCCGCCTACGCCCTGTTCTTCGGCCGGGAGCCGAAAGCAGGGACACAGGCGCCGGAGCAGGCCGGCGGCGCGGCAACCGAAGCGGACCGCAAGCTCGCCCCCTTCCAACCGCAACTCGCCGCCGAATAGCGGGCGGGCGGTAGTCCGGCGGGCGCCGGCCCGCACCGTGGCCGACGCTTTCCGTTCCCGCGGGTGGGGCCTCCTCAGCGGCCGAGGACCGCTTCGATCGCCTGGGCCGCGGCCTTGACGACGGTGTCGGCCTCGTCGCGGGTGAGGCAGAGAGGCGGTGCGAAGCCGAGGATGTCGCCTTGGGGCATGGCGCGGCCGATGACGCCGCGTTCCAGAAGGGCGGCGGAGACCTGCGGGCCGATCTTGCGGGCGGGGTCGAAGAAGACGCGGTCGTCCTTGTCCTCGACGAATTCGACCGCGGCCATCAATCCGTCGCCGCGGACGTCGCCGACATGCTTGTGGCCACCCACGGCCTTTGCCAGTTCGGCGCGGAAATAGGCGCCGGTGGCGCCGGCGTTCTCGACGAGGCCGAGTTCGTCGACGAGTTCGAGGTTGGCGACGCCGGCCGCCGCGCAGATCGGGTGGGCGGAATAGGTCCAGCCATGGCCGATCGCGCCTGCCGCGTCCGAGCCCTGCACGAGAACCTGCCAGACCTTGTCGGAGACGATCGAGCCGGAGAGCGGCGCATAGGCCGAGGTCAGGCCCTTGGCAATGGTGATCAGGTCGGGCTTGATGCCGTAGTGATCGGAGCCGAACATCGAGCCGAGGCGGCCGAAGCCGGTGACGACCTCGTCGGCGACGAGCAGGATATCGTAATTCTCCAGCACCGCCTGGATCTTCTGCCAGTAGCCCTTGGGCGGCGGGACGATGCCGCCGGTCCCGAGGATCGGCTCGCCGATGAAGGCGGCGATCGTTTCGGGGCCTTCGGCCAGGATCATTTCCTCCAGCTTGTCGGCGCAATATTGCGAGAACTGCTCCTCGCTCATCGAGCGGTCAGGCCGGCGGAAATAATAGGGCGCTTCGGTGTGCAGGATCGGCGCGCGCGGCAGGTCGAACAGGTTGTGGAACAGTTCGAGCCCGGTCAGCGAACCGGTCATGACGCCGGAACCGTGATAGCCGCGCCAGCGCGAGATGATCTTCTTCTTCTCCGGGCGGCCGAGGATGTTGTTGTAGTACCAGATCAGCTTGATGTTGGTCTCGTTGGCGTCGGAGCCGGAGAGGCCGAAATAGACCCGGCTCATGCCTTCCGGCGCGCGGTCGATGATCATCTTCGACAGGGTGATCGAGGCCTCGGTGCCGTGGCCGACATAGGCGTGGTAGTAGGCGAGGTTCTTCGCCTGCTCGGCAATCGCATCGGAGATCTTCCGGCGGCCGTAGCCGACATTGACGCAGTAGAGCCCGGCAAAGGCGTCGAGGCTGGTACGGCCGCTGGCATCGGTGATGTGCACGCCTTCGCCGCCGGCGATGACGCGTGTCGGCGTCTCGCCGCGGGCGTGCATGCCCATGTGGGTGGACGGATGGAAGAAGTGGTCGCGGTCCCAGGCGGTCATTTCATTGCTGTGTTCGGACATGCTGCTTTCCTTTTTAAAGTTTGGTACCGGCCCGAGAGGTGTCAGGCGGCGGTGTCGATGCAGAGATACTTGAGTTCGGTGAAGGCCTCGAGCCCGTGGCGGGAGCCTTCGCGGCCGATGCCGGACTGCTTCCAGCCGCCGAAGGGGATCGGCCCGCCGGTGATCTTGACCCGGTTGATCGCCACCATGCCGTATTCCAGCACGCGGCCGAGCCGCATCTGGCGGGCGCCGTTCTCCGTGACGACATAGGCGACGAGACCGTATTCGCTGTCGTTGGCCCGGGCGATGACCTCGGCCTCGGTGTCGAAGGCGGTGACGGCCGCGACCGGCCCGAAGGTTTCCTCGCGCATGATCAGGGCATCGTCGGGCACCTCGGTCAGCAGCGTCGGCGCGTAGAACAGCGGACCGGCCGCGTGAACCGCGCCGCCGGTGAGGCAGCGGGCGCCGCGGCCGATGGCGTCCTGGACCTGCTCGTCCACCTTTGCGACGGCGCGCGCATGCATCAGCGGCCCGATCTCGACGCCGGGCTCAAGGCCGGCGCCGACCGTCAGGGCCTCGATCCGCGCCTTGAAGGCGGCGTTGAAGGCCCCGAGCACCGGGCGCTGGACATAGATGCGGTTGGCGGCGAGGCAGTCCTGGCCGGAGGTCGCGAACTTGGCATTGACGGCGATGTCCACGGCCCGGTCGATATCCGCATCGTCGAAGACGATCAGCGGAGCGTGGCCGCCGAGTTCCATCACCAGCCGCTTCATGGTCGACGCGCACTGGCCGGCGATGATCTTGCCCACCTCGGTGGAACCAGTGAAGCTGACGGCGCGGATGCGCGGATCCTTGCACATCCGCCCGACGATCGTCGCGGCGTCGCCGGTGACGACGTTGAAGACGCCGGCCGGAAGACCGGCCCGCTCGCCGAGTTCCGCCAGCGCCAGTGCGGACAGGGGCGTCTCGGACGAGGGATGGGCGACCACCGTGCAACCGGCGGCGAGCGCTGCGGCCGCCTTGCGGGTGACCATGGCGGAGGGGAAGTTCCAGGGTGTCACGATGCCGACGACGCCGAGCGCCTCGCGGCGCACGATCATCTCGGCGCCGGGCAGGTGGCTCGTCACGCTTTCGGCATTCAGCCGCTTGCCCTCCTCGGCATACCATTCGACGAACGAGGCTGCATAGGCGATCTCGCCTTGCGATTCCGACAGCGGCTTTCCCTGCTCCAGCGTCATGATCAGCGCAAGATCGTCCCGAGTCGACAGCATCAGATCGTACCAGCGCCGCAGGATTGCCGCTCGATCCTGCGGAAGCATGGCACGCCATTCGGCGAGGGCGGCCGATGCCGCATCGATGGCGTCTCCGGTTTCGCCGGCATCCAGCGCGGAAACCCAGGCGAGCGGAACGGAGGATGCGGGATCGCGCACCTCGAAGGTGCGGTTTGCGCTGTTGGCGACCCAACGGCCGCCGACATAGGCCAGCGATTTCAGCAGATGCCTGTCCTTCAGGCGCTCGAGCGCGTCATGGCAGGCAGGTCGTGCGAATATGGCGTTCATCTCCGGCTCCTCGGGCTGTCGTTGGCGGAGAGTCTGGCAGGTTCGGCGCGAAAGATGGTCTGTTGTCGGCTGTGGCGGCAGAGGATTGGTCCAAGGGAGCAAGGCGCCGCAGAGGAATCCTCTATCGGCCGTTCGCCGGTTCCGGAGCCGGCAGCAGCGCCGTCAGGGGCAGGGCGGTTTCCTCCTTCACCGTCTTGGTGACGATGTAGGTGAAGTAGCGGGCGATGCCGATCTGCCGGTCCAGCAGGCCGTCGACCAGACGCTGGTAGGCGTCGATATCGGCGGCCATGATCTTGACGATATAATCGACCCCGCCGCCGACCGACCAGCAGGCGACGATTTCGGGGATCGCCGCGACGGCGCGTTCGAAGCGCTCGAAATCGGCCTGGCGATGGTTTTCGAGGGTGACTTCCATCATCACGCTTGCCACCGGTGCGACGCGGCGGACTGCGACGCGGGCATGATAGCCCGAAATGATGCCGGCCTTTTCGAGCTTGCGCAGGCGCATCCAGCACGGCGTGGGCGACAGGCCGACCTCTTCGGCGAGCGCCACCTTGGTGATGCGGCCGTCCCGCTGGACAGCGTCGAGGATGCGCAGGTCGATCGCGTCAAGTTTCATGCGGAGGACGGCCTCAAATCGAAATCATGGCAAAGACTATGAAAAAGCCGAGACGAATGCAATTTTGCATTGTCAAATGACCTGAATTTTATCACTGTCAAATCATGACAAATTGGCGCCCCGATCCGCTGCAGCTCCGCCGTCCGGCTTACCTCTCGCTGGCCGAGCAGATCGCCAATGCCATCCACGACGGCAAGCTTGCCGACGGCGACCGCCTGCCCACCCATCGCAAGCTCGCGGAAGATCTCGGCCTTTCGATCCAGACGGTGAGCCGCGCCTATGACGAATTGACCCGGCGCGGCATGGTCGCCGGCGAGATCGGCCGCGGCTCCTTCGTGCAGACCCGGTCGAAGGAGCCCGAGCCGCCCTATCTGCCGGAGCGGCTGGGCGAGGTAATCGACCTGTCGATCCTCAAGCCCGTCTGCGAGCAGCTCCATCTCGAGCGCATGCGCGAGGCCTTCGGCTGGCTGGCGGAAAACCTGCCGTCCAGTTCGGCGCTCTCGTTCCGCCCCAACATGGTGTTCCCGCGTCACCGGGCCGTTGCGGCGGAATGGCTGCAGCTTTGCGGGCTGGAGGTTTCCCCGCTCAATGTCAACCTCACGAATGGCGCCACGTCGGCCATGACGGTCGCCCTGATGAGCGTCGCGCCGCCCGGATCCACGGTCGCGACCGAGGCCATCAGCCATCATACGCTGGTGCCGCTCTCCACCTATCTCGGCATCCACCTCGAGGGCCTGGCGATCGATGCGGACGGGATGATCCCGGCCGCCCTGGACGCTGCCTGCCGCAAGGGGCCGATCCGGGCGGTGTTCCTCCAGCCTTCGGTCATCAATCCCAGGGCGACGCTGATGAGCGCCAGGCGCCGCGAGGAACTGGCCGCCGTCGCCGCCAGGCACGATATCGCGATCATCGAGAACGACATTCTCGGGCCGCTGGTCGAAGACCGGCCGCCGCCGCTGCAGGCCTTTGCGCCGGACCGCACGCTCTATGTCACCAGTTTCACCAAGATCACCGTTCCCGGCCTGCGCATCGGCTATCTCGTCGCGCCCGACCGCTATGTCGCAGCCGTCGCCAACCGGCACCTGGTGTCCAACTGGATGGCCACGCCGGCGATCGTCGAGGTCGCCACGCGCTGGGTCGGCAACGGCACGGCGATGGAGCTGGTGAACTGGCAGAGGCGGGCGCTGGCGCGCCGTCACGAGATCGCCGCCGAGATGCTTTCCGGGCTCGCCTATCATGCCCACCCGCAGAGCCTGCACGTCTGGCTGCCGCTCACCTGCCAGCATACGGAGGAGGGCTTCGTGGCGCAGGCGCGGCTGCGCGGCGTGGCGATCGCCCCCGGTGCCTCCTTCCACACCGCAGACCAGGGTCACGCTCCGGCCGTTCGCATCTCGCTCGGCTCCACGTCCGAGGCGGAACTGCGCACGGGGCTCGGCATCGTCGCCTCGCTGGCGCAGGGAAATCCGGAAGCGCTCCTGCTTGCTATTTGACGGTTCCGCCTGCCATTTGGGCAGGAAAGGAATAATTGTCATGATATTATTTTGACAATTGACATGATTTCATAAGCTGTTCATCGTTGGACATCGCTCGTCTCAACAGGGAGAGACATGCATGGCCTCGCCCATCATTCGCATCGACAACATCACGAAGACCTACGGGCCGCTGACGGTGCTCGACGGTCTGTCGATGAATGTCATGCCGGGCGAGAAGCTGGCGCTGATCGGGCCGTCGGGATCGGGAAAGACCACCATCCTGCGCATCCTGATGACGCTCGAGAAGATCGACGGCGGCCACATCGAGGTGGACGGCGATCAGCTCTACCACATGCCGAGGGGCGGCAGTCTGGTCCCGGCCGACGAACGGCATCTGCAAAAGATGCGCGAGAAGATTGGCATGGTCTTCCAGCACTTCAACCTGTTTCCGCACAAATGCGTGCTCGACAACATCACGCTGGCGCCGATGCTGACCAAGGGCGTGGCGAAGGCGGCGGCCGAAGACCGGGCGATGAAGCTTCTCGACATGGTGGGCATGGCCGACAAGGCGAAGAGCATGCCGGCGCAGCTGTCCGGCGGACAGAAGCAGCGCGTCGCCATCGCCCGCGCGCTCGCGCTGTCGCCGAAGATCATGCTGTTCGACGAAGTCACCTCGGCGCTCGACCCGGAACTGGTCGAGGAGGTCCTGAACGTCATGCGCAAGCTCGCCGCCGAGACCGACATGACGATGCTGCTCGTCACCCACGAGATGGGCTTCGCCCACGACTTCGCCGATCGCGTCCTGTTCTTCGACAAGGGCCGGATCGTCGAGGAGGGCAAGCCGGACGACATATTCCGAAATCCCAGGCAGGAGCGGACACAGACCTTCCTGCGCAAGATAATCGCGGCGGGGCACCGCGTCTGACCGCCGGGGCGACCCGGCAATGCCTCCGATAAAAAACGGAAAATCCAGAGGAGATAAAACGATGACATTGAAACATTTCATGACGATGGCAGCCGGCGCCACGGCTTTGATGGCAGCGTTTGCCGCAGCCCCCGCAAACGCCGACGACGCCAAGCTGGAAGAGCTGAAGGCGCAGGGCTTCGCCCGCATCGCGATCGCCAACGAGCCGCCGTTCACCGCCGTCGGCGCCGACGGCAAGGTCTCGGGTGCGGCTCCCGACGTCGCCCGCGAGGTCTTCAAGCGTCTCGGCGTTGCCGACGTCGTCGCCTCGATCTCCGAATACGGCGCCATGATCCCCGGCCTGCAGGCCGGGCGCCACGATGCCGTCACCGCCGGCCTGTTCATGAAGCCGGAGCGCTGCGCGGCCGTCGCCTACTCCGAGCCCGTCCTCTGCGATGCCGAGGCCATGCTCGTCAAGAAGGGCAACCCGAAGGGCTTCAAGAGCTATGCCGATGTCGCCAAGGACCAGTCGGCCACCATCGGCGCGCCCGGCGGCGGCACGGAAGAGAAGCTGGCGCTGGAAGCCGGCGTGCCGCGCGAGCGCGTCATCGTGGTGCCGGATGGCCAGAGCGGCCTGAAGATGCTGCAGGACGGCCGCATCGACGCCTATTCGCTGCCGGTCCTGTCGATCAACGATCTCGTGATGAAGGCCAACGACCCGAACCTCGAGGTCATAGCTCCCGTTCAGGGTGCGCCGGTCTATTGCGACGGCGCCGCCTTCAAGAAAGGCGACGAGGCGCTGCGCGATGCCTTCGACGTGGAACTCGCCAAGCTGAAGGAATCGGGCGAGTTCGCCAAGATCATCGAGCCCTACGGCTTCTCGGCGGCCGCCGCGATGTCCACCACCCGCGAGAAGCTCTGCGCTGCGCAGTGATCCTCGGACGTAGTGAAACGGGTAACCGCAGATGACGCGATCGCACCCCTCTCTGTGCAGGGCCAGGCCCCGGCCAGTCTCCCCCCTTGAGGGGGAGATGCCCGGCAGGGCGGAGGGGGGTGCGTCGCCGACTGCCTTTGCTTCCCGGTGGAGCACATCATGATCGACTGGACAGGCTATATCGGACTGATCCTGCAAGGCGCGCTGGTGACGATCGAGCTCACGCTCATGGGTTCGGCGCTGGCGCTCGTCATGGCCTTCGCCGCCGGCCTCGGCCGTCTGTCGCGCTTTGCCGCGGTCCGGGCGCTGGCCACCACCTATATCGAATTCTTCCGCGGCACCTCGATCTTCGTGCAGCTCTTCTGGGCCTATTTCGTCCTGCCCTTCGCCGGCATCACGCTGACGCCGCTGCAGGCAGGCGTGCTGGCGCTGGGGCTGAACGTCGGCGCCTATGGCGCGGAAGTGGTGCGCGGCGCGGTGCGGGCGATCGGCCGCGAGCAGCACGAGGCCTGCGTCGCCCTCAATCTCGGCCGCTACCAGCGCTTGCGCCACGTGATCCTGCCGCAGGCGCTGCCGCTGATGCTGCCGACCTTCGGCAACAACGCCATCGAGCTTCTGAAGGGAACGGCCGTGGTCTCGCTGATCTCGCTGACCGACATGACCTTCCAGGCGCAGGTGGTCAGGGCGCAGACGGGCAACACGCTGATCCCGTTCGCGACCGTCCTCGTTCTCTACTTCGCCATGGCCATGGCCATTTCGGCCGGGGTGCGCTGGCTGGAACGCCGGGCGGCGCGCGGCCTCGACGGCGTGAGGGTCTGACCATGGAATGGGACTGGGCATTCGTCTGGCAGATCATGCCGACCCTTCTCGAAGGGCTGAAGATCACCATTCTCGCCACCGTGCTCGGCGCGATCGTCGCTGCCGTCTTCGGCCTGGTGCTGGCCATCGCCCGGCGCTCGCCGAACCCGCTGATCGCGCGCCCGGTCGGATTCTTCGCCGATTTCATCCGCGGCACGCCGCTGCTCGTGCAGCTCTATTTCATCTTCTACGTGCTGCCCGATATCGGTATCCGGCTGTCGCCGCTGGTCGCCGGCGTGATCGGGCTCGGCATCCACTACGGCACCTATGCCGCCGAGGTCTATCGCGCCGGCATCGACAACGTGCCGCGCGGCCAGTGGGAAGCGGCCCGGGCCACCAATCTCAGCATCCGGCAGGCGTGGATTCATGTGGTGCTGCCGCAGGCGATCCCGCCGATGATCCCGGCGCTTGCCAACTATTTCATCGCCATGTTCAAGGAGACGCCGCTGCTGTCGGCCATCACCGTTCTCGAACTGATGAACCAGGCCAAGAGTGTCGCCAACAGCAGCTACCGCTATATCGAGCCGATGACGCTGGTCGGCGTGTTCTTCCTGGTCATCAGCCTGATCTCCGTCGTTGCGCTGCGCTTCCTGGAAGAACGCTATGCCAGGGTGGACGAGCGATGATCCCGGACGATATCTCGATCGGCACGGCAAGCCGCGCCCCGCGCCTCGACGACCGCCCGCTGGAAAAGCGGGTCGGCCTGATCATCCTGGCGACGGACCATACGACCGAGGTCGATTTCCGGCGCATGGTGGCGAGCGAGCGGGTCGGCGTCTACGTCACGCGCATTCCCTATGCGAATCCGGTGACGCCCGAGAACCTGATGAAGATGCAGCCGCAACTGACGGCGGGTGCGGCGCTGATCCTGCCGGACGAACCGCTGGACGCGGTCATGTACTCCTGCACCTCGGCCTCCGTGGTCATAGGAGACAGGCAAATCGAGGCGGCCGTGCAGGCGGCAAAGCCCGGCGTTCCCGTCGTGACGCCGACGGCGGCGTCCGTGAAGGGCCTGAAGGCCGTGGGCGCGAAGCGGATTTCGATTCTGACGCCCTATACCGTCGAGACCAGCCGGCCGATGGCGCGCTACTTCGCCGACCTCGGCTTCCGGATCGACCGCTTCACCTGCCTCGGGTTGACCGACGACCGGGAGATGGCGCGGATCTCGCACGACGAGATCGCAGCCTTCGCCGAAGAGGCGACGGCGCCGCAGTCGGATGCGCTGTTCATATCCTGCACGGCCGTTCGCGCCGCCGAGGTCGCCCCGCGCATCGAGAAGACGATTGGAAAGCCCGTGGTCAGCAGCAACCTCGCGACGGCCTGGGCATGCCTGCGCCTCTGCGGCGATGCGACAGCGCGGCCGGAGCTCGGCACTCTCATGACCAAGCCCTATCTCGAAGGTTGACCCCATGTGCGCGCAACCGGCCTCCGTCTCGATCGACGACATCCGTGCCGCATCCGCCCGCATCGCCGGGCGGGTCCTGCGCACGCCGATGGCGCCATCCGCCATCCTTCAGGAGGGGGCCGGCGCTCCCGTCCACCTCAAGCTCGAACACCATCAGACGACCGGCAGCTTCAAGCTGCGTGGCGCGACCAACGCGGTCCTGTCGCTGACGCCGGCGCAACGTGCCCGCGGCGTCGTCGCCGCCTCCACCGGCAATCACGGCCGGGCGCTGGCGCATGCGGCAAGGGCGGAAGGCGCGGTCGCCACCATCTGCATGTCGAGGCTGGTGCCGGAAAACAAGGTCGCGGAGATCCGCAGGCTCGGCGCCGAAGTCCGCATCGTCGGCAGCTCGCAGGACGAGGCGCAGGAGGAAGTCGACCGGCTGGTGGCGGAAAAGGGCATGGTCATGGTGCCGCCCTTCGACGATGCCGCCGTCATCGCCGGGCAGGGCACGCTCGGGCTCGAGCTCATCGAGCAACTGCCGCAGGTGGCCACCGTGCTCGTGCCGCTTTCGGGCGGCGGGCTCGCGGCCGGCGTGGCCGCGGCCGTCAAGGGCGCGAACCCCAAGGCAAAAGTCATCGGGCTCACCATGGAACGGGGGGCGGCGATGAAGGCGAGCCTCGATGCCGGGCATCCGGTGCAGGTGGAGGAACTGCCGAGCCTTGCGGATTCGCTCGGCGGCGGCATCGGGCTCGACAATGCCCTGACCTTCGCCATGTGCCGCGACCTGCTCGACGACGTGCTGCTGCTTCCGGAAGCGGAGATCGCCGCTGGCATGCGGCATGCCTATGCCGTGGAGCGTGAGATCGTCGAAGGGGCTGGCGCGGTCGGCATCGCGGCGCTGCTTGCCGGGCGGATCCGGTCTGCCGGGCCCATCGTCGCCATCCTGTCCGGCCGCAATGTCGACATGACCCTGCACCGCAGGATCGTCAACGGCGCGACGTCTGTCGAAGAAGAGGTGGCGGCATGAGCCGGATGATCATCCTGACCGAGGCCGACCTGAGGAAGGTCGTGACACTGGACGCCGGGGCTGTCGCCTGCGTGGAGGATGCCTTCCGGGCGCTCGCCACCAAGTCCGTCGCCATGCCGCCGATCCTGCGGCTCGACATTCCCGAACACCGCGGCGAGGTCGACGTGAAGACGGCCTATGTCCCGGGCCTCGACGGTTTCGCCATCAAGATCAGCCCCGGTTTCTTCGGCAATCCGGAGATCGGCCTGCCGAGCACCAACGGTATGATGGTGCTCCTGTCGGCCAAGACGGGCCTCGTCCAGGCGCTGCTGCTCGACAACGGCTACCTGACGGACGTGCGAACGGCCGCAGCCGGCGCCGTCGCCGCACGATACCTGTCCCGGCCGGATTCCGGCATAGCCGCGATCTTCGGCGCGGGCATGCAGGCCAGGCTGCAACTGCAGGCGCTGACGCTGGTGCGGCCGATCCGCGAGGCGCGGATCTGGGCGCGCGACGCGGCCAAGGCGGAAAAGGTCGCGGCCGAACTCACACGGACGCTTGGCATCTCTGTCGTCGCCGTGGCCGATCCGCAAGCAGCCGTCGCCGGCGCGGACATCGTCGTGACCACGACGCCGTCTGAGGCGCCGATCCTGAAGGCGGCTTGGCTGCAGCCCGGCCAGCACGTCACCGCCATGGGCTCGGACGCCGAGCACAAGAACGAGATCGAGCCGGCGGCGATCGTCAACGCTGGCCTCTATGTCGCAGACAGCCTCGGCCAGACCCGCCGCCTCGGCGAACTGCATCACGCCATCGCGGCGGGCCTCGTGGTCCCGGATGCCGCCTTCGCCGAACTCGGCCGGATCGCGGCCGGGCTGGAACAGGGGCGCCGTGACGCGGACCAGATCACCATTGCCGACCTGACCGGGACGGGCATTCAGGACACGGCCATCGCCACGCTCGCCTTTTCGCGCGCGACCTCGGCCGGTGCCGGCACGCCATTTGAAAGTTGAGACCGGCAGATGCCGGAGAATGAGGGAGAAGCATGACCCAACCGAACCTCAAATTTTCCCTTGGGGAATATGAGACGCGCCTGGCAAAGACGCGCAAGGCCATGGAGGCGAAAGGCGTCGATCTTCTGATCGTCAGCGACCCGTCGAACATGGCGTGGCTGACGGGCTACGACGGCTGGTCGTTCTACGTGCACCAGGCCGTCGTCGTGCCGCCGACCGGCGAGCCGATCTGGTACGGTCGCGGCCAGGATGCCAACGGCGCCAAGCTGACGGCCTATCTCAAGCATGAGAACATCATCGGCTACCCGGACCACTACGTGCAGTCGACCGAGCGCCATCCGATGGACTATCTCTCAGCCAGGCTGGTCGAGCGCGGTCTGGACAAGCTGACGATCGGCGTCGAGATGGACAACTACTGGTTCTCCGCCGCCGCCTTCGCGAGCCTGGTCAAGCACCTGCCGAACGCCCGCTTCGTCGATGTGACGGCGCTGGTCAACTGGCAGCGGGCGGTGAAGAGCGAGACCGAGATCAAGTATATGCGCAATGCCGCCCGTATCGTGGAAGGCATGCACCAGCGCATCTTCGACAAGATCGAGGTCGGCATGCGCAAATGCGACCTGGTGGCCGAGATCTACGACGCCGGTACGCGCGGCGTCGACGGGATCGGCGGCGACTATCCGGCGATCGTGCCGCTGCTGCCGTCGGGTGTCGACGCGTCAGCGCCGCACCTGACCTGGGACGACCGGCCGATGAAGCGCGGCGAGGGCACCTTCTTCGAGATCGCCGGCGCCTATAACCGCTACCATTGCCCGCTGTCGCGCACCGTCTTCCTCGGCAAGCCGACGCAGGAATTCCTCGATGCCGAGAAGGCGACGCTGGAAGGCATGGAGGCCGGGCTTGCCGCCGCCAAGCCGGGCAACACCTGCGAGGACATCGCCAACGGTTTCTTCGCGGTCCTCAAGAAGTACGGCATCGTCAAGGACAACCGCACCGGCTACGGCATCGGTCTCTCCTATCCGCCGGACTGGGGCGAGCGCACCATGAGCCTGCGCCCCGGCGACCGCACCGAGCTGAAACCGGGCATGACCTTCCACTTCATGACGGGTCTCTGGCTGGAAACCATGGGTCTGGAGATCACCGAGAGCATCCTGATCACCGACACCGGCGTCGAATGCCTCGCCAACGTGCCGCGCAAGCTGTTCGTCAAGGATTGAGCCTGCCATGAGCGAAACCGAACTGCGCGCCTCGCCGATCACACCCACGGTCGATTTCTCGGCCGAGGGTATCCAGCACGGCTTCCTCCGGCTGCCCTACAGCCGCGACGATTCCGCCTGGGGCTCGGTGATGATCCCGATCACGGTCGTCAAGAACGGGGAGGGGCCGACGGCCCTTCTCACCGGCGGCAATCACGGCGATGAATACGAGGGGCCGATCGCGCTGTTCGACCTCGCGCGCAGCCTAAAGGCGGAAGACGTGTCCGGGCGGGTCATCATCGTCCCCGCGATGAACTACCCGGCCTTCCTCGCCGGCACCCGCACGTCCCCGATCGACAAGGGCAACCTCAACCGCAGCTTTCCGGGCCGGCCGGACGGTACGGTGACGCAGAAGATCGCCGACTATTTCCAGCGCGAACTGCTGCCGCTGGCCGATATCGTCCTGGACTTCCACTCGGGCGGCAAGACGCTCGACTTCCTGCCCTTCTGCGCCGCGCACATCCTGCCGGACAAGACGCAGGAGCAGCGGTCCTTCGAACTGGTGCAGGCATTCTCCGCGCCCTATTCCATGAAGATGCTCGAGATCGATGCGGTCGGCATGTACGACACGGCGGCCGAGGAGATGGGCAAGGTGTTCATTACCACCGAACTCGGCGGCGGCGGCACGGCGACGGCAAGAAGTGCGGGGATCGCCAAGCGCGGCGTTATCAATGTTCTGCGGCAGGCCGGCATCGTGAACGGCAAGGCGGAGGTCGCCCCGACGCAGTGGCTCGACATGCCGGATGGCGACTGCTTCGCCTTCGCCGAGGAAGGCGGGCTGATCGAGCCGCTGGTGGACATGGGCGACACCGTGGCCCGGGGGCAGGTGGTGGCCCGCATCTATCCGACGGGCCGCACGGGTTCACCGCTCTCCGAGATCCGCGCGAAGATGGACGGCATCCTTTGCGCCCGGCATTTCCCCGGCCTCGTCAAGGCCGGCGACTGTGTTGCAGTTCTGGCGGTCACGGTCTAAAGCATGTCGCGCAAAAGTGCGCAGCGGTTTTGCGATAACGACATGCAAAAGAACTGGAATTAAAGCGCGCACGAAGGATCGCGACGCGCTTTAGTTCACGGCATTCACGCCACACGCAGACTGGACATCGCCGTGACGCAGACCGAATTCGCCGCCACGGCACCCGCAGCCCGGAACCGGCTGGCGCTGATGGCGCTGCTGGCCGGCGCGGTCGCGATCGGCGGCTCGCCGATCTTCGTCCGGCTGTCCGAGATCGGCCCGATGGCGACAGCCTTCTGGCGCGTGGCCCTCGCGCTGGTGCCGCTCTTTCTGTTCTTCCGCCTGTCGGAGAAACGTCGGGCCGCAAGGCCTGCGGGGCTGCGCGACATGATCGCGCTCGCGCTGCCGGGTGTCTTCCTCGCGGCCGATCTCGTTGCCTGGCATGCCGCGATCCATGTGACGACGGTTGCCAATGCGACGCTGCTCGCCAATCTGGCCCCTGTTTTCGTGACCGCGGTCGGCTGGCTGTTTCTCGGCGCATCGATCAGCCGTGCCTTCCTCATCGGCCTCGCCGTTGCGATCAGCGGGATCGTCATCCTGAAAGGCGGGCTGAGCGGGCTTTCGGCCGGCAATCCGTCAGGCGATGCGCTGGCGGTTCTCGCAGCCCTTTTCTATGCCGGCTACATGCTGGGCGTCGCCCGGTTGCGCGGCCGCTTCGACACCGCCCGCGTCATGCTCTGGAGTACGGCTTCGGCGGCGGTCTGCCTGCTGCCGATGGTGCTTCTGACCGAGAGCCAGTTCGCTCCCGTCACGATCTTCGGCTGGGCGATGCTGCTGGGGCTGGCGCTGATCAGCCATGCCGGCGGGCAGGTGGCGATCACCTATGCGCTCGCTTTCCTGCCGACGGCGTTTTCCTCGCTCACCCTGCTGCTCCAGCCGGTCGTCGCCGCCCTTCTCGGCGTGGTCGTGCTCGGCGAAGCCGTCGGCGTCACGCAGGCGATCGGTGGCGCCATCGTCCTGTGCGGCATTCTTTATGCACGCAGGAGTGGGTGACAATCTGATCCGTTGTCGGATTGGCCCCCGTCCTCATTCACGCCCGACTCGACTCGGCTGCGGCCAGCTGCTTCTTTGCCGTCAGGCGAGGAGGAAGCCAATGGCGTATGAGTGGGACCACAAGCAGGCGACGCGTGAACGCATATGGAAGCTGGCCTCGATGGTGGCCGGCACCCTGGTAACGGTCGGGATCCCGACGGCGATCGTCCTGGCGGCGATGGGGCAATAGCGGGCCATTCCCTCGGGTCAACGCCATCAAGTTGCCCTCAACGTCAGGCATAGACCCCCGCAATCAGGGAGGAAAAACAATGCCACAGATGATAGAAGTGTCCGCGGTGGTCGCCGGCAGCTGCGTTCCGCTGGGCCTGCTCACCGTCCGGCAGGCGCTGGACCTGCCCCATCTGACCGCGTTCAGGTTCTGCCAGGCAACAGCCGACGCCGGGCAGGAGCGGTGCCTGTCGCGCCGGGAGCTCGAGGAGCTGGTCCGGCAGTAGAGCGCACGCGTGGCGCTCCCGGCGAGCGCCACCACCATTCGGACAGGCCGGGCGGCGGCAGCCGTCTCGACCGCCCGTATCCGGTCAGGCGCCGCACGTGCGCCCGCCACAGCTTCGCGCCCCGTGCGCGCCATCCCTCTTGATCTAGAACAAGGACATCCCGGGCGCTTGCCCCTATCTTCGCCTCATCTTGAGTGAGAGAGGCGAAGTCCATGGGTTCTTTCAGTATCTGGCACTGGCTGATCGTTCTCGCCGTCGTGCTGCTCCTGTTCGGGCGCGGCAAGATCCCGGAACTCATGGGCGATGTCGCCAAGGGCATCCGCGATTTCAGGAAGGGCCTTAAGGACGACGATGCCGCGGCGTGACAGCTCGCGCCCGGGGATCGTTCGCAGGCGAGGACGGCAACGGCCACATTCTTTCGAAGCTGAAATAAAAAGTGAACCGAATCAGGCGTATCCTCTTTGGACCATCGGACTGGCAATCCTGCAAATCGAGGATACCATTAGTCATTCTGGGAGGTGTTGCGATCGGCGTCGCGCCGAAGGCAACGAAAATGGCGTGTCAGGCGCCCCCGACCCCCGGCCGCGGTCACGCAATGTGGTCCGTAGCCGGGTTGGTTGCAGTCAGGAGAGGTGAGGACGTGTCTGATCTGTCTACCGAGCACCCTGTCCCCGAGAAGCGCTCGCGGCGTCGTGCCGAGCTGATCGCGTTCTTCGTGCTGGCTTTCGGCATCTGGCCGCTGGTCGCCGTCGCCATCGTCGGCGGATACGGCTTCCTCGTCTGGATGTTCCAGATCATCTACGGCCCGCCCGGGCCGCTCGGTCATTGAGGCGTCGACATGCAGACGGCTTCGCTCTCACGGCGTGAACTCCTGCTTGGCCGGCCGACGGCACGGGCCGCCATCCTCTGTCCGCCCGGCGCCACGATCGCAAGCCTCGAGGCCGCCTGCACCGGCTGCGGGCTTTGCGCGGAGCGATGTCCCACCGGCATCATCGCGCTTGTCGACGGCGTTCCGTCGATCGATTTCGCCCTTGGCGAATGCACTTTCTGCGGGCAATGCAGTGCCGCCTGTCCCGAGCCGGTCTTTGCGGCCGAACAGACGACGCGCTTTCCGCACGTCGCCGCCATCGGCGACGCGTGCCTTGCCCGGCGCGGCGTCTCCTGTCTCTCCTGCGGCGAGAGCTGTCCCGAGCAGGCGATCCGCTTTCGCCCGCGCATCGGCGGACCGTTCGAACCGGAGCTGAGCGCCGATCAGTGCAGCGGTTGCGGCGCCTGCCTCTCCGTGTGCCCGGTCGATGCGATCGGCCTTGCGTCGCGCGAGGCCGATCTTGGCGAGAGGGAGGCTGCCGATGCCTGAGCGGCCGCAACGCCATCATATTTCGAGCGCCGTGATCGCGACGATGCCCGCCCGCACCGCGGCGGTCCTCGCCGAGATCGCGAAGATGGAGAATGTGGAAGTCCACGGCGAAGGCGGCGGTAAGATCGTCGTCGTGATCGAGGGTGCGTCCACCGGCATGCTCGGGGAATGTTTGACGCGCATGTCGCTCCTGGACGGAGTGATCTCTGCAAACATGGTTTTCGAGCACGTCGAGACAGAGGAGACTGGAAGCGATGACCGGAACACTGACGCGGCGTGACATCCTGAAGGCCCATGCCGCCGGCATTGCCGCGGCCACGGCCGGCGTCGCGCTTCCCGCAGCCGCCCAGCCGGTGCCGGGCGGGGTGGAGGCGCTGGAGATAAAATGGTCGAAGGCACCGTGCCGGTTCTGCGGCACCGGTTGCGGCGTCATGGTCGGCGTCAAGGAAGGCCAGGTGGTCGCGACCCATGGCGACATGCAGGCCGAGGTCAACCGCGGGCTGAACTGCATCAAGGGCTATTTCCTCTCCAAGATCATGTATGGCGAGGATCGGCTGCAGACGCCGCTTCTGCGCAAGCGCAACGGCGCCTACGCCAAGGACGGCGAGTTCGAGCCGGTCAGCTGGGACGAGGCCTTCGACGTCATGGCCGAGCAGTGCAAGAAGGTGCTGAAGGAGAAGGGGCCGACCGCCGTCGGCATGTTCGGATCCGGCCAGTGGACCATCTTCGAGGGCTATGCGGCGACCAAGCTGATGCGGGCGGGCTTCCGCTCCAACAACCTCGATCCGAACGCGCGCCATTGCATGGCGTCCGCGGCCTACGCCTTCATGCGCACCTTCGGCATGGACGAGCCGATGGGCTGTTACGACGATTTCGAACATGCGGACGCCTTCGTGCTCTGGGGCTCGAACATGGCGGAGATGCATCCGATCCTGTGGACCCGCGTTGCCGACCGCCGCCTCGGCCATCCGCATGTGCGGGTCGCGGTGCTGTCGACCTTCACCCACCGCAGCATGGACCTGGCCGACATCCCGATGGTGTTCAAGCCGGGAACCGACCTGGTCATCCTCAACTACATCGCCAACCACATCATCCAGACGGGGCGGGTGAACGAGGATTTCGTCCGCCAGCACGCAAAGTTTGCCCGCGGCGCCACCGACATCGGCTACGGCCTGCGGCCGGACGATCCGTTGGAGACGAAGGCTGCCAATTCTGCCGATCCGACAAAGACCGAACCGATCGACTTCGAGGCTTTCAAGGAATTCGTCTCCGAGTACACGCTGAAAAAGACGGCGGAAATGACCGGCGTCGATCCCGGTTTCCTCGAACAACTGGCCGAACTCTATGCCGATCCGGATCGCAAGGTCATGTCGCTCTGGACCATGGGGTTCAACCAGCATGTCCGCGGCGTCTGGGCCAACCAGATGGTCTATAACCTCCATCTCCTGACCGGAAAGATCTCCGAGCCCGGCAACAGCCCGTTCTCGCTGACCGGGCAGCCGTCGGCCTGCGGCACGGCGCGCGAGGTCGGCACCTTCGCCCACCGCCTGCCGGCGGACATGACGGTGACCAATCCCGAGCACCGCAAGCACGCCGAGGAGATCTGGCGCATCCCGCACGGCATCATCCCGGAGAAGCCGGGCTATCATGCGGTCCAGCAGGACCGGATGCTGAAGGACGGCAAGCTCAATTTCTACTGGGTGCAGGTGAACAACAACGTCCAGGCGGGCCCCAATACCGCCAACGAGACCTGGCAGGGCTACCGCAATCCGGACAACTTCATCGTCGTCTCCGATGCCTATCCGACGATCACCGCGATGAGCGCCGACCTGATCCTGCCGGCCGCCATGTGGGTGGAGAAGGAGGGCGCCTATGGCAATGCCGAGCGCCGCACCCATGTCTGGCACCAACTCGTCCAGGCCAAGGGCGAGGCGCGGTCCGACCTGTGGCAGATGGTGGAGTTCTCCAAGCGGTTCACGACCGACGAGGTCTGGCCCGCCGAAACCCTGGAGGCAAACCCGCAATACCGCGGCAAGACGCTCTATGAGGTGCTGTTCAAGAACGGCGAGGTGGATCGCTTCCCGCTCAGCGAGGTGAATGCGGAGTACGACAACAACGAGGCCGAGGCCTTCGGCTTCTACATCCAGAAGGGCCTGTTCGAGGAATACGCCGCCTTCGGGCGCGGCCATGGCCACGACCTCGGGCCCTACGACCTGTATCACGAGGTGCGCGGACTGCGCTGGCCCGTGGTCGACGGCAAGGAGACCCTGTGGCGCTACCGCGAGGGCTACGATCCCTACGTCAAGCCGGGCGAGGGCGTGAAGTTCTACGGCCAGAAGGACGGCAAGGCGGTCATCCTCGCCGTGCCCTACGAGCCGCCGGCAGAGGCGCCGGATGAGGAGTTCGATGTCTGGCTCGTGACCGGGCGGGTGCTGGAGCACTGGCATTCCGGCTCGATGACGATGCGCGTGCCGGAACTGTACAAGGCGTTCCCCGGCGCCCGCGTCTTCATGAATGCCGACGATGCCCGCAAGCGCGGCATCAACCAGGGCTCGGAAGTGCGCATCGTGTCGCGCCGCGGCGAGATCCGCTCCCGCGTCGAGACACGCGGCCGCAACCGCATGCCGCCGGGCGTCGTCTTCGTCCCCTGGTTCGACGCGAGCCAGTTGATCAACAAGGTCACCCTCGACGCCACCGATCCCATTTCCAAACAGACGGATTTCAAAAAATGCGCGGTCAAGATTCTTCCCGTCGCCGTCTGAGGCGGCCCGAATGGACGGCAATCGCAGCGGGGCTCCTGCTTTTCGTCGCGACGGCCGCGATTGCCCAGGTGGTGACGAAGACCCCGCCGCAGCTGGAGGGGCCGACGCCCTCGATGGCGACCGAAGCGGCACCGCCCCTGCCGAAATGGGTGGTCGACGATCAGCGCAAGATGCGCGCCTATCCCGACCAGCCGCCGATCATTCCGCATTCGATCGAGGGCTACGAGCTTTCGGTCAACGCCAACCGCTGCCTGTCCTGCCACAAGCGGGAGTTCACCCAGGATTCCGGCGCGCCGATGATCAGCGTCACCCACTACATGACCCGTGAAGGCCAGATGCTCGCCGACGTTTCGCCGCGGCGCTACTTCTGCACCGCCTGCCACGTGCCGCAGGCGGATACGCGCCCCCTGGTGCCCAACGGCTTCAGGGACATGAGCGAGATGGGCGTTAAGCCCGCCGGAAGCGAGTGACGCCATGATCAAATGGATAAAGGGCGTCATCCTCTGGGCCTGGAAGATCATCGCCACCCCGGCCGGCACGCTGGGGCTCGGCTTCCTCACCCTTGGCGGCTTCGTCGGCGGCGTGATGTTCTGGGGCGCGTTCAACACGGCGCTGGAACTGACCAACACCGAGCAGTTCTGCACCTCCTGCCACGAGATGCGCGACAACGTCTATCAGGAGTTGACGCGAACGATCCATTTCTCCAACCGCTCCGGCGTGCGCGCCTCCTGCCCGGATTGCCACGTTCCCCACCAGTGGACCGACAAGATCGCCCGCAAGATGCAGGCGTCGAAGGAGGTGTGGGGCAAGATCTTCGGCACCATCAACACACGGCCGAAATTTCTGGCACACCGGCTGGAGTTGGCGCAGCACGAATGGGCGCGCCTGAAGGCCAACGACAGCCTCGAATGCCGCAATTGCCATTCGTCGGTGGCCATGGACCTGCAGAAGCAGACGCAGCGGGCGGCCGAGATCCACACGCGCTACCTGCTTCCCGGCAAGGCGACCTGCATCGATTGCCACAAGGGCATCGCGCATGAACTGCCCAACATGCAGGGTGTCGATCCCGGCTGGAAGATGCCCGCGGAACTGGAAGGCAACCGGGCGTCGAACATGACTCCGATCGACGACCTCAGCCGCGCCATCAACGAACTGCACGCAGAGGCCTTCTGACGAAGGCGCCTCCCGTGCTTGCGGGGCCGAACAGACCAGAAGAAAGGGCGAGACCGCGCCAACGGTCCCGCCCTTCCTCGATTGCAGGCCCGATGGCCGGCCTCAGCTTGCCATCCTGTCGGGTGTCCAGGGCGGGTCGTAGGTCAGGGTGACGTCGACGTCGCGGGCGCCTTCGACCCCTGCGGCGCAATCCCGCACCGCGTCGGTCAGGAATGCGGCCGCCGGGCAGCCGCGCGTCGTGGTCGTCATCGCGATGGCGACCGTTCCGTCGTCGTCGCAGTCGATCGAATAGATCAGGCCCATATCCACGACGTTCTTTCCCAATTCGGGATCGATGACGATTGTCAGCGCTTCGCGGATGCGCCGGGCGAGGGCGTCGTTCGACATCTACTTTGCCTTCCCGACGCGGATCATGATCCGATAGGTCGTCCGCGCCTCGTCGAAGTTGCCGACCCATTGATGGCCGCGCTTGGCAAGCTCCGGAAAGAGCAGCAGCGGCTCGCGCGAGAGCAGGGCGAAGATGACCTCGCCCTCGTCCAGCTTCTCGGCTTCCGAGAGGATCCGCACCATCGGTTCGGGCGGCAGAAGATCGGTGAGGTCGAGCTCCACGACGGGATCCGCCCAGAGCTCGGGCTCGCCGGCATCCGTGGAGAGCTGGACTTCGGGCAGGGCCTTGGGCGTGAAGCGGATCTCGAAATCCCCGCCCTCCGTCTCGATCACCTCGTGGTCGAACCCCCTGTTGGACATCACGCCGTAGAGCGGCTGGGGACGGAAGGGGGCGAGAAGCTTGAGACCCTGTCCGGGGCGCAAGGCATCCACGGCGCTCATGATGGCCTGGAAGGGCTCGCCGCCGTTTTCCAGCATCGGACGGACGTCCAGTTCCGCAAAATCTTCGTTCATTTTTATCTCCGGTGCGTGAGGAAGAGATGAGGGGGCAATACGCCCGAAGGCAGCCGTATGTCAGGCGGCGCGCAGGAGAGCCGGCGGGCCCTGACGAACTCCGCGATCAGCCCGAGCGTCGCCAGTATCTGCAGAACGCCGGCCGCCGTAAACACCTGACGATCGTGGAGGAACAGCGCCAGCGCGCAAACGCCGACCGTCACGATGTAGAGACCGAACCACCAGATCGCCCGGCGCTCGTCGACGAGGTCCTGCACGCGGGGAACGGCGGTCTTGCCGAGCACCGGCCCGTAGCATTCGAGCCAGGTCAGGAAGGGGATGATCTTGTAGAGCTGTCCGAGGCCCAGGCAGGTCAGCCACCCCATGCCCGTGAGCCAGACCAGGATTGCGGCGTTGTCTGCGAGCGTTCCTGTGAGCAAGGATGCCGTGAACAGAACGACCGAGACCATCAGGAAGACCACGGCTGCGATGCTCAGGAGCGTGTTCAGCTCGGCCGTCTTGCGCCGGCGCTGGCGAAAGATGGCCACGACGTCGAATGCGTAGAGGCCGAGGCCGACGAAGCCGATGACGCTCGCCCCGGCGACGGGCCAGACGCCGTCGATCCCGATGGCCGTCATCGCGATCTGCACGGCAAGCAGCAGGATCGCCGCGATGCCGGCGACGAGCACGATCCGCGACGTGCCGCGGTCGTGCTCCGGCGACAGCAGGAACATCGACAGCAGCCGGTAGGATACGCCGATCGCGGTGATCGTCATCCAGCCGAACAGTCCCATCGTCGCATGCAGCCCGACGCCGCCGGCCAGGAGGTTGAGCGCGTGGATCTCCTCCACGAACCCCGACAGGCCCAGGGTGAAGCACAGCCCCAGTGCCACGGTCAGCCCCATGGCGACGAGCCCGGTCAGGACGAAGCGGCCGGGAAGCGCCAGCGGCCGCGCCGACCATATCGTGGCGGCGAGGCTCGCAGCCAGCGCGGCAAAGCCGAGGGCAAGCAGGACACCGCCGACGGGCAGGGCGAGGGGCGGGACGGGCAGGCGGCCGCTGAGGCCGAGGAACCCCGAAAGCAGGACCAGCAGCCCGCAGACGATCAGGATCAGCGCCGGCAGCGCCAGGTACGGCGCCTTCAACGGCTTGGCCACCAGGACGGGGACAAACTGCAGAAGCGCGCCGGAAAAGAGGAGCCCGAGCCATCCGATTGCGAGCGTGTGGACGATCACCAGCGTCTCGGGCGCCTCGACCGCCAGCACCGGATAGCCGAAGCCCGCCGCCAGCAGGACCTCACCGCAAAGCAGGAACACCAGCGCTGCGGCGAAGTAGGACATCGTCCATCTGGAAAGCGTGGCACCAGGCATCGTCATCACCTCGGCAGGGCAGGGTCTCTTTCGTTCAGTGACCGCAGCAGCAGTCGCAACCCGAACTGTCGTGCCTCCTGATCGAAACCCGCCAGACGGCCGGGCCCTGCTCGAGATAGGTCCACTCGAACTGCTCGGGATAGCGGGTCTCTATCTGGTAGTGCAGCGGCCGCGGGTCGTGATCGCTGGCGACGTGCATCATGCCGCCGGGCGCAAGCGCGGTCAGTATCCCGAAGATCCTCGGATGGCGCTCCGGCGGAGCAATCGTCCTGACATCGATCAGCGGTATGTTCTCGGAATTCGACATGTTGTTTTCCATCGGCCCCGATCCGGAACTCGGAGGCCGGGCCGGTGCGCCCCCGATCCTTCGAGACTACCGGCCCACCGCCCGCACCTTTTTGTCGCCGGGCAAACAAGATGACGAAATGGAGACTGAACGAGGGTCGTTGAACCCTGTCGGAAATGGAGAGGGCCCGGCACTCCGCCTGATGCCGGGCCCCCGAGCGACCGACCTCGTCGCTCATCATCGCGGATTTTCGCCCCCTAAGCTGTCAATCCGCGATAGATCGTGGGCAGCGCCACCGGCAGCTTGGAGATGTCGCCGACAAGCGCGTAGCCGTTCCTGCCGAAGAGCGTCGGAAGGTAGTTGTTGGCGTCCCGGTCCACCGTGACGGCAAAGACGTTTGTTCCCGCCCGCCTGGCCTCCTGCACGGCCTTGCGCGTGTCTTCCAGCGCGAACCGCCCCTCGTAATGGTCGATGTCGTTCGGCTTGCCGTCGGTGAGGACCAGCAGCAGCTTCTTCCGGCTCGGCTGCTTCTGCAGGCCGGCGGCGGCGTGGCGGATGGCGGCGCCCATCCGGGTATAGTAGCCGGGCTTCAAGCCGGCGATGCGATCCTCCGTCGCACGGCTCATCGTCTCGTCGAAGCCCTTCACCGTCTCGATCCGCACCCACGACCGGCGGCGCGACGTGAACGTGAGGATCGAATGCATGCTGCCGCAGGCGGCAAGGCCGTGCGCCAGCACCAGCAGGGCCTCCTTCTCGACGTCCAGCACGCGGCGATTGTCCACCCAGGCGTCGGTCGAGAGCGAGACGTCGACCAGGATCGTGGTCGCGAGATCGGGGGCGAGCGGCCGGCTCATCAGGTGGATCCGGTCGCTGCCCTGGCCGCCTGCGGCAAGGTCCGCCCGCGAGCGGATGACGGCGTCGAGGTCGAGCTCCGACCCGTCCAGCTGGGCCTTCAGCAGTTCATGGCGCGGCCGCAGGACCTCGAACTGGCGACGCACCTTGCGCACGAGCGAGCGAGTCTCGTTGTCGAGAACGCCTCTTTCGCCGAGAGCTTCGGCCGGCGTCGCAAGAACGCTGGTGTAGTTCTCCAGATAGCGCCCCTTGCGGTAGTCCCATTCCGGATAGCTGATCTCGGCTGCGATCTCCGACAGGTCGATCATCTCCGGCGGCAGATCGAGATCGAACCGGAATTTCGAAGACGGCCGTTCCCGCCGCTGGCCGAGCTTCATCTCGTCCAGGTCGTCGGCCGCCTTGCTGTCGCTGTCCTCGTTGTCGTCCGTCGGCCGGTCGACATTGACCATCTCGGCCATCGCCAGGATCTTCTCGAAACGGTTGAGGATGAAGGGGCTGCGCTCGCCCTTGCGCTCGTCTCTGGCCTGCCGCGTCGCCAGGTAGCGCGCATTGCCGGCGAGCCCCTGGTCCTGCGTGCCGTCCCGCGCCGCATTCTCGATCGTCGTATCGGTTTCGGAGCGGACATGGAATTCGGGCCAGAGCGGCACGCCCATCATCGGCTGGTAACCGGCGGGCGCATGGTGCGGGAAGATCGCCGGCGGCGTGTCGTCCTTGAGGCCCGCTCCCGTCTTCAGAAGCCCAAGGATGCGGTTTTCAACGAGTTGCTCGACCGCCGGCAGGATGCCGCGGGCTCGCTCCGCGAGCGTCGCGGCGCAAAGGCGGCGGTAGGTCGCGCCGAGACCCGGGAATGCGGCGATCACGCGCAGGACGGTTGCCTGCGCGGTCTCGATCCGGCGAAGGTCCCGCCTGAGCGGGTCCGTTCCGTCCGGCGCCTCCAGCTCCATCAGCGCCATGGCCGCGGCGAGCCAGATGTAGAGGTCGCGGTTGAGCTGCCGGTCCGGGAAGTGGTCGATCACCGGCGGGAGCATCGCGGTGGCGAGGTCGCGGGTGGCGCCCGCCACCTTCTCCTCCCCGAGCCCGACCAGTTGCCGCAGGCGCAGCCGGTGCCGCGACGTCTTCGCATGCGCCGGGGTCAGCTGGACCGCGGGCGCGCCGCCGAACCCCCTGAAGCAGGAACCGAGGATCGGCTTCAGTTCCTCGAAAGATACGGCATGGTCGGGATAGCGCGGCATGCTGGCGGTCGATCCCACCAGCCGATGCCAGAACTTGCCGACCGTCTCTTCCAGTTCGAGAAAATCGAGCATGATGGCCTCCTAGGCGATCACGGCCTGGGCGACTTCCCGCAACGCGGCGCGGACGTCCGGCTCGTCGGTCAGGGGCTCGATCAGGGCGGCAAGCACGGCCTCCCTGGCCGGCATTCCGCTGTCGATCAGGCAGGCGCAATAGACGAGCAGGCGCGTGGAGACACCTTCCTCGAGATCGTGCCCCTTCATCGCGCGCAGGCGGTGGGCCAGCTCGACGAGCGGGGCGACCTTTGCCGCCTCGAGCCCGCTTTCGGTCGAGACGACGGCGATCTCCTGTTCCTTCGGCAGGAAGTCGAACTCGATCGCGACGAAGCGCTGCTTGGTCGAGGGTTTCAGGGCCTTGAGGATGTTCTGGTAGCCCGGATTGTAGGAGACGACGAGCATGAAGCCCGGCGGCGCATCCAGGATCTCGCCGGTCCGCTCCAGCGGCAGGATGCGGCGGTCGTCGGTCAGTGGGTGCAGGACGACGGCCACGTCCTTGCGGGCTTCGACGATCTCGTCGAGGTAGCATACCCCGCCCGAGCGCACCGCCCGGGTCAGCGGGCCGTCGACCCAAACCGTATCGCCGCCTTTGAGAAGATAGCGGCCAGTCAGGTCTGCAGCGGCGAGGTCGTCATGGCAGGAAACGGTCGTCAGCGACAGGCCGAGCCGGGCCGCCATATGGCTGACGAAACGGGTCTTGCCGCAGCCGGTCGGTCCCTTGAGCAGGAGCGGCAGTTGCCTGACGAGCGCGGTCTCGAACAACTGGCATTCGTTGCCCTGGGGAACGTAGGGCGGAATGTCCGGCCGGGCCTGAAACGGGGTCGAAGTCAGTACAGTCATGACGGGATTCCTTCGATGGAGAGGGGGAACGCGGCTCCGGCAGGCGCCGGAGCCGCGTCCTTCATTCGGCCGGCTGGACCGTTGCGGAGAGGCTGGGCTTGCGCTCCTTGCCCGGCACGAACAGCGCCCAGAGGAACATCAGTGCCGAGATCAGGACGAACACGCCGGAGCCGAGCCGGATCCAGTAGAACATCGCCAGCTGGTCCTGAACGTCCATGTAGCCTTCACCGAGCACGCGCTGGAGATGGACCTGCAGCACGCCGGCAAAGGTCAGCGCGAAGGTCATCACCGACATGGCCGTGCACATGATCCAGAAGCTCGCGATCGAGAGCCACTGGTTATAGGGCGCGCGGCCGCGGATCTCCGGGACCGCATAGGCCATGATGGCGAGGTTCAGCATCACATAGGCGCCGAAGAAGGCGAGGTGGCCATGGGCTGCGGTGACCTGGGTGCCGTGGGTGTAGTAGTTCACCGACGACAGGGTGTGCAGGAAGCCCCAGACGCCGGCGCCGAAGAACGCCATGACCGAGCAGCCGATCGACCACAGCAGCGCTGCGCGGTTCGGATGCTTGCGGCCCGCCTTCCAGGTCATCACGAAGGTGAAGACGACCATGGTGAAGAAGGGGGCGACCTCGAGCGTGGAGAAGAGCGAGCCGATCCACTGCCAGTAGCCCGGGGCGCCGATCCAGTAATAGTGGTGGCCGGTGCCGAGGATGCCCGAGAACAGCGCCAGGCCGACGATCACGTAGAGCCACTTCTCGACGACCTCGCGGTCGATGCCGTTCAGCTTGATCATCAGGAAGGCGAGGATCGAGGCCATGATCAGTTCCCACACGCCTTCGACCCACAGATGGACGACGTACCACCAGTACATCTTGTCGAGCGTGAGGTTCGTCGGGTTGTAGAAGGCGAACAGGAAGAAGATCGCCACACCCCAGAGCCCGAAGACCAGGATGTTGGTCACGACGGTCTTGCGGCCTTTGAGGATCGTCAGCGTCACGTTGTAGAGGAACATCAGCGCGACGATGACGATGCCGACCTTGATAGCGAAGGGCTGTTCCAGGAATTCGCGGCCCTCGTGGATGTGGAACATGTAGCCGACGACGGCGATCGCGGCGGCGACGAGGAAGAGCCAGAACTGCACCACGGCGATCCTGGTGCTGTAGAGTTCGGTCTCCGCTTCCTCGGGAAGCAGATAGTAGGTCGCCCCCATGAAGCCCATCAGCAGCCAGACGATCAGGGCATTGGTATGGATCATGCGGACGATGTTGAAGGGCAGGAGTTCGGACACAGTGTTCGGCAGGACGTAGATCGTCCCCGCGAGCACACCGAACAGGACCTGGGCGAGAAACAGGCCGAGCGCGCCGTAGAAGTACAGCATCGCGACCTTCTGGGTTTGATATTTCATGTCAGCGTTCCTTTCCCCTGCTCAACCGGCGTCGTTCGGCGGCCAGTTCTGCGTCTTGATGCGGCTCGTCCATTCGAGGAAGTCCGCCAGATCGTTCAGTTCCTGCTCGGTGAGGTTGAACTGGGGCATCTGGCGCCGGCCCTCGATGCCGGACGGCTGTGCGGCCATCCAGCCCTTGAGTGTATCGCGGGCGCCCTCCGGGTCGGTGTCTCCGCCCCAGCGCTTCCACACGTTGCCGAGTTCGGGCGCGAAGTAGGCCCCCTCGCCGAGCAGCGTGTGGCAATTGATACAGGAGTTCTTTTCCCACACGTGCTTGCCGCGGGCGACGGAACTCGTCAGCGTCGTCTCGTCCGTGGATGTCGTGCGTATGTAGTAGTGGCTATGGGCGGTGAGCCCGATGAAGATTGCGAAGAAGAACGCCGAACCGCCGTAAAAGACGTTTCGGGCTCCTGTCTTTGTCAGGCGTTCAGCCATTCCGAGGTCCCCTTGCATTGGAGGCCGCACCGGTCCTCGGCTTTGCCGCGAGGATGTTCGCGGCAACCGGGCGCGATGTGGCGCATACGACCTTCAGTTTATTGAGGTCTTTCCGGCCGCCCTTCTTTGTGATTTTGCAAACAAGAACGCGGTGGAGGGCGAAAGCCCCCGGGTGCGGCGGACTGACACGCCTGCAAGGCGGCCGGCCCTCGCCCGGGCTAGAGCAATTCCAGCAAAAGTGGGAACCGGTTTTGCGTCTAGAATTGCGTAAAACCAAGAAGATAGAGCATAGTCGGCGATTCAATAATCGCCGGCAATGCTTTAGAACAGGCCGGGCGCTGCGATCCTTGCCAGGATGGCGATGCAGAACAGGATCGGCCAGGCGAGCAGCGCCGCCGCCAGCGCCGGACGCTCGCGCAGATGCATGAAATCGAGGATGATGAGACGGGCCTTGAAGACCGTCAGGGCCAGGATCGAGACCAGGGCTGCGACCGGCAGCGCCTCGTGCTTCCATTGCGCCGAGATGACGCCCGACACGACGCCCATCATCAAAATCCAGTTGGTGCTCGCAAACAGCGAGCCGGAGGTCTTGGGGTCCATTGGCCTCACCCGAAATAGATCAGTGGGAACATGACGAGCCAGACGATGTCGATCACGTGCCAGACGTTCGTCAGCATGACGATGTTGGATCGCGACGGCCGTCTGGCGACGATGACGAACAGGCCGGCGACAAAGGCGACATGCGCCAGGTGAAAGCCGGTGATCATGAAATAGAGCTCGAAGAAGGCCGCAAACGTCGCGTCGCCCGCGTAGCTCAGTTCGGTGCTGTATTCGAAGAGCTTCAGCCCGACGAAGACGAAGCCCAGTGCTGCGGCGAGAAGCAGCGCGATGCGCTGCTGCATGATGCTGGCGCCGACGCGGGCCGCCAGCGCCGCCTGCCAGCCGCTGGCCAGCAGCACGACCGTGTTGAAGCCGGCGATGCGCGCCGACAGATGAAGTTTTGCCGCGCCGAAGCTCTCCGGATTAAGCACGGACATGACGAGGAAGCCGCCGAGGAGAATGCCGAAGGCGGCCAGTTCGCTGAAGACGAGAACCCACAGAAGCAGGTCGCCTCCCTCGTCGGACGCCTCGTCCTGTGATAGCGGCGCCATGGTCATTCTGCATCTCCATCTCTGTCCGGCAGAATGCTTGGCATCTCCACCACGGCCGTTCTTTGCGCTTTCGCAAAGACGGAGCTGGCGGGAAGGCTAGGATCGGGGCGATTGACAGGGTTTACCAGAATGTCTGACGCACAAGCCGGCCTGCTCGTGGCCACGCCGATCATCATCGTCTTTGCGATCGCGCTCTATCGGATGGGCGTGCTCCAGCGCTACAGCGCCGTCTCCGCCGTCGTGTTTTCCGTCGCGATCGCAGCAGTGCTGTTCGTGCAGCAATAGAGACGTCCGCGACAGGTCCACGCTCAAAATCGAAGTTGTTTGCTCCAGCGCAAACAGCGCACGTCATGATTGCGCATAAACATGACTCGTTATCTCATATTAACGGGGACATCTCATGCGCCTATCTCGATCCCTTTCCCTCGCCGGCATCGGCCTCCTCGGCCTGTCGCTCCAGTCCGCCATCGCCGCGGAATATCCGATCGGTGAACCGCAACTCGTCAGCGGCATGGAGATCGCAGCCGTCTATCTCCAGCCGATCGAAATGGAGCCGGAAGGCATGATGGCGCCGGCCAGCGAGACGGACATCCATCTCGAGGCCGATATCCACGCGACGGCCGACAATGCGAACGGCTTTGCCGAAGGCGACTGGCTGCCGAACCTGTCCATCGATTACCGGCTCACCAAGGTCGACGATGGCCAGGTGGTCAGCGGCACGCTCATGACCATGGTGGCGAGCGACGGCCCGCACTATGGCGACAACGTCAAGCTCAAGGGGCCCGGCAAGTACCGCCTCGAACTGGTCGTCAACAGCGGCGGCGAAGGCCATGGCCATTTCGGCCGCCATGTCGACAAGGAGACGGGTGTCGCCCCCTGGCCCGAACCGGTGACCCTCTCCTACGAGTTCGCCTTCACCGGCACCGGCAAGAAGGGCGCGTACTGAGATGCGCTGGTCGGTTGCGGTTCTTCTCGCGACCGTGCTTCCCTTGGCGGCGGCAGTCGGCATTGCCCGCGCCGAAGACGATCCCGTCTTCGTCATCGAGTTCAAGGACGGCGCGATCGCGCCGTCCGAGCTCGTGGTGCCCGCCGATACGCGCTTCAAGCTCGAGCTTCACAACATCGGCGACAGCCCCGTGGAGTTCGAGAGCATCGTGCTCCGCAAGGAGAAGGTGCTGGGCCCCGGCGCATCCAGCTTCATCGTCATCCGCCGGCTGGATCCGGGCGAGTACGAGTTCTTCGACGATTTCCATCTCGACATGCCGCCGGCCAGGCTGATTGCCCGGCCGGACTGATAGCCAACCAAGGAACCGATCCATGTCAGGCACCATGATCCAGGTTGCCCTCGTCGTATGGCGCGAGAGCATTGAGGCACTGCTCGTCATCGGCGTTCTCCATGCGTGGCTGCAGCGACAGCCGGCGGCGGCGCGGCGGCGGGGGCAGGGCTGGCTGTGCGCGGGCATCGTCGCCGGATTGCTGGCGGCTCTTCTGATCGCCTGCGTCATCCTGTTCGTCGGCGAATGGCTCGACGGTGACCGCCAGGACTATTTCCAGGCGACGATGGTGCTCGTTGCCGCGGCCCTGATCCTGCAAATGGTCCACTGGATGCGTCGACAGAGCTCGGGCGCACGACGGGCGCTGGAAGGTCGCGCCAGTCTGGCCCTGTCTGCCGCAAACGGATGGGGACTGCTGCTGATCCCGGCGATCGCGATCGCGCGCGAGGGCAGCGAGACCACGATCTTTCTCTACGGAATCCTCGTCTCGTCCGGACGCGGCATCGATCTGCCGGCGGTGGCGGCGGCCGGGCTCGGGTTCGCCGCGGCGATCGGCCTCTATGTTGCCCTTCAGCTTGGTGCCCGCGCCCTGAGCTGGAAGGCGTTCTTCCGGTTCAGCGAGGCGATGTTGCTGATCCTTGCCGGTTCGCTGCTGATGAACGGCCTCGACCGACTGATTTCGCTGGATCTCCTGCCGCCGCTGTCGCAGCCCCTGTGGGATACGTCATGGCTCCTGGACGACGCCCGCGGTGTCGGCGGCCTGCTCGCGACGCTCGCCGGCTATCGCGCCCGGCCGGAATTGCTGCCCGTTCTCGTCTTTGGCGGCTACTGGTTCGTCGTCAGCCTGCTCGGGTCCTGGATGCCACGAAAGACAGCGGTCGCATCATGAACATGCACCAGGCGGCGCCGCCGAGGGCAGATCCGTGGAGACGTGTCGGCGACTGGCTGTTCCGCCACCGCCGTCACATTCAAATGGTCCAATGGGTGGTGGTCGGTCTCTATCTGGCCCTGCTCGTGGTGCCGTTGCTCCTGCCGCTGCCGGACAGAACCGCCACTGTCTGGAACAATCTCACCCGTTTCGCGCAACTGATGTTCTGGGGCATCTGGTGGCCCTTCGTCATCCTCGGCACCGCCCTGGTCGGCCGCATGTGGTGCGGCCTGCTCTGCCCCGAAGGCTCGCTCTCGGAATTCGCAAGCCGGCACGGCCGGGGCGGCGCGATCCCGAAATGGCTCCAATGGTCCGGCTGGCCGACGGCGGCCTTCGCTCTCACTACCGTCTATGGCCAGATGACGAGCGTCTACCAGTATCCGAAGCCGGCAGCGCTCATCCTCGGAGGATCGACCGTCGCGGCGATAGTGGTGGGCTATGCCTATGGCCGCAACAAGCGCGTTTGGTGCCGCTACCTCTGCCCCGTCGGCGGCGTCTTCGCGCTGATGGCCAAGCTGGCCCCGCTGCATTTCCGCTCCGATCCCTTTCTCTGGCGGCTGTCGCAGCAGCGTGGCGAAAAGCCGGGCGTGGTCGAGTGTGCGCCGCTCGTGCCGCTCAGGACGATGCGCGGCGCCGGCGACTGTCATATGTGCGGCCGCTGCAGCGGCTTTCGCGGCGCCATCTTCCTGGCGCGCCGGTCGCCGAACCACGAGATCATCCACGTGGCGGGCCCAGTGCCGAAGCCGGCCGAGACGGTGCTGATACTGGCGGGCCTGCTGGGGCTGGCGGTCGGCGCCTTCCACTGGAGCGCGAGCCCGTGGTTCATTTCTGCCAAACAGGCGCTGGGCGGGTTCCTGATCGACATCGGCTGGCTGGCTCCGCTCGAACAGGCCTTGCCCTGGTGGCTCCTGACCAACTATCCGGAGCGCAACGACGTCCTGACGGTCGTCGATGGCGCGCTTCTGCTCGCCTATATGCTGGCGTCCGCGGCAACCCTGGGGGCCATGCTGTCGCTGTCGGTGGCGCTGTCCGTCCGCTGCCTCGGCCGGTGGGACGGCCGGCGCTTTCACCACCTGACGCAGACGCTGATCCCGCTCGCCGGCGCAGGGCTGTTTCTCGGGCTCTCCGCCATGACGGTCACCCAGTTGCGGTCGGACGGCATCGTCATTCCCTTCGTCGCGGAGGCTCGCGCCGGCCTTCTTCTCCTGGCCGCGACCTGGAGCGCCTGTCTCGGCTGGCGCGTCGGCGGGCTCTACACAGAAAGCCCCGGCCGCCGCGTGGGTTCGATGGCCTGCCTGGCGTTTGCCTGGACCGTTGCGGCCGGGTCGTGGATCCTGTTCTTCTGGGTCTGGTGACCGACCGTGCCTATTGTGCTGCCCGCCGATGCGCGCTGAGCACCGGCCGGGGCACCGGTCGCCGCAACGACCGGAGATGGGAGCAGAGGAAGAGCACCCAGCCGACGATCCAGAACAGCGATGCAAGCCGCATCGGCATGAGCGGTTCCATGGCTACGCTTCCGGCGGCGATCCTGATCGGGGCCGAGAGCCAGACCAGCGCGAATGCAGCCGCCAGCGGGGGCGACAGGACGAGCCGGTCGCCCTGCCGGACCATGGCGGCGCGGCTCATGATCGCCAGCATCATCGTGCCCATGGCGCCCATGGTCAGCGCGTGCAGCGCAGCAGACGGCATCAATGCCTGCGGAAGAATCAGCGCCAGGCCGACGAGCAGCAGGCCGGCCGGGAGCCAGAGCCAGGCCAGATGGAGCAGCAGAAGCGCAGGGTAGCGGAGCGTACGAAGGCTCCTCCATCCGGCCGTTCGCATGAACTGCAATGTCCCGGAAAGAACGAGGAGGCCACCGGCCGCTGCGTTCGCATCGAGGAATGTCGCCGCAGCGCCGGCGGCAAGCGCTCCGATGCTGAGGCGGCCGAGCCAACGACCATCGCAAAGACCGGTCGGCACCGTCCGCCGTTCGAGCCAGTGGCGCGTGAACGCCGGCACCGCCCGCCCGCCGATCGCGCTGATCAGCAAGGTAAAGAGCAGCACGCCGCAAAGGCCGGTCCGTCCCTGAACGGCGGCCGCGCCGGAGACGATCAGAAGATCCGCCAGCAGCAATCCGCATATCGCCGCGACGACCCAGAGCCTGGACCAGAGCCGGCACTGCAGAAGCGCCCGAAGGATGTACGCCCCGAGCACCGCGAGGTAGGCCGATGTCGCGGCCGCGACCGCGGTCGGCGGCAGCATGTCCGAGAGCCGGAAGGCGAGGCGCCCTGCGATCCACAACCCGGTCAGCGCCAGCGTGAACCGCGCCGGCACCGGACCTCGCCCGGTCCAGGCCGGCAGGGCCGTCAGCAGATAGCCGCCAACGGCGGCGCCGCCCATTCCGAACATCAGCTCGTGCAGATGCCAGCCGACGGGATCGGTCGAGATCCCGTCCGGGAGAAGCCAGACCAGCGGTGCGACCAGCGCCCAGAGCCCGGCGAAGGCGAACAGCGGCCGGTGCGGCGCCTGCCAGAACGGGTGACCTATCCGGCCCCGACCTTGGCCATGGCCTTGGCGCACGGCGTCAGGCGGAAGCGCCCTTCTGCTCGAAGCGCGGGAACAGGACGGAGTCTTCCAGCAGCATATGGGTCACCAGGTCGTCGCAGAACTTGCGCAGGCCGGTATAGAGCGCCGTCCAGGAGCCGCAGGCGCCCTGCGGCAGGTTCAGGCCGTTGGTGGTGTGCTCGATCCGGCCGAGAAGCCTTGCCGTGTCGCCATGCTCATGGCGCATCTGCGCCAGCGGGTGGTCGATCGTGGCGCTGCCGCCGCGCTTCATCATCGGAAACAGGATCTGCTCCTCGCGCCGCATATGGCCCTCGAGTTCCTCGCGCAGCTCGATCAGGGCGTCGGCGAGACCGTTCGGGGCGTTCGGTCGGTCGCCGTGGACGCGCTCGACCTTCTGGGCGAGCGGGATGAGCCATTCGAGTTCGGTCCGGTGGACGAGATGGTAGCGGTTGATCAGGTGGTCGATCAGAAGCCCCGTCTCCTCCGGCGCATCCCGCCCGGCGGCTGCAAGCAGGGCCTGGAGATCGGCGACCAGCGCTTCGGGATCGAGCCCGGCCTCGGTTGCGGCATCGGCCAGAGTCACGTTGCCGCCGCAGCAGAAATTGATGCCGGCGCGGCGGAAGAGTTCTGCAGCGCCCGGCAGCGTCGCCGAGATGGCGCTGACGGTCTTGTCCTGGGTGATTTCGATCATGGGGGTCTCCTTGTGGGGTGTCGGGGCCGCGGGCTAGCGGCTTGGCCTGAAGCTGACGATGCGTGACGGATCGGTCTCGATGCGGCCGGCGCCGATCAGGTCCAGGCAATAGGGAATGGAAGGAAAGACGGCGTTGAGGCTCAGCCGGATCGAGGCGGGTCGTCCCGGCAGGTTGACGATCAGGGTGCTGCCGCGCACGCCTGCGGTCTGGCGCGACAGGATCGCGGTCGGCGTCTGGGCAAGCCCGGCCTGGCGCAGCAACTCGCCGAAGCCCGGCAGCTCCCTGTCCAGCACGGCCCTTGTGCCGTCCGGCGTCTCGTCGCGCGGCGCGGGACCGGTCCCGCCGGTGGTCAGCACGAGATCGGCCTTTTCCTCGTCGCAGAGCGAAATCAGCGTGGTGCGGACGGAGTCCCGCCCGTCCGGGATCAGCCGGCGGACCGTCTCGAAGGGGCTTGCGATGGCGTAGCGCAGCCAGGCCTCGACCTCGGGCCCGCCCAGATCGGCATATTCGCCCCGGCTCGCCCGGTCGGAGACCGTGACGATCGCGATCCTGACCGCTGTGTCTGTCGGCATTGCGGATCTCCTGTTGCTATTGGCCCAGCCAGGGCAGGGCGATCGGGCCGCAAGGGAGCGCCAGAAGGTCGATCGCCCGGGCGGCCAGGTGATCGACGATCTCGTCGACCGTGCGCGGCCGGTGGTAGAAGGCCGGCACGGGCGGCATGACGATCGCCCCCATTTCCGTCACGGCGCACATGCTGCGCAGATGGCCGAGGTGAAGCGGGGTCTCCCGGGCAAGCAGAACGAGCCGGCGCCGCTCCTTCAACTGCACGTCGGCTGCGCGCGTCAGCAGCGTGTCCGCGCGACCGGTGGCGATCGAAGACAGCGTCTGCATGGAACAGGGTGCCACGATCATGCCCCGGACCGGAAACGATCCGCTCGCGATCGACGCACCGACATCGGCGCTGGGATGATGCTCGTGGACGTGCGGCCGCAGGTAATCGATCGCCCCGGCGCCATGCTCGAGGTCGAGCGTGCGCCGCGCGGCGTCGGAGACGACGAGATGCGTCTCGACATCCGGCAGCGACGCCAGCCGTTCGACGATCCGCACGGCGATCGCGGCACCCGAGGCGCCCGAGATCCCGACGATGACGCGCTCGACCGTCATGGCCCGGCCTCGCCGAGCCCGAGCGAGGCCCAGATGCCGTCGATCCTGGCCTTCACCTCGGGCGACATGGCAAGCACCCGTCCCCATTCGCGGTCCGTCTCCGCGCCGATCTTGGTCGTGGCGTCGAGGCCCAGCTTGCCGCCGAGGCCGGATTTCGGCGAGGCGAAGTCGAGATAGTCGATCGGGGTGTTTTCCACTACGACGAGATCGCGGCTGGCGTCGAAGCGCGTCGACAGCGCCCAGATCACGTCTTCCCAGCACCGGACGTCGATGTCGCCGTCAACGGCGATGATCATCTTGGTGTAGTTGAACTGCGGCAGGATCGACCAGAGACCCATCATGATGCGCCGCGCCTGGCCGGGATAGCGCTTGTCGATGGAAACCACCATGACCCGGTATGAGCACCCCTCCGGTGGCAGCCACAGGTCCCGGATCTCGGGAAACTGGCGCTTGACCAGCGGCACGAACAGTTCCGTCATCGCCTCTCCCAGACGGGAGGGCTCGTCCGGCGGGCGCCCGGTATAGGTGGAGAGGTAGAGCGGGTTCTTCCGCATGGTGATCGCCGACAGCGTCATCACCGGAAAGGCTTCGACGCTGTTGTAGTAACCGGTATGGTCGCCGAAGGGACCTTCGTCCGCGGTCTCGCTCGCGGAAACCGTCCCTTCCAGCACGATCTCCGCGGTGGCGGGGACGGGCAGGGGCACGCTCACCCCGGTTGCGATCTCCTGCCGCTTGCCCTTCAGCAATCCGGCGAAATTCAGTTCGCTCATGCCGTCGGGCAGCGGCATGACGGCGGACAGAATGGTGGCGGGGTCGGCGCCGACGACGACGGCGACGGGCATGTCGCGTCCGGTCGCCTGCCACAGCCGGTGATGGCGCGCGCCGCCGCGGTGGGCGAGCCAGCGCATGATCAGCCGGTCCCGCCCGAGCTTCTGCATCCGGTAGACGCCGACATTGACGTCGCTGGGGTCGTCGGGCGCCTGGGTGATGACGAGCGGCCAGCTGACGAGCGGGCCGGGCTCGCCCGGCCAGCAGGTCTGGATCGGCAGGCGGTCCAGGTCGAGGTCGTCCCCGCGCCAGATCACCTGCTGGCACGGCGCGCGCCCGACTGGGCGCGGGTGCATGGCGAGCGCCGCCTTCAGGTGCGGCAGCTTCTGCCAGGCGTCGCGCATGGACCGCGGCGGCCTCGGGTCGCGCAGGTCGGCAAACATTTCGGCCAGACGCGGCAGCCCGCCGCACTCCAGGCCCAGTCCCCACTCGATCCGTTCCGTCGTGCCGAAGAGATTGGCCAGCAGCGGAATGGGCTGGATATTGCCGGCGGCATCGACCGGCTTCTCGAAAAGCAGCGCCGGCCCCTCGTCGCGGAGAACGCGACGATGGATCTCGGTGATCTCGTGAACCAGCGACACCGGGCGCGCGATGCGCTTCAGCCTGGCCCGGCTTTCGAGCAGGGCGACGAAGTCCTGCAGGCTGTCATATCGGCGTGGATTGGTGACATCGGCTTTCATTCGACAAGGATTGCCGCCGAAAAATTGGAGCGTCTTTGTCCTGGCTCAAACTGAAACCGGACGCCGGTCCCTAGTCTCGGCCTGTAACGTACATTGCCGAAAGCCCTACGCATGACCCTTCCGCCCGCTTTGGTCGCGCCTGTCGACATTGCGCCTCTCTGGCTGATCGAGCGCGCAGCCAGGACGATCTTTTCCGGTGTCCTTCGCGCGCACCCCGATCTCTTCGAGCGCCTCGGCGAATACCGGCAGACCCGATATCTCTTCTGCCCGTCCGACCTGCCGCTGAACTTCCTCGTCGTGCCGGCGGCGAAGACGGTGCACGTTTCCCGGAAGGCACAGCGGCCCGTGTCGGACGCCTGCATCGAGGGGCCGCTGGTGCTGCTGCTCGGGCTCATGGAGGGGCGGTGCGACGCCGACGCGCTGTTCTTTTCGCGCGAGCTCTCGGTGACCGGAGACATGGAGGCGATGCTGGCGCTGCGCAATGCGCTCGACGACAGCGCGATCGACCTTCCGGACGAGATCGGCAGCCTCGCCGGGCCGCTGGCGCCGCTCGTCGCCGGCGCGGCGCGCTATGTCCGCAAGCGGGCGCTCGAAGGAAGGGACGCGACATGGAACTGATCTGCCCCGCAGGCACGCCCTCGGCCTTTCGCGAGGCGGTCGATGCCGGTGCGGACGCCGTCTATTGCGGGTTCCGCGACGAGACCAATGCCCGCAATTTTCCGGGCCTGAACTTCAGCCGCCCGGAATTGAAGGACTCGATCGGCTATGCCCGCAAGCGCGGCGTCCAGACCTTCGTCGCCCTCAACACCTTCATGCGTGCGAGCCATGAGCAGCTCTGGTACGAGGCTGCGGACGACGCCGTGGCGCTGGGCGCCGATGCGCTGATCCTCGCCGATTTCGGCCTGATGGCCTATGTGGCCGAGAGATATCCCGACCAGCGGCTGCATGTCTCGGTCCAGGCCTCGGCCTCGAACAGGGATGCCATCCAGTTCCTGGTTGGGGCCTTCGGGGCGAAGCGGGTCGTGCTGCCCCGCATCCTGACGGTGCAGGACATTGCCAGGCTGACGCGGCAGATCGCCTGCGAGGTCGAGGTCTTCGCCTTCGGCGGGCTCTGCGTCATGGCGGAAGGCCGCTGTTCGCTCTCGTCCTACGCCACGGGAAAATCGCCGAACATGAACGGCGTCTGCTCGCCGGCCAGTCATGTGAAGTACCGCCGGGACGGCGACACCATGGTCTCCGAACTCGGCGCCTACACCATCAACCGCTTCGGCCCCGACGAGGCTTCCGGATATCCGACGCTCTGCAAGGGCCGCTTCGAGATCGGCGAGACGCACGGCTACGCCTTCGAGGATCCGGTATCGCTCGACGTCGTCGATCACATCGAGGCGCTGAGGGATGCGGGCGTCTCGGCGCTCAAGATCGAGGGGCGCCAGCGGGGGAAGGCCTATGTCGCCGAGGTGGTCTCGTCCCTGAAGAAGGCCCTGTCGGCCGAGCCTGCCGAGCGCTCGGCACTCGTCGCCCGGCTTCGCGCGATGAGCGAGGGCCAGCGCACCACCTCGGGCGCCTACGACAAGCGCTGGCGATAGGAGAGATCATGACGAACGCGCGCACGCCGGCCCTCAGCCTGGGGCCGGTCTACTATCTCTGGGACGGGCCCAAATGGCGGGACTTCTATTTCAGGATCGCCGACGAGGCCCCGGTGGAGCACGTCACCCTCGGCGAAACGGTCTGCTCGAAGCGCCAGCACTTCACCGAGCCGCATATCGCCGAGGTGGTCGAGCGGCTCGAGGCCGCCGGCAAGAAGGTGACGCTGTCGACGCTCGCCATGGTTACCCTCGAACGCGAGAGCCGGCATGTTCGCGATCTGATCCGTGACAGTGTGCATCCTGTCGAAGCCAACGATCTTTCGGCGCTGGGCCTGATTGCGGGCAGGGCGCATTCCATCGGGCCGCTCGTCAACGTCTATAACACGGCGACCGCCAGGGTGCTTGCCGCACGCGGCGCGAACAACATCTGCCTTCCGCCGGAACTGCCGATGAGCTCGATCGAGAAGATCGTGGCAAGCCTGCCGGATCTGTCGTTCGAGGTCTTCGCCTTCGGGCGCATGCCGCTTGCGATTTCCGCCCGTTGCGCGCATGCGCGGTCCAAGGGGCTGACCAAGGACAATTGCCAGTTCATCTGCGGCGAAGAGCCGGACGGCCTGCCGCTTCGCACCCTCGATCGCCAGTCGTTCCTCGTCCTGAACGGCGTTCAGACCATGTCGAACAGTTGTGTCGTGCTGGTCGGCGAACTGCAGGCCCTCGCGGCCGCGGGGATCGCGCGCGTGCGCCTTTCGCCGCAGGACTGCGACATGGTCGCGGTGGCCGCGATCTATCGCGCCGTGCTCGACGGCGCCATGGATGACGGCGAGGCCATCGCGAAACTTTCGGACGTCTATCCGGGTGCGGTCTTCTCGAACGGTTTCTACCACCAGCAGGAAGGCGCTGCCTGGATCGCCAGGGGGCGAAACGCCGCGCTCGGTCAGGGCTGACGGCGGACGGGGAGGGACTTGTCTATCGCGATCGGTCGTGTCGGCCCGGCCTAGCGTCGCGGCTCTCTCGCCGTCAGGCTTGGCCGCCTCACGATATCGGTGGCGCTGGGACGCTTGCCGATCTCGCGGTCGAGCATGTCGAGGAAGAGGCTCGTCTCTCCGGGTGCGGTCGCGCCCGTCATCAGAATCTCCAGCAGGCCGTCCCTGTCGGTGCATCTTGGAACAGGCTTCATCGCCTTCTCCTTTCCGGGGCCTTCCGGTCTTCAGTTGCTGTCGATGGCGGCGCGAAGGCGCAGCAGTTCCCGCAGGTGGCTTGATGCGAGCGCCGCTTCGGCCGCGATGTCGTTCAGAAGCAGGCTCGCCTCGGAAAGCTCCCCGTCGTCGGCGGTGGCGGGATCGAGATCCTCCAGCAGTTCGAGAAGCGCCTTGAGCTTGCGCCGTTGCGTGCGCGTCGCGTCCGCCAGGCGCTTCTTCTCCCGGCGATGCTCGAGGTGCTCGAAACTCTGGATGGCGTCGGCGACGCGGTCGCGGCACCGGCAATCCTCGGCGCTGGCCAGGACGACGGTGCGGACCCGGCGGATGGCGTGCAGGACGTCGTCGCGCGGCCCGGTGCGCCTGTCGTCTCCGGAAATGAGCGAGAAACCGTTGTCCTTCACGGCGGCCTCCTTCCGGTTACCGGCGAACGAACGGAAACCGCCGGCGGGGACCACCGGTTGATGCATCGGCTTCGCGGGCCGGACGGTCCGCCCGCGCCTCGGTCGCGTCCGGTCGGATGTATCTCTCCCGCACCTGCAACAGCACGGTCCGGCTCAGATGGTCGAGATGAACGCGCAGATCGTCGACGATATCCATGACCGCTCCCCGGGATTACAGAGGCCGCATCAGCGGCACCGTCTGTCGAAACCGGAGGGCTCCGCTAGGAGCCATCCGGTGGTGCGTGTGGTGGAAGGGCCAGACTAGAGGCCGGTTGCTGCGATTTCAGTGTCGAGCCGGTCGCGCGCCTTCTTCGGCAGCTTCGCGGACTTGATGGCATCGGCGTTCGCCGGCGCATCGCCGACCACGACGAGGGCGACCATGCCCATGCCCACATGCGGAGCGCACTTGATGGCATAGGCGCCGGGCACGTCGAAGGTGACCTTGATGGCTTCGTTCATCTTGCCCTTGAAGGGCTGCGCGCCGTCCGGGATCAGGTCCTTGATGCTCTCGGCATTGTGGGACTTGTCGGTCGGCAGGAAGGAAACGGTGTCACCCGCTGCGATCTTCAGCGAGGCGGGCTCGAACACCATCGCGCCGTCCTTGCCCTTGTTCAGCATGTGGATTTCGTGATCGGCGGCGACCGCATAGCCGCCGAGTGCGGCGGTCAAAAAAGCAGCGCCCGCCAAAGTACGAAGGAACGTCTTCATTTTCTTTACTCCTGGCTCGGAAGCCCTCTCGGCTTCGTCAGGAGCAGATTATCCGGACCGTGGAAGTCATCTTTGACATAGCGCAAACATCGGCATGAACGCGATGATCCGCATGTTATTCCTTGACGTGATCGGCCAGTGCGGCGAGCCCGTTGATGTCGAGGACGATCAGCTTCTGGCGTCCGCCCTCGACCAGTCCCTTGCCCTCCCAGGCGCTCAGGATCCGGGAGACGGTGTGCAGCGTCGTTCCCGTCATCTCGGCAATGTCCTGGCGTGAAATGGGAAAGTCGATCCGCACGCCCGACCCTTCCTTCCGGCCTGCCTGGTTGGCCAGGCGAAGAACGGCATGCGCGACGCGTCGCTCGACCTCCTGGGTCGACATCTCGCGGATGCGGGTATGGGCTTCCTCGAGGCGCTGGCCGATCGTCTGCATGGCCGTGACGGCGAGCCGCGGATTGCGATCGACGAACTGCGGCCACAACTCGGTCGGCCAGCACAGCGCGATGCTCTCGGAAACCGCGAGGGCCGTGCCCGGATAGTCCGAGCGCTGCAGCGCCTTGGCAAAACCGAAGAGATCGCCGGGATGGACGACGCGGACGATGATCTGCTGGCCGTCCTCGGTGACCTGCGTGACCTTCAGCCGGCCATGCAGCAACAGGAAGAAATGCGTCGCAGCCGCGCCCTGTTCGAAAACCGCCTCTCCGGCGGGGACGCGGCGGGAGACGGCGTGGCCGAGGAACTTGTCGAGATCCGCATCGCTCATGCGGTCGAATAGCGGGATGGACCTGACCAGGCTCTTGTCGATCTTCACGGCTGCCACTCCCCTCGCTGCAACGACACGGTTTTACGACCAGTGACGGCGCCGGCGCAAGGCAGCAGCTCTATCGGAAATGTGCATTGACATGGATCAGAAGGTCGCAGAGGAATCCCGCATACGACCCTACAGGTCGATCCCCCGGTCCCGCAGCGCCTTCACAAGCGGCGCATACCACGCCGTCGACTTGACCAGCCGGAAGCCGAGATTGTCGGGCGGCGTGCCGACGGCGCAGCCGCCGCCTTTCGGATCCCGGAAGAAGGACGTCATCGGCGAGCGGTGGTTGCCGACGGTGACATAGACGCCGCAGGCGTTCTCGTTGCGAAGGACGGTGTTGTCCTTGTCGAGCATGACCCGGCGATGGCAGGTGCCGGTCCATTCCCAGACATTGCCGCCGAAATCCGACAAGCCGTATTCGTTCTCTCCGAAACTGCCGAGAACGCGCGGCACGGGATCTCGCTTCGAGCGTTCGGCGGCCTCGCGGCGATAGTCCGCGAGCCAGCGGATGGCCGGATTGCTGCCGTCGTCATCGAGGCCGAAGGCGTCGTCGGGAAAGCTCTTGCCGGCGGCGAAGGCCAGTTGCCGGTCGGTCGGCAGGGTCCAGAGTTCGCCGGTCTTGTCCGACAGCCAGCGGGCATAGGCCCGGGCGTCGTCATAGTTGACGCCCGTCACCGGCACGTTCCCCAGATCGTACGAGGCGCCGACGGGCGCGCTGCAGGCGCCTTCGGAAACACAGGCCGTATACTCCGACAACGAGACCTGGTGCTTCATGATCGTCATCGGCCGGGTTTCGGTGACCGTGCGCATCGGCGCGTCGATCACGTAGTTGGCCCGCAGGAATTCCCCGTCCTCGCGGTAGGAGAACGTCCGCGGCGCAATGGTGACGGTCTGCGGCCGGAAAAGCTGCGCGGTTGCCGGCGCCTCGGCGAGGAAGCCTGCCTGGTGGGCTATGCCGCCGGCAAGAATGGCGAGGATCGCAACGGGAAGGAGTGTCTGGAGGATCGGGGTTGAAAGCTTGGCGCGGAAGGTTGTCATGGTCGCCCCCAAAGGCGAAGCGGCCCGCATGGCCAGACGGTGATCAAGGGGGCTGCCGCACGTGGAGATGCGGCAGCCAGGTCTGCGGGCCGGGCATGCCGGCCCGCATGGGTCTCATGGGCTAGCTCCCCGAAGGAGCCCTGACGGCCGTCATGAGATCGTCGTTCCAGTCGCCGGTCACGGTGAAGTGTCCGGCCGCACCGAGTTCGAACGCCTCGATCAGGTTGTGGTTCACGTAGGCGTAGATGCCGGGTTGCTGGAACGTGTAGTACGCAGCGCCGGCCGTGCCGCCCGGGATGAACCAGGTTTCCTGGTCGCGGTCCGGCACGTTGTTGAACTTGCCGGTCTGCCAGACGTAGTCACCGTGTCCGCCGATCAGGTGCGGGCGGGTGTCGCGGTTGGCCTGCGAATGGACGACCAGCACCCGCTCGCCGACGGTGGCCTTCAGCGCGTTCTCGCCGGTGAGCGCACCGACGGCGCCGTTGAAGACGACGTGGCTCGGCGTCAGCGTCCGCATGACTGCGAGCGTATCGGCATAGGCGTCGCCGACGCTGTCGTACTTCTTGTAGGCTCCGTTCTCGTCCTTCGGCACGTAGAAGTCCTGCTCGCCGACATAGTAGACGCGATCGTAGACGAGCTCCTTGCCGTGGCCGTCCGTCAGGCCTTCGCGCGGCAGCACCATGATCGCGCCGTTCATGCCCGAGGTGACGTGCCAGGGCACCATTCCCGGAGGTGCGCAATGGTAGACGAAGACCCCGGCCTTGGTGGCCTTGAAGCGGAGGACAGCACTTTCACCCGGGTTGACGATCGTCAGCGCGCCGCCGCCGAGCGCACCCGTCGCCGAGTGGAAGTCGATGTTGTGCTGCAGCGTGTTGGTTTCGGGATTGACGAGCGTCACCTCGACATAGTCGTCCTGGTGAACCACCATCAGCGGGCCGGGGACCGATCCGTTGAAGGTCATCGCGTGCACTTCGGTGCCAGCGTCGTCGAGGATCATCTTCTTTTCCTCGATCGTCAGCGTGAACTCGACGACCTTGGGGCCGCCTTCGGCCTTCTGGGTGTGCTCGTGGACGAAGGGCGGCTTGACGAGCTCTACCTTTACGTGCGGCAGCGTCGACAGGTCGGCCGGCTTCATCTCTGCCGGAGGAGCCTCTTCGGCGGCCTGGGCGAATGTCGCCGTAATGACCGGAGCCATGGCTCCGGCGAACGCAGCGCCAGCCAACATCGAGCGTCTGGTCATCTGGAAGTGTTCAGTCATCGGTCTTCTCCTTGAACAGGAGCGGGCTATCCCGTTCCGTTGGAGAAAAATCTACGCCACTCGCTAAGGTGGTCTTTGATCGGCGACAAACTTTACTGCGCCATTGCTTGCGAGATATCAAAGAAGGGTGCGACATTTTGTTTACTGATCGTCCTGAATACAGGAGCGACCGCAAGATGAGCACTTCGACATCGAATATCAGGACTGGAGGCATTCCGCGCGGGCTGGCGCGTACCGGGCCGGTCCTGTTTTCCTATGGCTTCCGCCCGTTCTTCCTCGGGGGCGCGCTCTGGGCGATCGCCGCCATGGCGCTGTGGATCGCAGCGCTCTCGGGCCGACTGGATTTCGCCTCGGAATACGGCGCCCATCACTGGCATGCCCACGAGATGCTCTTCGGCTATGCCTCGGCCGTCCTGGCCGGCTTTCTCCTGACGGCCGTGCCCAACTGGACCGGGCGCCTGCCAGTGTCCGGCCGGCCGCTCTTCTTCCTCTTCCTGCTCTGGGCCGGGGGCAGGGTGGCCTTCCTCGCCTCGGATACGATCGGGATCGAACTCGCCGTCGCAGCCGACATGATCTTCCTGCCGGCACTCCTCTATATTTGCGTGCGTGAAGTCGTCGCCGGGAAGAAGTGGAACGACCTGAAGGTGACGGCCGGTCTTCTGGCCCTGTCGCTCGCCAATGCCTGCTTCCACTACGAAGTCATCATGGGCGAGCATCCCGACCGGGCCTATCGGCTTGCGATCGCCGCCTATGTCGGCCTGGTGATGGTCATCGGCGGCCGGATCATTCCGAGTTTCACCCGCAACTGGATCAACAAGCAGGGCCGGACGGACTTTCCCGTTCCCTACAACCGCTTCGACGCCGCCGCCATCGCCATCGGCATCGTCGCGCTCGGCCTCTGGATCGTGCTGCCGGACAGCCGGATCACGGCGATCGGCGCGGCCGTCGCCGCAGTCCTGCATGCGCTACGGCTCTTTCGCTGGCGCGGCTGGACGACGTTTTCGGAAATGCTCGTCGCGATCCTGCACGTCGCCTATGCCTTCGTCCCGCTGGGGTTCCTGGCGATCGCGCTCTCGTCCATCGGTCTCGTCGATCCGACCGCGACGCTGCACGTCATGACGATCGGCACGGTGGCGGCTATGATGGTCGCGGTGATGACCCGGGCGACCCGCGGCCATACCGGGCGCGAGCTGACGGCGTCGACGCTGACCACGATCTCCTATGCGGCGATCGTCCTTTGCGCCGTCGCACGTCCCGCCGCCGGCCTCCTGCCCGATCATGCCGCAACGATCTACGCCATATCCGGCATCCTGTGGCTGGCCTCCTTCAGCCTCTTCGTCGTCGAATACGCGCCGATGCTCGTGAAGGGCCGCCGCTGGTAGACCGGCGGCCGCTGGGGCTTCCGCGGGCGTCATATGGATTTCAGCGACGTCCGCTTTTCCAGGTCGGCGGCCTTCTCCTTGCGCTCGCTGTAGCGGTCGGTGAGGTAGGCGGAAACGTCGCGGGTCAGCAGCGTGAACTTCACCAGTTCCTCGCAGACGTCGACGACGCGGTCGTAGAAGGGCGACGCCTTCATGCGCCCGTCGGCGTCGAACTCCTGGTAGGCCTTGGCCACCGACGACTGGTTCGGGATCGTCAGCATCCTCATCCAGCGGCCGAGGACGCGCATCTGGTTGACCGCGTTGAAGGATTGGCTTCCGCCCGACACCTCCATCACCGCCAGCGTCTTGCCCTGCGTCGGCCGGACCGCGCCGATCGCAAGCGGAATCCAGTCGATCTGGGCCTTCATGATGCCGGTCATCGCGCCGTGGCGCTCGGGGCTGACCCAGACCTGGCCCTCGGACCACTCGGACATTTCGCGCAGTTCCTGCACCTTGGGATGGCTGGCCGGAACCTCGTCGGGCAATGGCAGCCCCTTCGGATCGAAGATCCGGACCTCGCATCCGAAATGCTCGAGAAGCCTGCGCGCCTCGTGGGCGAGCATGCGGCTGTAGGATACTTCGCGCAGGGAACCGTAGAGGATCAGGATGCGCGGCTTGTGCGTCGAGAAGGGCGGGCGGAGCGCGTCCGGGTCAGGCGCTTGGAGATGTTCGCCGGCGGCGGCAGGCAGGTCAGACAAGGCGCTTGCCCTCCGCATCGATCACCTGCTCGCCGTCCTCCTTGGCAAACGGCCCCTTGTGCGTGTCCGGCAGGATGTCGAGAACGACTTCCGACGGCCGGCTGAGGCGGGTGCCCATCGGTGTCACCACGAAGGGGCGGTTGATCAGGATCGGATCCTTCAGCATGGCGTCGAGCAATTGCTCGTCCGTCAGCGCCGGGTCGTCGAGACCGAGCTCGGCATAAGGCGTTCCCTTCTCGCGGATCGCCTCCTGGACCGTCAGGCCGGCGTCGGCGATCATCCCGGCCAGTTCGTCGCGCGACGGCGGCGTCTTCAGGTATTCGATCACGGTCGGCTCGATCCCGGCGTTGCGGATCAGTTCCAGCGTGTTGCGCGAGGTGCCGCAGGCGGGGTTGTGATAGATGACGACGTTCATGGTCATGGCCTTCCGGTTGGGACTACGGAGTTCTTCTCGCGGTGCCGTTCTTCGAACAGCCAGCCCGCCAGCACGGCTGCCGCCAGAGCGCCGGCGACCTCGGCGATGACGAATGCCGGAAGGTCGGCGGGACGGATGCCGGCGAAGGTGTCGCTCAGGCTTCGGGCGACCGCGACGGCGGGATTGGCGAAGGCGGTCGAGGCCGTGAACCAGTAGGCGGCCGTGATGTAGAGGCCGACCAGCATCGGAACCGCCTCCGCCCTGTGGCGCAGGCCGCCGAGGATCGTCAGGAGCAGCCCGAAACTCGCGACGAACTCCGCGATCCATTGGCCCTGTCCGGTTCGTTCCGTTCCCGACACCTGCAGCAGCGGGAGTTCGAACATCAGATGGGCAAGCCAGGCGCCGGCGATCCCGCCGAGGATCTGGGCAACGACATAGGCGCCCAGCTCCCTTGTGGCCAGCTCACCGCGCGCGGCGAAGACCACGCTCACGGCGGGGTTGAAATGCGCACCCGAGACCGGTCCGAGGATCGTGACCAGCACGACCGGGATCGCGCCCGTCGGCAGCGTGTTGGCGAGGAGCGCCAGCGCGTCGTCGGCGGTCCGCATGTCGGCCATGATGCCCGAGCCGACGACGGTCGCGACAAGGATGCCGGTGCCGAGGAGTTCGGCAGCGAGCCTGCGCGGCAGCGACGCCTTCATTCGGCGGCACAGCAGGCGGGAGCCTGGACGATCGGGGCACAGATGTCGGGATGCCCCCCGCAGCAGTCCTCCATGAGAAACCGCACCAGGCCGCCGAGCGCGTCGAAGCGCGCGGTATAGATGATCGAGCGGGATTCGCGCTGCTGGCCGATCAGGCCGGCATGGTCGAGCTCCTTGAGATGGAACGAGATGTTGGACGGCGAAACGCCGATCTCCTCGGCGAGAGCGCCGGCCGACATGCCGCCCGGGCCGGCCACCACCAGCATGCGCACGATCTTGAGCCTCGTTTCCTGCGACAGGGCGGCAAACGACGCCAGAGCTTGACGGTCATCCATAATTCAACGTTCCTTGAAGTATTGAAGTCAGGCTATAGCGCCGATGCAGGCCATCGGCAAGACAATTCCTGTCGCTCGGCGCCGGCATGGCCGCCTGACACAATTCCTTCATGAGAAACCGGGAAAACCACGCCGGGTCGGCCAATGGCGGTGTTGACCGGAAGGGATTGTCGATGAGCACGCTGCAGGACGTGGCGTTGAGAGCAGGGTGTTCGGTCGCGACCGCGAGCCGTGCGCTCACCCGGAACGGCTGCGTCAGCGACGCGATGAGCCGCAAGGTGCGGCGCGCGGCGGCGGAACTCGGCTACCGCCAGTCGCCTGCCGGCGGCAGGGCGGGGCGGCGGGTCATAGGCGTTCTCGTGCCGAGCGTCACCAATCCGGTCTTCTCCTCCTCCCTCTCCAGCATCGAAAACAGGATGCTGATCGCCGGCCATGGCGTCGTGATCGCACAGTCCCATTATGATCCGGCGAGAGAGGCCGATGCCGTCACGGCGCTCCTGAACGATCGGCCCACCGGCCTGATCCTCACCTTGTGCGATCCGGGAAACACCGCCCACCTGCCCGCCGACCTGCCACCGACCGTGCTGCTCGGCAACCGCCCGGCCGCCGCCTTTCCGGCAGCGGTCTGCGTCGACAATGTCGGGGCCGGCCACGAACTGACCCGGTTCCTGCTGGACCTCGGCCATCGACGGATCCTGTTCGTCTCCGGAAACTTCACCGCCTCCGATCGCGCCCGGTCGCGGCACGAGGGCTACCTGCAGGCCATGGCGGATGCCGGCGTCGAGCCGCTGGAGGCGATGCAGATCGCCTTCGTCGGCGGCTACAGCCAGCTCGAGCTCGACACCGTGCTCGCCCGGTCCTCGCCCACAGCGATCATCGCCTCCAACGATCTCCTGGCTTTCGGCGTCATCGGCGCGCTGCGGCGCGAGGGGCTGTGCGTGCCGCGCGACGTCTCCGTCGCAGGCTTCGACGGCATCGAGATGGGGCAGATGCTGGATCCTCCGTTGACGACGATCGAGATGCCCGACGCCAGCATGGGCACGACGGCGGCGTCGCTGCTGCTCGACATTGCCGGCAATGGAGCGCCGACCCGGCATTTCAACTTCGACTACCTGCTGCGCCGCGGCGGCACGGTGCGCGCCCTCTAGCAAGCAGAAGGCCGCCGCAGGGGAATTGCGACGGCCTTCGCCTGTCAGGTCACGGGAATGCTCAGCTGCGCGGCAGCAGGCGCTTGACCTCGTCGGCGGCGTCGTTCAGCGCTTCGTCCGGCGTTGCCGACTGGTCGACGACGCGCGAGGTGTTGTCGACGATCGTCTGGGTGACGCGGACGCCGTTGGAGCCCGGGAAGGCATACCAGGGGATCATGCGCGGCATCTGCTTCAGGCCGGCCTGGAACAGCGGGTTCTCCTTGTAGAAATCGCCGAGATATTCAGCGGACGTGGCGGCGAGTTCGTTGTTCGGCACGTAGCCGGTGCCGGGAACGACGACCGAGGCGCCGTAGGGGCCGGCTGCGAACTTGGCGAACTTCCAGGCGGCATCCTGCTTCGCCTCGTCATGTGTCAGGATGACGACGGCGTTGCCGCCGGTCGGCAGCTTGCCGTTCTCCGGGTCGAGCAGCGGGATCTCGGCGGTGCGCAGGTCGAACTTGTCGCCGACGTTCTTGATCGTGTTGCGCAGCGCACCGGTGGTCTGGAAGGCAAAGCCGACCTTGCCGGCGACGAAGGCCTGCTCGCCGGCCTGCTTGGTGAAGACCGGCATGCCGGCTTCCTTGACCAGGCGGTCGATCACCTGGAACGCCTTCTGGCCTTCCGGACCGTTGAAGGTGACTTCGCTCTCGTCCTCGGAGAGCATCGTGCCGCCGGCGCCGAACAAAAGCGCGGAGAACATCCAGTCGTCGCCCTGCCAGCGGAAGTCGACCGAATCGACGCCGTTGCCCAGAGCCTTGATCTTCGCACCGAGTTCGATGACCTCGTCCCAGGTCTTCGGCGGCTGGTCCGGGTTGCCGCCGGCAGCCTTAACGAGATCGGCGTTGTAGTACATGATCGGGTTGGAGGTGGCGAAGGCGAGGCCGACCTGCTTGCCGTTGACCTGGGCGAGCTTCAGGATCGTGTCGGAGAAGCCCTGCTCGGCCATCGAGGCCTTGTCGCCTTCCATCAGCGGACCCATGTCGACGGGAATGTTACGCTCGTCGGCCATGCGCAGGCGGTTGAGGCCGATGAAGGTGATGTCCGGCATCTCGTCGGTGCCGGCCTGGCGCATGATCGTCTGGATGCCTTCCTCGTAGGTCGCCGAAGGATTGGCGAACTGGATCTTGATGTCCGGGTTCTCTTCCATGAACTTCTTCGAGATCGTGTCCATCACGTCCTTGAAGAAGCCCGGCATCGGGTAGTGGACGGTCAGCGTCGTCTCGGCATGGGCCGGAAGCGTCACCGACAGGGTGATCGCGGCGGCGGCAAGGAATGGCTTGAAGTGCTTCATCGAATGGCTCCTGTTTGAAAGGCCGGTCAACCCTTGAGACCGGTCATAGTGATGCCCTCGACGAAGCGTTTCTGGGCGAACAGGAACGCGGCGACGAGGGGGAAGGTGATGATCAGCGTGGCGGCCATCAGCGCGCCGTAGTCGTCGCCGGCCTCGGCGGCACGGAAGTAGAGCAGGCCGAGCGGCGGCGTCGCATAGGCCTGGTTGGTGACCACGATCAGCGGCCAGTAGAGGTCGTTCCAGTGGGCGACCACCGAGAAGATCGAGAACGCGGTGATGGCCGGCCAGGCATTGGGCACGATCACCCGGGCGATGATGCCGGGCTCGCTCATGCCGTCGAGGCGCGCCGCATGGATGAGATCGTCCGGCATGGCGCGGAAGAACTGCAGGAACAGGAAGATGCCGAACACCGAGATGGTGAAGGGCGCGACCAGCGCCACGTAGCTGTTCAGCGCCCCGACCCGGTCGAAGACGACATAGAGCGGCAGTGCGGTGGCGTGGATCGGCACCAGCAGGCCGAGCATGACCAGCACGATCATGACGCGCGCGGCGCGGAACTTCAGCTTCGCCATGGCATAGGCGCAGGGAATGGCGATCACCACCTGGATGACGAGGATCAGCGCGCAGACGATGACGCCGTTCATCAACAGCGTCCCCATCGACACCCGCGACAGCGCCTTGGCGAAGTTCTGCACGTAGAACCATTGCTGCGGGATGAGCGACAGCGACGAGGTAAAGATGTCGCTCTGCGCCTTGCCGGCGGTCGAGATCATGAAGATGTAGGGTGCCAGGAAGACGAGGGCGCCGAAACCGAGGATGGAGAGCCGGGCGACGCGGCCGGGGGTGAGGCTTGCCGAGGTCATGAGTAGTGCACCTGCCGGTCCTGGACGCGGTATTGCAGGAACATCAGCACGACGAGGATGGCGAGGAAGACGACCGTCATCGCCGAGGCGTAGCCGACGCGCAGATAGACGAAGCCTTCCTGGTAGATGGTGAAGAGCAGCACTTCGGAGGCCTTGTTCGGCCCGCCCTCGGTGAGCGTCTTGACCGTCTCGAACACCTTCACCGCGTTGATGATGCTGATGGTGGTGACGAACAGCGTCGTCGGCCCCAGCATCGGCCAGGTGACCAGGCGGAAGCGGTCCCAGGCCGATTTCGCCCCGTCGACCTCGGCCGCAGCATAGAGTTCGCGCGGAATGGCGGTGAGACCGGCGAGGAAGAGCACGAGGTTGAAGCCGACCGACTGCCAGACGCCGATGATCGACAGGCTGTAGAGCACGGTCGATGAGGCGCCGAGCCAGTTCGGACCGGGAACGCCGAACGTCGCCAGCATGGCGTTGATCGGGCCGATCGTCGGGTGGAAGAGATATTGCCAGACCGTCGCCATCGCCACCAGCAGCGAGGCGACCGGGAGGAAATAGGCGGTGCGGAAGAAGGACCGACCGATGCCCTCCGCCTCGATCAGCATGGCGAGCCCGAGCGCCATGAAGATGGAAACCGGCGTGACGATGCCGGCATAGACGGCGGTGTTCCACAGCGAGCGCTGGAAGGTGCGGTCGCCGAGAAGTTCGGCATAGTTCTCCAGGCCCACGAAGCGGAAGTCGGCATAGCCGAGTTCGAAATCGGTGAAGCCCAGGCCGATCACCGCGACCACCGGCAGGATGATGAAGACGACCACCAGCAGAAGCGCGGGCGCGACGAGCAGCCAGGCGACGCGGGCCTCGCGCTGCTCCGGCGTGACGGCGCGCGAGACGGTGCCCGCGAAGCCGGTGGCAGAGGTTGCGAGATCAGCCATGCAGCGCCTCCCGCACGACGGCGTCGGAGACGGGCGCGGCCGCGAGGCGTCCGCCGTCCTTGGAGAAGACGAAGATGTGCCGCGGATCCGCTTCGAGCCGCACCGGCGCGCCGGCGGAAAGGTCCGCCCCATCGGCCGGGGTGACCTTGGCGACCATGGTTTCGCCGATCGCGTCGAGCCGGCAGGTGACGATGATTTCCGAGCCGAGGAATTCCAGCCGTTCCACACGGGCGGGCAGGCCCTCGTTGCCCTGGCGCGAAACGGTGACGAATTCCGGCCGGACGCCGAGCGTCACCGCCGATCCGGCCGCAACCGTCCGGTCGGCAAGGCGGCAGCGCGTGCCGCCGAGCGCCACGGTCGCACCGTCCTCGACCTTCGAGGCGATCAGGTTGATGCGCGGCTGGCCGATGAATTTCGCCACCTCGACATGCTGCGGGTCCTCATAGATCACCTGCGGGGAGGCGAGCTGCAGCAGCGATCCGCCGATCATCACGGCCACGCGGTCGGCCATCGACAGCGCTTCGGCCTGGTCGTGGGTGACGTAGAGGGTCGGCACGCCGGCGCGCCGGTGCAGGTCCACGATCTCGCCGCGGGCATGCACGCGCAGGTTCGCATCGAGGTTGGACAGCGGCTCGTCCATCAGGAAGACCGCCGGACGGCGCACCATGGCGCGGGCCAGCGCCACGCGCTGGCGCTGGCCGCCGGACATCTGCCCCGGCTTGCGGTCGAGCAGGTGATCGATCTTGAGCGATGCCGCCATCTCGCGCACGTCGCGGTGGATGCCCGCCACCGTCTTGCGCTGGCCGGGCATCATGCGGCCGAGAACGGGCAGGCGCCGCGCACGCGTCAGGCGCCGCATCACCAGCGGCACGGCGATGTTCTGCGCCGCCGTCAGGTGCGGATAGAGCGCGTAGGACTGGAAGACCATCGCAATGTTGCGGTCGGCGGCATGGGCCGCGGTCATGTCGCGGCCGGCAATGACGATTTCGCCGCTGTCGGGCGTCTCGAGCCCGGCGAGGATGCGCAGAAGCGTGCTCTTGCCGCAACCCGAAGGGCCGACGAGCGCGATGAATTCGCCGGGCGCCGCATCCAGCGTCACGCCCTTGAGGATGGGGTTGCCGCCGAAGGACTTCTCGATGTTGCGAAGCGAGAGCGCGCTCATTCGGCAGCCGCCCTGGCCGCCTTGCCGGCCGATCGCGGATAGACCTCGTGGATCACCTCATCGATCACGTGCGCGGTCATGCCCGGTACGGTGACGATCTCGCTTCGGACGTCGTCTTCGAAGGTGTGGACGACCGCGCCGACCAGGCGTTCGCCCGGCATTTCGCGTTCCAGCTTGTCGATGACGAAGGCGGCGGACGGCGCCCAGGTGAGCGCGGTGTTGCCGAACCGGCCCTGCCAGGCCCAGTGCAGGTGGCCGCTGGCGAACAGCGCCACGTCATGGGCGGCGATCAGGTCGGTGAGACGCTTGCGCTGCGAGGGCCGCACGCTCCAGTAGCCGGTGTCGCCCTCGTCCGGGGCATCGACGAACAGGGGCTTGTGGGAAAACAGCGCCAGCCGGCGTCCGTCGCGCTCTTCGAAGGCGGTCCGCAGCCAATCGAACTGCGCTTCTTCCTCTTCGTCCTCGTGACCGAGAAGAAGCGCGTTGAGCCCGACGAGACGCCAGCCGTTCGCGTCCTCGAGGAAGCGGTCGCCGCCGACGATGCGCCGCCAGCGCCCGAGGCGCTCCGGGTTGACCGGCTGGTCCATGTGGGCGAAGTGGCCGACGTCGTGATTGCCGGGCACGATCAGCATCGGCACCTTCACCTGCCGCATCAGTTCCATCGAGAAGCTGATGTCGGCTTCCTCGTCGGCCCCGTCCAGCGTCAGGTCGCCGGTGTGGACGACGAGATCGGCGCCGCTATCCTCGATGAAGGTCAGGAGCGGCGCCCAGTTGCCGTTGAAATGGGTCTTCCCGGGGCTGAAATGGGTGTCGGTGATCTGGATGATTTTCATGGGGCCGCTTCTCCGGACCGGAGCGTCTCAGACTGTCGGACGCGCCGTAGGCAGGCCCTAGCCGGCTCACGTGTCAGCGCTGTAACGGCCTTTTCCAATTCCCTTCCAATTCTGTCACAAACGGCACGATCGACGTCCGGACGCGGCCCTTGGGCGGGAATGTATGCGGTGATGGTGCAGCCCCGCCGGGTGGGCTTTCGGCAAGGGGCGGGCCGTTCAGGCGGGAGCACACGTGCCGGCTCGAACCCGGATTTCGCCTCGATCCCGGCCGCAATGACGCCCGTCATGGCCGGATGATGCCGATCGGTGACGCCGCATGCGCAAAAGTGAATAGATCGCCGGCAAGAGACGTCTAATTCGTTGCGGCGAGGCTTAAGAATTAATTATACCGGTTTTATATGATTTTCGCACTTGGGTGCCATTAACACCGCATGACGCGGCGCGCGCGTCGGCGCTTCCGGGCGGATCCGGATACGGCACAGATGCCGATGAAAGCGGAATGCGATGCTGACGAAAAAAGGAAAATACGGCCTGAAGGCGCTTGTTGACCTGGCGCGGCTGGAGCCGGGCGAAACGGCTTTCGTCAGCGAGATCGCGCTGCGCAACAACATTCCGAAGAAGTTCCTCGACACGATCCTGCTGGAGCTTCGCAATGCCGGCATGCTGCGCTCCAAGAAGGGTCCCGGCGGCGGCTACTCGCTGTCCCATCCGGCCTCGGAGATCCGCATCGGCCACGCCATCCGTGTCCTCGACGGCCCGCTGGCGCCGATCCGCTGTGCCAGCCGCACCGCCTTCGAGGCCTGCGAGGACTGTGCCGATCCGGAAACCTGTCAGGTGCGCCGCGCGATGACGGACGTCCGCGACGCGATCGCCTCGATCCTCGACACCATGACGCTCGCCCAGTTCGTCTCCGCGCCGGATGCCGCCTCCATCATCGATGATGACGAACCGCGGAAGCGGACGGGCTGAGCCGTTTTGCGCGGCCTTTGGCGCCGGTAACAGGTTCGGTCCGGAAGGCTACCCGATCGCCGGCGCGAAGCTGCCGTAGCGGCCGTTATGGTATACGAGCGACTGGCCGCTGCCGGAAATGACCTCGACCACGCGGCCGAGGATGATGCCGTGGCTGTGGCGTTCGATGATCTCCTCGACCTCGCAATCGATCGAGGCGAGCGCGCCGACCAGGACCGGAGCGCCGCTGATCCGCGTCGTCCAGCTTGCCCCCTCGTAGCGCGCCTCGCCCTTCGTCCCGCCGATCCCGGCAAACCGGTTGGCCACGTCCTCGTGATCGCTGGCGAGGATGTTGACGCAGAAGTGGCCGTAACGTCGGATGACCGGGAAGGTGGACGAAGAACGGTTGATGTTGACGATCATCGTCGGCGGCTCGACTGACAGCGCTGTCGCCGAGGTCACCGTGGCACCCGTGCGGTCCGGTCCGACGCCGGCACTGATCACCGACACGGCCCCGGATACGCTGCGCATGGCCGATTTCAGCAGGCCCGGATCGATGAGGGCGGAGCCTTGCGCACGGACCTCGTCGCGCTCGTCCCGCGTCAGCCTGGCCATGTTCATCCCTGGTCTCCTGTCCATGCCCCAACTGCCGGGCCCGATTTTCGCGGCGAGAATGCGGACGTGGAATTCTATTGTCAACTAATTTTATGTATTTTATGTTCTGCATCCAAACGAGCTTGGCCTCGCCGGTGAAGACGCCCGACATGCGAAATCAGGAGCATTATGACATGACTGCCGCGCCCGGAAAGATCAGCGTCGAGACGGCGCAGAATGCCTTCCGGCGCCTCGGGGAGGACTGGCGGATCGGCATCGACAGCCCCGTCTTCTCCCGCTACCTTCATCCGGAAGAGGCTGATCGCTTCGAGGAACGGCTCATGTCGCAACGTCCGCTCGACCATGGCATTCCGGCGCGCCGGGCGACCATCGGCGCCGGGGTTTCCGGTGAGCCGGTCGCCGGCACCCGTTGTCCGGCGGCGAAGGATTGTCGGTCGTGAAACGCGCCGCCGCAAGGCCGGTCGTGGCCATCATCGGCGGCGGCTTCACCGGCGCGGCGCTGGCCTATCGCCTCGTCCACGGAATCTGCGCAGGCTCGGCGCGCATTATCCTCTTCGAGCCGCGGCAGGTCGTCGGCGGCGGCCTCGCCTACGACACCGACGAGGCCGTCCACCGCATCAACGTTCCGGCGACCCGCATGTCCCTCTTTCCGGGCGACGAGGAGCATTTCCCGCGCTGGCTGGAGGAGACGGGCGCGCTTCGCGACGATCCGGAGGCCGTGACGGCGGATGGCCGCATGTTTCCCCGCCGGGGCGCCTTCGGCCGCTATGTCCACGCCCATCTCGCCCCGCTGGTGGCCGATGGCAGTATCGAGCACCGCAAGACGCGCGTGCGCTCGGTCACGGCCATAGGGCAGGGCGTAAATCAGGGACGCTGGCGGCTGGAGGCCGATGACGGCTCCGAAACGGTCGCCGATATCGTCGTCGTCGCCACCACCCATCCGAGCCCGCAGGCGCCGTCCGTGCTGGCGCGCGCCCTTGCGGGCCACCCGCGCTACGTGGCGGACACGACTGTGCCGGGCGCGCTCGCTGTCATCCGGCCGGACGACAGGGTGCTGGTGGTCGGGGCGGGGCTGACGGCCGCCGACGTGATTGCAGCCCTCGATGCCGCGGGCCATCGCGGCGCGATTGCGGCGATCTCGCGAAGGGGACTGCGCTCGCGCGGGCACGCCGCCCTGCCGCAGGAGCCGTTCGGCGATTTCTTGACGCAGTCGAGCCGGACCGCGCTGGAACTGTTGCGGGCCACGCGCCGCGCCATTGGCGAAGCGGCGGCGCAGGGCCTCTCCTGGCATGCGGTCTTCGACCGGCTGCGCGCCGAGGGCGGCGAGATCTGGAAGGTGCTGCCGGTGGCCGAACGCTGCCGTCTCGTGCGCTTCCTGCGTCCCTACTGGGATGTGCATCGCTTCCGCATCGCCCCGCAGGTCGAGGCGGTGCTCGAAAGGCGGCTTGCCGATGGACGCCTGACCTTCCGCTCGGCGTCGATTGCGGGGGTGGAAGCCCTGGACGACGGCGAGATTGCCGTCCGGCTCCGCTCGCGCCAGCAAAAGGGCGTGCGCGAGGAACGCTACGACGCCGTCGTCGTGACCACCGGCCCGGGGCACGCCGGCATCCTCGCAAGCCAGCCGTACCTCGCCGGGCTTGCTGCCGACGGGCGCCTGCGCGCCGACCCGGTCGGCCTCGGCATCGATGTCGACGGGGAAAGCCGCGCCGTCGATGCCGGCGGACAGCCGCAGCACTCGCTCTATGTGGCAGGCCCGCTTGCGCGCGGCACGTTCGGCGAACTGATGGGATTGCCGCAGGTCACCGAGCACGCTTACTTCGTGGCCGACCGTGTGGCCGCGGACATCCGCACGCTTGGCGAAGCGAACACGGTCGCCCCGCAGCGCCAGGCCAGATGACCTCTTTAGTCTTCCTCGGGGGGAAGGCGATGGGCCATGAGCCGCAGGGCGCCGGTTTCGCGAAGGATGTCGGCGATGGTCGCGGCGAGATCGTCGGGCGCCTTCGCCGGAGGAGCGTCCGGCCGGGCGGGCGCAGCAGCCCCGCCTGCGGCATCGGCGGCGGTGACGAAGGCGTCCGCCGCGGCCAGGAACGCGTTCGTCCGGTGCAGTTCCGCAAGGCCGATCTGGGCCGCGTCGATCGCACGGCCGGCTTGTTCGACCGCAGCACCCGCGGCGGCGATCCGGGCGGAAGCGAGCCCGATCGCGAGCGGATCCGCATCGTCGTCGGAGAGGGCGGCCTGTAGCGACTGGCGCCCGGCGCCGAGATGCCTTGCGGCCTGCAGCAGCAGATCCAGCGCATGCGGCACGTCGCTGCGCGGGACGTCGGCGACCGCGTGCAGCAGCGCGCCGGCATCGACGGGCACGTCCTTGACGAGAACGTGCTCCGGCCGTGCGGTGCCCTGGGCCGTCGGCTCGCACGTGTTGGCGACATAATGCAGGCCGTCGATGCGCGTCGGCAGCAGCGCCAGCGCCGTCTTGCCCGTCTCGCTCCTCGTCGGCACCAGCACCCAGTCGGCGTGTCGCGCGCAGGGGGTACAGAGAAGCTCGCCGCCCATCCGCCAGCCCACACCGGCCGGCGTCAGCGGCAGCGCCGTCGCCATCCCGCCGTCGCGCTGCACCGGCGTCGCCATCGAAAGCCGCGCGCCGGCCAGCGCCGCCGGGAAAAGGGCCGTCTGCTGTCCCTCGGTGCCGTGGCTGCGCAGGTGCTCGAGCGCCACGAAATGCGCCGCCAGGACCTCGCCGAGCGCCGCCGAGCGTTCGCAGGCGAGGGCGCAGATTTCCGCAAGAACCGTGTTGGAGACGTCGATGCCGCCATGTTCGGTCGGCACCGACACGCCGAACAGGCCGGAGCGGCCGACCATCTCCAGCTGGGCCTCCTGGCTGTCGACGGTGCCGTCCGGTCCGGCGGGCTCGAAGGAGGCGGCAATGGCGGCGGCGACGCTGATCGCTTCGTCTTCCGCGCCGATGAGGGCGGCGGTGCGGACAGGATGGCCAATCGCGGGCGAGAACGTACCCATGTCGACTGCTCCTTGCATCATGCGGTTTCAGGGCGCACAGGTTTCAGACGGGTAGAAAGACCATATTCTATAGAGATTGTATAGATTGGTTTTGCCAATTTCGGCCTGAATTGAGGCATTTTGACCGGGTCCAGAGGCCGACAAATCTCTCTGAAAGAACGATCGCCAAGCCCGAAGCGCCGGAGGCCGTGCCGATCGGGGCCACCGCCCGGCGCCGTCATCGCGCGGCAGTTCGCGCATCGCAATGCGCTCTACGATCTCGCTGCAACAGGGGAACGGGCGCGGCACATCGCCGCCATCCTCGGGCGCGTTCTCGCCGCCGGTGCCACGACGGGCACGGTTGCCGGCGCCACGACGGGGTATCCGCCGCGGCTCGGCCGGGCATACACCGGCTCGCGCCCCGCAGACGGCGCGGGCCGCGAACCCGTCCGCGACCCGTTCGTTCCTTGCGCGCGCCTGCGGCAGCCGCGGCGGCTTACGGCTTCAAAGCGACGGCCCTGCGATTGGCCCGACGGCGCGTGACGTCACTGGCCGTGCCCTGCTTCCGCAGGCTGTGCGGCGGCATCGTGCTTCATCGGCGCGCCGCCCGCAGCCGGGCCGACGGCGAATTCCACGTCGACGGAACCGGCCTTCTCGAAGGTCAGCGTCGCCTTGATCGCCTCGCCTTCCTTGAAGGGCTGTCCGACGTTCATGAACATCACGTGGTAGCCGCCGGGCTTGAGCTCGACGGTGGTCCCGGCCGGAAGCGCCACGCCGTCCTTCAGTTCGCGCATGACCATGACCTCGCCGTCCATCTTCATCTCGTGCAACTGTGCCTCGCCGGCGCGGGCGGTCGCGACGGCGACGAGACGGTCGTCGCCGCCGTTGTTGGTGATCGTGAGATAGCCGCCGCCGACCTTCGCCCCGGGCACCATGGCCCGCGCATGGGGATGGTCGATCTCGATCTGCCCAACCGTGAAATCATGCGCCAGCGCAAGGCCCGGCGCAAACAGCAGCGGTGCCAGGGCGAGAAGTGTCGTGAGTTGTCGTTTCATGATGGTCTCCATTGTCAATTTTGTCTGGTTTGTCGGTGGAAGGACTGGTTTCCCGGCACAAGGCGGGCGCGCGACGTTCGGATGTGTCCTGTCGGGCATAAGGCACCGTCCGGCGGAGCCGGCGCGACGGGAGGCGCTGCCGCGATCGGCGGCAACCGTTCAGGCGTGAAGGCCGGAAGGCGGGCCGCGCGGGGCGGTGTTCGGAGGAAAGAGCTGCCGGTAGTGGGCCTCGGTGCGGAAGGCGACATGCGGGTCGGGCCCGGCAGCGATCGGTTCGCCTGCCCCCTGCTGCGGCGCGGGCAGCAGGATGGAGGCGGAGAGCCTGCAGGCTTCGCAGCCGGAACCCCGGTCGCTGCCGCCATGGCTATCCTCGTCGTGCCCCGAGGACTGGCAGAGGTCCGGCAGAGTGCCGTCCGGCAGCACGTATTGTGCAAGCTCGCTTGCGGGGATCGCCCGCTCACGCGCGCCTGCCGGATCATGCCCGAAGCCGACGAAGAACAGGGCGAGCGTGCAGAGCACACGCACCATGCAGTGTTCGACGAAGCCCAGACGCCCGACCATGATTTCCCCGGTACCGTTGCGGCACATGCAGCACCATAGCCCACGCACCGTCCGGGGTACAATGCGGCAAACTGGCGTGCGTGGCGCTCTCGACGTGGAAATTATTTTCATCAATTGATGGACTTCGCGCACATGGATGGATAACGTCATGAAATATGTCCAACACGTGAAAATGAATTGCAGGATCCATCATGTCCCGTAAGAAACTGGTGCGTCTGGAAACGGCCGACAGCCAGGCCGGCGGCCAGCGCCGACCCTTCGCCAAGGCTGTCAGGGCCGGCGACTTCGTCTATGTCTCCGGCCAGGTCCCGACCGTTGACGGCGAAGTGGTCGTCGGCAACATCGTCGCCCAGACCGAGCAGGTCGTCGCCAACATCAAGGACGTCCTTGCCCTCGCCGACTGCACGCTGGCGGACGTGGTGAAGGTCAACGTCTGGCTCGCCGACGCCCGCGATTTCTCCAGCTTCAACGCCGTCTTCCAGAAGCACTTCATCGATCATCCTCCGGCGCGCTCCACCGTCCAGTCGCCGCTGATGGTCGACGCGAAGGTCGAGATGGACGTCATCGCCTACAATCCGCTCGACTGATCCTGACGCGGCGCGTGCCAGGCCTGCGGCGGCACCTCAGTCGCCCAGCAACTGGCGATCGTCGCCGTCGCGGTGGCGCACCAGTTCCTCCTTGATGGAGCGGAGCGCCTTGATCGCCGTCGCGCGATCGGCATAGGCGACGAGGTTGGCGAGGATGTCGATCGCCGCGAGATAGGCGAAGCGCGTCGAGGTGGGACGGAAGATGTTCTTACCCTCCGGCAGTTCGATCGCGATCACTACGTCGGCCGCGGCAGCGACGGGCGAACCGGGCTGGGTGATGACGATCGTCGGAATGGCCGCCTGCCGGAGCAGGTCCAGGCAGTGGACGAGGCCGAGGTCGCGGCCGGTGAACGAGGAGCCGAATACGACCGTGCCGGGCTGCACGGCGGCCGACATCATGATGTTCATGTTGTGGTCGTTCGAGGCGTTGATGCGGCATCCGAGCCGGAAGAGGCGGTTATGCAGTTCGTTGACGATCATGGCGGAGTTGCCGCTCGCGCCGAAGGCCTGAATGAATTCGGCGCCGCGCAGAAGATGGGCGGCCTTGTCGAGCACGGCGATGTCGAGCTGGCGATGAAGCTCGAAGAGCGCATTCTGGGCCTTGGTGACGATATCCTCGGCCACCTCCTCCGGCGTCGCCGTCGGTGCCTCGGGCTTGAGGTAGCGCAGGCCGACATAGGTCATCCGCGCCAGTTGCACCTTGAAGTCCGAGTAGCCCTGGCATCCCAGCCGCCGGCAGAAGCGCGTCACCGTCGGGGGCGACACGCCCGCCCGCTCGGCAAGCTCGATGATCGACGAGTTGACCACGAATTCCACGTCGTCGAGCACGAGCCGGGCGAGTTTCTTCTCCAGTCCCGAAAGCCTGCCGTCCTCGTCGGAGAGGCCGTGAAAAAGATCCATAGGAACTCCCGGGGCGATGGCGTCGCCTTGGCGATGCCATTCCAATGTGAAAATGAATTTCTTTCGAACGTCTTTTCATAGCATAGTGCGCCGGAGCTTCAACGGAAGCGGGTGTTCGAACGAAAATAAATGACAGCGCCACAGCGAACGGCGCGTTTCCTTCCCAAAAATGAGGTGCAACCATGTTCAATCCCTGGCCCGAGGTCGGCACGTCGCTCGATCAGGTCGCAACCCCGATGCCGGTCATCGACGAGGATCGCCTGGCGGCCAACGTCTCAAGGGCCCAGCGCTATCTCGAAAGCCACGGCAAGGCGTTTCGTCCGCATATCAAGACGCACAAGATCGCCGCCGTCGCGCGCCAGCAGGTCGAGGCCGGGGCCGTCGGCATCAACTGCCAGAAGATCAGCGAGGCGGAGGTCTTCGCCGATGCCGGCTTCGAGGATATCCTGATCACTTACAACATCCTCGGCGCGCCCAAGCTCGCGCGCCTGCGCGCCCTGCACGAGCGGGTGGCGCGCCTTTCGGTGGTGGCCGACAGCGCTGCCGTCGTCGATGGGCTGGCGGCGACCTTCGAGGCCGGCCGGCCTCTTGCCGTACTGGTCGAATGCGATACCGGCGGCCGGCGCTGCGGCGTGCAGACGCCGGAAGATGCCGCGGCCCTGGGAGAAAGGATCGCCGCCGCGCCCGGGCTTCGCTTCATGGGCATCCTGACCTATCCGGCCACCGGCGGCGCCGAGAACGTCGAGGCCTTCATCGTCCGCACCATGGAACTCCTGGCGGCGAAGGGCATCGAATGCCCGGTACGCTCCAATGGCGGCTCGCCGGACCTATTCTCCGCTCACCTCGTCCCCTCCGCCACCGAGCACCGCGCCGGAACCTATGTCTACAACGACCGCAGCATGGTCCGGGCGGGCCATTGCACGGCGGACGATCTCGCCATGCATGTCCTTGCGACGGTGGTCTCGCGGCCTGCACCCGATCGCGCCGTCCTCGATTGCGGGTCGAAGGCGCTGACCTCCGATCTGCTCGGCTTCAGCGACTACGGCATGATCGAGGGCTTCGAGGGCGCGCGCATCGTCTCCCTGTCGGAGGAGCATGCGGTGGTCGACCTGAGGGGCTGCGCGCGCGTCTTCCCCGAGGTCGGCGTCATGGTCAGGGTGGTGCCCAACCACACCTGCGTGGTCAGCAATCTCTTCGACCGCATGGTGTTCCATCGCGACGGCGTCGTCACCCGCGTCGAAGCCGTCGACGCGCGCGGCACGGTGTGGTGAAAAGCACGCCGATGTAGGACTTTCTTCGCGCCGGGCCCCGGATTTTCCCTTCGGGCCCGGTTCGGGCGCGCCGCGCGGCGAAAATTCCCGGCAATTTGCCGGCACGTTTTTCATGGCGTGCCGATGCGCCTCGAAGCGCTGCCGGGCGTCGGTGCCTCGGAAGCATCTGATCTGCAAAAGAAAACGCAATGCGGGGTGCGCGGCGGCAGGCAGAGCGCAGCCATATGCGATGAAAATTTTCACGGCGTTACGAGAGAAATGTAAATGAATTACATATTTTCCTGTCATCAATCCAAAGTCCGTTGACATTCGGGCTCAATGACGCAAAATGAAGAAAATAAATTACACTGGCCAACAGTGAACGGGTGAGCAGGATCAGCAGGCAGGCATGCCTCCGGAACGAACCGCATCTCGCCGACCGGCATGTCCGGCCGCCTCCGGTGGCGGCACGTGCGCGGCGAAGCGCGTCGGGGTGGCCGGTGATGAAAGGAACGGCGGCGCGCCATGTCGAACGACAGGGGCGCCGACAGGCGACGGCTATCGGCCGGGACAGCTTTGGGACATCTGATGCGCATATTTACCGCCTCGCTGGCGACCGAGACCAACACCTTCTCTCCCGTCCCGACCGACATGCACGCCTTCAGGGCGGCGTTCTATGCGGGGCCGGGCGAACATCCCGATACGCCGACGCTCTGCTCGTCCGTCGTGCCGATCCTGCGCCGCCGCGGCCGCGCCGAAGGCTTCACCGTCATCGAGGGTACCTCCTGCTGGGCCGAGCCGGCCGGCCTCATCCAGCGCCGGACCTATGAGGCGCTGCGCGACCGGATCCTCGACGAACTGAAGGCCGCCTTGCCGGTCGACGGCGTCGTCCTCGGCCTGCATGGCGCCATGGTGGCGCAGGGCTATGACGACCCGGAAGGCGATTTCCTCTCGAAGGTCCGCGCGATCGTCGGGCCGGACGTCCTCATTGCCGCCGAATTCGATCCGCACAGCCATCTGACGGCACTCCGCCTTGCCAGTCTCGACCTCATGGCGACCTTCCTCGAGTTCCCGCACACCGATTTCGAGCAACGCGGCGAACACGTCGTCGACCTCGCCCTTCGGGCGCTGCGCGAGGGGTTCAAGCCGGTGCTCTCCACCTTCGACTGCCGGATGATCACCATCTATCCGACCAGCCGCGAGCCGATGCGCTCCTTCGTCGATCGCCTGAAGGCCCTGGAAGGCAAGGACGGCATCGCCTCGATCTCGGTCATCCACGGCTTCATGGCCGGCGACGTGCCGGACATGGGAACGCGCATCGTCGTCGTCACCGACGACGCCAGGGAGAAGGGCGATGCGCTCGCAAGCGCACTCGGGCACGAGCTCTACCGGATGCGCAGGCAGACGGCCATGCCGATGCTCGACACCGAGGCCGGGCTCGACCGGGCGCTGGAACTCAGGGCCGCCCGGCCGGACAAGCCGGTCGTGATCGCCGATGTCTGGGACAATCCGGGCGGCGGCGTGGCGGGTGACGCGACCCATATCCTGCGCCGGATGATCGAGCGCGGCCTCGACGACATCGCCGTCGCCACCATCTGGGATCCCGTCGCCGTCTCCTTCTGCCATGCGGCAGGCGAGGGGGCGGAGCTCGACCTGCGCATCGGCGGCAAGTCCGGCCCGCAAGGCGGAGAACCGCTCGACCTGCGGGTCCGCGTCGAGCGCGTCGTGGATGCCGGCTGGCAGAGCTTCCGCAACAGCCGCGTCACCCTCGGCAGCGCGGCCGTCGTGCGCCCGGTCGGCACGGCAATCGACATCGTCCTGATCACCAGCCGCACGCAGACCTACGAGCCGGACATCTTCTCCAACCTCGGCATCGATTTTTCCGCAAAGGCCATGCTGCTGGTGAAATCGACCAACCACTTTCACGCGGGGTTCCAGCCGGTCGCTTCCGAGATCGTCTACATCGCCGCGCCGACCTCCTATCCCACCGATCCGGCAACGACGCCCTACAGGAAGGCGAGCCTCGAACTGTGGCCGCGCGTTGCCGATCCGCTGGGCCTGGAAAGCTGACACGGGCGCGGCATCCGTGCCGCCTCGAACCTGAGACTGCTGCGACAAGCCGGTGTGCGCGAGACGCCCGCCATCAGAAAGAAAGGGGAACCTCATGAAGAAGACATTTCTCATTGCGACCTTGGCGTCGGCTCTGGCCGCCTCCACCGGCCTTGCCGCGGCGCAGGCGTCCGACGGCATCCTGACGGTCGCCACCATCGGCGAGCCGCCGACGCTGGACGCCATGCAGACGCCCACCGACATCGTGCTGATGATCGACCAGCATATCTTCGAGACGCTCTATACCTATGACGCCCAGTGGAAGTCGGTGCCGCTTTTGGCAGCCGCGATGCCGGAGGTCTCCGAAGACGGCCTGACCTACCGCATTCCGCTGCGCGAGGGCGTGACGTTCCACGACGGCAGCGCGTTCGACGCTAAGGACGTGGTGGCTTCGCTGACGCGCTGGATGGCGGTCAACTCCAAGGGCAAGCAGGTCGCCGAGATCGTCGAAAGCCTCACCGAGGACGGCGCCCATGCCGTCGTCGTCAAGCTCAAGTCCCGCTACGCCCCGCTGCTGGCGACGCTGTCGCAGGCGTCCATCATCATCCCGTCGGAAAAGGTGGCCGACACGCTGACCGAATTCGTCGGCACCGGTCCCTATGCCCTGAAGGAGCGCAAGCCCGACCAGTACACCCAGCTTGTCCGCTTCGAGGACTACAAGTCGCCCGAGGGCGAGCCGAGCAACTATGCCGGCAAGCGCGAGGCGATCGCGAAGGAAGTCCGCTTCGTGCCGGTGCCGGACGCGAACACCCGCGTCGAAGGGCTGATCTCCGGCCAGTTCGACTATGCGGATTCGCTGCCCGTCAGCGCCTATGAGCGCGTCGAGGCGAGCGGCAATGCCAAGCCGGTGATCTTCGAGAATGCCGGCTGGGCCTCGCTCAACCTGAACATGAAGGAAGGCCTGCTGACGAACAAGGCGCTCCGGCAGGCGGTCCAGGTCGCCCTCAATCCCTCCGACATGATGCTGGCGGCCTTCTCCGACGACCGCTTCTTCAGCGTCGATGCCTCGCTCTTCCCGACCGGCTCCTTCTGGCACACGGAAGCCGGCGTGACCCGCTACGGCGAAGGCGATCCGGAGGCCGCCGCAAAGCTCATCGAGGAGGCCGGCTATGACGGCGCCCCGATCCGCCTGATGACCAGCCGCCAGTACGAGTTCCACTACAAGATCGGCGAAGTGGCCAAGGCCTATCTCGAGGCCGCCGGCTTCAAGGTCGACCTGCAGGTCGTCGACTGGGCGACGCTGACCACCCGCCGCGCCGACCCGAAGGAATGGGACATCTTCATCACCCATTCCAACTTCCCGGGCGACCCGACCACGATCAACACGATCACCGACAGCTATCCGGGCTGGTACGTGTCCGACCAGAAGGCCAAGGCCGTCGCGGGCTACATGGAAGCCACGAGCGACGACGACAAGCTCAAGGCCTGGGAAGCGATCCAGACGGTCATCTACGACGACGCGCCCTTGTTCAAGGTCGGCAACTTCAACGCGGTTGCAGGCGTCGGCGCAACGGTCGACGGCTACACGCCGACCTACTGGCCGCACTTCTGGAACGTCACGCCGAAGAACTGAGGCACTGCACCATGGCACGGATCGCCCGGACACTCTTGAACAGGCTTGGGGGCATGCTGGTCGTGCTCGCCATCGTCGTGACGGTTGTTTTCGTCATCGTCCGGGTGACGCCGGGCGATCCGGCCGCGGTGATGCTCGGGGCGGACGCCACGCCCCAGGACATCGCCGACCTGCGCACGAAGATGGGGCTCGATGCGCCGCTGATCGTCCAGTATGTCCAGTTCGTGCTGGGCCTGCTGCGCGGCGATCTCGGCCAGTCGATCTTCCTCAACCAGCCGGTCACGCAGGCGCTTGCCGCCCGCGCCGAGCCGACCTTCTTCCTGACGCTGTTCTCCATCCTGATCGCGGTTTCGATCGCGCTGCCGGTCGGCATCCTCTCCGCCGTCAGGCGCGGAACGCTGTTCGACCAGATCGTCGTGACGCTGACCATGGTCGCGGCCAGCGTTCCCAGCTTCTGGCTCGGCCTGCTGCTGATCCAGGTGCTCGCCGTCGGCCAGGGCTGGTTCCCGGCGTCCGGCTATGGCGGCCCGGACACAACCTTCCTCGTGCGGCTGCATCACCTGGTGCTGCCGGCGATCGCGCTCGGCATCGTCAATTCGGCGCTGATCACCCGCTTCACCCGCGCCGCCATGCTGGACGTCCTCGGCGACGACTATGTCCGCACCGCCCGGGCCAAGGGGGCCGGCGAGGGCCGCGTCATCCTCAAGCACGCGCTGAAGAACGCGATGATCCCGATCATCACCGTCATCGGCCTCTCCATCGCCATGCTGGTCGCCGGCGCCGTCGTCACGGAAACCGTGTTCGGCCTGCCCGGCATCGGCAATCTCGTCGTCTCGGCCGTCCTGCGCCGCGACTATCCCGTCATCCAGGGCGCGCTGCTGGTCGTGGCCGCGATCTACGTGCTGATCAATTTCGCCGTGGACATGCTCTACATTCTCGTCGATCCGAGGGTACGCCTATGACGACCCTGACGACCGCATCCGCCGCCCGTCCGTTCGCCGCCAGCCTGCGCCGCCTGTTCGGCAATCGCGCCATCCTGTTCGGGGCCGTCATCCTGCTGGTCGTGGTGCTGGCGGCGCTGCTTGCGCCGTGGATCGCGCCCTATGCGCCCAACAAGCTCTCGATCGTCAACAAGCTGAAAGGGCCGTCGCCGGCCCATCTCTTCGGCACCGACGAGTTCGGCCGCGACATCTTCTCCCGGGCGATCTTCGCCGGCCGCATATCGCTTCTCGTCAGCCTCGGGGTCGTGTGCATCTCCACCGTGCTCGGCGTCCTTCTCGGCGTCGCCGCGGGTTTCTTCCGCAGGCTCGACGCGCCGATCTCGCGCCTCCTCGATGCCATGATGTCCTTCCCCGACATCCTGCTGGCGATCGCGCTGGTCGCAGCGCTCGGCCCGTCGCTCGCGACCGTCATCCTGGCGCTCGGCATCACCTATGCGCCGCGCCTGGCCCGCATCGTGCGCGGCTCGACGCTCGTGTTGCGCGAACTGCCCTATATCGAGGCGGCGGTCGCCATGGGCCTGCCGACATGGCAGATCCTGTTGCGCCACGTGCTGCTCAACCTCGCCTCTCCCATCCTGGTGCAGGCGACCTTCGTGTTCGCCTCGGCGATGCTGGCGGAGGCGAGCCTGTCGTTTCTGGGCGTCGGCGTCTCCACCGACATGCCGACCTGGGGCACCATGCTGGCCTCGGGACGCGAATACATGAACAACGCGCCGTGGCTGATGGTCTTCCCCGGCCTCGCCATCGTCTTCTCGGTGCTGTCGCTGCAACTGCTCGGCGACGGCCTGCGCGATCTCGTCGATCCGCGCCTTGCCAAGGAAAGCTGACCATGCGTGAAGCCGCCTCTGCGGGCCAGCCGGTGCTGTCCATCGAAAACCTCACGACCTCCTTCCGGACGCCGGATGGCTGGCGCGCCGTCATCCGCGATATCGGCCTTGAGGTGCATGCTGGCGAGACGGTGGCGATCGTCGGCGAATCCGGCTCGGGCAAGAGCGTGACCGCGCTGTCCACCATGCGCCTCCTGCCGCCGGGCAGGGCGCGCTGCGAAGGGCGCATCCTGCTCGAGGGCCGGGACCTGCTGAAGGCGTCCGAGGCCGAGATGCGCGCGGTGCGCGGCGGCTCCATTGGCATGATCTTCCAGGAGCCGATGACGTCGCTCAATCCGGTCTTCACCATCGGCAACCAGATCGCCGAGGCGCTGGTCCTGCATCAGGCGCTGTCGTGGAAGGACGCCGAGGCGGAGGCATTGCGCCTGATGGAACGCGTCCGCATCCCGGCCGCGAAAACCCGGCTGCACGAATATCCGCACAAGTTCTCCGGCGGCATGCGCCAGCGCGTGATGATCGCCATGGCGCTCGCCTGCCGGCCGAAGCTCCTGATCGCCGACGAGCCGACGACCGCGCTCGACGTCACCATCCAGGCGGAGATCCTCCACCTGATCCGCGAGTTGCAGCGCGAAGAGAACATGGGCGTCCTGTTCATCACCCACGACATGGGCGTGGTGGCCGAGGTGGCCGACCGCACCGTGGTGATGTTCCGCGGCGACATGGTCGAGGCCGGGGCCACCGAAAGGATCTTCGCCGAACCCGGGGCGATCTACACGAAGTCGCTGCTCGCCTCGATCCCCCGGCTCGGAACCATGGGCGAGACCCGGTCTCCGCGACGCTTCCCCGAGGTCGACCCCAAGACTGGAGAGGCGACCGGCGGCCGTGAGACGAAGGCGGTCGCGGCAGACGCGGCCCCGATCCTGAAGGTCGATAATCTCACCGTCCGCTTCGACCTGCCGAACGGGCGCGTCCATGCGGTGGAAGGCGTCTCCTTCGACCTGCGCCCGGGCGAGACGCTGGCGCTCGTCGGCGAATCCGGCTGCGGCAAGTCCACCACCGGCCGCGCCATCATCCGCCTGATCGAACCGACCGCAGGGTCCATCGTCGTCGATGGCCAGGATGTCACCAGGGCCGGCACGAAGGCGCTTCGCGCCATGCGCCGCACGTCGCAGATGATCTTCCAGGATCCTTTTGCCTCGTTGAACCCGCGCATCTCGATCGGCTCTGCGATCGCCGAGCCGATGCTGGCGCACGGGCTGATGGGCAAGCGCGAATCCAGGGAGCGCGTCGCCGAACTGCTGGAACAGGTCGGCCTGTCGCCGGCCATGGCCGATCGCTACCCGCACGAGTTTTCCGGCGGCCAGCGGCAGCGCGTCTCCATCGCCCGCGCCCTGGCGCTGGAGCCGAAGCTGATCGTCGCCGACGAGGCGGTCTCCGCGCTCGACGTCTCGGTCAAGGCGCAGGTCTCCAATCTCCTGCTCGATCTCCAGGAAAAGCGCCAGCTCGCCTATCTGTTCATTTCCCATGACATGGCGGTCGTCGAACGCGTCAGCCACCGCGTCGCCGTGATGTATCTCGGCGAGATCGTCGAGATCGGCCCGCGCGCCGCCATCTTCGGCAATCCCCGGCATCCCTATACCCGCCGCCTGATCTCCGCCGTGCCGCTGCCCGACCCCTCGCGACGCGGGCTGGCGCGGCCGACGCTGAGCGAGGAGATCAAGAGCCCGGTTCGCCCTCACGACTACGTGCCGCCGAAACGGATCTACCTCGAAGTCTCTCCCGGCCATTTCGTCCAGGACACGGCCATGGCGGAGATCGCGAGCCTGTCCACCTGACCCGTCCCCGCTGCGGGTTCACAGGGATCGGCGTCCGCGCAGCAAAAAGCCCGCCTGTGGCGGGCTTTCCAAGAGACGCATGGACGGTCGCCGGGCAGATCAGGTGCGCGGCTTGAGGTTTTCGGGGTCGTAGAGCGGCTTGTAGCCGATGCCGACCACCTCGACCGGATAGGTCTCGGCGAAATACTCCACGTTCAGCTTGCGGCCGACCTGGCAATAGGACCAGGGCAGGTAGGCGAGCGCGATGTTCTTGCCGATCGTCGGGCCGTAGGCGATCGAGGTGACGTAGGAGCGGCGGCCCAATTCGTCGACGAGCGTCTCCCCGGTCTGCGGATCCATGACCGGCAGGCTGCCGACCGGATAGCGCTTGACGCCGTTCCGGTCGGTGTTCTCGGTCATCACCAGCGTGCAGAGCATGGCCGGCTGGTGCTCGCGCGCCTTGTACTCCAGATGCTTCGTCTTGCCGCGGAAGTCCGCCTCCTTGACCTTTGGGCGGGCGAGGTCGGCCTCGATCAGGTTGTACTGCGTCAGAAGATCGGCATTCTGCAGGCGCAGGCTCTTTTCCATGCGGCGCGAGTTCGCATAGGTCTCGACGCCGAAGGCCATGACACCGGTGGCGCGCAGCGCATCCCAGACGGCGAGGCCGTCCTCGTACTTCATGTGCAGTTCCCAGCCCTGCTCGCCGACATAGGAGATGCGGAAGGCGGTGACGGTCTTGCCGGCAATCTCGATCGGCTTGATCGCGGCGAAGGCGAAGTTCTCGATGTCGAGACCGGCAGGATCGGCCACCACCTTCTTCAGCGTCTCGCGCGCATTCGGGCCCCAGATGCCGATGGTGATGAACTTTTCCGAGACGTCGGTGATGGTGACGTCGAGGCCGCGGTCCTCGGCGATGCGCTTCATGTAGTGGAAGTCGCGCGGGCCGGCGTCGGCGCCGTTGACGAGGCGGCAGCGGTCGGCCATGCGGAAGACGGTGAAGTCGGCGCGCACCATGCCCTCGTCGTCGAGGAAGTGGGTGTAGATGCCCTTGCCGACATTGCCGTCGCCACCGATTCTGGCAGCGCACAGCCATTCCAGAAGCTCGACATGGTCGGGCCCTTCGATGTCGACCATGTGGAAATGGCTGAGGTTGACGATGCCGCAATCCTCGCTCATCGCCAGATGCTCGGCATTCGAGACGCGCCAGAAGTGGCGGCTGTCCCACTCGTTCTCGCGCACCGGAACGCGATCGCCATACTTCTCCAGCAGATGCTCGTTGGCGGCATAGCCATGCGCGCGCTCCCAGCCGCCGAGCTCCATGAAATAGCCGCCGAGCTCGACTTCGCGCTCGTAGAAGGGCGAGCGCTTGACGTTGCGGCCGGTGGCGTAGGGCTCGCGGGTGTGGACGGCGGGGAAGTAGATCTTCTGCGCCGCTTCATAGGTGCGGCCCTCGATGAACTTCTCTTCGAGCTGGTGCGGATAGAAGCGGGAATAGTCGATCGAGTTGTGGTCGATCTCGGTGCGGCCGTCCGTCATCCAATCCGCGATCAGCTTGCCGTAGCCGGGGCCGTCCTTCACCCAGATGGCGACGCAGTACCACAGGCCCCGCACCTTCTGGCTCTCGCCGCAGGAGGGCCCGCCGGCGGCAGACACCTGCAGCAGCCCGTTGAAGGAATGGCCCTCGTTGTAGCCGAGCTCGCCGAGGATCGGCGTCAGCTCCATCGCCTTTTCGAGCGGCTCGATGATCTGCTCCATGTCGAGGTCGCGCTGCGAGGGCGAAAGCCGCGCCTGATCCTTTTCCAGGATGTCGCGCGGATGGCAGAGACGGGGATTGTCGGTCTCGTAGTAGCCCCACTCGATCTGGCCGCCCTCGGTCGTCTTCGGGTCGCCGGTGTCGCGCATATAGGCGGAGTTGCCCTGGTCGCGTAAGAGCGGGAAGCCGATCTCCTTACCGGTGCCTTCGAATTCGTTGTACGGGCCGAAGAAGGTCAGCGGATGGTCGACCGGCATGACCGGCAGGTCCTCGCCGACCATCTCGGCGATCAGGCGGCCCCAGATGCCGGCGCAGACGATGACATGGTCGGCCATGATCGTGCCGCGATGGGTAACGACGCCCTTGATGCGGCCGTTCTCGACGATCAGAGACTTGGCCGGCGTGTTGCCGAACATCGCAAGCTTGCCGCTCTTTTCGGCGGCATCGACCAGCTTGCCGGCGACGGTCTGCGAGCGCGGGATGACGAGGCCGGCATCCGGGTCGAACAGGCCACCCTGCACCTGGTCTTCCTCGATCAGCGGAAACTTCGCCTTGATCTCGGTAGGGCTGACATAGTGGGCGCGGGTGCCGAAGGCCTTGGCGGAGGAAAGCTTGCGCTTGATCTCTTCCATCCAGGCGTCGTCGCCGGTGCGGGCGACTTCGAGGCCGCCGATGCGGGCGTAGTGGCCCATCTTCTCGTAGAAATCGATCGAGTACTGGGTCGTCCAGACCGAGAGATAGTCGTGGCTGGTGGTGTAGCAGAAGTCCGAGGCGTGGGCCGTGGAACCGATGTCGGTCGGAATGCCGGACTTGTCGATGCCGACGATGTCGTCCCAGCCGCGTTCGATCAGGTGGTGGGCGATCGAGGCGCCGACGATGCCTCCGAGCCCGATGATGACGACCTTTGCGTTTGTGGGAAATTCAGCCATTGCGTGCGACCCTGATTTGATACCGGAGGCGGATATTAGGGCTTGTGTCACCGTGTGTAGAGCCTGTCTACGACATTATCATCGTGCTGCACGACGACCCGCGCTGCGGCGCCATGGCGTCACGTTGGCGTCACGCGCGGCACACGCAGACGTGAAGGAACCGTGCCGGCGGCGGCGTGTTAAGGATGACCGATCGCACAGGAAGAGCGCAGCAGGGAGCGACCATGATTGCAGGCAGGCACAGTCTCTTGGCACTCGGCATCGCCGTGTTCGCGCTGGGCTCGGGCTCGGGCTCGGGTTCGGGCGCACAGGCGCAGGGCATCAATGCCGGCGATCGCGCCGCCTCTCCTGACAGGCCCTTCGAAGCCCGCGCCGTGGCGGAATTCGACACCCCCTGGGCGATCGCCTTCCTTCCCGATGGTCGCATGCTGGTGACGGAAAAGCCCGGGGCCATCTTCCTGGTGACGCAGGAAGGGGCGAAGACGCCGGTCGCAAACGTTCCCGAGGTGACGGCGTCCGGGCAGAACGGCCTGCTCGATGTCGCAGCCTCCCCGGATTTCGCCTCTACCCGTACCGTCTACATCACCTATGTCGAGCCGGGCTCCGGCGGCAGCAGCCTCGTGCTTGCCCGCGCCGTTCTGGGCGAGAGCGATGGAGCGGCTGCGCTGGAAGACCTGTCGGTGATCTGGCGGCAGGAGCCGCAGGGCGGCCGCGGCCAGCCGGGCGGCATCATCGCCTTCGCCCCGGACGGTCGGCACCTGTTTCTGACCTCCGGCGACCGCATGCTGCCGAAGACGGCGCAGGACCCGGACGACACCCGCGGCAAGGTGCTGCGCCTCAATCTCGACGGCTCGACGCCCGACGACAATCCGCAAAGTGCGGAGGGGGGCGTGCGCGCGCAGACCTGGACCACGGGCCACCGCAACCCCTACGGTCTCGCCTTTGCGCCCGACGGCAAGCTGTGGCTGCACGAGATGGGCCCGCGTGGCGGCGACGAACTGAACCTGATCGAGCCGGGGAAGAACTACGGCTGGCCGGTTGTCTCCAATGGCGACAACTATAGCGGCACGCGCATTCCCCGCCATGCGACGCGCCCGGAATTCGCAGCCCCCGCGCTCTACTGGAACCCCGTCATCGCGCCTGCCGGCATGGTGATCTACGACGGCGCGATGTTCCCCGCCTGGCAGGGATCGGCCTTCATCGGCGGGCTTGCCGCCACCGCGCTGATCCGCGTCGCCTTCGACGGCAATGGCGGAGCCGACGAGGCCGACCGCTGGGAGATGGAGGACCGCATCCGCGACGTCGCTGTCGGTCCGGACGGCGCGCTCTGGCTCATCGAGGACAACAGCCCCGGCCGCCTGCTCCGCCTGACGCCGGACGACTGATCCGGCGCGGCAGTGCGCGCCCGTTCAGCCGGCCTCGTCGGGACCGTCCTGCGGGATGCCGTCGAGGTGTTGTGCCTCGATCATCTCCAACCCCCGCAGGAAGGCTTCGGCATGGTCGCCGAGCGAAGCGAGAAGGCGCGTCTCGAAGGCCTTGGCCCGCGGCACGATCCTGAGATAGATACCGCGGCCGAGATCGGTCAGCTGCAGCAGTTCCTCGCGGCGGTCCGCCTCGCTTGGCCGCCGCCGCAGCCAGCGCCGATCCTCCAGCGCCTTCACCGCCCGGCTCACCTTGGTCTTGTGCATCGCCGAATGCGTCCCGATCGCCTTGGCCGTCGCCACCTCGAACTGGCCGAGCGTGGCCAGAACGCGCCATTCGGGCACGCTGAGGTCGAAGTCCGGACCGTAGACGGTGCGGAATTCCCGCGACACCGCAGCGCTGATGCGGTTCAGCCGGTAGGGCAGGAAGGTCTCGAGTTCGAGCTTTGTCATGGCGTGAGCGATGCGGCAGGGTTGTTGCAGACGGGGCGAGGATAGCCTCGCGCAGTCCGGCGCGATAGCGCGACGGCAGAAACCGCGTCAGCCGGAACGCGGGGCTGTCCGTCAGTCGACGGCCCCGGGCGCATCCTTTTCCAGATCCGTTCCCGCGGTCGCCCAGGACGGGACCTCCGGATTGGCTTCCGCGCGGTCACGGTGGAGGGCCGCCTGCGCGAGCAGCATCAGCGTGACCGGCGTGGTCACGGTGACGAAGATGCCGATCAGGATCTCCTGGAAGACCGGGCGCGCCTCGGTCACGGTGAAGAAGATCATCGAGGCCATCACCACGCCGCCGGTTCCCCAGCTCGTGCCCAGCGTCGGCGCATGCAGGCGTTCGTAGAAGCTCTGCAGGCGCGTCAGTCCGATCGTGCCGATCAGCGCCAGCGCCGAACCGAGCAGGAGGAAGGCGGAGACAGCGATGGCCGCCCACAGCGGCAGGTCGGCGGCCTGGCTCATTCGATGACCTCCCCGCGCATCAGGAATTTCGCCAGCGCCACGGTGGCGACGAAGCCGAGCAGCCCGATGATCAGCGCCGCCTCGAAATAGATCGTCCTGCCGCTGCCGATGCCGAAGGTCAGAAGCAGCAACATGGAGTTGACGTAGAGCGTATCCAGCCCCAGCACACGGTCCTGGGCGCGGGGCCCGCGGATCATGCGCAGCAGCGCCAGCGCCATGGCGAGCGACAGCATCACATGGGCGGCCGTCAGCGCGTAGTAGAGGATGATGGCGCTCATTCGAAGATCTCCATCAGCAGTCTTTCATAGCGGTTCTTGACGAGGTCGGTCCATTCCTGCTCGTCGACGAGATCGAGCACATGGATCAGCAGCGTGCCGTTGGAGGAGTTGTACTCCAGCCAGGCCGTGCCGGGCGTGCTGGTCACGATCACGGCGAGAATGGCCAGCGCCGTCTGGTCCTTCAGGTCCAGATGGATCGTCAGGAAGCCGGAGCGTTGCCGTTGCCGCCGCCCGGCCACGATGATCGAGACAACGGCGATGTTCGATCGCACGATGTCGATGAGCACGATGCCGATGAGATAGGGCAGGAGGTGCCAGCGGCGGATATGGGGCTTGTGCGGGCGGAGCGCCGCCATTCCCCAGGAGGCGAAGGTGGCGATGACGCTGCCAAGGAGAAGATGGCCGATGGTGAAGCTGTTCAGCGCCATCCACATCAGCACCAGCGACAGCGACAGGAGCGGGTAGGGAAGCACGCTCATGGCTGCACCTCCTGGCTGGGAGCGCCGACGCGCCGGGCGCCGGTCACGGCATCGACATAGTGGTGCGTGGCGCCGAGCGCCTCGGTCGTGGCGTCCATGTAGCGCATCACCGGGCCGGCCTGGACGGTGAGGACCATGGTGGCGAACAGCAGGAGCAGCACCGGCGCCATCTCGATCACCAGCACGCGCGGCGCCGTGCCCTCCATCGATGCCCAGAAGGTGCGGATGCCGGTACGCGTCATGGCGATCAGCGCGGACAGCCCCGACAGGATGATCAGGAATACGACGAACCAGATGTAGGTCGGCACCGGGGCGGCGCTGTCGCCGCCGGCGGGGTTCAGCATCGCCGACAGCATTGCGAATTTCGCGACGAAGCCGGACAGCGGCGGCAGGCCCGCGAGCAGGATGCCGCAGGCCGCAAAGCAGATGCCGAGCATGGCCATGGTCCCGGGCATGGCGAAGCCGCCGCCGCCCTCTTCTTCCTCGTCATCCGCGTCGGCGTCGCCATAGGCCTCCATGGTCACGGCGAGAACGCTGGCGCCGGCGTCCTGGCCGCGCTCGACGAGTTCGATCAGCATGAAGAAGGCGCTGATCGTGAGCGTCGAACTGACGAGATAGAACAGCGCGCCGGTGGTGATCCCGCCGCTGCTCATGCCGATGGCGGTCAGCATCGTGCCGGAGGAGACGAGCACGGAGAAGCCGGCAAGCCGCCCCAGCGCCTGCGAGGCGAGCACGCCGATCGCGCCAAAGGTGATGGTGGCGAGCCCCCCGATCAGGAGGATGTGCAGGCCGAAGCCGGACGACGGCGTTCCCTCGCCGAAGACCAGAAGGGTGAGCCGCAGGATGACGTAGACGCCGACCTTGCTCATGATGGCGAAGATGCCGGCGACCGGCGCCGAGGCGGCGGTATAGGCAGGGGGTAGCCAGAAATTCAGCGGCCACATGCCGGCCTTGATCAGGAAGGCGACCCCGAGAATCCCGGCGCCGGCCTCGAGCAGCATCCGCTGTTCCGCCCCCACGGTGGCCACGCGCTCGGCGAGGTCGGCCATGTTCAGCGTGCCCGTCACCCCGTAGATGAGGCTGACCCCGATCAGGAAGAGGAGTGCTGCGGCCAGGTTGACGGCGATGTAGTGAAGCCCGGCCTTGACGCGCTGCAGTCCGGAGCCGTGCAGAAGCAGGCCATAGGATGCGGCGAGCATCACCTCGAAGAAGACGAACAGGTTGAACAGGTCGCCGGTCAGAAAGGCGCCGTTCAGTCCCATCAGCAGGAACTGGAACAGGCTGTGGAAATGGGCGCCGGCCGTGTGCCAGCGCGCCATCGCGAAGATCAGCGCCGGAACCGCCAGCGTCGCCGTCAGCACCAGCATCAGCGCCGAGAGGCGGTCGACCACGAGCACGATGCCGAAGGGGGCGGCCCAGTTGCCGAGCAGGTAGACGCCCTGCCGGGCGGCCTCGGGTCCGTCGATGCGGTCGGCGAAGCGGAACAGCGCGACCGCCACGGCGAAGATCAGCAGCGACGAGGCGAGGCCGATCATCGCCTTCAGGGTGCGCTGGCGTTCGTCGAACAGGAGCAGTGCTGCGCCCGTGACGAGCGGGATCAGGATCGGCGCTATGATGAGATGATGGGCCAGGTTCATTGCGACTGCTCTCGACCGTCGACGTGGTCGGTGCCGGTCAGCCCGCGCGAGGCGAGCAGCACCACGAGGAAGAGCGCGGTAGTGGCGAAACCGATCACGATCGCCGTCAGCACCAGCGCCTGCGGCACGGGATCCGTATAGGCGGAGACCGGCACGCCGTCGGTGAGGATGGCGGGCGCGTTCACCTTCAGTCCGCCCACGCCGAAGATGAAGAGGTTGACGGCATAGGACAGGAGCGACAGGCCGATGATGACCTGGTAGGTGCGCGGGCGCAGGATCAGCCACACGCCCGAACCCGTCATGATGCCGATGCCGAGCGAGAGAATGAGTTCCATCATGCGTCCTCCGGTTTCGGCGGGGTCTTGACCCGATAGGTACGGATCGACTGGTGGGCGATCGCAATCAGGATCAGCACGGTCGCGCCCACGACCAGGACGAACACGCCGAGGTCGAACAGCAGCGCCGTGGCGGCCGGGACCTTACCGATCAGGGGCAGCGTCAGGTATTGCGAATGCGAGGTAAGGAACGGGTAGCCGAGGAACCAGGAGCCGGCGCCCGTTGCCACCGCCACCAGCAATCCGAGGCTGATCCAGCGCAGCGGCAGGATCCTCAGCCGGTCTTCCGCCCAGCGCGTGCCGCCGCCGAGATATTGTAGCAGGAAGGCGATCGCCATGGTGATGCCCGCGGCAAAGCCGCCGCCGGGCAGGTCATGGCCGCGCATGAACAGGAAGATGGCGAAGGTGATGATGACCGGGAACAGCCATTGCATGACCACGGACGGCACGAGCAGGTAGTCGCGCACCGTGTCGCCCTCCTGCCGCTCCGGCTGGTCATGGTCGTAGGCGTTCTGGATCCGCTGCTGTTCGGGCACCTCGATGCTCTCCACCGCCGGTCGGAAGCGGCGGAGCAGCGCGAAGACCGTGAGTGCCACGATGCCGAGAACGGCGATCTCGCCCATGGTGTCGAAGCCGCGGAAATCGACCAGGATGACGTTGACGACGTTGCGGCCGCCGCCTTCCGTATAGGCGTGCTCCAGGAAGTAGTTGGCGATGGTATCGGGCACCGGCAGCGTCATCACCGCATAGGCGAGGATCGACATGCCGACGCCGCAGGTGGCGGCGATGGCGAAGTCGCGCAGGCGCCTGATCCGCGCGGTGAAGCTGGTGCTGTCGTCGACCTTCCCCAGCCGCTTGGGCAGCCAGCGCAGCCCGAGGAGCAGGAGCACGGTGGTGACGATCTCCACCAGCAACTGGGTGATCGCGAGATCGGGTGCCGAAAGCCAGGCGAAGGTCACGCAGGTAACGATGCCGGCGCCGCCGATCATCAAGAGCGCGGCGAGCCGGTGGTATTTGGCGACGACGGCGGCACTCAGCGCCGAAAGCATGCCGATCGCCCAGAGCATGGCGAAGGCCGGGTCGACCCCGGTCAGGGGCGGCAGCTTCGCCTCGAAACCGGAGAAATAGAGCGGCACGAAGGCGGCGAGGAAGCTGATCCCGGCCACCAGCCGCAACTGCGGCTGCAGCCGTCGCGTGCCGAGGTTCGCCTCCAGCCAGCGCGCCCATTTCCACGAGACGGTCACGAGGATGCGCTCGAAGATGCGCTGTCCGCGCAGGTGCCGGAAGATCGGCGGGCCGTCCTCGGCATGGGCGAGATAGCGGTGCAGCGCGAAATAGAGGATGGTGCCGCCGATCATCGCGATCACGCTCATGACGAGCGGCAGGTTGACGCCGTGCCAGACGTGCAGGCTGTACTGCGGCGTATCGGATCCGAGCACCGAGATCACTGCCGTACCGAGGAAGGGGCCGATCGACAGGCTCGGCACGATGCCGACGATCAGGCAGGCGAAGACCAGGAACTCGACCGGGAAGCGCATCCAGCGCGGCGGCTCGTGCGGGTGCGGATTGGGAATGTCGGTCGGCGGCGGCCCGAAGAAGACCGTATGGATGAAGCGGATCGAATAGGCGACGCTGAAGGCGCCGGCGAGCGTGGCGAGATAGGGCAGCGCCCGGTCCAGGATCGAATCCGCATGCGTCTCCACCGCCTCGGCGAAGAACATCTCCTTCGACAGAAACCCGTTCAGGAGCGGCACACCCGCCATCGCCGCGCAGGCCACCATGGCAAGCGTGGCGGTGTAGGGCATGAAGCGGAACAGCCCGGACAGCTTCTGCATGTCGCGGGTGCCGGTCTCGTGGTCGATGATGCCGGCCGCCATGAAGAGCGACGCCTTGAAGGTGGCGTGGTTGACCATGTGGAAGATGGCAGCGACCGCCGCCAGCGGGCTGCCGAGGCTGAGCATGGTGGTGATCAGCCCGAGATGGCTGATCGTCGAATAGGCGAGCAGCCCCTTCAGGTCGCGCTGGAATATGGCGAAGTAGGCGCCGAGCACCAGGGTGGATATCCCGGCGATGCCGACCAGCCAGAACCACTCGAACGTGCCCGAAAGCGCCGGCCAGAGCCTGACGAGCAGGAACACGCCGGCCTTCACCAGCGTCGCCGAATGCAGGTAGGCCGAAACGGGGGTGGGCGCCGCCATCGCGTTCGGCAGCCAGAAATGGAAGGGGAACTGCGCACTCTTCGTCAGTGCGGCCATGAGGATGAGGATCAGCGCCGGCAGGTAGAGCGAGTGCTGCTGGATCACCTCGCCCGCCGCCAGGATCTCGTCGAGATCATAGCTGCCGACGATATGGCCGAGCAGAAGGAAACCGACCAGCAGGCAGAAGCCGCCGATGCCGGTGATCGTCAGCGCCATGCGCGCGCCGTCGCGGGCATTGGCGTTGTGGTACCAGTAGCCGATCAGCAGGAAGGAGAAGATGCTGGTCAGTTCCCAGAAGATCGCCAGCAGGATGACGTTGCCGGACAGCACGATGCCGAGCATCGCCCCCATGAAGGCGAGCAGGAAGGAGAAGAAGCGCGGGATCGGGTCCTCGGCCGACATGTAGTAGCGGGCATAGACGGTCACCAGAAAACCGATTCCCGTCACCAGCATGGTGAAGAGCCAGGCGAAGCCGTCCATCCGCAGCGTGAAATTCAGCCCGAGTTCGGGCAGCCACGCTATCTCGAACCGGACGATCTTTCCGTTCGTCACCGCAGGATAATAGAACGCCGTGAGGATCGTAGCGGCAAGCGCGACGCCGCCTGCGAGCCAGGCGGGAAGCGTCCGGGCGGCGGTACGCCAAAGCAGGGCAGTCACGATGCTGCCGACAAAGGGAAGAAATAAGAGAAGAAGCAGAAATTTTTCAGGCATCAGCAAACATATCGAATCGAATCGGAACCTCTTCGTGAGAATGGGATAGCGTGTAGCGCAGACCGCGTTCCAATGCCCGCGATGCGCTGTAAAATTATATTTACCGATCAAGGCGCTCGTTGCAATCGGCGCACGCGGCAAATCGGTCTCTGCTGCCCGTTTTTTCCGGTCCTGCGCGAAAGCGGCCACATCCTGCCCGATCGCGACGGGTGCCGCCCCGGGCGCCGCCGCCCTACCGGGAGAGCTTCATGTGCCGGTTCACGTCCTTGTAGAGCAGGTAGCGGAAGCTGCCCGGACCACCCGCATAGCAGGCCTGCGGGCAGAATGCGCGCAGCCACATGAAGTCGCCGGCCTCGACCTCGACCCAGTCCTGGTTCAGCCGGTAGACCGCCTTGCCTTCCAGCACGTAGAGCCCGTGCTCCATCACGTGCGTCTCGGCGAAGGGGATAACCGCGCCGGGCTCCAGCGTCACGATCGTGACGTGCATGTCGTGGCGCAGGTCGGACGGATCGACGAAGCGCGTCGTCGCCCACTTGCCGTCCGTATGCGCCATCGGCGCCGGCGCGATGTCCTTTTCGTTCAGAAACAGCGCTTCGGGCACGTCCAGCTCGTCGACCTTTTCATAGGCCTTGCGGATCCAGTGGAAACGGGCCGGTTCCGATCCCCTGTTGAAAAGGCGCCAGCCGCTGGACGGCGGCAGGTAGGCATAGCCGCCGGGAGAGAGCACGTGGCTCTTTCCGTCGAGTTCGACCGTCGCCTCGCCCTCCATCACGAACACGACACCCTCGGCCGTAGGGTCCGTCTCCGGCCGCTCGCTGCCGCCGCCGGGGGCGACTTCCATGATGTATTGCGAGAACGTCTCGGCAAAGCCGGAAAGCGGGCGTGCCAGTACCCAAAGCCGGGTGTCGTTCCAGAACGGCAGGTAGCTCGTGACGATGTCCATCATCACGCCTTTGGGGATGAAGGCATAGGCCTCGGTGAAGACCGCGCGGCCGGTCAGCAACTGCGTCTGCAGGGGGGCGCCGCCCTTCGGCGCGACATAGGTTCTATCGGTCATGTTCGTCTCCCTGCGGATGCGGTCTGCACATGGTGGTCTATCGATCGATAGCGCATGCGGGATGAAATTGCAGCGCCTTGTTGTCCCCGATCGCACTTGCGCATTATCATCGTCGTGCACTATCGCCGGCTCATGAGCCCAAAGCGCCCGGCCGGCGGGACGAGGATCTTTTCAATGCCTGTCGCCCGCGACGATCTCCGCGCCTTCCTGCAAGCCGAGCCCGGCTGCATGCTGGTCGAAATCGCGACAGTGGACGGCTCGACGCCGCGCGAGGCCGGCGCCTGGATGCTGGTGTCGCAGCGCGGCAGTTTCTCCACCATCGGCGGCGGCCAGCTGGAATTCATGGCGATCGACCACGCCCGCCGTGCGTTGCGGCAAGGACTGGGACGGGGAGGGCAGGCGGCGGAGCCGCTGTCCATTCCGCTCGGACCCGAGATTGGCCAGTGCTGCGGCGGCCGCGTCGGCCTCGTCTTCGAAACGCTCACGCCGGCGCTGGCTGCGCGCCTGATCGAGCGTTGCGAGCGCGAGATCGCGGCACGGCCCTGCGTCCATCTCTTCGGCGCCGGGCATGTGGGCAATGCGCTGGCGCTTGCGCTCTCGCTCGCCCCCGTCCGCACCATCCTTCTCGACGGCCGCGCCGAAGAACTGGCGGCCGCCCGGGTCCCCGGCGTCGAGACCCGCCTGACGGCCATGCCCGAGGCGGTCGTTCGCGAGGCCCCCGCCGGCAGCGCCTTCGTCGTCCTGACGCACGACCATGCGCTCGACTTCCTCATCGCCGCCGAGGCGCTGCGGCGGGACGATGCGGCCTATGTCGGCATGATCGGCTCGAAGACGAAGCGCGCGACCTTCAGAAGCTGGCTCACCCGCGAGGTCGGCCATCCGGAGCTCGCCGGGCGTCTCGTCTGTCCGATCGGCGGCAGTGGCCTCGACGACAAGCGTCCGGCGGTGATCGCGGCCCTTGCAACAGCCGAGATTCTGACGGCCGTGCTGGCCCCGCAGGCTCGTGCCCGCGCCGCTCCCGGCAGGCGTCCCGCCGTCCGTTCCATGGATTGACGCATCGCTCGGCAAGGGCCGGCTTTCTGTCTTTGCCGGCCGCCCCGCAGGTTTATCAGCCTTTCCTTGTGATCTATACACGGGAGCATGGAAACGCGGAACTGATTCGGGAGCGTTGCTCTTGCCAACGGCTTGCGGCGTAAGACAATTCTGGCCGAAGACCGGCATCGCCGCGCTGGCAGCCGCAGCCCTCGTTGCCGGGTGCGCGGCGCGCGACGGCGTGCGCCTTCCCGCCGCCAACCGTATCGTGGCCGAGAGCGAAGCGCTGATCGTGCCTGCGGCCGGCGGCCCGGCCGTCGTCGACGTGGTCCAGCGCAACTACGCCAACGCCGTGGAGCAGAAGGTCTCCCTCTTCACTTCGTCTTCCATTCCCGGCCAGAACTACCTCAGCATCCAGATGTTCGGACCGATGGAGGCAGCGCTGGACGGCGAGAACAGGCTGGGCTTCCGCCCGGTGCACGTCGGCAAGCTGTCCGCAGAGATGCGCCAGCAGATCCCGGGCGTTGCGATGAAGACTTCGCAGCTCTACCTGCAGAACCACTACGGCCCGTTCGGCTATGCCTATGGGCGCAGCGCGACCGGCGATTCCTGCCTCTACGGCTGGCAGCAGCTGCGCGCCCGCGACAACGAGCGCACCCTCTTCCAGAACCGCGGCAACATCCAGATCCGCGCGCGCCTGTGCGCCAGCGACGCCGACGAACGCGAACTGCTGGCAATCATGTATGGCTATACCATCAACGGGACGTTCGAGCCGCAGGGCTGGAACCCCTATGGCCCGCCGCGTCCGGTGGATCCGGCGATCGGCGAGGATTCCAGTCCGATCGTGCCCGGCGCGTCCGAGCTTTCGACGCGCGCTGCGCTTCCGGTCGCAAGCCCCCCGAGGGTGCGGCGTGTTGCCGTCGAGCGTGCTGAAACGGACGCCGCAGGCGGCGACGGCGGACAATCGCCGCGCCCGGCGGTGGTCGTTCCTTCTCCGGCGGCCGTTCCTTCCTCTGCGACGGGCGCGCGAACCGCGGCACCCGGCGCAACGGTCGTCGTGCCGTCGCCGGGTTGCGTCGACGCCGCCTGCAATTGAGCCCGCGAAATTCCCGCCGGCTAATTTTTCGTTAACGGGAAGCGGCTAATTCTAGGTTATTGCCCGCGCACGAAGGAATGGGAATGAACAGGATCGGCACCGTCGCAGTCTGGGCAGTGGTCACGCTGTGCGTCCTCACCCTGATCACCCTGCCGATCAACATGCAGACGCAACTGATCGCCAGCATCACGATCGTGGCGCTCATGGCGCTCATCAAGATCCTGAAGGGCGAGGGCATCTGGCGCCTCGTCGCACTGGCTCTCGGCACCGCGATCATCCTGCGCTATGTCTACTGGCGCTCCACCAGCACGCTGCCGCCGATAAGCCAGCTCGAGAACTTCATCCCCGGTTTCCTGCTCTATCTGGCGGAGATGTACAGCGTCGGCATGCTCGCGCTCAGCCTCTTCGTCGTCTCCATGCCGCTTCCGCCGCGCACCGGCCGCGCCGGCGAGATGAAGTCCCTTCCCAGGGTCGACGTCTTCGTGCCGAGCTACAACGAGGACGAGGCGTTGCTGGCCAACACGCTCGCCGCGGCCAAGGCGATGGACTATCCGGCCGACAGGCTGCAGGTCTGGCTTCTCGACGACGGCAGCACCGAGCAGAAGCGGAACTCGCACAAGGTGCTGGAGGCGCAGGCCGCCCTTGCCCGCCACGACACGCTGCGCCGGCTCTGCGAGGAACTCGGCGTGCGCTATCTCACCCGCGCCCGCAACGAGCATGCCAAGGCCGGCAATCTCAACAACGGCCTCGCCCATTCGGACGGCGAACTCGTCGCCGTGTTCGACGCCGACCATGCGCCGGCGCGCGATTTCCTGCGCGAGACCGTCGGCTATTTCGACGACGACCCGAAGCTCTTCCTCGTCCAGACGCCGCATTTCTTCCTCAACCCGGACCCGCTGGAGCGCAACCTCAGGACCTTCGAGAAGATGCCGAGCGAGAACGAGATGTTCTACGGCATCATCCAGCGCGGGCTCGACAAGTGGAACGCCGCCTTCTTCTGCGGCTCGGCCGCGGTCCTCAGCCGCCGGGCGCTGAAGGAGACGGACGGCTTCAGCGGCGTCTCGATCACCGAGGACTGCGAGACCGCGATCGCGCTGCATGCGCGCGGCTGGAACAGCGTCTATGTCGACAAGCCGCTGATTGCCGGCCTCCAGCCGGCCACGTTTGCGAGCTTCATCGGCCAGCGCAGCCGCTGGGCCCAGGGCATGATCCAGATCCTGCGGTTCCGCTTTCCGCTGTTCAAGCGCGGCCTGTCGATCCCCCAGCGCCTCTGCTACATGTCGTCGACGCTGTTCTGGTTCTTCCCGTTCCCGCGGACGATGTTTCTGATCGCGCCGCTGTTCTACCTCTTCTTCGACCTGCAGATCTTCACCGCATCGGGTGGCGAGTTCCTCGGCTACACGCTGGCCTACATGCTGGTGAACATGATGATGCAGAACTATCTCTACGGCACCTTCCGCTGGCCCTGGATTTCCGAGCTCTACGAATATGTGCAGAGCGTGCATCTGTTGCCGGCGGTGGTCTCGGTGATCCTCAACCCGCGCAAGCCGACCTTCAAGGTGACCGCCAAGGACGAATCGGTCCTCGTCAGCCGCCTGTCGGAGATCAGCCGGCCGTTCTTCGTCATCTTCGCGGTCCTGTTCGTCGCCCTCCTGGTCAGCGTCTATCGCTTCTATGCCGAGCCCTACAAGGCCGACGTGACGCTGGTGGTGGGCGGCTGGAACCTGCTCAACCTGATCATTGCCGGCTGTGCGCTCGGCGTCGTCTCCGAGCGTGGCGAGAAGTCCGCGAGCCGGCGCGTCCGGGTCAGCCGCCGCTGCGACTTCGTGACGGACGGCCGCAGCTTTCCCGCGACGATCGAGAATGTCTCGGCGAACGGCGCACGGGTCCAGGTCTACGGCATCGACCGCCAGAACGTCGGCTTCGACATGGATGCGGTGATCCGTTTCGTGCCCTATGGCGGCGACGAGCCGGAGGAACTGCCGGTGCAGGTGCGCAACGTCGAGGGCCATGGCGACCTGACGGCGATCGGCTGCCGCTTCACGCCCTGCGTGGCGCGCCATCACAGCCTCGTCGCCGATCTCATCTTCGCGAATTCCAACCAGTGGAGCGATTTCCAGCTCGCCCGGCGCGGCAATCCGGGCATCCTGTTCGGAACGCTGTGGTTCCTGCGCGTGGCGCTCTACCAGACGAGCCGCGGCCTCGTTTATCTGCTCCGCAGCGCCAAGCCTGGGGCAAGGGTGGTCAAGGCGGAAGAGGCCAGGTCGGGCGTCGCCAGCGAGGCCACGCGATGAGGGCCGTCCTTGCCGCGGCGCTGATCGCCTCCAGCACCCTTTCGGCGCCGCTATACGCGCAGCAGCCGTTTGACATGAGCGGCGAGCGCTCGCAGGACGCGACCGGCGCCCCTCAGCCGCCGCTCGCGCCGGCGGAAAGCCCCACGGCACCGCCGGCAGCCCCGGAGGCGAGCCCCGGCGGCCCCCTGCCGCAGCCCGCTGACGCGACCACGGGGCAGCGGATGTTCGTCATCCCGTCCGACCGCCTCAGCCTTGCCGGCGAAACCGCCAATCGCGAATGGACCGTCTATCTCACCCCCGAACAGGCCGAGGCGGCCTCGAAGCTGAACTTCGGCTACCGCAACAGCATCTATGTGGCGCCCGAGTCCTCGACGCTGTCGGTCTTCGTCAACGACACCCTGATCGGCGAGGGGCCGATCCAGTCGCCCGGCGACGTGTCCGACAAGAGCTTCGAGATCCCCTACGGACTGATGCGGCCGGGGACGAACAAGATCGGCTTCCGCGCCGCGCAGCGACACCGGACCGACTGCACCGTGCAATCGACCTACGAGCTCTGGTCGGACGTCGTCCCCGAGCGGACATTCCTCGAATTCGACGCGGCCAGGATGACCGCGCAGCCGACCCTCGACGATATCCGCGCCGTCGGCGTCAACGCGCTCGGCCAGACCCGCTTCAACATCGTCGTACCGAAACTGGAGCAGTCCGCGACGATGACCCCGCTTTTGCGGCTGTCGCAGGCGCTCGGCATGCTGGCGGCGATGCCGAACCAGGTGTTCGAGTTCTCGACCGTCCTTCCCGCGAAGGCCGAGGCCGGCGAACTGACCGTCGTCGTCGGGACTGCGGCCGAACTCGAGGTCATCCTGCCGAGGTTGCCCGACGGCGCGCGTTCGGGCGGCATCGCAGCCTTCATGGAGAACCCCGCCACAGGCGCGCAGATCCTGGTCCTGACCGGTCCGAGCTGGCAGTCCGTCGAAAGCCTGGTGGACAATATCCTGGCGCCGGTGGACCGGCCGCCGGAGGTGACCCGGGCGGTGCTGGCGACCCAGCGCTGGACCGGCATGAACACGCCGCTTCTGACCGGACGCGCGCGCCTGCCGTTCTCTGCGCTGGGCCTGAAGTCGGCCGAGTTCAGCGGCCGCCGGTTCCGCACCGGCTTCCATGTCGGCATTCCCTCCGACTTCTACGGCGATGCCTATGGCGAGGCCCGCATCCTGCTCGATGCGGCCTATTCGCGCGACGTGCTGCCCGGCAGCCACATCGACGTCTACGTGAACGGTAGCATCGCCTCGACGGTGCCGATCACCCGGGCGGGCGGCGATGTCCTGCGCCATCATCCGATCCGCTTCACGATGCGTCATTTCCGCCCCGGCGCCAATCTGATCGAGATCGAGGCCGTGCTGCAGACCCGGGCCGACCAGGTCTGCTCGCCCGGCACGACCGCCAGCAACGAGCCGCGCTTTGCCCTGTTCGACACCTCGGAGTTCCGTGTCGGCGACTTCGCCCGCATCGCCCAGCTTCCCAATCTCGCCGCCGTGGCCGGCACGGGATTTCCCTACGGTCGCGGCGGCGAGACCGTCGACCTGATCGTCGAGCGGACCGACAACCAGACGCTGTCGGCGACGGCCACGCTGCTCAGCCAGCTGTCCGTGATGGCCGGGCGGCCGATCCGCACCGTCCCCAAGGCGTCCGCCGCCGCCACGGGCGGCAACGCCATCTTTGTCGGCCAGATATCGCAGATCCCGCCGGTGGCCCTGGCGCAGACCCACCTCTCCGAAGAGGCCGCCAAGATCTGGGGCACCTCGGCGCAGAGCGCGTCCGCCGACGCCAATACCGACATGCTCGACGAGTGGCGCCAGAAGACCAGCAGCAGTTCCTGGCAGAAGCCGTTTGCGGCCGTCAGCGAATGGCTCGACCGGACCTTCGACATCTCGCTGGGCTCGCTGCGGTTCCGACCGGGCGAAGAGGCGATGTTCGTGCCGCCCGATACCGCCAACGTGGTGATGGCGCAGGGCATCGGTCCGTCCGGCGGCGGCGCCTGGCTCGTGCTCACCGCGCCGACGCCCGAAAAGCTGCAGAGCGGGGCCGCCACGCTGACCCGCAATGCGAACTGGGAGCGTCTCTCCGGCTCGCTGACGCTCTTCGGCATCGGCGATACCCCCATGGAATCGCGGCCGGTGACCCGCGTCGATTTTCTGCCGACGCAGCCGTTCTCCTTCTGGAACTACCGGCTGATCGCCGCGAACTGGCTGTCGACCAACATTCTCTCCTATGCGGTGCTGCTGGCCTGCCTGTCCGTCCTGCTGGGGCTCGTCACCTTCTCGCTGCTCGGCCGTTTCGGAAAGGGCAGATAGGCGTGGCGAAGGGGCCGTCTTTACCGATCGTTAACCATAGTCTGGCTTTGTCGATATCTCGCCCGCCGGTGGAATCGCGCGCCGCCGGCACGCGAAACGTCGCGGGGGCGATGCCCCGTCGCGGACGCCCCAGGTGGAGACCGGTATCACGATGAGATCCGTAGTTCTGGCGATCGCATGTGTGGGAGCGGCGGCAAGCAGCGTCGTCGGCGTGCTGAGGCCGGAGATCCATCTGTTCGACCAGGCCATCGATAGGATGAACCAGACCGCCTCGGTGGTCCCGGACGGTGCCGCAGCGGCCGGATCGTCGCGCACCGGCAGGGTCGGCGAAACACAGGTGGCCCGGCATCAGCCGCAGGAGCGGTCCCGGCCGCAGGCGACGGCGGCACAGCCGGTCGTGCATGCGCAGGCGCAGGTCCAGGATCAGGCACAGAACCAGGCACAGACCCCGCAGCAACCGGTACCCGCGACCGGCCCGTCCGCGCCCGTCGTCGACGAGAGCGCCCTTCGTTATTTCGCCAGCAAGGGCGATACCGCCCGCCTCCAGGCCGAGATCGCCCGGCTCCGCGCGCTCTATCCGAACTGGACGCCGCCGCGCGATCCGCTGGCCGTGCCGCAGAACGCCGACGAGCAACTGGAGCGTATGTGGCAGCTCTATTCCGAGGCGCGCTATGCCGACGTCCGCGCCGCCATCGCTGACCGGCAGGCGCGCGAACCCGGCTGGACGCCGCCGGCCGACCTTTTGGACCGGCTCGCCATCGCCGAGCGGCGCAGCCGGCTGATCGCGGCATCGGATGCCAAGCGGTTTGCCGAGGCGGTCGGCCTCGCCGCGGACACGCCGAGCCTTTTGACCTGCAGCGACGTCGATATCCTCTGGCGCGTGGCCGAGGCGTTTGCGGGCACCGACCGCACAATGCGCGCCCGCGATGCCTATGCCTACGTGCTGCGCAATTGCGCCAACCAGCCCGAGCGCATCGCGACCATCCAGAAGGCCGCTGCCCTGCTTGGCTATGCCGACATGCAGGAACTGCTCGGTTTCGAGAAAACCCTTCCCGACGGCACGCGCGAATTCGAGAGCATCCGCGACGATCTCGCCCGCCGGTTCGTCGCGGCCGGCGACGAGGACGGAAAGCTCGCCGTCGCCGTGCCCTACATCCAGCGCGTCGAACGGCTGGTGGAGCGCGAGGGCCTTTCCTCGGATGCGCTGCTGCTCGGCTGGTATGCGCTGCGGCGAGACGACATGCCGACGGCCGAGCGCTGGTTCCGCAAGGCGCGCGGTATCGAGGACACGGCCTCCGCCTCGCAGGGCCTGGCGCTGGCGCTGATCGACCGGAAGATGCCGCTGGAAGCCGAAGAGGTCATGCATCGCTGGTACGACACCTCCGACGAGACGAAGGCCACCTATCTCGCCGCCGTCGCCAACACGCTTGCCCTCGACCCGCCGGTCGCCATCGCGGCCGACGTGCTCCAGCGGATGGCGGCTGCGACCCTGAAGGAGAAGGACCCGGCCAGCGCCCAGCAGTTCGGCTGGTATGCGCTCGCCTTCGACCAGCCGAAGACGGCGGAGCAATGGTTCCTGTCGGCGCTGAACTGGAAGGAGGACGACGAGCCCTCCGCCTACGGCCTTGCCGTCGCCCGGCTGAGGCTGCGGGACCTGACGGGGATGCGCGCCGTGCAGGCGCTGTGGCAGGGCCGCTCGGAGCGCATCGCGCGCGTGGGCGAGCAGGAACCGCGGACACGGGACGGTCGCGCCGCAGGGATCGCGGCCCGGCCGCAGGCGGCGGCGACCGGCGAGCCGCGCGGCGCGGCCCATGATGCGCCGGTGACCTATGTTCGCCCCGCCGGCGAGGAGCGCGCGGTTCGCCGCGACCGCCAATCCGCGCGTGTCCGCACCGTCGCCGGCTGCAGGACGACCCTCGATCCGCAGACGCTGCCGCCCGCCGCGGCCCTTGCGCGCGGCTGGTGCCTGATGGACCTGAACCGCCCGCTCGAAGCCGCCGCCGCCTTCGACGCGGCCCTGCGTACGACGGTGCCGGACGTGCGGCGCGACGCGGCCTATGGCCAGAGCCTCGCCTATATCCGCGCCGATCTCTTCAGGGAGGCCGCCGTCGCCGCGACCAGGGCGAAGCAGCCGCGCGAACGCGCGGTGGAGCTGCAGGCGGCCATCCTGTCGAACCGCGCCGTCGCCGCCTTCGACGCCGGCCGCTTCCGCGAGACCATCCTCTTCCTCGACCAGTTGGCGCAGTTGCGCACCGAGCGCGCCGATCTCATGGTCCTGCGCGGCTATGCCTACAAGGGCCTGAACCGCACGGGCGATGCGAGGCGGATCTTCGAGGCCCTTGCCGCGACCGGCCAGCGCGATGCCGTTCGCGCGCTCGGCGACATGCGCGATCAGGGCATGCGCCCCCACTGAGACAACGCCGACGTCGCGGGATCCCGGACGTTCGGTGTCACGCCACCGAATTCCGTGGATGAGCGTGCGATTGTCGCGCTCCCCCCGCCGTGAGAACATAGGAATGTCGGATTTCGGCTATGATTCTCGCCGCCGATACATGACGGCGCAAGGAAGTGGGCATGACGCCTTCTGCGGGGTTGAGGCGGGCGCCGCCAGCCTTTAGGAGAGGGCCGGTTCTTCATCGAACTTGCCGAAGACGGGTGAAACTGTGATCGATCCCTATGACATCATCGGTGTCGCGCGCGACGCCAACACGGCCTCCATCAAGGCCGCCTATCGCCGCCGCGCCAAGACCGCCCATCCCGATTCCGGCGGCGACGTCGATACCTTCGCGCGGCTGAAGGCGGCCTACGAACTCCTGCTCGATCCCGTCCGCCGCAAGGTCTATGACGATACCGGCTACGATCCCGAACTCGCCGATACCAAGGACCTCAAGGGCCTGATGGTGCTGGAGAAGCTGATCAACGAGGTGATCCTCGACGAGCGCGAGCCCGGCAGCTTCGACCCGATCGCCACCATCCGGCGCAAGCTGACGAACGAGATCGTCAATGCGCGCTTCCACATCATGGAGATGGAACGACACCGCGCCCGCATCCGCAACCACATGGACCGCGTCGGCAAGCGCCCGTCCACGGACGTGTTCGGCAGCATGCTGCGCGCCCGCAGCGAGGCGATCGCCGATGCGATCGAGAAGGCCGAGGCGCAGATCAAGGATATCGAGCAGGCCTACGGCATGCTGGACGGCTATTCCTACGACGTCGAGGTCGAGATCGAGACGCGCAACGCCGCCGAATAGCCGGAACGGGCGGCTGCTCCAGCCAGAGCATGTCGCGCAAACATGTGCAGCGGTCTTGCGACGACGACATGCGTGAAAACAAAGGCCTGAAGCGTGCAGAGCGAATCCCAAGGATCGCGATACGTTTTAGATCATGTCGCCGTCCGTGGAGCATTCGTAGAGCTCTTCGCCGCTCTCGGCGTCCACGCCCACGAGGCTGACGTCGTAGCCCCAGAGGTGGCGGACGTGGCGCAGCGTTGCGTCGCGGCTGGCTTCCTCCAGCAGCACACCGTTCTTGACGTTGTGCTGCAGCCGGAGCTGCCGGTCGCCGAGGAGGTCCACGTCGACCACCTGGATGTCCTGCTGGTTGGCGCCGATGTCGTAGCCGCGGGCGAGCGCTGCGCGAACGCTCTGGTAGCCGCGTTCGTTGTGGATCGAGGCGACCTCGAGATAGTTGTCGCCCGAGCTGTCGGTCAGCAAAAACAGCCGGAACTTTCGGATCAGCGCCGGGCTCAGATACTGCAGAATGAAGGATTCGTCGCGGTGGTTCGCCCAGGCGTCGAGAAGCGTGGCGCGCCAGTCGCCATTGCCGGCGATCTCGGGGAACCAGTCCCTGTCTTCCGCGGTCGGCTCCGTGCAGATCCGCTGGATGTCCTGCATCATTGCGAACCCCAGCGCATAGGGGTTCATGCCGTGGTAGCGGGGATCGTCGAAGCCGGGCTGGAACACCACGTTGGCATGGCTGTGCAGCACCTCCAGCATCGTGCCTTCGCTGACAAGGTCCTTCTCGAACATCCGGTTCATGATCGTATGGTGCGTGAAGGTGGCGCAGCCCTCGTTCATGACCTTGGTCTGCCGCTGCGGATAGAAATACTGCGCGATCACGCGCACGATGCGCAGGAGTTCCCGCTGCCACGGCTCCAGGATCAGGCTCGTCTTCTCCAGGAAATAGAGCAGGTTCTCTTCTGGCAGGTTCAGCGCCTTCTTGCGCTCCGAGGCGTCGCGCTCGGCCTCTGCCCTCTCTTTCGGTGATCCCGACGTCGGCAGCGTGCGCCACAGGTCGTTGAAGGTCTGCTCCTCGTATTCCAGCCGCTCGCGCGCCCGCTCGCGTTCCTTCTCCGAGGACAGCCGCGGCGGCCGGCGATAGCGGAACACGCCCTGGTCCATGATCGCATGGGCCGAATCCAGGATCGCCTCGACGGCGGTCGTCCCGTGCCGCTCCTCGCACCGGGTGATGTATTTCTTGGCGAACTCCATGTAGCTCAGGATCGCGCTGGCGTCGGTCCATTGCCGGAACAGGTAGTTGTTCTTGAAAAAATGATTGTGGCCGAAGGCGGCATGCGCGGTCACCAGCGCCTGCATCGCCATCGTGTTCTCCTCCATCAGGTAGACGATGCAGGGATTGGAGTTGATGACCAGTTCGTAGGCAAGCCCGCGGCGGCCCTTGCGGTAGAGGTGGTCCTCGAACACGAAGCGCTTGCCGAACGACCAGTGCTGGTACATCAGCGGCATGCCGACGGACGAATAGGCGTCCAGCATCTGCTCCGACGAGATGATCTCCATCTGGTTCGGGTAGATGTCGAGCTTCAGTTCGCCGAGCGCGATCTCCTCGATCGCGTCATAGGTCCTCGACAGCGTGTCGAAATTCCAGTCGGACCCGTCGAACAGCAGCTTGCCGGAGCTCTTCATGACGGTTCCTTCTACTTGCGCGGCTGGCGCAGCGTCGGCTGCTTGGCGAAGAGCTTGCGGAAGACCGGGTAGATGTCGCCGGGCTTGGCGATGCGGGTCATCTGGAAATTCGGCCAGTCGCCGTCGACCGTCCGGTAGGCGCGCCAGAGCGAAGTACCGTTGTCGGTGCGTGCGAAGATTTCGCTCTCGCGCTCGTCGATGATCTCCACATAGGCGTAGTACTGGCAGTACTTCATCACCGTCGACAAGAGCGCCACGCAGCGGTCGGAATCGCCGGAGATGTTGTCGCCGTCGGAAGCCTGGGCGGCATAGATGTTCCACTCGCTCGCCGGATAGCGCGCCTCGATCACCCGCAGCATCTCCTCCAGCGCGGTCGACACCATCGTGCCACCGCTCTGGGTCGAGTAGAAGAAGGTCTCCTCGTCGACCTCCCGCGCCTCGTCGGTGTGGCGGATGAAGACGATCTCGATGCGCTCGTAGCGGCGCCTGAGGAACATATGCAGCAGCACGAAGAAGCGCTTGGCGAGGTCCTTCTCGCGTTCGCCCATCGAGGCGGAGACGTCCATCAGGCAGAACATCACCGCGCTGGCATTGGGAAGCGGCTGCTGCTCGAAGCGGTTGAAGCGGATGTCGACCGTATCGATGAAGGGGACGCGGCGGCGGCGCCGCTCCAGCCAGTCCAGCTCCGCCTGCAGCATGGCGAGCCGCTCCTTGTCCTTCGGCCCCGGCCTGGCCTTCTTCTCCAGCTCTGCGATCTCGGCTGCGAGCGCGTCGACCTCGGCCTGCTTCGGTCTTCTCAGCGCGATGCGCCGGCCATGGCTGTTGCGCATGGTCTTGCCGACGTTGATGTTGGTCGGCGATCCCGTCACCGCATAGCCCGCGCGCCGCGGCTTGAAGGTCAGTGTCTCCTTGAGCGAGAGCTTGACCATGTCGGGCAGTTCGAGGTCCTCGAAGAACAGGTCCAGCACCTCGTCCTGCGACAGCGAGAACTGGAAGTCGTCCTCGTCCTCGCCCGTGCCGGCGCCGCCCTTGCCGCCGGCGCCGCCCTGCGGCTTGCGCAGCCGGTCGCCCGGCGAGAACTCGCGGTTGCCGGGAAGCACCCGTTCCCGGTCGCCGGTGTCGCCGGCCGGCTGGAAGGTCGGCTCGCCCACTCCGCGCGTCGGCATCGAGACGTTCTGCCCGCCGCCGACATCGGCGATCCCGATCGACTTCACCTGTTCCTTGACGGCACGTTTCAGTTCCTCGCGCGCCCGTTTCAGGAAGCGCTGCCGGTTGCCGATGCTCTTGTCTTTCGGATTCAGACGCCGGTCGATGAAATTCGGCATGCCTCAGCGCCCCGGATGATGGTTGTCATTCATGCTGCTGCCATCGCACAGTGGACCGCCATTTGAGGCAATTTATGGCGGGTTGGGAGGGAGGTGCCTGCCCGGCCACCATGCTGCGACGGCCATCTGCGCCGGCGAGGATTGCCGCCATCTCCGAGGTCCCTCCGGGTGGAGTGCATACCGGTCGCGGGCAGGGGATGGCATGCACCCCCGGACCGCTCGCTGAAGCGTCAGCCGGCCTTGTTGACGCGCATGTACCAGTCGACCAGCCGGCGGACCTGCCGCTTGGTATAGCCGCGCTCGATCATGCGGCTGATGAATTCGGCGTGCTGCTTTTCGGTGGCGCTGTCCTTCTTCGAGCCGAAGCTGATCACCGGCAGGAGATCCTCCACCTGGCCGAACATCCGCTTCTCGATCACCTCGCGCAGCTTCTCGTAGCTGGTCCAGGATGGGTTGCGGCCGCTGTTCTTCGCCCGCGCCCTGAGCGTGAACTTCACCACCTCGTTGCGGAAGTCCTTCGGGTTGGCGATGCCGGCGGGCTTCTCGATCTGCGACAGCTCGCTGTCGAGGATCTGCCGGTTGAGGATCTGGCCGGTGTCGGGATCCTTGAAGTCCTGATCCTCCAGCCAAGCATCGGCATAGGCGATGTAGCGGTCGAACAGGTTCTGGCCGTACTCGCTGTAGGATTCCAGATAGGCCTTCTGGATCTCGTGGCCGATGAACTCGGCATAGCGGCTGGCAAGCTCGGAGCGGATGAAGTCGAGATAGGCGGCCTCGGTCTCCTTGGGATATTGCTCGCGCCGGATCGCCTGTTCGAGGATGTACATCAGGTGCACCGGATCGGCGGCCACTTCCTTCGTGTCGTAGTTGAAGGTTTCCGACAGCACCTTGAAGGCGAAGCGGGTGCTGACCCCGGTCATGCCCTCGTCGACGCCGGCGGCGTCGCGGTACTCCTGCACGGACTTCGCCTTGGGATCGACGTCCTTCAGGTTCTCGCCGTCATAGACCCGCATCTTGGTGTAGAGCGAGGAATTCTCGTGCACGGCAAGCCTTGTCGAGACGGTGAAGCGGCTGAGCGTTTCCAGCACCTCCGGCGCGCACGGGTTCTTGGCGAGCTCGCTTTCGCGCAGCAGCTTCTCGTAGATCTGCCGTTCCTCGGTGACGCGCAGGCAGTAGGGCACCTTGACCACGAGGATGCGGTCGAGGAAGGCCTCGTTGTTCTTGTTGTTCTTGAACTGCAGCCACTCGGATTCGTTGGAATGCGCCAGCACGATGCCCTGGTAGGGGAAGGCGCCGAAATTCTCCGTGCCGTTGTAGTTGCCTTCCTGGGTCGCCGTCAGCAGCGGATGCAGCACCTTGATCGGCGCCTTGAACATCTCGACGAACTCGAGCAGGCCCTGCGTCGTCCGGTTCAGGCCGCCGGAGTAGGAATAGGCGTCCGGATCGGCCTGGCTGTAGTTTTCCAGCTGGCGGATGTCCACCTTGCCGACCAGCGAGGAGACGTCCTGGTTGTTCTCGTCGCCCGGTTCCGTCTTGGCGATCGCGATCTGGCGCAGCCGCGACGGCAGCATCTTGACGACGCTGAACTTAGAGATGTCGCCGCCGACCTCATCGAGCCGCTTGGCGGCCCAGGGCGAGATCAGCCCGGTGAGGCGTCGCCGGCCGATGCCGTACTTGTCTTCCAGAAGGTCGGCCATGCGCTCGGGATGGAACAGGCCGAGTGGGCTTTCGAAGATGGGGCTGACCTTGCCGTCCACCATCAGCGTGTAGATCGGCTTCACTTCCATCAGCTTCTTCAGCCGTTCGGCGAGCGAAGACTTGCCGCCGCCGACCGGGCCGAGCAGGTAGAGGATCTGCTTGCGTTCCTCCAGCCCCTGCGCCGCATAGCGGAAGTAGCCGACGATCCGCTCGATCGTGTCCTCCATGCCGTAGAACTCGGAGAACGCCGGATAGATCTTGATGGTGCGGTTGGAGTAGATGCGCCCGAGCCGTTCGTCGGCGCTGGTATCGATCAGGGTGGGCTCGCCGATCGCTTCCACCATCCGCTCCTGGGCGGTGGCGTACATGCTTTTGTCATCTCTGCACGCTAGGAGATATTCCTGAAGAGACATCTCCTCGCGCGCAGTGCTGGAGTAGATCTCCGAGAACAGATTGAAGACGTCGGATTCACCCCTTTGCATGTTTGTCTCCCGAGACAACCGGCTGAAGTCGGATGGAATCAATGCCTGTGGAATCATTATACAGGAAAACGGATTTCATGGATGAATGTTCCTTTCACATAATTGGCATTCCGGGTGAATTGTGTGATCGGAGGTCGCAGGGACCAAGGCGTCCGTCTCGTCGGAGGCGAAGCTTTTCTGGCAGCCAGGGTTCTTGAGCAGAGACTCAGTGCGAACGGCCATGAAGAGCATTCAACACGTCTTTTCCGACCTTGCCAACAGCGTCGGAAAGATTGATTCGGCCTGCGACATTTATGCGCACCCCGGCCCCGTGCATCGTTCGGGAACGGCCCCTCCAGCGCGCGCGCCGGCCCCCTGAAGTCCCCCCTGACAGCCACTCTCTCCGCGCCGCCTCCATCTGCATGTCCGCCGCCGCCCGGCATTGAAAAAAAAACGGGCGGAACCATTGCTGCAACATGCCGTTGACCTAGCGATGCAAGGAGACAAGGCAGATGCATGAAAAATCGAACCAGAACGAGGTGGAGCGGCGGTCGCTGGCGGTGGAGAGCGCCCTGGTCAATCTCATCGGCGACCTTGCCATGCGCGGCGTCGTGTCCGCCGACGAGGCGGAGAGCGTGCTCGCGACGATCGCCGGCAGCTCAGAACGCTCGGCCGCCCGGGCCGCGGGCGTCCGCACGCTCGTGGAACAGTTGCGCAAGCTGCGCCGCAACGACGGCCTTTCCGCCCCCGGAGCGCCGTCGTTCAAGGCCTGACTTCAAGGCTCAGGGGCGGAACCCGGGCCGTATTGCAATGACAGAAGCATGGCCGGGCCGGGCCCGGCCATCTCGCCATGCAGGGCTTGCGGTCCTGCACGTTTCTTGCCGGGTTTTCCCACTCCGGCGCGCGGCCGCGAGCGTTCATGCGCCACTGCCGCTCCGTCACTCCGCCATCGCAGCTTGACATCGCGCCCTGACTGCGGGACGAGCGACCATCGCCTTCCCATCCGCAAGCCTGCCCGGAGAACCTCCCCAACATGCCCGGTCCCTATGTCGTGCCCGTCCACGGTGATCCCGAACTGCCGAAGGAGGTCGATGTCGTCGTGATCGGCGGCGGCATCATCGGCGCCTCGACGGCGCTGGAGCTTTCCGAGCGGGGCCTGCGCGTCGCCCTGTGCGAGAAGGGCGGGATCGCGCAGGAACAGTCGAGCCGTAACTGGGGCTGGGTCCGGATCGCCTGCCGCGACCCGCGCGAGGTGCCGCTGATGGCGCAATCGCTGCAGATCTGGGACACGCTCGACCGGCGCACCGGTCGCGACACCGGCTTCAAGCGCGCCGGCATCATCTTCACCTCCTCGACCGAGCAGGAATTTGCCGACCACAGCCGCTGGATCAACAACCTCGATGGCTATGACATCGAGGCGCGCATGCTGGGCGGCGCCGAGTTCAGCGCGATGTATCCGGGCACGACGATGAAGCTGAAGGGCGCGCTCTATACGCCGACCGATGCCCGCGCCGAGCCGCAGAAGGCGGCCCCCGCCATCGCCGAGGCGGCGAGGGCGAGCGGGGCTGCCATCCTCACCGAATGCGCGGTGCGCGGCATCGAGACGGCTGCGGGCGCGGTCTGCGGCGTCGTCACCGAGCGCGGCGCCATCGCCTGCAGGGCGGTCGTGCTCGCCGGCGGCGCCTGGTCCAGCCTGTTCGCCGGCACGCTCGGCATCCACCTGCCGCAGCTGAAAGTGTTGAACTCCGTCATTCGGACCAGGCCGCTGGAAGGCGCGCCCGAACAGACGATGTGGGCCACCGGCTTCGCCTTCCGCAAGCGCCAGGACGGCGGCTACACGGTCGCCTCCGGCCACGAGAACATCGTCGACATCGTGCCGAAGTCCTTCCGTTTCGCCCGCGATTTCATCCCTGCCCTGAAGAAGGAATGGCGCTCCCTGAAGTTCCGCGCCGGCTGGCGCTTCTTCGACGAGGCGCGGATTGCAAACGGCTGGGCGCTGGACGAGCCGAGCCCGTTCGAATATTGCCGCGTCCTCGATCCGGTGCCGTCGCGGAAGATGGCGGACAACGCGCTCGCCAACCTGCGGCGCGCCTTCCCGGTGTTCGAAAAGGCGCAGGTCGCGCAGCGCTGGGGCGGTATGATCGACGTCACCCCCGATGCGGTGCCGGTGATCTCCGCCGTCGACAGTATCCCCGGCTTCCACATCGCCACCGGCTTTTCCGGCCACGGCTTCGGCATCGGCCCGGGCGCGGGGCAGCTGATGGCCGACCTCGTCACCGGCGACACCCCGATCGTGGACCCGAGGGATTTCCGCCTGTCGCGCTTCACCGACGGCTCGAAGATAGAACTGGTCAGCGGCTTCTGATCGCACAGTACCCGCAGGCCTGGGCCGTCGTCACGCCTCGATGGCGCGCCGCATCCGGTCGTAGCAGCAGCAGCTGCGCCCGTGCAGGAGATGGCGGTTGCGCACGGTCAGGCGGCCGCGGTTGTAGGCGATGGCGCCGGCATTCATCAGGTCGGTGCAGACGGCGTTGACCGTCGCCCGCCGCAGCGCCAGCAGTTGCGACACAGCCTCCTGGGTGATGTGGAACTCGTCGCCCGCCATCCGGTCGTGCGCCTGCAGCAGCCACCGCGAGACGCGCTGCTCGGCCGTGTGCCGGCTGTTGCAGGCGGCCTGTTCCATCAGTTGCTCGATGAAGGCGCGGACATAGCCGTACATCGCCGCCCGCATCCCCTCGAACCGGTGGAGCGCCTGCTCGAATTCGGCCACCGCGATCCACAGCGCCCGGCCGGGCACCTGCACGACGGAGCGGCCGAGCGCCTTGCCGCCGCCGAGCACCACGGCCAGCCCGAGCGCGCCCTCGCACCCGAGCGAGGCCTTCTCCACATGCCTGCCGCTGGCGATGTCGGTGACGTAGGATATCACCCCCTCCAGCGGGAAGACGATATGGGTCAGCGGCGCGCCGTCGTCGAAAACGGTATCGCCCGCAAGTATCGGGCGTATGTCGCCCCGTTCAAGCAGGAAATCGCGAACGTCCGGCCGCAATGAGGCAAGGACGCGATTGCCCGCAAAGGTGGTCGTGTTGTCTTCTTCAGTCACGGATGGCCCCAGCATGTGCTGGTTCTATTTGTAACACTAATTACCGCAGGTTTAAATCCGAATTAATTTCTTGTTAAGTACGCTATGTGTCATAACAATACAATTTGGCTGTCCCGCGATGAGAAAGAGACGGGACGTTCGACTGCGGCAAGCCAAGGAAAATGATGCCGATGGATTTCGGCGCGGGGCGGATATTCTTGCCGGCGCGCACCACCGAAGTCTCCGCGCCGGCGTGGATCTACCCTAGGCTGTGTTTTCGAGCCAGTGCGAGAGGCCGCGCGCCGCGGCGCGGCCGGTGGCGAGGCAGGCGGTCAGCAGATAGCCGCCCGTCGGCGCCTCCCAGTCGAGCATTTCGCCGGCCGCAAAGACGCCCGGCATGGCGTCCAGCATGAAGTTTCCGTCGATCCCGCTCCAACTGATCCCCCCGGCAGACGAGATCGCCTCGGCGATGGGCCGCAGGCGCAGCAGCGGCACCGGCAGCGCCTTGATGAGCCGCGCCAGCTCGTCGGGCGCGTATCGCCCGGCATCGGGCACGAGTTCGCGCAGGAGGCCGGCCTTGACGCCGGCAAGGCTTGCGCCCTTGCGCAGCCGGTTGGCGAGGCTGGCCTTGGTGCCCTGCCGTGCGAGGTCGCGCGCGATGCGGGCCGCCTCCCGTCCCGGCGCGAGGTCGAGGACGAGGCTTGCCGCCCCATCCGCCTCGATCCGGTCGCGGAGCGCTGCGGCATGCGCATAGACGAGGCTGCCCTCGATCCCGTGCCGGGAGACGACGAATTCGCCGGGAAAGGTGCCGGCATCGGACGTCGCGGTCGTTCCCTTGAGCGGTTCGCCGGCGTAACGCTCGACGAAGCCCTCGCTCCAGGCGACGTCGAAGCCGCAATTGGCGGGGCGGAAGGCGGTGACGGGCACGCCCCGCCCGCGCAGCGTTTCCACCCACGAAGCGTCCGAGCCGAGCCGCGGCCAGCTCGCGCCGCCAAGCGCAAGCAGCACAGCACGGCAGGAGACAGTCCTGCGCCCCTCCTGCGTCTCGAAGACGACCGCCTCGCCGTCGAAGCCGATCCAGCGATGGCGCGTATGGATCGTCACGCCCTGCTGCTCCAGCCGGCGCAGCCACGAGCGCAGCAGTGGCGAGGCCTTCATCGCCGTCGGAAAGACCCGGCCGGAGGTGCCGACGAAGGTCTCGACGCCGAGCCCGGCCGCCCAGTCGCGCACGTCCGCCGGCGTGAACGCTTCAAGCGCCGGCCCGAGCCGTCCGGACGCGGTGCCGAAACGTGCGGCGAAGCGGGGGAAAGGCTCGGAATGGGTGATGTTGAGGCCGGATTTTCCGGCGAGCAGGAACTTGCGCGCGACCGTCGGCATCGCCTCGTAGACGGCGACCGGCCGCCCCGCTGCCGACAGCACCTCGGCGGCCGCAAGGCCCGCTGGCCCGCCGCCGATCACCGCGATCTCGTCCTGTGCCATTCCGCAAGCCGCCTCCGTTTCCGCAAGGCGCACTCTTGGCTTGCGGGCGGCGATGGCGCAAGTCTGATCCGCGGTCGAATCGGATTGTCGGCGCCGTGCGCAAAACTATGCTGCGGTTCTGCGGCCGCGACACGCGCAGTTTCAAGGGCCGGAGCGCGCGACGCGCCTTGGCGGGGATGGAAGGGCGAAGGGAAGGGAAGCGATGACGATGGGCGCGCCGGACGACATAGCCGTCAATCTGCGGATCGATTTCTCGCGCGAGGACCGGCTCGGGCGCGGCAAGATGATGCTTCTGGCCCGGATCCGGGAGACGGGTTCGATCTCGGCCGCCGGCCGGTCGATGGATATGTCCTACCGTCGCGCCTGGCTCCTCGTCGACATGATGAACCGCATGTTTGCCAGCCCGGTCGTGGAATCCCAGCGTGGCGGCCGGCAGGGCGGCGGCGCGGTCGTCACGGCCTTCGGCGAGGAACTGCTGGCCCGGTTCCGGGCGATGGAGGCCAAGGCGAGGGCCGCGATCGGCGACGATCTCGACTGGCTGCGCGCCAACCTCTCGTCTGACCTCCATAAACGGCAGGCCGAGGCTAGCGAGGGTCGAGCGCGACCGTCTTGACGACGGCGAAGACGGTCTTGCCGGGGTGAAGGGCGAGCCGCTCGCCGGAGAGCGCCGTCACCCGGGCGTGGACGATGTCGCCGCCGCAATTGATCCGGACGGTGATCATGCCCTCGTCGTCGGCAGCGATCGCCTCGATCGTGCCTTCCAGGATGTTCAGTGCGCTGATGCCTTCCGGCCGGCTGGTGGCGAGCATCACGTCGCGGGCGGGGATATGCAGCCGCACCGTCTTGCCGGCCTCGACGGTGGCGTTCGGCACATGGATCGTGTTGCCCTTGAGCCGCACCGTCGCCAGCCGGTGCGGCGGATCGAAGGCCTCGACCACGCCCGCGACCACGCTGCCGGCCTCGCGGCGATTGGCGGCAGTCGGCAGGCCGGGGCGGCTCAGCACCTCGGAGACCGGACCGATCGCCTCGACCCTGCCGTCGCGCAGCACCACCACCCGGTCGGCAAGCTGCGCCACCTCGTGGACGGCATGGCTGACATAGACGATCGGTACGTTCGTCTCGTCACGCAGCCGTTCCAGATAGGGCAGGATCTCGGCCTTGCGCTCCTCGTCGAGGGCTGCGAGCGGCTCGTCCATCAGAAGCAGTCGCGGCGCGGAGAGCAGCGCCCGGCCGATCGCGACGCGCTGGCGCTCGCCGCCTGAAAGGTTGGCTGGCCGCCGTTCCATAAGATGGCCGATGCCGAGAAGGTCGACAACCCGGTCGAAGCGCTCGGGCACGGCGTCGCGCGGCGCGAACCAGCGGCCGTAGGTCAGGTTGCCCTTGACGGTCAGGTGCGGGAACAGCCGCGCCTCCTGGAAGACGTAGCCGAAGCGGCGCCGGTGCTTCGGCACGAAGAGGCCCCGCTTCCTGTCGACCAGAACGTCACCGTCCAGCGCGATGCGGCCTTCGTCCGGGCGGATCAGGCCGGCGATCGCGCGCACGAGCGAGGTCTTGCCTGAGCCGGAGCGGCCGAACAGCGCGGTCACGCCCCCCTCCGCCTCGAAGCCGGCATCGAGATGAAAATCGCCGAACCGGTGGCGGACATGGACGGAGAGCGTCATTCGAAGTTCACCCGCTTGCCGATCATGTGCGCCATGAACTCGGAGGCGAGCAGGGCCGCCATCGAGATCACGATCGCGACGATCGTCAGCCGCATCGCGCCGAGGTCGCCGCCTGGCACCTGGGTGAAGGTGTAGATCGCCGCCGACAGCGTCTGCGTCTCGCCGGGGATGTTGGAGACGAAGGTGATCGTCGCGCCGAATTCTCCCATCGACTTGGCGAAGGACAGGATCATCCCGGCGATCACTCCGGGCAGGATCAGCGGCAGGGTGACGGTGAGGAACACCCAGATAGGGCTGGCCCCGAGCGTGCCGGCGGCGTCCTCCAGCTTGCGGTCGACGGCATCGAGCGAGAGCCGGATCGAGCGGACCAGCAGGGGAAAGCCCATCACCGCGCAGGCGAGTGCTGCCCCCGTCCAGCGGAACGAGAAGACGATGCCGAGATACTGGTCGAGGAAGGCGCCGATCGGCCCCTTGCGGCCGAACAGGATCAGGAGCAGGAAGCCGGTGACGACGGGCGGCAGGATCAGCGGCAGGTGGACGATGCCGTTGAGGACGGACTTGCCGACGAAGCGGCCGCGCGATAGCGCGAGTGCCACGAGGATGCCGAAGGGCAGGCTGGCGGCGACCGCGACGGTGGACACCAGCAGGCTCAGCCGGATCGCCGTCAGTTCCTCTTCACTCAGGGTCAGCCAGTCCAATTCGGGTCAACTCACGATCTTGCGGGGTGGCCTAGGCGTTCGGCCGGAATTCGGAATGACGGGCAGGATAGCGCCATATCCCTAAAGAAAACGCCGCGCGCCGGGAAGGGCGCGCGGCGCGGCAAGGATGCGGGATCACTTCAGGATGGTGAAGCCCTGTTCGGTGAAGAAGGGGGCCGCCGCGTCCGACTTCAGGAAGTCGAGATAGGCGGCAGCGTCGGCGCTCTTCGATTCCGTCAGGATCGCGACCGGGTAGATGATCGGCGGATGGCTGTCTTCGGGGAAGGTGCCGACGACCGCGACACCCGGGTCGGCTGCGGCGTCCGTCTGGTAGACGATGCCATAGGGCGCCTCGCCGCGGGAGACCAGCGCCAGCGCCGCGCGCACGCTTTCGGCGCCGGCGACCTTGCTCTCGACGGATGACCAGGCGCCGAGCTTCTCCAGGGCTGCCTTGCCGTACTTGCCGGCCGGCACGCTATCGACCGCACCCATGGCGAGCTTGCCGTCGCCGACGAGGGCGGAAAGGTCGAAGCCTTCCTTGATCTCGACCGGCTGGGCTGCATCCTTCGGGGCGACGAGCACGATGCGGTTGCCGAGCAGGTTCGAGCGCGTGTCGTCCTTGATCAGCTTCTTCTCCGCCACGTAGTCCATCCAGGCGAGGTCGGCGGAGATGAAGACGTCGGCCGGTGCGCCGGCCTCGATCTGCTTGGCGAGCGCCGAGCTTGCCGCATAGGAAACCGTCGTCTCCGTCGCCTTTTCCTTCGCCCAGGCCGCATTGGCGGCGTTGAGGGCATTCTTCAGGCTGGCGGCCGCGAAGACGGTGACCTTGTCTGCGGCCGACGCCTGCGTGCCCAGGGCGGCGACGCCCAGCCAGGCGAGGGCGAAGGAGGCGAGGGCGGCCTTCGCCAGATGACGACGTTTGAACTCCATGTCCGTGCTCCTGTTGTGCGAGATATTCCAAGGAATATAACGCTGTCAGGCTGTTGGCTAGTGTTATGTTCGTAGAAATATATCGCTTGCGCAAAGCCCGCCCGCCCGCGACAGTGCGCGAACAGGAATACGCAGGAATACGAGGGGCGGGCCTGCGCCCCTGGGCGACAGGAGTGCGACATGGTGCGGGAAAACGAAATCCGGGAAAACGAGGTCGCGGTCACTCCGCCCGAACCCGTGGATGCGGGGCTGACCTTCATCGGCCGCATCCGCACGCCGTGGGATTCGCGGCTGCTGTGCCCGCGCCAGGGCCGTCACGACGGGCCGCAGTGCCGGATCGAGATCTTCGAGCCGTGGGTGCCCGCACTTGCCGGCGTCGAGGCGTTCGAGCGGCTGGAGGTGCTCTACTGGCTGGACCGGTCGCGGCGCGACCTCGTGCTGCAGAGCCCGGCCAGCAACGGCAAGGTGCACGGGACCTTCTCGCTGCGCACGCCGGTCCGCCCCAATCCGATCGGCACGTCGATCGTGGTTCTCGACGGGATCGAGGGCAATACCCTGCTGGTGCGCGGCCTCGACTGCCTCGACGGCACGCCGCTGCTCGACCTCAAGCCGGACCGCTCGCTGTTCAAGCCGATCGCACCGCCCCAGCCGGGTGATTTCGAGACCGGTGAGCAAAAGGCCGCAAACTATTGCCAGAAGGCGTGAGGGCAGCCGGCAGGCGGACGTCCGCCCTGCCGCGCCTCACATCTGCGCCGACATGCCGCCGTCGACCGTTAGCGTGATGCCGTTGACGAAACTCGCGGCCGGGGAGGCGAGGAAGAGGGCGGCCGGCGCCAGTTCCTCCGGCCGGCCCCAGCGCCTGAGCGGTATGCGGACGTCGACAAAGGCCTGTACGCGCGGGTCTTCCGCCATGGCCCGGTTCGGATCGGTGACGAACCAGCCGGGCGCGATCGCGTTGACCGTCAGGTTGTCCGAGCCGAACTCGACGGCGAGCGAGCGGGTCAGGGCTTCCAGCCCGCCCTTCGAGGCGGTGTAGGCCGCATCCGGTGCACGCGCGATCCGCGCTGCGATCGAGGTCACGAAGATCAGCCGCCCCGCCGCCGATTGCCGCAGGAGTGGCAGGGCCGCCCGCGCCAGCCGGTAGGCCGCCGTCAGGTTCACGTCGAGAAGCGCTGCGAAGGCCGCCCCGTCCAGCACCTCGGTCGAGCGGCGGTCGCGCAGGCTCGCTGCATGCACGACCGCGTCCAGGACGCCCAGCGTCTCGGCCGCCTGCCGCACGATCCCTTCCGCATCGGCGGAGAGGTCGCCGGGGAGCGCCGAGGCCGCAAGACCCTCGTCGCGCAATTGCGCCGCATGGCTCTCGAGCAGGTCCCGGTCGCGGCCGTTGAGGGCGACCGTGGCCCCCTCCCGCGCAAAGGCACGGGCGATCTCCAGCCCCAGCCCGCGGGTCGCGCCCGTCACGAGTATGCGTCGCTTGCCGTCGGTCATCTGAACCCTCGCATGTTGGCCGGTCTGTCTTTGGTCAGCGCCGCCGCGCCGTCCGCATGCTGCATTCCTAGAGAGATCGCCCGAAGATGGGAACGCGGAAAGTTGTGCGTTGGACCGGGAGGCGCCGTCTCGCCGGGGCCATCCCGCGTCTTGTGGAAACGGCTAGAGCTCGTGCGCCATCTTCGAAGGCGTCGAAAGCAGTTCGCCCTCGGGCGGCTGTGTATTGCTGCCGGAACCCGACGTCTGCTGCAAGACGACGATGCTCAGGATCGAGACGACCATGACCATGAGAACGATCAGCAATATCCGTGCCGGCATGAGCCCTTCCTTCCGTAGGGCTGGAAAACGGAGCAGGTGGCCTTAGGTTCCACGGAAAGGCACCCTACCTGCGGGCGGCGGCGCTCCGCCACCCGTTTTCCTCAGAGCACCTTGCCGGGATTGAGGATCCCCTTCGGATCGAGCGCCTGCTTGACCAGTCGCATGGTTGCGATCTCCTCCGGGCTGCGCGAACGGTCGAGATAGGGCCGCTTCAGCGTGCCGATGCCGTGCTCGGCGGAAATCGAGCCGTTGAAGCGCTGCACGAGATCGTAGGCGATCGCGTCGACCGCATGCAGGTCGTCTTCCGACGAATCGCCGACCGAAACGGCAATGTGCAGGTTGCTGTCGCCGACATGGCCGAAGAAGGAGACATGGGCGCCGGGGAAGCGCTGCAGCAGCGCTGTCTCGCACGCTTCGGCGAAGCGCCCGATCTCGCCGATCGGCAGGCTGACGTCGAGATTGACCAGCGACGGCAGCAACTGCCCCATCATGTGGCCTTCGCGAACCGACCAGAAGCGCAGCACGTCCTTCTCCGACTGGGCGACCAGCGCATCGACGATCAGTTCCTCCTCGAGCGCCTCGCTGAGGAAGGCCTCGAAGCGTTCGCGCGCCGCATCCGAACCGTCGTCGTCCTGCTCGACGATGACGAGGAAGGGATGCTCGGCGTTAAACAGCTTCACCCCGGCCGCGCGCGCATTGAAATCGACATAGCTCTTCCACATGGCCTCGAAGGCGGAGAGGGCGGAAAGTCCGCGCTGCGCCTTGTTGAGGAACGCAACGACCGCCTCGTAGCTCTCGAGCGCCGCCAGCGCCGTCTGCCGGCCGGGCGTCGACGGCTTCAGCTTCAGCACGGCGCGGGTGACGATGCCGAGTGTTCCCTCCGCGCCGATGAAGAACTGGCGCAGGTCGTAGCCGGTGTTGTTCTTCGTCATCTTGTTCAGCATCGGCAGCACGGTGCCGTCGGCAAGCACCACCTCCAGCCCCAGCACGTTGTCGCGCGTCACGCCGTGCCGGATCACCCGGATGCCGCCGGCATTGGTGGAGATGGCGCCGCCGATCTGGCAGCTCCCCCGCGCGCCGAGGTCGATCGGCAGCAGCATGCCGGCCTCCGCCGCCGCGTTCTGCGCGGTCTCCAACACGGTGCCGGCCCTGACCGTCATCGTCCCCGCCGCCGTGTCGATCTCCTCGATCCCGGCAAGGTTTTCCAGCGAGATGGCGATTTCGCCGCCTGCGGCATTGGCGCCGCCGGCGAGCCCGGTCAATCCGCCCTGCGGGATGACCGGCTGTCCGTGCGCGTGGCAGATGCGCAGCGCCGCCGAGACATCCTCGACCGTCCTCGGGCGGATGACGGCGAGCGGCAGGACCCGCCCCGTCAGGCTCTCGTCGCTCCGGTAGCGCTCGCCGATCGCGGTGCCAGCCAGCACCAGATCCGGGCCCAGCGCGGTCGTCAGTTCGTCAATGATGCTCATGGTCGGCCTTCCTGTGCGGTGCGCGCGGTCGATGGACCTGATTATCCGGCGGTCGTGCCGAATGCAACGGTGCGGTCCGAGCGGTCGCAGAGGTCGTTCCAACTGCAAGTATCTGAAATTGAAATGATTTCACAGCCGTCAGGATTTTTCGTGGCACCCTTGACTCCGGATATTCCACCTCCATAATGATCAGATGTCAGACCAATTTGAGAAGCTGACACGAAACGGGGAACAGGCCGCATGACGGCGAGAATGGATGCCAAGCCGGCGATCATGCCGTTGCCGCCGATGGATCGGGCGCGCCAGGTGACCGAGGCGCTGGCCACCTATATCGGCCAGGCGAACCTGAAGGCCGGCGACCGGCTGCCGGCCGAGCGCGAACTGATGGCGGCCCTCGCCGTGGGCCGTTCCACCATCCGCGAGGTCATCCGCCATTTCCAGGCGCTCGGCGTCATGGAGACCCGCAAGGGCAGCGGCACCTACCTGCTGAAACCCGTCACGACCGCAACGATCCACATGCCGCTCTCCTTTGACGCGGCGCACCTGCGCGACGCGCTGCTACAGACGCTGGAGGTTCGCCGCGGCATCGAGTGCGAGGCCAACATGGTCGCCGCCCGCCGCCGCACCGCCGGCGATCTCGTCGTGATCGAGGAGAAGCTCGACGCGATGGAGCGGGTGCACCTCGCCAAGGGCACCTCGGGTCCGGAGGACCTGGCCTTCCATCTCGCGATCTACGACGCCACCCACAATCCGCTGTTTCGCCAGTTGTTGGAGCAGATGCGCGAGATGTTCGAGCGCTTCTGGGACGAACCCTTCGATCGGCCGGATTTCGCCCGCCGTTCCTTTCCGTTCCACCGCACCCTCTTCAACGCGATCGCAGCCCAGGACACCGAGGCTGCCCGGCGCGAAACGCTCAAGATTCTCGACGTCGTCGAGGAAGACATCAAGGAAATGTCAAAATGATCAACGGCTCCGACCCGTTCGAGCTCGCCTCCCTCATCGTCGCCCATGACGAGAGCAACGCCTTCGAGGCCGTGGTGCCGCCGATCGTGCAGACCTCGCTCTTCACCTTCTCCTCCTATGACGAAATGGTGCAGGCCTATCGCGGCGAAATCGTCCGGCCGATCTATACCCGCGGGCTGAACCCGACTGTGCGCGCCTTCGAGGAGATGCTGGCGAAGCTCGAGGGCGGCGAGGACGCCATGGGCTTTGCCAGCGGCATGGCTGCGATTTCCTCCACCGTGCTGTCCTTCGTCGAGCCGGGCGACCGCATCGTCGCTGTCAGGCACGTCTACCCCGACGCCTTCCGCCTGTTCGGTACCATCCTGAAGCGGATGAAGATCGAGGTGACCTATGTCGACGGTCGCGACGAGGAGGCGGTCGCGCGTGCGCTGCCCGGCGCGAAGCTGTTCTACATGGAAAGCCCGACGAGCTGGGTCATGGACGCCCACGACGTCGGCGCGCTGGCAGCGCTCGCAAGACGGCACGGGATCGTCTCGGTCATCGACAACAGCTGGGCGAGCCCGGTCTTCCAGCGGCCGCTGTCGCTCGGTGTCGATCTCGTTCTGCATTCGGCCTCGAAGTATCTCGGCGGCCACAGCGACGTCGTCGCCGGCGTCGTCACCGGTTCCAAGGAGATGATCGGCCGCATCCGCGCCGAGGCTTATCCCTATCTCGGCGGCAAGCTCTCGCCCTTCGACGCCTGGCTGCTGGTGCGCGGCCTGCGCACCCTGCCGATCCGCATGAAGGCGCACGAGGCCTCGGGCCTCGAAATCGCCCGCCGCCTGCAGGCGCTGGACATCGTGGAAAGCGTGCAGCATCCCGCACTCGCCAACCGCCTGCCGCCGGGCCTGACCGGCACCTCCGGCCTGTTCTCCTTCGTCTTCCGCGAGGGCATAGACATCCGCGCCTTCGCCGACAGGCTGAACCTGTTCAAGCTCGGCGTCAGCTGGGGCGGCCACGAGAGCCTGATCGTGCCGGGGCAGGTGGTGCTGCAGCAGAAGGCCGAGCCCAATTCCGCGCAGCCCTTCGGCATCCATCCGCGGTCCGTGCGCCTCCATGTCGGCCTCGAGGGAACCGAGGCCCTGTGGAGTGATCTGGAGGCGGCGATCGCAGCCGCTTCCCAAGACTAAAGAGCATTAAACCAAAGCCCAAAAGGGGAGCGACCATGAAGAAGCTACTGACTGCCACATTGTTCGCCGCGATGATGTCGGGGACGGCACTCGCCGACACGACGCTGAAGCTCGTCGAGGTGATTACCAGCCCCGAGCGCACCGAGACGCTGAAATCGATCGTCGGCAAGTTCGAGGCGGCCAATCCGGGCACAAAGGTCGAGATCATCTCGCTGCCCTGGGGCGAGGCCTTCCAGAAGTTCGCCACCATGGTCTCCGCCGGCGAGATCCCCGACGTCATGGAGATGCCCGACACCTGGCTGTCGCTCTATGCCAACAACGGCATGCTGGAGAGCCTGGAGCCCTACCTTTCCAAGTGGGAGCACACCTCGGGCCTGACGTCCCGCGCGCTCGAACTCGGCCGTGACGTCAACGACACCGCCTACATGCTGCCCTACGGCTTCTACCTGCGGGCGATGTTCTACAACAAGAAGCTGCTCGAAGAGGCGGGCGTCGGCGAGCCGCCGAAGACGATGGACGAGTTCGCGGAAGCCGCCAAGAAGGTCTCGGCATTGCCCGGCAAGTCCGGCTACTGCCTGCGCGGCGGCCCGGGCGGGCTCAACGGCTGGATGATGTTCGGCGCCACCATGGCCGGCGACAACAAGTTCTTCAACGAGGACGGTACCTCGACCATGAACAGCGAGGGCTGGGTCAAGGGCCTGACCTGGCTGATCGACCTCTACAAGAACGGCTATGCGCCCAAGGACAGCGTCAACTGGGGCTTCAACGAGATCGTCGCCGGCTTCTACAGCGGCACTTGCGCCTTCCTCGACCAGGACCCGGACGCACTGATTGCGATCGCCGAGCGGATGAAGGCCGAGGACTACGGCATCATGACCATGCCGAAGGGCCCTGATGGCAAGACCTTCCCGACCATCGGCTACGCAGGATGGTCGATGATGGCCAACAGCGAGAACAAGGACCTTTCCTGGAAGCTGATCGAGACGCTGGAGGGCCCGGAAGGCAACATCGAGTGGAACAAGCGCACCGGCGCGCTGCCGGTCCACACCTCCGCCGAAAAGGACCCCTTCTATGCCAGCGAGCAGTTCAAGGGCTGGTTCGCCGAACTGGAGGACAAGGACGCCGTTCCGACGGTCATGCCGACCTACCTCGAGGAATTCGCCTTCTTCAAGGATTCGCTTGTCATCCAGACCTCGCAGAAGGCGCTGCTCGGCGAGATCACGCCGCAGGAACTGGCCGACCAGTGGGCTGAGTATCTGACCAAGGCGCAGCAGAAGTACCTGGCGAAGAAGTAGGTCGGGCGGCGAATGCTGCGGGCGTGGGGCGTCTCACAGCTGGCTTGATCCTTTCAAGCGCTGGCGCAGACGGCCCCTCACCCCGCCTCCGCTCCGCTCGGCGCCCCCTCTCCCCGTGAACGGGGCGAGGGGGAACGGAAGCGTTGCGGCTTGTTCCTTCTCCCCGCCTGCGGGGAGAAGGTGCCGGCAGGCGGATGAGGGGCACAGCCACGGCCTGTCCCCGAGCGCTCCACTTCGAAACTTCCGAGGCGCCGTCTTTCTGGACGGCGCCTCGGCCAGAAACGTCAACGGAACGATTGTCGATGATGCACCAGCCGATCCAGAAGCATCGCCCGCCGCTCAGGAAGCGGCTTGCCGATGCGTCGGAGCCCTATCTCTATAGCGCGCCGGCGCTGATCCTGATCGCCGCGGTCATGCTGGTGCCGCTCGTCGTCGGCATTTCCTATGCCTTCCGGGACATCCAGCTGCTGAACCCGTTCTCCGGCGGCTTCGTCGGGCTCGACCATTTCCGTGCGCTCGGGCAGGACCAGGCCTTCTTCGGCGCGCTGCGCAATACGCTGTGGTGGACGGGCGCCTCGGTGTTCTTCCAGTTTACCTTCGGCCTGATCCTGGCGCTCCTGCTCGACAAGCCGTTCTATGGCCGCGGCCTCGTCCAGGCGCTGGTCTTTCTGCCCTGGGCGGTGCCGAGCTTCCTCGCCGGTCTCAACTGGGCCTGGCTGTTCAACCCTGTCATCGGCCCGCTGCCGCACTGGTTCGTGGCGCTCGGCCTGATGGACGAGCCGCACAATATCCTCTCCGATCCGCATCTCGCCATGTGGGGGCCGATCGTGGCGAACGTCTGGTGGGGCATCCCCTTCTTTGCCATCACCCTGCTCGCCGCCCTGCAGGCGATCCCGCGCGACCTCTACGAGGCCGCCAGCATCGACGGCGCCGGCCCGGTGCAACGCTTCCTGTCGATCACCCTGCCGTTTCTTGCGCCGACGATTGCGATCACCGTGTTGCTGCGCACCGTCTGGATCTCCAATTTCGCCGACCTGATCGTCGTCATGACCAATGGCGGCCCGGCCGACCGCACCCAGATCGTCGCCAGCTACATCTTCACCCAGGCCTTCAAGCGGCTCGATTTCGGCTATGCCTCGGCGATCGCGCTCGTGCTGCTGGCGTTGCTGCTGGTCTATTCGATGCTGATCGTGCTGCTCCGCCAGACCATGCTGAACAAGGGCTGAACCCATGAGACCCGGCAAGCTTCTCCTCATCGGCGCCCATCGCGGGGCGATCCTCGTCTATGTGGTCTTCGCGCTGTTTCCGCTGTTCTGGCTGTTGAAGGTTTCGGTGACGCCGAACGACCTGCTCTACAGCGAGGGCGTGCGCATGTGGCCGTCGCGCACGACCTTCGAGCACTTCGATTTCGTCATCGCCCACAGCGCCTTTCCGACCTTCTTCAAGAACAGCCTGATCGTGTCGGGCGCCACCGCCGTCGTCGTCACCATCCTCGCCTCGCTGTCCGGCTACGCGCTCTCGCGCTTCTCCTTCCGGGCGAAGTACTGGATCGTGGCGCTGATGCTGATCACCCAGATGTTTCCGCTGGTCATGCTGGTGGCGCCGATCTTCAAGATGCTGTCGCCGTTAGGCCTGACCAACAGCCTCACCGGTCTCGTCATCGTCTATTCCGCCTTCAACGTCCCCTTCGCCACCTTCCTGATGCAGTCCTTCTTCGACGGCATCCCGAAGGACCTGGAGGAGGCGGCGATGATCGACGGCGCCACCCAGTTCGTGGCCTTCCGCCAGATCATCCTGCCGCTGACGCTGCCGGGCATCGCCGCCACCCTCGGCTTCGTCTTCACCGCTGCCTGGAGCGAACTGTTGTTCGCGCTGATGCTGATTTCTGGCAACGATGCGGCGACTTTCCCGGTCGGACTCCTGACCTTCGTCTCCAAGTTCTCGGTCGATTTCGGGCAGATGATGGCCGCCGGCGTGCTCGCGCTGATCCCGGCCTGCCTGTTCTTCCTCCTCATCCAGCGCTACCTCGTGCAGGGCCTGACGGCCGGCGCGGTCAAGGGATAATTGCCCAAGGGACAATTGCTATGGCTTCCATCGATATCGAAAGTGTGCGCAAGAGCTACGGACCGTTTCCCGTCCTGCACGGCGTCGATCTCACCATCAGGGACGGCGAGTTCATCGTCCTCGTCGGCCCCTCCGGCTGCGGAAAATCGACGCTTTTGCGCATGATCGCGGGGCTCGAGGAGGTGACCTCCGGCGACATCCGCATCTCCGGCAACCGCGTCAACGATCTCGCGCCCAAGGACCGCGACATCGCCATGGTGTTCCAGTCATACGCGCTCTACCCGCACATGAGCGTGGCGGACAACATGAGCTACAGCCTGCGGCTCAGAAAGACGGCGAAAGAGAAGATCGCAAGCGCCGTCGGCGGTGCCGCCGCCAAGCTCGGGCTGGAGCCGCTGCTGGAGCGCCGGCCGAAGGCGCTGTCCGGCGGCCAGCGCCAGCGCGTCGCCATGGGCCGCGCCATCGTCCGCAAGCCGAAGGCGTTCCTGTTCGACGAGCCGCTTTCCAACCTCGACGCCCGCCTGCGCGAGCAGATGCGCGCCGAGATCAAGAAGCTGCACGCCGATCTCAAGGCCACCTCGATCTACGTCACCCACGACCAGATCGAGGCGATGACGCTCGCCGACCGCATCGTCGCCATGCATGGCGGCGTCGTCCAGCAGGTCGGCTCGCCGCTGGAGCTTTACGACACTCCCGCCAACCTGTTCGTCGCCGGCTTCATCGGTTCGCCGGGCATGAATTTCCTCGAGGGGCGCTATGTGACGACGGGCGATGGGGCCGGCATCCGCCTCTCCGACGGCACCGTCGTCCCGGTCGCGAGCCGTGCCGGCATCGGTCCGGACGCGACCGTCACCCTCGGCATCCGCCCCGAACACGTCGTCATCAGCGACACCGGCATGCTGGAGGCGAGCGTCGACCTGGTCGAGCCCACCGGCTTCGGCATCATCCTCCACCTCTCCCTGCACGGCCTGCCCTTCAAGATCTTCACCCTCGACCGCGAGGCGCTTTCGGCGGGACCAACGGTGCGCGTCGATTTCCCACAGAAGTACCTGCACGTCTTCGACGAGAAGGGGGATCGGCTGGGGTGAGCATCCCCATTGAGGGGAAAGCGTAACGCGCCATCGCACGGTACATTCCCTCTTCTCCCCACCGGGGAGAAGTGCCGAACGCAGTGAGGCGATGAGGGGGCCTTGCCCTGCCGCCCCCTCATCCGGCCCTTCAGGCCACCTTCTCCCCGAGGGGAGAAGAGGGCAGGCTGTTGCACCGCCAATGACCACGCACCCCCTTGCCCCGCCCCGTCTTCATCGGGCATGAATAGCGCCGCAGTTCGGGAGGAGATCGGCATGGCATTGCAGGCAGGAGAATTCGGTCGCGGCACCTTTGTCGGGCGCATCTGGCGCGCCGAGCGGAGAGGGCCCTCGCTCGTCGTCGTCCGTGACGGCATGCTGGTCGACATCACCAGCAAGGCGGCGCCGACGATGCGCGATCTTCTGGAGATGGACGATCCGGTCGCTCATGTCCGCGTCGCGGCCGGCGAGGTCGTGGCGCCGCTTCCGGCCGTGCTCGACAATTCCGTCGAAGGTACCGGCGATCTGTCGCGCGTCCATCTGCTCGCCCCGTGCGACCTGCAGGCGGTCAAGGCCTGCGGCGTCACCTTTGCCCGCTCGATGATCGAGCGCGTCATCGAGGAGAAGGCGGCCGGCAATCCGGCGCTGGCGCAGAAGATCCGCGAGCGTGTCACCGCCATCATCGGCGACAGCCTGCGCGATCTCAAGGCCGGCTCGGATGCGGCCGTCAAGGTCAAGGCGGCGCTGATCGAGGAGGGCGTCTGGTCGCAATATCTGGAGGTCGGCATAGGCCCGGACGCCGAAGTCTTCACCAAGGCGCCGGTGCTCTCCGCCGTCGGCTGGGGCGCCTCTGTCGGCCTGCATCCGGTCTCCAGATGGAACAACCCCGAGCCGGAGATCGTGCTGGCCGTGGACGGTCGCGGCACGGTGAAGGGGGCCACGCTCGGAAACGACGTCAACCTGCGCGACGTCGAGGGCCGCTCGGCGCTGCTGCTCGGCAAGGCGAAGGACAACAACGCCTCTGCCGCCATCGGCCCCTTCATCCGGCTGTTCGATGAGACCTATTCGATCGACGACGTCCGCAGGGCCGATCTCGATCTCACGATCGAGGGCGAGGACGGCTTCGTCCTCAAGGGGTCGAGCACGATGCGCGAGATCAGCCGCGACCCGCTCGACCTCGTCGCCCAGACGATCGGCCGCCACCACCAGTATCCCGATGGCTTCATGCTGTTCATGGGCACGCTGTTCGCCCCGGTCGAGGACCGCGACGTCAAGGGCGAGGGCTTCACTCACAAGATCGGCGACCGGGTGACGATCTCCAATGCCGAACTCGGCGCCCTGACGAACACGGTGCGCCTGTCGACCGAATGCCCGCCCTGGACCTTCGGCATCGCCGAACTGATGCGCAACCTGGCAGGCCGCGGCCTGCTCTGAGCGAAAGCTGTTCTCAAAAAGGGTCGCGATGCGGCGTCTGGGCCGAGCGGACGAGCTTGGCAGGACGGCCGGCGTGATCTCGCGGCAGCAACGTGACGTCAATCGGTTGCCCGACCCCGTTCTAGAGATAACGGCAGTCGCGTCCTCAAGGGCTTGTGGCAGACCGGAGACATTGAGTCCAACCCGATCCAGCGTAAAATGCACCGACTGCTTTGCGGCTGCGGGCGGAAACAGCATCCGCCTGCAGCCGGGATGCGCCAGGAACCGGAACGGGATCTCCCGTGAACCGGCGTCCGCAGCCGTTCACATCGGCCGGTAGACCCGCATGGCGGCGTCGCGCAGCATGTTCTGCCGGGCTGCCGGATCATGCCGGCCGGTGGCCTCGCGATAGGTCTCTATGAGCGTCGGATAGTCGGTCCACAGCTTCTCGATCGGGAAGTTCGAGCCGAACATCAGGTGGTCGCTGCCGAGGATCTCGACGGCCTGGTCGACGACGAAGCCGATGAGGTCGGCATCGTTGCGGTGGACGAAGGTGCCGAGCCCGGAGAGCTTGGCATGGAAGTTCTTCATGCCGGCAAACTGCCGCAGCCCCTCCTGCCAGGCCGAGACCGTCTGCGGCTCGCGGTCGACCAGCATGCCGCAATGGGTGAGGATGAAGTCCGTCTCCGGGTTTTCCGCAACGACCCGCGCGCCGTCCTTCATCTGCGCCGGAAACAGTTGCAGGTCGAAGGAGAAGCCGTAGTCCTTCAGTCGGGCTATGTTGGCGCGCACGGCCGGGTCGACCACCTGCTTCGCATCGGGGGCGAAACGGTATTCCTCGATCGGGTGCCAGTGCAGTTGCATGCGCACGCCGCGCACCAGCGGATAGGCCTTGAGGCGGTCGAGTTGCGGCCGCACGTCCGGCACGCTCATGTCGGCATAGGCGACGATCGCATGCGGCCAGCCGAATTCCTTGGCGGTGGCGCTCACCCAGTCGACCTCGTTCTCGTAGTCCTCCCTGGCCCAGTTGGTCTGGACGTAGACCGCCTTCTCCACGCCCGATCCCTGCAGGTCGCCAAGATATTCGGTGATCGGATAGTCGCGCCGGATCGGCTCGTAGGGGCCGAAGATGCGCGGCACCATCGGCCCGTTCAGCCAGGGCAGGTCCTTCTGCCGCCAGATATGGAAATGCGAGTCAACGATGCCGTTCATGTTTTCTCCTCCCCCAGATCGTCTCGGCGCGCGGTGCGGGTCGGCCGAGCGAAAGCAAGAAATCCGTCAATGCCGGAACAGAGGCGCCGTCGACGAGATCGTCGAGAAAGGGGAGGATCGCGGCCAGCGCCGCCGTCTCGGGCCGGAAGCGCGGATCGCCGGCGAGCGGGCTTGCGAGCGACAGCCGGAAGGCGCGTGCCGACAGCCGGCGCATCGCCGTCTCCAGCGCTGTATGGTCGCCGCGTTCCAGGCCGTCTGACAGAACGACGACGCTCGCGCCGCGCGAAAGGGCCGCAAAGCGTGGCACGGCGAGAAAAGCCAGCAGCGCCGGGCCGATCCGTGTGCCGCCGTCCCAGTCGGCCACCGTGTCGGCGGCGAGCGCCAGCGCCCGCTCGCGGTCGCGGATGCGCAGCGCGCGGGTGATCCGCGTCAGCCGCGTGCCGATGGTGAAGACCTCGGCCGTAGCGGTGGCCTGCACCGTCGCATGCGCCAGCCGCAGATGAGCTTCGGTGTGCTCGCGCATCGATCCGGAAATGTCGATCAGCAGCACCAGCCGGCGCGGCACGGGCTGGCGCCGGCGATAGTCCGGCGAGGGCACGTCGCCGTCGCCGCGGACGATCTCCCGCATCGACCGCCTGAGATCGATGCTGCCGCCCGACAGGGCCTTTAACTGCCGGAACGTGCGGCGGACGGGCAGGGCGCGCGCGAGCGACCGCCGGAAGGCGGAAAGCGCCGCATCCTCGCCGGTGGCGAAGTTGCGGACGGAGAGCTGCTCCGTTGTCGAGGAGATCGCCCCGCCCTTTTCCCGCTTCAGCGGGATCTCGCGGCGCTCGTCCCTGCCGCCGGCATCGCGGATGCGGGTCTCCTCGTCCTCGTCGTCGCCCGCGGCTGCAAGCGGGGCATCGGCGAAGAAGACGGCGCGAAACAGCGCGTCGAACGCGCCGCGGCGCTCGGGCGGCGGCGCAAGCGTCGCGATCGCCGCCTGGTGGATATGCTCCATGCTCCTCGGGCCGACGAGGGCGACCGCCGCAAGGAAGCTCGTCGCCTGCTCGGGCGCGACCACAAAGGCGTTCGTGCGCAGGGCCTGCACGAACGCCATGAAGGGGCCGCAGGCGCGGGGAAGCGGGCCGGTCCGTCGCCGGCGGGCGGGTTCGGCGTGCATCATGGCCTGTCCCCGCCGTGCTGGCCGTCCAGGCCCGTCATGCCATGGCCTCCTCCACGATGGCGTCCAGCTCCGGCGCCATGAAGGCGAGGTCCTCCTCGTCCTTGATCAGTACGCCGATCGCCCGGCGGAAGGCTTCCGGCCAGGGGCTGCCGCCCTTTTCCAGCACGGTCGCCGCGTTCGCCCATTCCACCGCCTCGGAGATGCCGGGCGGCTTGGCGAGCGGCCGGGCGCGGATGGCGCCGACGGCGTTCGCCACCGCGCGGGCAGTCCGCTCGGCCACGTCGCCCGCCCTCAGCATGATGATCGCCGCCTCGAGGAGCGGGTCCGGATAGGCGATCCAGTGGTAGACGCAGCGGCGGCGCAGCGCCTCGGCGAGCTCGCGCGTGCGGTTGGAGGTCAGGATCACGATCGGACGTGCCGCCGCCGTGACGGTGCCGCGCTCGGGGATCGAGATCTGGAAGTCGGAGAGGTATTCCAGCAGCAGCGCCTCGAACTCGTGGTCGGAGCGGTCGATCTCGTCGATCAGCAGCACCGTTTCTTCCGGCGCCTGCAGGGAGCGCAGCAGCGGCCGGGCGATCAGGAAGCGGTCGTCGTAGATATCTACTTCGCCCTCGCCGGATTGCCGGATCGCCAGCAACTGGCGCTGGTAGTTCCACTCGTAGAGCGCATGCTGCGCGTCGATCCCCTCGTAGCATTGCAGCCGGATCAGTTGCCGCCCGAGAATGTCGGCCACCGCCTTCGCCGCCTCCGTCTTGCCGACGCCGGGCGCGCCTTCGAGAAGCAGCGGCTTGCCGAGCTGGACGGCGAGGAACACGGCCGTCGCAAGCCCGTTGTCGGCGATGTAGGCGACGTCCTCGAACAGTTCCGCCACCGTTTCCGGCGTCTCCAGCATCTTGCTTGCGGTATCCTCCCGCATCTATCGCTCCTCCTGCGGGCAGTGCGTGTCAGGCGTCGTCCGGGCGCGCCGCGTCGTCCTCAATGTGCCACCGTGCCCGCGTCTTTCGCACCGTTTGCCTTCAGCGCGCGCAGGATCCGCTCCGGCGTGATCGGCAGCGTGTCGATGCGCACGCCGACAGCATCGAAGATCGCGTTCGCGATCGCCGGAATCTGCGGATTGGCGCACATCTCGCCCGGGCCCTTGGCGCCATAGGGACCGTCCGCCGCCGGGCGCTCCAGCACGATCACCTCGGTCTCCGCAAGATCGCCGGGACCGGGCATCAGATATTCGTTGAAATCGCGCCCGCCATGCTCGCGACTCGGATAGTAGGGCTCGGTCGTCTCGTAGAGCGCGTGGCTGATCCCCATCCACGAGCCGCCGACGAGCTGCTGCTCGACCATCTTCGGGTTCAGCGCCCGACCGATCTCGAAGATGTTCTTCACCGTCAGCACGTTGACCTCGCCGGTCTCGTCGTCGACCTCGACCTCGGCGACCGTGCAGGCATGGGCATAGCAGGTCGACGGCTTCATCGCGCCGGTCTCCGCATCCGGATAGGAACGGGGGATCAGGAACATGCCGCGCCCCGAAATCGAACGCCCCCGCTTGAAATGGGCGGCAAGTGCGGTGTCGAAGATCGAGATCGAGCGCTGTGGCGCGCCCTTGACGTGGATGTTGCCGGTGCCGTCGGTGTCGAGGTCGGAGGCGTTGACTTCAAGCTCTTCCGCCGCCACCTCCAGCATCACCTGCCGCGCTTCCTTCGCCGCCGCGATGACGGCGTTGCCGGCGCGGTGGGTGCCGCGCGAGGCAAAGGTGCCCATGCAATGCGGGCCGGTATCGGTATCGGCCGTATCGATGATGACGCGGTCGGTCGGCACGCCGATCGTCTCGGCGCAGATCTGCGCCATGATCTGCTTCATCCCCTGGCCGAGGTCGACGCTCGACAGCGACACCATGAAGTTCCCGGTCGGCGTGGAGTGCACCAGCGCCTGGGTCGGGTCGCCGCCGAGGTTCATGCCGGTCGGGTAGTTCACCGCCGCCACCCCGCGGCCCTGTCGCATCGCCATCGCTCAACCCTCCCGCCGCGCGGACGACATTTGCAGGTACTTCTCCGCCACCGGCCATTGCGCCGCGCGCGAGGCCTCCTGCATGCATTCGATCAGCGCCGCCCCTTCGGTCGGCTGGCGATGCGCCTTCATGTCGCCGTCGCGATAGGCATTGACGAAGCGGAACTCCAGCGGGTCCATGCCGACGAGCCGCGCCAGCTTGTCCATCTGCACCTCCAGTGCAAAGTCGCCGATCGTCACCCCGAAGCCGCGCATGGCGCTGGACGGCGTGCGGTTGGTGTAGATGCAGTAGCTGTCCACCCAGACGTTTTCGACCGTATAGGGGCCCGGGAAATGCGCGGCCGACTTCTGCGCGCCATAGGGCGAATGCCGCGAATAGGCGCCGGCGTCGATATAGGCCTTGACGTAGCGGGCGACGATGCGCCCGTCCTTCATCACCCCGTCCTTGATGACCAGCTTTTCCGCCGCGCGGGGGGACGAGATCTGCATCTCCTCCTCGCGCGAATAGATGAAGGAGACCGGGCGGCCGGTCAGCTTGGCGCCGAGGATGGCGATCGGCTCGACGGTGACGTCCACCTTGCCGCCGAAGCCGCCGCCGACGGTGCCGCCGACCATGTGCAGCTTGGCGCCGTCCATCTGCAGGATGATCGAGGTGTTGTCGAGGGTGAAGAACATCGCCTGCGTGTTGGTGTAGCAGGTGAAGCGGCCGCTGCCTTCCGGCATGACGATGCAGCCGGTCGTCTCCGTCGGCGCGTGCTCGATCGGGCCGGAGCCGTAGGTCTGCTCGAGGATATGGTCAGCCCCGGCAAAGCCGGCCTCGACGTCGCCGAACCGCACCTTGCGGCATTCGCCGCTGTCGTAGCGATAGAAGTTCTGGCCGTGATATTCGTTGACAACAGGCGCGCCCGGCGCCAGCGCCTCGTCGATCGAAAGCACTGCCGGCAGAACCTCGTAGTCGACCTTCACCTTCTGCGCCGCCTCGTGCGCGGCCCGCTCGCTGTCGGCGAGGATCGCCACGATCGCCTCGCCCTTCCAGCGCACCTTGTCGGTCGCCAGCACCGTCTCGTCCTCGGGGCCGACCTGGATCAGCGTCAGGATGGTGTAGACGTTGTGTGGCACGTCGTCCGCCGTCAGGATGCGGACCACGCCCGGATGCCGTCCGGCCTCGGTGAGGTCGATCGAGCGGATGCGGGCGTGATGGTGCGGGCTGCGCACCATCTTCAGGTGCAGGAGCCCCGGCAGGTTGCGGTCGGCGAAGAAGGTCGTCGTGCCGGTGACGTGCCCGAGCGCGTCGGCGCGCAGCCGCGGCTGGCCGATCTCCTTCAGGTCGTCCTTTCGCTCGTCGGCGAAGTATTCCTTGCGCAGTTCCATGCTTTTCTCCCCTCAGGCCGCGCTCAACGAATTGGCCCGGGCGGCGGCCAGGATCGCCTGGATGATTGGCTCGTAGCCGGTGCAGCGACAGATATTGCCTGATATCGCCTCCACCACGTCCTCGCGGCTCGGCTGCGGGTTGTGGTCGAGCAGCGCCTTGGCCGCCATGATCATCCCGGGCGTGCAGAAGCCGCACTGGGTGGCGAAGCCCTCGTTGAAGGCACGCTGCAGCGGATGCAGCACCTCGCCATGCGCGAGCCCCCCGGTCGTCTCGATCGCCGCACCGCCGCAGCGTTCGGCGAGCGTGAGGCAGGAGAGCCGAAGCTCTCCGTCGACGATCACCGCGCAGCTTCCGCAGGTGCCCTGCTGACAGCCGGCCTTGACCGAGGTGTCGCCGATCTTCTCGCGCAACGCCTTCAGGAGCGTCACGCCGCTTTCGACGAACTCGGCCTTTTCCTCGCCGTTGAGGGTGAACTGCACCGGAACCTTCTTCATGCGGTCCTCCCGAACCGTGTTTGCCTATGCTGCCTGTCCCTGCCTGCACGTCTTGCGGCGTCGACCTCCCGCCGGCGCACGCGCCGCCTTCACGCCGGAAGCAGCAGTCTCTTCAGGTGCACCGGCAGCACCTCGCCGCGGTACCAGGCGCTCGCGATCGCGTCGGTCGGCGGCGCGGTGCCCTCTGTCGCGACGGCGAGTGCCGCCGCGATCCCCTCCGCCGTCCGGGCCTTGCCGGCGAGCGCCCGTTCCACCGCCGGCGCGCGGATCGGCCGGTCCGCCATGCATCCATAGGCGATCCGCGCGCTGGAGATCGTTCCCGCCCGCTCCTCGACGACGGCGGCGATCGTCACCACCGACGCACCCTTGGGTCGGACCCGCGAGGCCTTGGCGAAAAGGAAGCTGCCCTCGGCGGGCAGCGTGAAGGAGACCGAGCGCACCAGCGCACCGGCATGCGTCGTGTCCCGTCCGGCGAGGAAGGCGGGCACCGCAACCGGCTCTCCGTCGATGTCGAGGCTGGCATCGAGCGCCAGCAAGGCCACGACGAAGTCGCCATAGGGAACAGGGGCGAACAGATTGCCGCCGGCCGTCGCCATGTTGCGGATCGCCGGTCCGCCCACGGCCCTGGCCGCAGGCGCCAGAAAGCCGAGCGCCGGTTCGCGGGCGATCCGCGCCATGGTCACGCCGGCGCCGATCGTCGCGCGCCCGTCCGCGACGACAACGTCCGTCAGGGCCCGCTCGCTCGCGGTCACATAGGTCTCGAAGCCGACATCGCCCTCGTTGGCGCTGCGCACGACGAGCGTGCCGCCGCCGAGATAGCGGGCCGCGGCATTTGCGGCCAACGCCTTGCCGGCGGCCGCGAGCGTAGGAAAGGTCTCAAGGCCGAGCCCCATCGTCGCGTCCTCAGGCCTTGGCCGCGAAGTGTTCCTTCAGCGCGTTGAAGCCGCCCTGGAACACGTTGGTGCCCATGCCGGCCGCAACCTTGTCGGCTTCCTCCGCCGGCGCGTCGAAGGTGGCGCTCCATTCCGCATAGGTCTGGTCGCCGTCGGTGATCGGGCGCAGCGTCAGCGTTGCCTTGTGATTGGTGATCGGCTGCGGTGTCTCCAGGATCGTGTAGCTGACGGAGCGGTCGATGTCGGAGAAGGTCAGGAGTTGCTCGCGCAGCGTGGCGCCGCTGACGAGTTCGAACCGGCGCACGCAACCGATCCGGTCGGCCGGCAGGCCGTCCTCGATCTCGCTTCTGACCATGCGCGGATGCCAGCTCGGCAAACCGTTGAAATCGCGGATCTTTGCCCAGACCTTGTCGATCGGCGCGGGAATGACGGAGGAGATGAAGACGTGTGCCATGGATCTTTTCCTGTCGGTCTCTGGTGACGGCAGCCTACGCCCGCCATCCGGGTCCGCTTATCGGAAAGTCTTGGCCGCCTATCGCAGCGTCTGAAAAAGCGCCGTCATCGACAGTGACCGGCAGGCAGCCGGCGCCCGGCAACCGTGCCGCGGGGGCCTTCGGTGGCGGCCGAGCGGTAGACCGTCGGCGGCACGCCGGTGTGCTCGCGGAAGAAGCGGGAGAAGTTTCCCTGGGTGGAGAAGCCGAGGTTGCAGGCGACCGAGATCAGCGTCTCGTCGGTCGATTGCAGGCAGCGCAGCGCCTCGGCGATCCTGAGCGTATTCCAGTAGACATTGGGGGTGACGCTCATCTGTTCCTTGAACAGGGCGAAGAAATGCGGCCGCGACAGGCCGACGCTGCGGGCCACCTGGTCGAAACAGATGCGCTCTCCGACATTCGCCTCCATCAGCGCAAGCGCCTTGCGGATACGGTAGTCGCGTCCGCCCCGGCTGCCGGAAAGCGCCCGGTTCTTCGGCCGCGCCGCTTCCGCCCGGTCGAGCACGTGGTCGATGAAGCGCTCGAGTTCGTAGGCGAGGAGGTCGTAATCCTCGTCGATCGCCATCAGCCGCGTGGTCAGGGTCTCGATGTTGCGGGCGATCCAGCCTTCGAGCGCAATGAGCGGGCCGTGGAAGGCCTTAGTGCCGGCGGCCAGGCCGCGCCGCGTCGTGAGCCAGTCCATGTCGATGTAGAACGCCAGGAACTGCCCCGGCACCTCGCCCTCGGCGAAGACATGATTGTGCGGCTCGAACGAGTTGATGCCGACCGCCACGCCGCGCTCCGGCCTGATCGTCCTGTTGCCCACCGTCATGCGGCCGGGCGCGCCGGCGAGCCAGATGACGATGTGCGCTTCCGGATGGGCATGGGTGACGAGATTGCCGCCGACATTGAGCAGCGAGACATGGCCGAACGGGCCCCGAAAGAGCCTGATGGATTCCGTCATGTGTTCCTCCCGCGGATGAAACCTCCCGTTTCGACGCGCTTTCGCCCGCCGTCATCCGCCCGCCGAAGTGTGTGGGCAAGGCCGTGCCCCGTCAACCCGGCCGGCGCGGCAGGCGCGCCCGTCCGGCCGCCCGCGGCGAAATTTCAGACGGATCGATTGCATCTGTCCGGAGGGGGCGCCTCAATCCCGGTCGGGTGCGCCGAGCGGGAAGTACGTTCTGTAGGGCCGCGCCTCGTCCACGGCGCGGGCGAAGGAGGGGCGGGCGAGCAGGCGGGCGCGATAGGCCGAAAGGTTGGTCAGGGCCGGATCGATCGGGTGGGTCCAGTCGGCATAGAACAGCGACGGTGCGGCAGCGCAGTCCGCAAGGCTGAAACGATCGCCCGCCGCCCATTCGCGGCCCTGCATGTGCCGGTCCAGCCATTGGTAGGCGCGCTCCAGCATCGTGCGGGCTTCGGTGACGCCATGCGGATCGCGGTCCGCCTCGGGCCGGAGCGCGTTGAACACGATCTTCTGCTGCGGCGTGCTGACATAGTTGTCGAAGATCCGGTCCAGCATGCGAACCTCGATCGCCTCTGCGGGATCCTCCGGTATCGGCTTGAACGGGCCGGGACGGGCCTGCGCCACATATTCGACGATGACGCTCGCCTCCAGCAACGTCCGGTCACCGTCGACGAGGATGGGAAAGCGCTTCACCGGCCACAGCGCCTCGAATTCGTGCAGGATCTCCGGCTGTTCCGGGCTGAGCATGCGGAATTCGAAGGGCGTCTCGTTCTCGTAGAACGCGATCAGCGCCTTCTGGCAGTAGGACGAGAACGGATGTGCATAAAGGATAAGGCTCACGGTTTCCTCCCCGCCTCCGGATGACGCGGCAGCCTAACAAAACCAATTGCATTATGCAACCGGAACTGCCGCACCCATCCAGGACGGGAAAAAGCATCCTGCCTCAGGTCAGCTTCCGCCGCCGTTCCAGTTCCGCCTCGGTCGGCTGCTCGAATTCGAACGAGCCGGTCTCGACCGCGCCGGCGCGCGTGTACTTGTTGGCGGTGATGCCGGAGGGCGACGTCTTCGAGCTCTCCAGCCTTAGGGCGACTGGTGCAGCACCATCCGCAAACAGTCTCTTGCCGCCGCCGAGCACGACCGGAAAGACGAAGACATGGAGCTCGTCCACGAGGTCGTGGCGGAACAGCGTCTGTAGGAGCTCGGTGGAGCCTTGCGTCAGCAGGTTCGGCCCGTCCTCGAGTTTCAGTTTCCGCAACCGCGCAACCACGTCGGGGCCGAGCGTGCGGCTGTTCTTCCAGGTGGGGTCGAAGGCCGCATTGCGGGTGGCGACATATTTGGTGATGCGGTCGAACAGGGTTCCGATCGGATCGTCCGCTCCCGCATAGGGCCAATGGGCGGCGAAGATGTCGTAGGTCTTGCGCCCGAGCAGGAGGTCGAATGGTGCGGCGAACATTGCATCCACCGCTTCGCCCATCGCCTCGTCGAAGTAGGGGACGGCCCAGCCGCCGTGCCGGAAGCCGCCAATGGGGTCCTCGTCCGGCCCGCCGGGGGCTTGCATCACGCCATCCAGGCTGGTGAAGGCTCCGACTACGATCTTGCGCATATGCGTTCTCCTGTTGAGTTCGAGCTTCCGGTCCCATGAAAGACGGTTGCGGGCGGGTAATCCCGACAAGGGCGACCGACAAATTTGCTGGTGGCCGCCCGCCCGTTGCGGCGGGATCGGGCGTCCCATGGCGGATAGTGCGTGATTTCCGTCGCATCCGGCAGCCGATTTCTCCAGGGGAGCCGTCCGGTCGCCGGATTTGCTTGTCAAGCGTCGTGCAAATTGGTGTCATTCCTGTGTCGTCGTTGTCCGTCGATTCGACGGAGGCGACGATGCCCGGCGCGGCAGTGGGGACTGTGCCTGCCGGGAGACTGCTGTCAGATGTAAACGGTCGCCCTTGCGACCTCTGGAGGGACATATGACGCATCGCATCGCAGCCACCATTTTCTGCGTAGGGCTCTGCATGTTGGGACAGGACGCCGCTGCCGCGGATATCACCCCTGTCATGGCGCCGGAGGCGCAGCAGATCGAGACCGAGAGCGGCTGGACCTTCACCTTCGCACCCTATTTCTGGGCGGCGGGAATGTCCGGGGACGTCGGAATGAACATCGGGCGCTTTCAACCCACTGTCGATGTGGACTCGTCCTTCGGCGACATCTGGGACCATCTCGATTTTGCGGCAATGGCGATCGGGGAAGCCCGCTATGATCGCTACAGTATCTTCGCGGATCTCATGTATGTGAAGTTGTCCGGCAGCGCCGGCACGCCCAGAGGCATTGTGGCCGACGAGGCGACAGTGGACAGCGAGACGTTCGCAGGTCTTCTCGGCGTCGGCTACTCGGTCCTGCAGGACAATACCGGACATCTCGATATCGTCGGCGGTGTGCGGGTCTGGTCGGTCGATACGACGATTTCTCTCAGCGGAGGCCTGCTGGACGGCCGCTCGACGAGCGACGGCGACACCTGGGTCGATGCCGTCGGCGGCGTGAAGGGCACCTATTTCCTCACGCCGAATCTCTTCCTGACCGGCTGGGGTCTGGTCGGCGGCGGCGGTGCCGATATCGACTGGGACGTCGCTGCGACGGTCGGCTACAAGTTCAACGAGACGTTCTCGTCGGTCATCGGCTACCGCGCACTCGGCGTCGACTACAGCAATGACGGCTTCGTCTTCGATATTGTCGAGCAAGGGCCGATCATCGGCCTCGCCATGAAGTTCTAGGCCGCATCGGTCTGATGACAAAAGCAAAGGCCGGTCCTCGCAGACCGGCCTTTCTATTTCATCGCGCGTCGGTCATTTCGCCCGCTTCAGCGCCTCGCCCAGCACCGAGACGATCTCGTCGAAGTGCTTCGTCTCGGCGATCAGCGGCGGCGAGAACGCGATGATGTCGCCGGTGACGCGGATCAGGAGGCCCTTTTCGAAGCAGTCGACGAAGACGTCGTAGGCGCGCGCGCCGATCGCACCGTCGCGGGAGGAAAGCTCGATGCCGGCGATGAGGCCGATCGTGCGGATGTCGATGACATGCGGCAGGCCCTTCAGCGAATGCATCGCCGCGTGCCAGTCGTCCTGCAGTTCGGCCGCGCGCGTGAGCAGGCCCTCGTCGCGGTAGATGTCGAGCGTCGCGATGCCCGCGGCGCAGGCGGCCGGATGGCCGGAATAGGTGTAGCCGTGGAACAGTTCAATCGCGCCCTCCGGCCCCTGCATCAGCGCGTCGTGCACCTTGCGGCTGGTGAACACCGCGCCCATCGGGATCGCGCCGTTGGTCAGCCCCTTGGCGGTGGTGACGATATCGGGCGTGACGCTGAAGAAGTCGGTAGCAAAGGGCGCGCCGAGGCGGCCGAAGCCGGTGATGACCTCGTCGAAGATCAGGATGATGCCGTGCTTGTCGCAGATCACCCGCAGCCGCTCCAGATAGCCCTTCGGCGGCACCAGCACGCCGGTGGAGCCTGCGACCGGCTCGATGATGCAGGCGGCGATCGTCTCGGCGCCATGTAGCGCCACCAGTCGCTCGAGGTCGTCGGCCAGTTCTGCGCCGTGCTCGGGCTGGCCCTTCACATAGGCGTTCCTCGCGAGGTCGTGGGTGTGGCGCAGGTGGTCGGAGCCGGGAAGCTGCGGGAAGACGCGGCGATTGTTGACGAGGCCGCCGACGGAGATGCCGCCGAAGCCGACGCCGTGATAGCCGCGCTCGCGGCCGATCAGGCGCGTGCGCGTGCCCTGGCCGATGGCGCGCTGGTAGGCGATCGCGATCTTCAGCGCGGTATCGACCGATTCCGAGCCGGAGCCGGTATAGAAGATGCGGTCGAGCTTGGCGCCTTCCGGCCCCGGCGCGATCTCTGCGAGCCGTTCGGCGAAGTCGAAGGCGATCGGATGGCCCATCTGGAAGGAGGGCGCGTAGTCCAGCGTCGACAACTGCCGCTCGACGGCGGCCGCGATCTGCCGGCGGCCGTGGCCGGCATTGACGCACCACAGGCCCGCAGTGCCGTCGAGCACCGTGCGGCCGTCATTCGTGGTGTAGTGCATGCCCTCGGCGCCGGCGAGCAGACGGGGTGCCGCCTTGAACTGGCGGTTGGCGGTGAACGGCATCCAGTAGCTGTCGAGCACGGGCGCATTGGGCTTGTTGTGAACGTTCATGGCGATCTCCTCTGGCTGGCGGGATTGAGGCCATGCTTTGCGATCTTGAACAAGTCCTTTTCTGCCTGCTATGAAGTCATTGAAAAATATGGACCGGTCTCGCCATGTTTTCGATATTTCGAACAAGGCAAACAGGCCGCAGTTTCACGGTCGCGGGAGGTGTCATGTCGGTCGACATCGGAAACAGGCTGCGCAGCCTGCGGATCGGGCACGGCCTGTCCCAGCGCGAACTGGCAAAGCGGGCCGGGGTGACCAACTCCACCATCTCGCTGATCGAATCTAACGCGTCGAACCCCTCGGTCGGCGCGCTGAAGCGCATCCTCGACGGCATCCCGATCGGCCTTGCCGAATTCTTCGCCTTCGAGCCGGAGCGCCCGAAGCAGGCCTTCTACCGGGCCGACGAACTGGTCGAGATCGGCAAGGGGCCGATCTCCTACCGCCAGGTCGGCGAAAACCTGTTCGGCCGGGCGCTGCAGATCCTCAAGGAGTGCTACCAGCCCGGCGCCGATACCGGCAAGGTGCCGCTGGTGCATGAGGGCGAGGAGGGCGGCATCGTCCTGTCGGGGCGGCTCGAGGTGACGGTCGACGACGAGCGCCGCATCCTCGGCCCCGGCGACGCCTATTATTTCGAAAGCCGCAGGCCGCATCGCTTCCGCTGCGTCGGGCCGGTGCCCTGCGAGGTCATCAGCGCCTGCACGCCGCCGACCTTTTGAGCCGATTCAACGCCCGGAGGAAAGGGGCCGGGCCGCCGGCGCCTGCGGCTCCCGCTCGTCCATCCGGCCGACCACGCCGATGACTTCGTAGAGGTCGAGTTCGGTCGTCCGCCCTTTCGCCTGGCCCTTTCCGAGCGGGCGGAATCGGATGCTGTCGTGGCACTGCTCGAACACGGCGCCGCTGGCGAGAATCGTGGTGCCGTAGGTCTTGTTCATCCCTTCCAGCCGCGAGGCGACGTTGATGCTGTCGCCCATTGCCGTGTACTGCAGGCGGTCGCTGGCGCCGACGCTGCCGACGACGGCGGTGCCGGTGTGGATGCCGAAGCGGGTGCGGAACTGCGGAAGGCCGAGCTGGCGCTGCTTCTCGTTGAACGCATCGATGCGCGCGCGCATCGACAGCGCCCCGCGGCAGGCGTTCTCGGCGTGGTCGGGATCGGCCGCCGGCGCGTTCCACATGGCGAAGATCGAATCGCCCAGGAACTGGATGATCGTGCCGCCATGCGCGCTCACCGTGTCGTTGAGAATGTCGAAATACTCCGACAGCATGCTGACGACCTCTTCCGGCGAATGGCGCTCGCTGATGGTGGTGAAGTCGTAGATGTCGGTGAAGATGGCGGTCACGTCCTGGCGCCGCGCCGTCCGGCCGAAATGGCCGGCCTCCAGCCCCTTGCGCACCAGCTCCTTCGGCACGTAGAGCCCGAAGGTGAAGATCGCGTCGCGTGCCCTGTTCATCGCGCCGCCGAGGGTGGCGATCTCGCGCACACGCGTCGGCACGTCGATCGGCGTGCGGAAGTCGAGGTCTTGCAGGCGGTTGGCGCTGGTGGTCAGCTGGTGCAGCGACTTGGTGATGAGATGTGCTAGCAGAAGCGCGCCGAGGATCGCCAGCACGACGACCGCGCCGGAGATGGCGAGCCCCTGGTACAGCCCGCGGATCGCGGGCGCCATCAGTTCGTCGACCGGCGCCGCGATCACCGCGACGTGGCCTGGAAAGAGGATGGCGCTGTCGACCTGCGAGCCCAGCACCACCCAGCGCCGTCCGGCCGCCTCGACCATTCCCATCGTGTCCAGGGACGGCGGCTTGTCTCTGATCGCTTCCAAAAGCGGATCGCGCATCGAGGAGGGGTCGAAGTCCCGCTCGCTCTTCGAGGCGGCGATCGCGTTCATCAGCCGGCGGTCGGAATGGATGAGCGGTTTCTTGTTCGCATCGATGACGAAGGCGACGGAGCTCGGCGTCAACCGTTCGCTGGCGATGAACCGGGTCACGTGATCGAGCACCACGTCGGCGCCGACGACGATCTGGGGATTTCCCTTGTGCGCCTGGGAGATGGTCATCCCGAGCGTCCTCGTCGTCGCCATGCTGTAGGGACCGGTGGCGACCGGCCCGCTTCCCCCGGCCGCAGCCCGATACCAGGCGCGCTGGCGCGGGTCGAAGTCCCATCCGGTCTCCGTGCGCCGCAACAGCTGCTTGCCGGCGCCATCGTAGAACAGGATGTGGGCGATCGGCGCGCCGTCGTTCGGACTGAGGATGCGCACCGCCATCGTGGCATTGGGCGGCGCTTTCAGGGCCGTCCGCCAGTCGGTCGATGACAGGTTGACGGCGTGGAAGAAGCCGCCGTCGGGATAGCCGGCATAGACGCCGTCGATCTGCGGCGACCGGGCGAGTGCGGCCCTGAGGATCGTCACCTTGTCGGCGATGCGCTCGTCCGGCTCGGCCAGGAAGGAATTGGCGATCGAGACGATCAGGTTGACCAGTCCGGACGTGTCGCCCGACAGGCTCTGCATGCGGGTGATCAGCCGTTCCTCGAAGCCGCGCATGCGGCCCTCGGCGGTCGCGAGAGCGGCGTTGCGGGCGCGATTGAAGTCGATCGCGATCAGGACGCCCGAGACGGCGAGCAGCAGGGCGACCATGACGACGCCCAGAAGCGTGCGCAGCGAGCCGCGCCACACCCCTTTCGCCGGCACCGTCGCCGCGTTCCTCGCGCTCATCCCAAGGCCCCTTCTGCTCCCCGCTCCGCTGTTTTCCTGCCCGTGCCGCCCGGCGGCGGACAAGGCGTCCGGCGCGGAATCCCCAGCGTGATCCTATTGATAAGATTCGCCAAGTCGCTGCGCAACGCAAAAAGGGAAGGCGGCCACACGCCTGTTCCCGCAGGAACAACCGGCGGCTGCGGCTTTGTCTAGCAGTAGGCGTGCGCCAAGTCGGCGCTGCAACCTTAACTTTTGAGGAAGCCCATGAGCAATAAATTGAAAGTCATTGCGCCGCTGCAGTCGGCGCTCGCACTCGATCCGCTCGCCGCAAGCTACACCATCCCCGGCGTCGGCTCGCAGTACGTCACCGGCGATGCCGACGCGAATACGCTGAGCACCGGCTCCGGACGGGACACGATCAGCGGCGGCCTTGGCGCCGATACGATCAATGCAGGCACCGGCGACGACACCATCTCCAACTACGCAGTCGCGGACCTTGCAGGCGACAGGATCGACGGCGGTCTCGGCTTCGACGAACTGGGCGTCAACTTCGCCGCCTCGAGCACTGGCGTCTCGTTTTCGGCATTCGATCCGGCCACGGCGAAATCGGTTCTCGGCGCGACCATCGTCAACGTCGAACGCTTCAACCTGACCGGCAGCGACCATGCCGACACCTTCGTCGGCGGTCGCTGGAAGGACTGGTTCGTCGGCGGTGGCGGCAACGACACGCTGAAGGGCGAGATCGGCGACGACTGGCTGCAGGGCGGCGACGGCAACGACAAGATCTATGGCGGCAATGGCAACGATTCGCTCATGGGCGAGGCTGGTGACGACTACATCTCCGGCGGCTACGGGCGCGACTGGCTCTCCGGCGAGGACGGCAACGACACGCTCTACGGCGGCGCCAACGACGACTACATCTACGGCCACGACGGCAACGACAAGATGTATGGCGACAGCGGCAACGACACGATCCAGGGCGGCCGCGGCAGCGACGTGATCGACGGCGGCTCCGGCAACGACTTCCTTGCCGGCGATTCGGACAACGACACGGTGCGCGGCGGCTCCGGCAACGATACGATCAGCCACAGCATGGAAAGTTGGGCCGGTGACGGCAAGGACATCCTCGACGGCGGCACCGGCACCGACACCCTCGTGCTGAACGGACTGGCCGGCACGTTCACTGCCAAGGCATCCACGGTCAAGCAGACGCTTTCCAACGGCACCACCTTCGTCAACTTCGAGAACTACACGCTGAGCGGCACGGAGAAGGCCGAGAAGTTCACCGGCGGCAGCGGCAACGACACGCTCTCCGGCATGTCGGGCAACGACAGGCTGGTCGGGCTCGGCGGCAACGACCATCTGGATGGCGGCCTCGGCATCGACTATCTCGACGGCGGCAACGGCAACGATCTGCTGATCGTCGGCAGCGGCGGCAAGGATACGATCAAGGCCGGCAAGGGCTTCGACAGCGTCTGGATCGACCGCTCCGACATCAAGAACAACCTCACCTTCAGCGTATCGGGCAAGACCGCCAAGCTGTCGGATGGCAGCGTGGTGACCGACGCTGAGAGCTTCACCATCGTCACCGGCAAGGGTAACGACGTGCTTAAGGCCGGAACGGCCGCGCAAGTCGATTTCGATGCCGGCAGCGGCAACAACCGCATGACCGGCGGCAAGGGCAACGACCAGTTCTATTCCACCTCCGGAAACGACACGGTCAAGGGCGGCGACGGCGACGATCGGCTGATCGATTCCGGCGGCGGCACCAACCTGCTCGACGGCGGCAACGGCAACGACTACCTGTCCGCCGAAGCCCGGACCGGCAAAGCGCTGACGACCATGCTGGGCGGTGCCGGCAACGACACCGTCACGATCAACAATGCCGGCGGCTCGACCGCGGGCCGCTTCACCGCCGATGGCGGCGCCGGCACGGATATCCTCTGGATCAACCGCTATGACAGCAAGGCCAACCTGACGTTCACGCTGTCTGCCAAGGCGACCCTCGTCAATGGCGGGGTCACGGCGAAGAACTTCGAAAGCGTGCACATCTCGTCCGGCCAGGGTGACGACAAGCTGACCGGCGGCAAGCTCGCCGACTTCCTGAACGGCATGGCCGGCAAGGACAAGCTCTACGGTCTCGGCGGCGACGACGAGCTGACCGGCGGCAATGGCGCCGACAGGATCTACGGCGGTAACGGCAACGACACGATCTACGGCAGCGGCGGCATCAAGGACAACGACCGCGACATGCTCTACGGCGGCAGCGGCAACGACGTCATCCACATGAACGTCCGCGACTACGCCTCGGGCGGCGCCGGCGCCGACCGCGTCGTCGTCGACTTCAAGGACGAGAGCTCCGACGTCTCCTTCGCCTTCAGCAACGGAACGGTCAAGGTGAATTCCACCACCTCCTTTACCGGCATGGAAGCGCTCGACTACATCGGCGGCAGCGGTCGTGACACCGTCACCGGCAGCAAGGGCGTCGACTATCTGACCGGCGGTGCGGGCAACGACACGCTCAAGGGCGGCAGCGGCAACGACCGCCTCGTCGACGGCACCGGCAACGACAAGCTCTATGGCGATAGCGGCAACGACTGGTTCACCCGCTACACCGACGAGAGCGGCACCGACTACTTCTCCGGGGGCGCCGGCGTCGATACGCTGGAGTTCAACGTCGTCTCCGACCGCTCCGTCATCATCGACCTGCAGAACAACGCCAGGAACGGCGGCATCGCCTCGGGCCTGTCGCTGTCCAGCATCGAGAACGTCATCGGTAGCGACAACGACGACACCATCCTCGGCAGCAGCGCCGCCAACTATCTGAAGGGCGGCTTCGGCGACGACAAGCTGGACGGCCGCGCCGGCAACGACAAGCTCGAGGGCGGCGGCGACGGCGACCTGCTCACCGGCGGCGCTGGTCGCGACCAGTTCATCTACGCCACCTCGGAGGCGATCGGTTCGGGCGACCAGATCACCGACTTCAAGCGCGGCGAGGACAAGCTCGTCATCGACAAGGCCGTCTTCGGCTTCTCCAAGCTGGCGCTCTACTCGGGCAATGATCTGAAGGCGACCGGCTCGGCGGCGCAGTTCTTCTTCGAGAAGGACAACGGCCGGCTCTGGTATGACGCCGACGGCACCGGCAACGAGGCCGATGGCGTGCTGGTCGCAACCCTCGACAAGGTGACCTCGCTCTCCACCAGCGACTTCATCCTGATCTGACCGCGTCCGCAGTCGGACCTGTGACAAGAGAGGCCGCCGGATCCGATCCGGCGGCCTCTGCGACAAGAGTGCGCGAGACGGGCCTGCGGGTCCAAACACCCCCGGCCGTTTGAGATTCGTCAAAGACGGTGCGGGCGGGGCCTCCTAGGGTCGCTTCCGGATCAGAACGAACGGAAGCAAGACCCATGTCCCAGGCCATCATGGCGAAATACGGCGAGGCCCGTCTGCCCCGCTACACCAGCTACCCGACCGCCCCCCATTTCGGACCGCTCGAAGATGTCGCGTCCTATCGCGATTGGATCGGCGAGATCGGGCAGGGCGAACGCACCTCCCTCTATCTGCACGTACCCTTCTGTCGGGCCATGTGTTGGTATTGCGGCTGTCACACCACGATCACCCGCCACGACCAGCCGATCGCCGACTATGTCGACCTGCTGCGACGCGAGGCCGAACTGGTCGCCGAGGCGCGCAAGGGCTCCCTCAATGTCGGCGAGATCCACTTCGGCGGCGGCACGCCGACGATCATGCAGCCGGCCGCGCTGACCGGGCTGATGGAGGCGCTGCGGGACCGGCTCGGCTTTGCCGAGAGGGTCAACGTCGCAATCGAGATCGACCCGCGTACACTGACCGCGGAAATGGCCGCCGCCCTCGGCGCTGCCGGCGTCACCCGGGCGAGCCTCGGCGTCCAGAGCTTCGATCCGGTCGTGCAGAAGGCGATCAACCGCATCCAGAGCGTCGAAAGCACCGCCCTTGCCGTCGAGCGTCTGCGGCAGGCCGGCATTTCCGCCCTGAGCTTCGACCTCATCTACGGTCTGCCGCACCAGACGGTGAAGTCCTGCGTCGAGACGGTTGAGGCCGCCGTGGCGCTGCGGCCGGATCGGCTGGCCGTGTTCGGCTATGCCCATGTTCCCGACTTCAAGAAGCACCAGCGCATGATCGACGAGAACGCCCTTCCCGATGCGCAGGGGCGCAACGAGCAGGCCGAGGCGATTGCTCAGGCCCTGGTGGCCGCCGGCTACGAGCGGATCGGCCTCGACCATTTCGCCCTGCCGGAGGACGATCTCTGCATCGCCGCGCATACCGGCCGCCTCCATCGCAATTTCCAGGGCTACACCACCGACGAATGTCGCACCCTGATCGGGCTTGGCGCCTCGGCGATCGGCAAGTTTGCGCAAGGCTATGTCCAGAACGCCGTGCCGCTCGGCCTCTATGCCGACCGCATCGGGCGGGGGCGGTTCGCCGCGGCAAAGGGCTACGGCCTGACCGCAGAGGACAGGCTGCGGGCCGAACTCATCGAACGGGTGATGTGCGACTTTTCCGTCGACGTCGAGGCTGTGGCGAAGCGGCACGGCTTTGCCGCCGGCCCGCTGCTGTCGGACAACGCGACGCTCGAGGCGTTGCACCGCGACGGCCTGATCGAGATCGACGGCGCCACCCTGCGCGTCGACGAGCGCCACCGCTTCGTCGTGCGCATCGCCGCCTCCGCCTTCGACGCCTACCTCGCCGCGGGCGGTCGCGCCTTCAGCAAGGCGGCTTGAGAAGCGGGAAGGGCATGGCCGGCGTGCCCGTCCGCAAAAAAGCAGCGGACCACGCGGGCACCGGCCTGCGTGGTCCGCAATTCTTGACGGTCGGTTCCCGGTGTCAGCCGCCGAAGCTGCCGAACAGCGTGCGCAGCACGTCGACGCCGCGGTCGTCGTAGCTGACCTTGCCCTCGCGTCCGCCGGGGCCGACGACGATCACCTTGGCGCCGACATTGGCGCGGGTATAGAGGTGCTCGACGTCCTTGTTCATCATCCGGATGCAGCCGGAGGACATGTTCAGCCCGATCGACCACGGCTCGTTGGTGCCGTGGATGCGGAAGGCGGTGTCGTGGCCGGCCTTGTTGTAGAGATAGAGCGCGCGCGCACCGAGCGGATTGTTGATGCCGCCTTCCATGTAGGCGGGCAGGATCCGGCCCTTCTTGCGTTCGCGAATGACCATTTCCGGCGGCGGCGTCCAGCCCGGCCACTCGGCCTTGCGGCCGACCCTGACGACGCCCGACCAGCCGAAGCCCTCGCGCCCGACGCCGATGCCGTAGCGGACCGCGCGGTTCTTGCCTTCCACGAGGTAGAGGAACTTGTTGTTGGTATCGACGATGATCGTGCCCGGACGTTCGTCCGTCGACAGGCGCACCACGCGGCGCTGGTATTTCTGCGGCACCGGCTTCGGCTGGGCGACGGTGATCACGTCGGTCGATGCGGCGGCGGGCGCGCTGCCCGGTGCCGGCACGAAGGCGTTCGCCGTGGCTGCCGGCAGAACGGTCGCAAGCGTGATGCCTCCCGCCAGCAGCGCGTGAACGAGTTTCCTCATGTCCTGTTTTCCTTTTGGTCGCATAGGCCCGAAACGCTAGCGGACTCTCCCTGCGTTTCAAGCGGCGCGCGCCGTAAAGGCAGATTGTGAAGGCAATGAGGCGCTAATATTGGCGCAAGTGTTGCGCAACGCGCACAGTCCCGCAGCCCGCGCCGGCGACGCGGGCGCTGCGATTTCGGGCGGGCCGTCTCAGATGACGATCACCTTCGTGCCCACCGCGACGCGTTCGTAGAGGTCGATCACGTCCTCGTTGCGCATGCGGATGCAGCCCGAGGAGACGGCGTAGCCGATCGTCCAGGGCGCATTGGTGCCGTGGATGCGGTAGAGCGTCGAGCCGAGATAGAGTGCGCGCGAGCCGAGCGGGTTTTCCGGCCCGCCCTCCATGAAGGCCGGCAGGTAGTGACCCTTGGCGGCCTCGCGGGCGATCATCTCCTTCGGCGGCGTCCAGCTCGGCCATTCCCGCTTCGACGTCACCTTGTGCGTGCCGGCCCATTCGAAGCCCGGCTTGCCGACGCCGACGCCGTAGCGCCGCGCCTTGCCGTCGGACAGCACGAGGTAGAGGAAGCGGTTGTTGGTGTCGATCACGATCGTGCCGGCCTTGTGCGTCGTCTCGTAGGCGACGATCTGCGGCAGGAACATCGGGTCCATCTGCGTCTGCACCGGCCGTGCGGCACCGGTCACCGCCGCAAGCTGCACGCTTTCCGGGTTGCGCTGGCGCTGGCTGCGGCGCTGCTGGGCCTGCTGGCGGGTGACGATCCGCCGCTGCGACACGGCCGGGCGCACGCCCTGGCCGGTCAGTTGCATTACCCAGGGTGCGGTCAGGTCGGGGCTGACGACCACCGGCGGGCGGGTGGCGTAGCGGTCGTTGGCCTCGGCGGCGGGGACGGCAAGCACAAGGCTTGCGGCAAGCAACAGCGATTTCTTCAGCATCGGGCGTACTCTCAACCTTATCACCTGACGGGACGGCGCGCCTGCGGGCGGCGGACCTCGAACGATATCGGTCCGGATGCTCGCACCCTGTGGAAAGCGAAAGGTAAATTCCCGTTCATTAAAGGGCGACGGACGACGGAAACCTTCGGGTAGGGTTATTGCCGACTTTCCGAATCTGGTTGATGAGTGGTAAATGCGAACAAAGCGGAAACGGAAGGAGCGCAACATGACGGCACGCGGGATCATCGTCGGCGACGACGGACGGCAGCGCTGCGCCTGGCACGGCAACCTGGAGGACTATCGCCGCTATCACGACGCCGAATGGGGCCGTCCGGTCACCGAGGATGTCCGCCTGTTCGAGAAGATCTGCCTGGAGGGCTTCCAGTCCGGCCTGTCCTGGCTGACGATCCTGCGCAAGCGCGAGAACTTCCGCGCAGCCTTCGCCGGCTTCGACTACGACCGGGTGGCGGCCTTCGGCGACGACGACATCGCCCGCTGCCTGGCCGATGCCGGCATCGTCCGCCACCGCGGCAAGATCGTCTCCACGATCAACAACGCCCGCCGCGCGCAGGAGATGCGCGCCGAATTCGGCTCGCTCGCCCGCTATTTCTGGAGCCAGGAACCGCCCGTGGACGAGCGGCCCGCGGTGATGGACTACGAGACGCTGGTCGCCAACCCGATGACGCCGGCATCGAAACGAATCTCCAGGGATCTGAAGAAGCGCGGCTGGACCTTCGTCGGTCCCACGACGGTCTATGCCTTCATGCAGGCGATGGGGCTGGTCAACGACCATCTCGACGGCTGCTTCTGCCAACCGGAAGTGGAGGCGATGCGCGACAGGCTGGACCGCCGCTTCGCCGCAACCGCCGCCCCCTGAAACGCCTCCCTCTGAAACGTCACCGTCCCGGAAGCTCACGTAACGACAGCTTGTGCGAGGGTTGCGGCACGGCCGGCGGGCGATACTTTCGGGCTGTGTTTTTTAGAGAATCATGTATCGTCTGGGTTGTGGGGCGTTCGGAAAGACGGAGTTCATCCGGGTTCACATTGCGTTTTCGACCCGGGATGCGTGCCGAACGGTGCTAAATGATTTAGCCGACGGGGAAGAGATGACGCAAGACGGCCAGAAGATGGAGACATGGGCCTGCAGCAAGGCTCAGGAAATAGTCCTTCGCGAAGGGTTCAACCTCATCCGCTCCGCGCGCACCGGCAACAATACCGAAATTCGCGAGCACAGCATGATGCTCGCCAAGGTCATCGCGGCCTCTCTGCTGGAAGCCTCCGTCGCCACCGGCGCGCAGCCGGCAAAATAGCAAGGCGCGCAGCCCGCCAGGTCGCAGGCAGACAACGTCTGGCCGCTGGCGAACAGGCCCGGCACCTGACGGGCCGGGCCCTTCCGCGTCAAGCCGTTCCGGCTACTTCGCGTTCTTGTCCAGCCACGCCTTCATCATCGCGATCTCGCCCTCCTGGGCGCGGATGATCTCTTCGGCGAGCTTGCGCAGTTCCGGATCCCGACCGTGTTCCAGCTCGACCCGGGCCATGTCGATCGCGCCCTGGTGGTGGGCGATCATGCCCCGGACGAAATCGACGTCGGCATTGCCGCTATAGGCGATGTCCATGCCCGCATGCATGCGGGCATTGGCCTCGGCGAAGGCCTTGCTGGCCGGCCCCTGGTCGCCCTTCGGCGAAGCCGGGTCCATCTGGCCTGACGCATGGTCCATGGTCCCCATGTCGCCATGGCCGGAGTGATCCTGCGACAGTGCTGCCGGCGCGAAAAGAAGCGCAAGCGCAATGCCCGGCGCGATGGTTTTTCTCAACATGTCTTGTCCTTCCGAATGGACTTTCGGTTCGCGGAGCGGTGGCTCCGCGTCGTGACGAAAATTCAGCGGCGGACGGGACGGGGCGGCGGCACCGGCGGCAGGACCTCGCCGCCGTGGAAGATGGCGACCGGCAGCGCCGTGGCGCCCGCCTCGGCGCCGGTCACCGGCAGGGCCACGCCCCCGGCGACGACGGCGAAGCAGGCCGAACACAGGAGCGGATGCAGGGCGCCGTGCTTCTGCCCGTCGCGGTGCTCCCCGTGAGCGGGGTGGGAGGCCTGGCCCGCGTCGGCGCGCAGGTCGTCCCCATGGTCGCCATCCCCGTGGACGCTGCCAATATGCTGTGCGATGCCGGGGACTTGGGAGCCTTGGGTGTCATGGGCGCCGTGTGCTGCGGCCATCCCGGCCTGCTGCGTCGCCGCCAGCGCCGGCGTCCAGCCGGACACCATCGCGGCAAGCATGGCAAGGATGAGGAACAGGCGTTTCATGGCCTGAACCTAGGATGTCGGCGCGCCGTTGAAAAGGGCACGCCCGCCGCTTGCGGGCGGAAACCTCTCAGGCCGCCTTGCCGATTGCGCCCGCTGCCACCGCCGCCCTTGCCGTAACCGGCCTGATCCGCTAGGGAAGCGGCCCTATGGCCATGTCAGAAAATCCGGGCGTCCCGATGAGCGAAAAGCAGAAGAAACCGCAGAAACTGAAGGCGCGCCTGCCGCGCGGCTTCGTCGACCGCTCCGCCGCCGACATCCGTGCCGTCGACGAGATGACGGGCAAGATCCGCGAGGTCTACGAGCGCTACGGTTTCGACCCGGTCGAAACCCCGCTGTTCGAATATACCGACGCGCTCGGCAAGTTCCTGCCAGACAGCGACCGCCCGAACGAGGGCGTCTTCTCGCTGACGGATGACGACGACCAGTGGATGAGCCTGCGCTACGACCTGACCGCGCCGCTCGCCCGCCACGTGGCGGAAAATTTCAACGAGATCCAGCTTCCCTACCGCACCTACCGCGCCGGCTATGTCTTCCGCAACGAGAAGCCCGGCCCCGGCCGCTTCCGCCAGTTCATGCAGTTCGACGCCGACACGGTGGGCGCCGCCGGCGTGCAGGCGGATGCCGAGATGTGCATGATGATGGCCGACACGATGGAAGCGCTCGGCATCAAGCGCGGCGACTACGTGATCCGGGTGAACAACCGCAAGGTCCTCGACGGCGTCATGGAGGCGATCGGCCTCGGCGGCGAGGAGAACGCCGGCCGGCGGTTGAGCGTGCTGCGCGCCATCGACAAGCTCGACAAGTTCGGCCCCGAAGGGGTTCGCCTCCTGCTCGGCGAAGGCCGCAAGGACGAGAGCGGCGACTTCACCAAGGGGGCGGGGCTGCCTCCTGAGAACATCGACATCGTTTTGAACTGGGTCAAGAGTACCGAACACACTGATCTCTTGTCCGTTGGTGCTACGTTTCTTGATAACGATACCGCCAAGGCGGGCTATGATGAGCTTGATACGATGCATAAGCTCTTCGAGGCAGCCGGCTACGAGAGCGACCGCATCAAGATCGACCCCTCCGTCGTCCGCGGCCTCGAATACTACACCGGCCCCGTCTTCGAGGCCGAGTTGCAGTTCGCCGTCATCAACGAGAAGGGTGAGAAGGTCGTGTTCGGCTCGGTCGGCGGCGGCGGCCGCTATGACGGGCTCGTCTCGCGCTTCATGGGCCAGCCGGTGCCGGCCACCGGCTTCTCCATCGGCGTCTCACGCCTGATGACGGCCTTGAAGAACCTCGGCAAGCTCGGCCAGGACGAGGTCGTGGCTCCCGTGCTCGTCACCGTCATGGACGGCGACGCCGACAGCATGGGCCGCTACCAGCGCTTCACCCAGGCCCTCAGGGCCGCCGGCATCCGCGCCGAGATGTACCAGGGCAACTGGAAGAAGTTCGGCAACCAGCTGAAATATGCCGACCGCCGCAACTGCCCGATCGCCATCATCCAGGGCGGTGACGAGCGCGCGCTCGGCGTCGTGCAGATCAAGGACCTGGTCGAGGGCAAGCGCCTTGCCGGCGAGATCGAGGACAACGTCACCTGGCGCGAGGCCCGCGTGGCGCAGGTCGTCGTCTCGGAAGAGGACATGGTCCAGCGCGTCCGCGAGATCCTCGCCCACCAGGCCGACGACCGGAGGCGGGCAGGCTGATAAAAATGGCTGTTTCTCCGCTGCAGCACCCCCCTCTGTCCTGCCGGACATCTCCCCCTCAAGGGGGGAGATCGGCAAGGCGCGGGACCACGATGCCAATTCAACGGCCTGCGATGGGCGAAACGGTGCCCCGGCCAATCTCCCCCCTTGAGGGGGAGATGTCCGACAGGACAGAGGGGGGTAAAGTCCGATGCCGCTGATCAACCTGCCGGCCTTCGCCCCCGAGCTTCTCGCAGACTTCGCAAGCCTCGGCACCGATCGTGTCGATACGCCGGTGATCCAGCCGGCGGAGCCCTTCCTCGACATGGCCGGCGAGGACCTGCGGCGGCGCATCTTCATGACCGAGAGCGAAACCGGCGAGAGCCTGTGCCTGCGCCCGGAATTCACCATTCCCGTCTGCCTGCGCCATATCGAGAGCGCGACGGGCACGCCGCGCCGCTATGCCTATCTCGGCGAGGTGTTCCGCCAGCGGCGCGAGGGCGGCAGCGAGTTCTACCAGGCCGGCATCGAGGATCTCGGCGAGGGCGACGTCGCCGGCGCCGATGCCCGCGCGGTCCATGACGCGCTGAAGGTGCTCGCAAACCGGCTGCCCGGCCGCACGCTGAAGGTGGTGCTCGGCGACCAGTCGGTGTTCGAGGCGGTGGTCGCCGCCTGCGGCCTGCCCGCCGGCTGGCAGAAGCGTCTGATCCACGCCTTCGGTAACCAGGATCGCCTGCGCGGCCTGCTGGCCGAACTCTCCGAACCGGCCGCCAAGGGCGTGTTCGGCGCGGAGGTCGAGCGGCTGGCGATCCTCGGCATCCTCGACGACGAGGCGCGGCTCGAAAGCCACATCGACGGGACGATGCAGGCGACCGGCTATTCCACCAATGCCAGCCGCAGTCCGGCCGAGATCGCCCGCCGGCTGCGCGAGAAGATGGAGCTCGCAAGCACCCGCCTCGATGCGCGCACGCTTGCGACGCTGCGCGCCTTCCTGTCGGTCGAGCTTGCGCTCGCCGATGCACCGGCCGCCCTCCACGATTTCGCCCGCAGCCACGGACTCGCCATCGACGACGCGCTGTCGCGCTTCGATGCCCGCACCCGCGCGCTCGCCGCAGCCGGCGTCGACACGGCGGCAATCACCTATCGCAGCGCCTTCGGCCGCCCGCTCGACTACTACACCGGTCTCGTCTTCGAGATCGCCGCCGGCGACGATCCGGCGGTACTCGCCGGCGGCGGGCGGTTCGACCGGCTGATGACGCTGCTCGGCGCGAAGACGCGCATCCCCGCCGTCGGCTTCTCGCTCTGGCTCGACCGCATCGAGCAGGCGATCGCACGGCCGACAGTTCCGGCGACCACACAGGGAGCGCGCGCATGACGGTCACCATCGCGCTTCCCTCCAAGGGCCGCATGAAGGAGGACGCCTCGGAGATCTTCCGGCGCGCCGGCTATACCATCGCCTCCGTTGGCAACGACCGCTCCTATCGCGGCCGCGTCGAGGGCCGCGACGATATCGAGATCGCCTTTCTCTCGGCCTCCGAGATCTCGCGCGAGATCGGCAACGGCACCGTCGACTTCGGCGTCACCGGTGAGGACCTGGTGCGCGAGGGGCTGGCCCAGGCCGACGAGCGCGTCGAGTTCTGCGCCCGCCTCGGTTTCGGTCACGCCGACGTCGTCGTCGCCGTGCCGGAGATCTGGCTGGACGTCGAGACCATGGCCGACCTCGGCGACGTCGCCGCCGATTTCCGCGCCCGCCACGGCCGCCGGCTGACGATCGCCACCAAGTACTGGCGGCTGACGCAGCAGTTCTTCTCCGGCAATCACGGCATCCAGCTTTACCGCATCGTCGAGAGCCTCGGCGCCACCGAGGGCGCACCCGCCTCCGGCTCCGCCGACATCATCGTCGACATCACCTCCACCGGCTCGACGCTGCACGCCAACCACCTCAAGATCCTCTCCGACGGGGTGATCCTGAAGTCCGAGGCCTGCCTCGTCCGCGCCCGCAAGGCCGGCCACGACGCCGACCCGGTGGTCGGCGAGATCATCGCAGCGGTCCGCGGCGCGCTCTGAGGTGTGGGGGTAGCCGGAAGACGGCCGTCAGCCCAAACACCCGTCACGCCGGACTAGATCCGGCGTCCAGCCCGCGCAAGTCCTTGCGCGGAAAAGTGCTTTCCCCGCGCCGCCGACGCGGCGCTGCTGGACACCGGCTCGGAGGCAGGTGTGATGGCGGAGATGGGCGCTGACCGATCCGATCGACTGAAAGGTGACGAACGGCTCGATGGTGGAGACCTGGCAACGCCGTCCTTCCCCCCCCTTTCCCCGCACAATCCTTCACCCTATCTATGCTGCACCGCAAAGCACGAGGAGCAGTCCGTGACCGATCTTTCCGCCTTTCCGATCACCAAGAAGTGGCCCGCCAGAAACCCCGATATCATCCAGCTCTATTCCCTGCCGACACCGAACGGCGTGAAGGTGTCGATCGCGCTCGAGGAGCTGGGTCTTGCCTACGAGCCGCACCGGATCGAGTTCGGACCCAACGACCAAAAGACGCCGGAATTCGTCTCGCTGAACCCGAATGGCCGCATCCCGGCGATCATCGATCCCAACGGCCCGGACGGCAAGCCGATCGGCCTGTTCGAATCCGGCGCGATCCTCTGGTATCTCGCCGAGAAGACCGGAAAGCTGATCCCCGCCGATCCGGCGAAGAAGTACGAGACGCTCTGCTGGGTGATGTTCCAGATGGGCGGGGTCGGGCCGATGCTCGGCCAGTTCGGCCATTTCTACAAGTTCGCCGCCGAGAAGGTCGCCAACAATTCCTATCCGATGGAGCGCTACCGCGACGAGGCCAGGCGCCTGCTCGGCGTCATGGAAGCGCAGCTGAAGGACCGGCAGTGGATCGTCGGCGACACCTATACGGTAGCCGACATCGCGCTGTTTCCCTGGGTGCGCGGCGCCGACGTCTTCTATGGCGGCCGCGACGTCATCGGCTATGGCGATTTCCCCGCCGTGATGGAGTGGCTCGATCGCTGTATGGCCCGGCCGGCCTCGCAGAGGGGGATCGACATACCCGTCAAGGCGACGGCCGAGGCGTGACGCAAAGGCGCGAGCGGGCGGCGCGTTGACACGTTGACGCCGCCCGCTCCGGCGCGCTACCTCTTGGCGCAAAAGAATGAGGGTAGGAACATCGTCGTGACGGGAAGATTGGTAGTCGTCGGCGGCGGCCAGGCTGCGTTTGCACTGGTCGCCAGGCTCCGGGCGCTGAAGGACATGCGGCCGATCACCATCGTCAGCGCCGAGGCCAGCCCGCCCTACCAGCGTCCGCCGCTGTCGAAGAAGTACTTGCTCGGCGAGGCCGACCTCGGCCGGCTGCATTTCCGTCCCGAAACCTGGTACCCGGAAAACGACGTCGATCTCAGGCTGTCGACCGAGGTCACCGCGATCGACCGGGAAAGGAAGACCGTCACGCTCGGTGACGGCGCCGAACTCGCCTATGCCTATCTCGCGCTCGCCACGGGTGCGACGCCCCGGCGCCTGCCGGCGGAGATCGGCGGTGCGCTGAAGGGCGTCTACACCGTCCGCGACTATCTCGACGCCGACCGGATCGGGCTCGAGATGAGCGAGGGTCGGCGCGCGCTGATCGTCGGCGGCGGCTATATCGGGCTGGAAGCTGCGGCCGTCGCCCGCGGCCGGGGGCTTGACGTCACCGTCATCGAGATGGCCGACCGTATCCTCCAGCGCGTGGCCTCGCCCGCGACCGCGACCATCCTCAAGGCCATCCACATCGCCCGCGGCGTCGACGTCCGCGAAAAGACCGGCCTCGTCCGGCTGATCGGCGAGGACGGCCGGGTCACCGGCGCCGAGCTCTCCGACGGCTTCGTGCTCCCTGCCGATATCGTCATCGTCGGCATCGGCGTTTCCGCCAACGACCGGCTCGCCCGCGAGGCGGGTCTGGAGGTCGAAAACGGCATCGTCGTCGACGAACACGCCCGCACCTCCGATCCGGCGATCTTCGCCATGGGGGACTGCGCGGTGCTGCCTTTCGAGGAAAGCCGGGTGCGGCTGGAATCGGTGCAGAACGCCGTGGACCAGGCCGAGGCCGCCGCCGCCGTCATCGCCGGCGGAACCGATCCGTACCGGCCCAGGCCCTGGTTCTGGTCGGACCAGTACGACGTCAAGCTGCAGATCGCCGGCTTCTGCGCCGGCTATGACGACACGCTCGTCCGCCCCGGCCAGCGCGAGGGCAGCGTCTCGGTCTGGTATTTCCGCGCCGGCCGCCTGATCGCCGTCGACGCGGTCAATGACGCCAAGGCCTATGTCGTCGGCAAGAAGCTGCTGGAGCAAGGCCGCACGCCGGACCGGGCCGCGCTGGAGGACCCGGCGACGGACCTCAAGGCGCTCACGCTCTGAGGCTTTCGGCGGCCGGATCGCCGTGGCCGGCCGGCGCGACCGGTTCGACCCCAGCCCGCCGGCGATTCGCCTTTCGTTAAGTATTTTCTCATGAATGCAAGTGCTTGAACGGCGCGTTCGGGCGCTGATTCATCCATTTTTCAGCTTTGTCCGGCGGAGTGCACGCGAAAGTTGGACGACCGGAATTTCGATGTTGCGCATTCTCACCTGTATCACCGTGGAACATGATCTGCGGTTGGTTCTCCTCGCAGCCATAATCTGCCTGCTCTCCTGTTATGCCGCGGTCTCGCTGCTGCAGCGGGCGCGCTCCGCCACCGGACGGGCACGGGCGCTCTGGCTCGGAGCTGCCGGCGTCGCCAGCGGCTTCGGCATCTGGGCGACGCATTTCATCGCCATGCTCGCCTACGATCCCGGCGTCGTGATGGGCTATGGTACGCAACTGACGCTGGTCTCGCTCGCCGTCGCGATCGCCGTGACGGCGGCGGGCGCTGCGATCGCGACCTGCCTGCCGGGCATGGCCGCAATTGCCGGCGGCGGGCTTGTCGTGGCTGCCGGCATCGCCACCATGCACTATCTCGGCATGGCGGCGCTCGAACTGCCCGGCCGGATCGAGTGGGACCGGGCGCTCGTCGCATTTTCGCTGGCTGGCGGCGCCGGCTTCTGCAGCACCGCGTTCATCGTGCTGCACAGGCATCGCGGGGCAGGGGCGCGCATCGCCGCCGGCGTGCTGATGACGCTCGGCGTGGTGAGCCTCCATTTCGTCAGCATGGCTGCGGTGACGGTCGTCCCGGAACCGGTTCTGGCCGACGACACCATGACGCTTTCGCCCGAACTGATGGCGCCGCTGATCGCCACCGTCGCCTTCTCGCTGCTTTTTTGCGGCCTCACGGCGGCCTTCCTGGCCCGTCAGGCGGAGACGGCGATGAACGAGAGCACGCGCCTTTTCGCCGTTCTCGTGCAGGGCGTGTCCGACTACGCGATCTACATGCTGGATCCGGACGGTATCGTCGCCAACTGGAACGTCGGCGCCGAGCGCAACATGGGCTACGGGGCGGACGAGATCGTCGGCCGGCATTTCTCGCGCTTCTACAGCGAGGAAGATCAGGGCGCGGGCGTGCCGCAGCAATCGCTGCAGATCGCCTTCGAGCAGGGCAAGCACGAGGCCGAAGGCTGGCGCCATCGCAAGGACGGAACGCGCTTCTGGGCCCACGTCATCATCGATCCGATCTGCGATGCCGACGGGGCGCTGATCGGCTATGCCACCATCACCAAGGACGTGACCAAGGAAAAGGCAGACGCCGACCGCATCGCCGAGGTCAGCCGGAACCTCGATCTCGCGCTCGAGAACATGTCGCAGGGCCTGTTCCTGTTCGACCGCGACGAGCGGCTGGTGCTTTCCAACCGGCGCAGCGCCGAGATCCTCGGCTTCCCGGTCGGCCGGCCGGACGTCGGCACGACCTTCAAGGAACTGATCGAGCGGGCGATGGCAGACAGCCACTGGCTGCCCGAAATCTGGCAGCCGATGGCCGCCGAATTCTATGGGCGCCATCGTCAGCTCATCACGAGTGGTGGCGGATCGATGGTGGAAAAGCTCTCGACCGGCGCCTCGGTGCAGGTCCGCTACCGCACCCTGCCGGACGGCGGCTGGGTGGCCACCTACGAGGACATCTCCGAGCGGCTCAGAAACGAGGAACAGATCGCCTACATGGCGCGGCATGACAGCCTGACGGGCCTGCCGAACCGTGCGGATTTCACCGATACGCTCGCTGTCGCGATCGAGGATGCGCAGCATTCGTCCGGAAAGGTCGCGGCGATCGGCATCGACCTCGACAAGTTCAAGGAGGTCAACGACACGCGCGGCCATGCCGCCGGCGATCTCGTCCTGACGACGCTGGCGCAGCGCATGCAGGCCTGCCTCGAGCCGGGCGAGACGGTCGCGCGTTTCGGCGGCGACGAGTTCGCCGCCAGCAAGCAATACGACGATATGGCCGAGCTCGAGGCGTTCATCGAGAGGCTGGAGCGTTGCTTCCACGAGCCAATCGAGATCGACGGCCTCGAGATCAAGCCGGGCGCCAGCCTCGGCGTGGCCATCTATCCGCAGGACGCCGACAATCTCGAAGCTCTGCTCAACAATGCCGACCTCGCCATGTATCGCGCCAAGGACGAACTGGTCCAGACGGTCTGCTTCTACGAGGTCTCGATGGACGAGGCGGCCCGCAGCCGGCGCGTTCTCGCCAAGGATCTGTGGCTTGCCGCCGAACGCGACGAGTTCCGCCTGCACTATCAGGTCCAGAAGGCGGTGGAGACCGGTGCGGTGACCGGATACGAGGTGCTCTTGCGTTGGCTTCACCCCGAGCGCGGCATGGTCTCCCCGATGGAGTTCATCCCCGTCGCCGAGGAATGCGGGGCGATCCTGCCGATCGGCGAATGGGTGCTGCGGGAGGCCTGCCGGGAGGCGGCGAGCTGGGCGGAGCCACACAAGATCGCGGTCAATCTCTCGCCGGTCCAGCTGGCCAATGCCGACGTCGCCGATCTCGTCCTGCGGGTCCTGCTGGAAACCGGCCTTGCCCCGCACCGGCTGGAGCTGGAAATCACCGAAACGACGATCATCCGCGACAAGGACCGCGCGCTGCAGACGCTCGGCCTGATCCGCGCGCTCGGCGTGACCATCGCGATCGACGACTTCGGCGCCGGCTATTCGTCGCTCGAAACGCTGCGCTCGTTCCCCTTCGACAAGATCAAGCTCGACCGCAGCTTCATGGTCGAGGTGGAGGACAATCCGCAGGCAAAGGCGATCCTGCGCGCGATCGTCGCGCTGGGGCAGACGCTGGAGATACCGGTGCTGGCCGAAGGCGTCGAAACCCGGGAGCAGCTCGGCATCCTGCTGCACGAGGGCTGCGACCAGGCACAGGGCTACTACCTCGGCCGCCCCGCGCCGATGGCGTCTGCCGGCCGCGCAAAGGTGGCCTGAGCGCGGCCTCGTGATCCGTGCCGACGGCGGGACCGCGCGGCCGCCTCCGGTCTACTGCTGGGGGACGACCGTGCCGGGGGTGTCGAGCTGGAAGCGCGGGAAGATGAAGACGCCGATGATCGCGCCCGCATAGCGCTGCTCCAGCCCCATGGACTCGCCGACGCACATGACCGGCTGCCGCGGCGTGCCGCCGGCCTCGATCGTGGTCGAAAAGCAGAAGGAGGACGAGATCGTGGCCGCCTGCTCGAACAGTTCGAGCACGTGACTGCGGTCCTGCGCCGTGTAGCAGCGGACGAGATTGAGCAGGCCGCAATTGCGCTGCTCCAGCCCGTGCAGGCGGGCGGCCCTTTCCCCGAGTTGGAAGAGGCCGTTGGACAGGTCTCCGGTCCAGCGTTCGGTCAGGCAATATTGCGCCAGGTACTCGTTGTCGACCTGGTCGAAGCCGATCGAACTCGGAAGAAAAGGCATTGTGAAAGTGGATCTTGCAATCTTGAACAAAATGAACCCCAGCCGGCAGGTCCGACCTGCCCGCGCACCCCTTGGGAAGCGCACCGTCCCCCGATGAGCAGACCGGCAAAGATGCGGGCTTTGCCGGTACGCATATTGCAGTGATGTCGGCAGCTTCGGGGAATATGACTGGCCAGCAGCCAACTCGATCCCTCATCGCGCCGACAACCTGATATTGATCGTTATGCTGACTTCAAAGGGCCCGCGGACACACGGATAGCGCGAAATGCACATTTTGTGCCGTGCTTCCTGAACCCTGCTCCCGTTTAGAGTCCGTTAAGTTTTTGGGGTATCTACACTGCCTCGACTGCAACCGGCAATGGGTTGCATCCAAAAAACGGAATATATCAAGTAAATTCGAAGTTGCTAAGTAAGTAGATGAAAAAAGGGGCGACCCGAAGGCCGCCCCAATGGTTGTAGCCGGATGCGATCCGATTACATCATGCCGTCCATGCCCATGCCGCCCATGCCGCCAGGCATGCCGGCCGGAGCGTCCTTCTTCGGCAACTCGGCGATCATGGCTTCCGTCGTGATCAGCAGCGAGGCAACCGAAGCGGCGTTCTGCAGAGCGGTGCGGACGACCTTGACCGGATCGACGATGCCGAGCTGGATCAGGTCGCCGTATTCGCCGGTCTGGGCGTTGTAGCCGTAGTTGTCTTCGTTCTTGTCGAGGATCTTGCCCACGACGATCGAAGCTTCGTCACCGGCGTTGTCGGCGATCTGGCGAACCAGGGCCTGCAGAGCCTTGCGGACGATGTTGATGCCGGCTTCCTGGTCGTCGTTCTCACCCTTTGCGGTGATCTTCGTCGACGAACGGAGCAGGGCAACGCCGCCGCCCGGTACGATGCCTTCCTGAACGGCAGCGCGCGTCGCGTTGAGAGCGTCGTCGATGCGGTCCTTCTTTTCCTTCACTTCGACTTCCGTCGAGCCGCCGACGCGGATGACGGCAACGCCGCCAGCGAGCTTGGCAAGGCGTTCCTGCAGCTTCTCGCGGTCGTAGTCGGAGGTGGTCTCTTCGATCTGGGCCTTGATCTGCGCGACGCGGCCTTCGATTTCAGCCTTCTGGCCGGCACCGTCGACGATCGTCGTGTTTTCCTTGGAGATCGAAACCTTCTTCGAACGGCCGAGCATGTCGAGCGTTACGTTTTCGAGCTTGATGCCGAGGTCTTCGGAGATGACCGTGCCGCCCGTGAGGATGGCGATGTCTTCCAGCATGGCCTTGCGGCGGTCGCCGAAGCCCGGAGCCTTGACGGCAGCGATCTTGAGGCCGCCACGCAGCTTGTTGACGACGAGCGTTGCGAGAGCTTCGCCTTCGACGTCTTCAGCGATGATGACGAGCGGCTTGCCGGTCTGGACGACGGCTTCGAGAACCGGGAGCATGGCCTGCAGGTTCGAGAGCTTCTTCTCGTGGAGGAGAATGAAGGCGTCTTCGAGGTCGGCGATCATCTTTTCCGGGTTGGTCACGAAGTAGGGCGACAGGTAGCCGCGGTCGAACTGCATGCCTTCGACGACTTCGAGTTCGGTCTCGGCGGTCTTGGCTTCTTCAACCGTGATGACGCCTTCGTTGCCGACCTTCTGCATGGCTTCGGCAATGTCGAGGCCGATCTGCTTTTCGCCGTTGGCGGAGATCGTGCCGACCTGTGCGACTTCTTCCGAGGTGTTGATCTTCTTGGCCTTGGCCTGGAGATCCTTGACGACTTCGGCAACGGCGAGATCGATGCCGCGCTTCAGGTCCATCGGGTTCATGCCGGCTGCAACGGCCTTGCCGCCTTCGCGAACGATGGCCTGGGCGAGAACGGTTGCAGTCGTGGTGCCGTCGCCGGCGATGTCGTTGGTCTTCGAAGCGACTTCGCGGACCATCTGGGCGCCCATGTTCTCGAACTTGTCTTCCAGTTCGATTTCCTTGGCGACGGAAACGCCGTCCTTGGTGATGCGCGGAGCGCCGAAGGACTTGTCGATGATGACGTTGCGACCCTTCGGGCCGAGCGTGACCTTGACGGCGTCAGCGAGAACATCGACGCCGCGCAGCATCTTTTCGCGCGCGGTGCGGCCGAACTTGATTTCTTTAGCTGCCATTTTGAGAACTCCTGAAAAGAGGTGTCAGCGATATTTCAGTGAAGGCAAGCGGCTGGAAATCAGCCGATGATGCCCATGATGTCGGCTTCCTTCATGATCAGAAGGTCTTCGCCGTTGATCTTGACTTCGGTGCCGGACCACTTGCCGAACAGGACGCGGTCGCCGGCCTTGACGTCGAGTGCGACGACCTTGCCGGATTCGTCACGGGCGCCGGAGCCGACGGCGACGATTTCGCCTTCCTGCGGCTTTTCCTTTGCGGTATCGGGAATGATGATGCCGCCCTTGGTCTTTTCTTCGGATTCAACGCGACGGACGACGACGCGGTCGTGAAGCGGACGGAAATTGGTGGTTGCCATTGTCTAATCCCTCGATCAAATGACATTCTCGGATCGGAAACGATCCGGCGGATTGGTGTTAGCACTCACTCCTGTCGAGTGCTAGCGAAGCCGAGATAGGCTTGGCCCCGGACGGAGTCAAGGACGGGCTTCCAGAAAATATTTGCCGGCCACGGTCGGCGCGCGGCGGTTTCGTTCCGTTTTGCCCGATGCGGCGTGCATGGATTGCTCGCAAGCCTGCCGCGGGCGCTCCCTGCAAGGCGCGCGGATCGCGTCCGCCTGCCTGCTATTTTGCCATTTGGGCCTTGTTTTCTTGGCCGGGCTTTGCGATGTCACCGGGGCCCTCAGCATCGGATAAACAGCATGGCCAAGCGCATTCAGTCCTTCAGCGAGATCACCGAACACTACGACGTGGTGCTTTGCGACGTCTGGGGCGTCCTGCACAACGGCGTGGAAGCGTTCCGGGAAGCCTCGCGGGCGCTGGCGAGCGCGCGCCAGGCTGGACTTACGGTGGTGCTGATCACCAATTCGCCGCGCCCCTTTCCGGGCGTGAAGGTGCAGATCCGCGACCTCGGCGTGCTCGACGAGGCCTATGACCGCATCGTCACCTCCGGCGACGTGACGCGGGCGCTGATCGCCTCCGGCCCGGACAGGATCTACTTCATCGGCGCGGAAAAAGACCTGGCCCTGCTCGACGGGCTGGGCGTCGAGGCCGTTTCCGCAAACGAGGCCGGCATCGTCGTCTGCGCCGGCTTGCGAAACGACGAGAGCGAGATGGCGGAGGATTACCGTGGCGAACTGGAAGTGCTGAGCCGTCGCCACCTGCCGTTCATCTGCGCCAATCCGGACCTCGTCGTCGAGCGCGGCCACCGCCTGATCCCCTGCGCCGGCGCGCTCGCCAAGCTCTATGACGATCTCGGCGGCAGCACCCTGATTGCCGGAAAGCCGCACCGGCCGATCTACGAGAAGTCGCTGGAGGAAGCCCGCGACGTCCGCGGCCCGTTCGATCTTTCCCGCGTGATCGCGATCGGCGACGGCATGCCGACCGACGTCCGCGGCGCACAGGCCTACGGACTGGACGTGCTCTACGTCTCCGGCGGCATCCATGCGCAGGAATATGTCGTCGACGGGCAGACCGACGAGGCAGCGCTCCAGGCCTTTCTGGAGCGGGAGAAGGCGTCTGCGAAATGGTGGATGCCCAGGCTGCAGTGACAGGACGGACGAAAGCGCCATGACCGTTTTCCACCGCAACGAGACGAAGCAGCCGCTGCCGGATCATCTTCGCGGCGGGGTCGTGGCGATCGGCAATTTCGACGGCGTCCACCGCGGCCACCAGTCGGTGCTGAACCGGGCGCTGGAGATCGCCCGCGAACGCGGCGTGCCGGCGCTTCTCCTGACCTTCGAGCCGCATCCGCGCAGTGTCTTCCGCCCCGACCAGCCGGTCTTCAGGCTGACGCCGGCGCCGCTGAAGGCGCGCATCCTGGAGGGCATGGGTTTCGCCGCGGTGATCGAATACCCCTTCAACCGCCAGTTCGCGCTGATGTCGGCCGGCGAGTTCGTCGCAGGCGTGCTGCGGGATTGGCTGCATGCCGGCCATGTCGTCACCGGCTTCGACTTCCATTTCGGCAAGGGCAGGGAAGGCGGCCCCGCCTTCATGATCGCCGCCGGCGAGCAGAACGGTTTCGGCGTGACCCTGGTCGATGCCTTCCGCGACGAGAACGCCGACGTCATCTCCTCCAGCCGCATCCGGGCGCTGCTCTGCGAGGGTGCGGTGACGGAGGCCGCCGGCCTGCTCGGCTACCGCTACACCGTCGAGGCCGAGGTCATCGGCGGCAAGCAGCTCGGCCGCGCGCTCGGCTTTCCGACCGCCAACATGCAATTGCCGCCTGAAGCCGCGCTGCGCAACGGAATCTATGCTGTCCGCTTCCGCCGTCCCGGCGGAACGATCCACGACGGCGTCGCCAGCTTCGGTCGCCGCCCGACGGTGGACAGCGACGGTGCGCCGCTTCTGGAAACCTTCGTCTTCGACTTCGAAGGCGACCTCTACGGCGAGATCTGTACCGTCTCCTTCTTCGAGCATCTGCGCGACGAGCTGAAGTTCGACGGGCTGGACGCGCTGGTCGTCCAGATCAGGCGCGACGAGGAGGAGGCGCGGGCGCTGCTCTCCGGCGTGCGCCCGATCGGCGAGATCGACGCCCGGATCGCATTCTGAGCCGGCCCGCGCAGCATCGGTCGCTTCCGTGTTCGTTGTTTCCGATATCGGCTATTCGGGCTGCGCCCCTCTTTCCTTTTCGGGCAAAAACACATAAACAACGCCACCATGGCGCCACACAGCTTTTGTGTCATATCCCGAATTAGTGGCCCGGCCTTCCGCGCGCTCTGAGCGAGGCCGGGAGGTCCGGGTTCCTGGGCGTTCTGACGCGCCCGCGCCGTTACCGACAATTTTCCCTGCCTGCGCGAAAGATCGCGCGATGAAACGATTGCTTGAGCCATGACCGACACGTCCGAGAAGATCGACTATTCCTCCACCCTCTACCTGCCGCAGACGGATTTCCCGATGCGCGCCGGCCTGCCGCAGAAGGAGCCCGAGACCGTGGCCCGCTGGCAGAAGATGGGCCTTTACAAGCAACTGCGCGCCTCCGCCGCCGGCCGCGAGAAGTTCGTCCTCCACGACGGCCCGCCCTATGCCAACGGCAACATCCATATCGGCCACGCGCTGAACAAGATACTGAAGGACGTCATCAACCGCTCGTTCCAGATGCGCGGCTATGACGCCAACTATGTTCCCGGCTGGGACTGCCACGGCCTTCCGATCGAATGGAAGATCGAGGAGAAATACCGCGAGAAGGGCCAGAACAAGGACGAGGTGCCGGTCAACGAGTTCCGCCAGGAATGCCGCGACTTCGCCACCGGCTGGATCAAGGTCCAGTCGGACGAGTTCAAGCGCCTCGGCATCGAGGGCGACTTCGACAACCCCTACACGACGATGAACTTCCACGCCGAGGCCCGCATCGCCGGCGAACTGATGAAGATCGCGAAAAGCGGCCAGCTCTACCGTGGCTCCAAGCCGATCATGTGGTCGGTGGTCGAGCGCACGGCACTCGCCGAGGCCGAGGTCGAATATGCTGACGTCGAGAGCGACATGATCTGGGTGAAGTTCCCGGTTGATGCGAACCATACTGTCGTTCACCATGAACCTGAACACACGGCTGCGGAACGAGAACAGCGCAGGAGCGAGCTTCTGAGTGCCGCTGTCGTCATCTGGACCACGACCCCCTGGACAATCCCTGGCAACCGCGCGATCGCCTATTCCTCGCGCTATGCCTACGGCCTCTATGAGGTCGCGACCGCCGAGAACGACTTCGGCCCGCAGCCGGGCGAGAAGCTGATCTTCGCTAAGCGCCTTGCCGACGAGTCCGCCGCCAAGGCCAAGCTGACCTTCACCTTCGTCCGCGACATCGAGGGCGATGAGTTGGGCGCCATCACCTGCGCCCACCCGCTGCATGGCCTCGGCGGCGGCTACGACTTCAAGGTGCCGCTTCTCGACGGTGACCACGTCACCGACGATGCCGGCACCGGCTTCGTCCACACCGCGCCCAGCCACGGCCGCGAGGACTTCGACGCCTGGATGGACAAGGCGCGCGAACTGGAAGCACGCGGCATCTCGTCTGCGATCCCGTTCCCGGTCGACGATGCCGGATTCTACACCCTCGATGCACCGGGCTTCGGCCCCGACGCCGAGGGCGGCCCCGCCCGCGTCATCGATGACAAGGGCAAGAAGGGCGACGCCAACGACCGCGTCATCAAGGCGCTGATCGCCCGCCACGCGCTCTTCGCCCGCGGCCGGCTGAAGCATTCCTATCCGCATTCCTGGCGCTCCAAGAAGCCGGTCATCTTCCGTAACACGCCGCAGTGGTTCGTCTACATGGACAAGGAACTCGGTGACGGCACCACGCTGCGTTCGCGCTCGCTGTCGGCGATCGACGACACCCGCTTCGTTCCTGCCACCGGCCAGAACCGCCTGCGCGCCATGATCGAGGCCCGCCCGGACTGGGTGCTCTCCCGTCAGCGCGCCTGGGGCGTGCCGATCGCGATCTTCGCCGACGAGGACGGCAACGTTCTGGTCGATGACGCCGTCAACGAACGCATCCTCGAAGCCTTCGAAGAGGAGGGTGCCGACGCCTGGTTCGCCGAGGGCGCCAAGGACCGCTTCCTCGGCAACGATCACGACCATGCCCGCTGGCAGCAGGTGATGGACATCCTCGACGTCTGGTTCGACTCGGGCTCCACCCACACCTTCACCCTCGAAGATCGCCCCGACCTGAAATGGCCGGCCGACGTCTATCTCGAAGGCTCCGACCAGCACCGCGGCTGGTTCCATTCCTCGCTGCTCGAAAGCTGCGCGACGCGCGGCCGCGCGCCCTACAACGCCGTCGTCACCCACGGGTTCACGATGGACGAGAAGGGCGAGAAGATGTCGAAGTCCAAGGGCAACGTCGTCTCCCCGCAGGACGTCATGAAGGACGCCGGCGCCGATATCCTGCGCCTCTGGGTGATGACGACGGACTACTGGGAAGACCAGCGCCTCGGCAAGACCATCATCCAGACCAACATCGACGCCTACCGCAAGCTGCGCAACACGGTGCGCTGGATGCTCGGCACGCTCGCCCACGACAAGGGCGAGGAGATCGCCTATGCCGACATGCCCGAGCTGGAAAAGCTGATGCTGCATCGGCTGTCCGAGCTCGATCAGCTCGTGCGCGAGGGCTACGACGCCTTCGACTTCAAGAAGATCGCCCGCGCGCTGATCGACTTCGCCAATGTCGAGCTCTCGGCCTTCTACTTCGACGTCCGCAAGGATGCGCTCTACTGCGACGCGCCCTCCAGCCTGCGCCGCCGTGCAGCGCTCGCCGTCATCCGCAAGCTGTTCGACTGCCTCGTCCTGTGGCTGGCGCCGATGCTGCCGTTCACGACCGAGGAGGCCTGGCTGTCGCTGAAGCCCGATGCGGTTTCGGTGCACCTCGAGCAGTTCCCGCAGATCCCGGCCGAATGGCGCAACGACGCGCTGGAAGAGAAGTGGGAGAAGATCCGCACGGTGCGTACCGTCGTCACCGGCGCGCTCGAGATCGAACGCCGCGAGAAGCGGATCGGCTCGTCGCTTGAGGCGGCCCCGGTCGTCCATGTCAACGATCCGGCCCTTTTGGTCGCGCTCGAGGGCGAGGATTTCGCCGAGATCTGCATCACGTCCGCGATCACGCTGGTTGCCGGCGAGGGCCCGGCCGGGGCGTTTCGCCTTGCCGAGGTTGCAGGCGTCGCCGTCGAGCCGAAGCTGGCGGAGGGTACGAAGTGCGCCCGCTCCTGGCGCATCACCACCGATGTCGGTTCGGATCCGGACTATCCGGACGTCTCCGCGCGCGATGCGGCGGCGCTGCGGGAGATCGGTTTTCGCGCGGCCGCCTGAGGCCGCGCGATCACGAAAGGTTGTGAACAAGGCATGTAAGTGACCGGATGAATTGCGCTTTCGCGCTTCATCCGGTATTCCTGCCCGAAATTCGTCGGATTTTGCCGTCAACGCACGGCATCCGACGAATATTATCGAGGCTATCCACCGGCCGGGCCGGGAAGAGGTTGCATGGGAATGACGCGAGAAATTCGACTGGCCGGCGCGGCAGCGCTGCTTGGCGCCTGCGCCGTCCTCTCGGGTTGCATCGGCGGTCCGACCTACGGAACCGACAAGTCCAGCGGCGAACAGCTGATGGACGACCTCGGCAACGCCGTGATGCTGAAGCCGGGCAACGGTAATGACAAGAAGATCGCCTACCAGCCGCGCGGCGGTCTCGTCGTGCCCAAGCAGGGCGAGGCGCCGGCACTCGTTGAGCCGCAGAAGACGCTCGCCTCCACCGAGGACAACCCGCAATGGGTTGAAAGCCCGGAGGACATGCGCGACCGCCTGAAGGAGGAAGCGACCGAGAACGAGCGCAGCATCGGCTACAATTCGCCGCTGCAGACCCAGAACAACACCATGCGCAAGCTGTCCACCAAGGAACAACTCGAGCAGTATCGCGAGGCGCGCAAGCTGGAGCAGGGTCTCTATTCCGACAAGCGCCGCTACCTCAGCGACCCGCCGCTCGACTACCGCAAGCTGCCCGCGGAAGCGACGGAGGATCTCGGCGAGCCCGAGCGGAAGAAGGAACGCCGTCGCAAGAAGGAAGCCGAAGTGGCCAATTCCGGCGCCAAGAAGTGGTGGCCCTTCTAATTTCCGGGCCAGCGCCGATGACCTATCGCATCCGTAACGCGACCGCGGCCGACGCCGCGGTCATTTTGCGTTTCATCACCGAACTCGCTGTCTACGAAAAGGCCGGGCACGAGGTCGAGGCGACGGTGGAGACGCTGTCCCGCTCGATCTTCGGCGAAGGTTCGGTCACCCGCGCGGTGATCTGCGAGACCGATGCCGGCGAGCCGGCGGGTTTTGCGATCTGGTTTCTGAACTATTCGACCTGGCAGGCCCGCAACGGCCTCTATCTCGAGGATCTCTACGTCACCCCCGAACACCGCGGCGCCGGCGCCGGGCGCATGCTTCTGCGCCACCTCGCCAAGGTCGCCGTCGCCGAAGGCTGCGGCCGCTTCGAATGGAGCGTGCTGGACTGGAACGAGCCGGCGATCCGCGTCTACGAGGCGATCGGCGCCGAAGCGCAAAACGAATGGACGCGCTACCGCCTGTCCGGCGAGCGCCTGAAGGCCTTTGCCGCCGGGGATTGAGAACGGCCGGGCCGGTCTTCGTTACAGATTTCGTTTTCAGCCTTACGGGCCGTTAACACCTGCGCGCTAGCGTCCGCCGCATGTTGGGGATCAGCAGGCGCACGGCCATGAAGGCGGCGGCTGCGACGGCGGCGTCCGTCGCGGTCTCGGTCGGCGTCGTGCTGTTGCTGGTGCCGATGCTCGGCGGGCAGCCGGATGGTCCGGGCTTCTGGATGAGCGTGCTGTGCCCGCTGCTGATCGCCGGCCCCGCCAGCACCTGGCAGTTCCACCAGACGGAAACCATCGCCCGCCAGCGCGACGCGATCGCCCGCATGCATGTGAAGCTGGAGGACGCTCATGCCGAGCTCAAGCGCCTGCATGCCGACCTCGGCGAGAAGGCCCGCACCGATGCCCTGACCGGCGGCCTCAACCGCGGCGCCTTCTTCGAGGCGCTGGAGGAGGCGGCCGCACACGCCAACGGACCGATGGCGCTCATCGTTGCCGATGCCGATCACTTCAAGCAGATCAACGACGGCTTCGGCCACCTCGTCGGCGACGAGGCGCTGTGCCGGATCGGCAGGGTGATGGCGGATGCGATCGGGGATAGCGGCGTCTGGGGCCGGATCGGCGGCGAGGAATTTGCCGCCCTTCTGGCCGATACCGGGCGCAGCGCGGCGATCGGGGCGGCCGAGCGCCTGCGGCTCGCCGTGGCGGAGACGAAACTGCTGGCCGACGGGCGGCCGGTTCCCTTGAGCGTCAGCATCGGCGTCGCCTGCGCGCATGCGCCCTGCGCGCCGATGGAGCTGTTTCGCCGTGCCGACGACGATCTCTATCGCGCCAAGTCCGGCGGCCGTAACCGCATCGTCATCGACGGGCGCGAGGTGGACCCGGTCGCTGCCTGATCCCGCGCCCTGACGACCGTCCCTCAGTCCTCGTCCCGCCGCTCTCGGAAGAACTGGCGCAGGATCTCCGCCGCCTCGCCCTCGCCGATGCCGGAATAGACCTCCGGCGCATGGTGGCAGGTCGGCTGCGCATAGAAGCGTCCGCCATGGTCGACGCCGCCGCCCTTCGGGTCCTCGGCGCCGTAGTAGAGCCGGCGGATGCGGGCGAACGAGATCGCGGCGGCGCACATGGCGCAGGGCTCCAGCGTCACGTAGAGGTCGGCGCCAGTCAGCCGCTCCCGCCCGAGAAGGGCGGAGGCCGCGCGGATCGCCTCGATCTCGGCATGCGCGGTCACGTCGTTCCGCTCGCGGGTCCGGTTGCCGCCGCGGCCGACGATCGCGCCGTCGACCACCAGCACCGCGCCGATCGGCACTTCGCCGCGCGCGCCTGCGCTGCGGGCCTCCGCCAGCGCCTCGTCCATGAAGCTATTCGACATTTCCGCTCAGAATTCCTCTTAACCCGGACCGCCTGACCTGATACGACACGCCAAAACGCTAGGCAAACTTCAAATGACATCCAAAGACAAGCCAAGACGGCCGGGCGCCCGGCCCTTCGACCGCGATCGCAAGCCGCATGACGGCGCCAAGAAGACGGGCGGCAAGAAGCCCTTCGGCGCCGCTGCGAAATCCGGCAGCGCGGCAAAGAGCGAGCGAAGCCCTGCAAAGGTGACGGCCGACAAGGCCGGCATCAGGAAGGAAGGCGCGCGCGCAGCCGCCTCCGGCAAGCCGGAAAAGGCGCGGCCGTCCGTTTCGGCCGGCGCTGCCGACCACGCAGCAGCACAGGCCCCCGAGCGCATCTCCAAGCTGCTCGCCCGGGCAGGCGTCGCCTCCCGCCGCGATATCGAGCGCATGATCATGGATAGCCGGGTCAGCGTGAACGGCGTCGTGCTCGACACGCCCGTTCTCAACGCCACCTTCGCCGACCACATCGAGGTCGACGGCCAGCCGATCCGTGGCATCGAGCGCACGCGCCTGTGGCTCTACCACAAGCCCGCAGGCCTCGTGACCACCAATGCCGATCCGGAAGGCCGCCCGACGGTGTTCGAGCACCTGCCGGAAGACCTGCCGCGCGTCATGTCGGTCGGCCGCCTCGACATCAACACCGAGGGCCTGCTGCTCCTGACGAACGACGGCGGTCTCGCCCGCGTGCTGGAACTGCCGGCGACCGGCTGGCTGCGCCGCTACCGCGTCCGCGCCCACGGCAAGATCGAGCAGGAAGCGCTCGACCGGCTGAAGGAAGGCATCGCCGTCGAAGGCGTGCTCTACGGCGGCATCGAGGCGACGCTCGACAAGGTGCAGGGCTCCAACGTCTGGATCACCATGGGCCTGCGTGAGGGCAAGAACCGCGAGGTCAAGAACGTGCTCGGCGCGCTCGGCCTCGAGGTCAACCGCCTGATCCGTATCTCCTACGGCCCGTTCCAGCTCGGCGAACTGCCCGAGGGCCACGCGCAGGAAATCCGCGGCCGCACGCTGCGCGACCAGCTCGGCCCGCGTCTCATCGATGAGGCGAAGGCGAATTTCGAGGCGCCGCTGTTCGACCAGGGGCCCGGCGAAAAGGAAGAGGCGCCCGCACGCCCGGCAAAAAGCGGCTGGGAACGCGAGGAACGCGGCGGCCGCGAGAACGACGGCGACCGCCGGGAAAAGGCGCGCGCGCGCCTCGACACGCGGCGTGACGACGGCGGCCGCGAGGGCCGTTTCGGCGAGCGCGGTGACAAGCGTGGTGGCGCGGGCAAGCACGGCGGTGCAGACAAGCGCGGCCGCGACGACGATCGTTTCTCCGATCGGCCGAAGCACGAGCCCGGCGGCCGCGCCCGCAAGTCCAACGTCTGGATGGCGCCCGGCGCCCGTCCGCTGGCCGAGAAGAAGACGAAGGCGGCCGAGGGCGAAGACGCCGTGAAGCGCGAGCCGCGCGCCCGTCCCGAGGGCGCACCGAAGACGAAGCGCTACGGCCGCACCCGCGACGGCGAGGCGACCCGCACCACCCACAAGTTCGATCCCGACCGCAAGAGCGGCCCCGGCCGTGCGCCCGCCGCGCGTCCCGGTCCAGATCGCGGCGAACGCAAGGCCCGCGTGCTCAATGCCGAAGAGGGCGGCGACTGGATCCGCGCCAGCGAGCCCGAACGGCGCCCGCGCGACGAGGGCGCCCGCGGTTCCGGCCGCGGCGGCTTCGAAGAGCGTCCGCGTCGCGATTTCGGCGACCGCCCGCCCCGCAGCGATCGCGGTCCGCGCGAGGACCGGCCGTTCAACGAAGACAGGAAGCCCCGCGGCAAGTCGTTTGCCGGCGAGCGGTCCTTCGGCGACCGTCCTGCAGGCGAACGCGGCTTCGGCGGCAAGCCAGGCGGAAAATCCTTCGGCGGCAAGCCCTCCTTCGGCAAGCCTGCCGGCGGCAAGTCCTTTGGCGGCAAGCCCGCAGGTGGCAAGCCCGGTGGCGGCAGGGCAGGGGGCAAGCCGGGTGGGCGGCCGGCCGGCGGCAAGCCGCGCGGACGGGGGAACTGACGCGCCGTGCGCATCGTCGGGGGCACATTCCGCGGCCGCACGCTGGCGACGCCGAAGGGCGACGATATCCGTCCGACGACGGACCGCACGCGCGAGAGCCTGTTCAATATCCTGGGCCATGGATACCCCGAACATGTCGAGGGCGCGCGCGTCCTTGACCTGTTCGCGGGCACCGGCGCCGTCGGCCTGGAGGCGATATCCCGCGGCGCCCGGGCGGCGCTGTTCGTCGAGCAGGGCGTCGAGGGCCGCGGCCTGATCCACACCAATATCGAGGCCTTCGGCCTGCAAGGCCGGGCCAAGATCTTTCGGCGCGACGCGACGGCACTCGGCGGGGTCGGGACGATGGAGCCGTTCGACCTCGTCTTCGCCGATCCGCCCTATGGCCGCGGCCTCGGGGAAAAGGCGCTGGCGGCGGCGGCGAGCGGCGGCTGGCTGGTGCCGGGAGCGCTTGCAATTCTGGAGGAGCGTGCCGATATTGCCCCGGCCGCTCTCGATGGCTTCGATCCCCTCGAGGTTCGCACCTTCGGCGACACGCGGATGCATTTCTACCGGTACACGCCCGGCTGATCGACCGCCGGACGCCGCCGGGGACACGGACACGCGCGATCCCGGCTGAACCCGGGGCGTATTCCGAGCGCGATGGAGGTTTCATGTCGAGCGATGCCCTTGCCCCGCAGACGTCCGCACACCGGACGGCAGACGCCACGGTGTCGATTGCGCTCGGCGGCGGCGGCGCGCGCGGACTGGCGCATATCCACGTGATCGAGGTCCTGGACGAACTCGGCATCCGTCCGCAGCTGATCGCCGGCTCCTCCATCGGCGCGATCATGGGGGCGGCGATGGCGGCGGGCCTGAGCGGGCGCGAGGTGCGCGAACACACGCTCGACGCCGTGGGCAGGCCTGGCGATGCCCTCGGCCGCATCTGGGGCCTGCGGCCGGCGACGCTGTCGGACTTCTGGTCCAATGGCCTGCGTTTCGGCCAGTTCAACCTCGAACGCGTCCTGCGTGCCTTTCTCCATCCCGACATTCCCGATCGCTTCGAAGAGCTGAAGATTCCGCTGAAGGTGGTCACCGCCGATTTCTATGCCCAGCGCGAGCACATCTGCGAGACCGGCGCGCTCTTTCCGGCGATCGCCGCCTCCGCTTCCCTGCCGGCCCTGTTCATGCCGGTCAGGATCGACGGTCGGGTGCTCGTCGACGGCGGCCTCTGGAACCCGGTGCCCTTCGATCATCTGGCCGGCACCGCCGACATCACCGTCGGCGTCGACGTCGTCGGCCACCCGTCCGGCGACGAGGGCCAGCTTCCGAACGGCATCGACAGCCTCTACGGCGCCAGCCAGCTGACGATGCGGGCGATGATCGAGCTGAAGCTGAAGCAGGGCGCGCCCGACATCTTCCTCCGCCCCGAAGTCGGCCGCTTCCGTGTCCTCGATTTCCTGCGCGCAAGGGAAATCCTCGAACACACGGCCGGCATCCGCGAGGAATTCAAGCGGGCGCTCGACGTCCAGTTCGAGAGGCATGCGCGCAAGCGCGGCTGAAACCGGCCGCGCGAACGGTCGCAGCGATAGCCGGTCTCAGTCGACTGCCGGCTGCGTTTCCGGCGTGATCAGGTCGTCCTCGTCATCGTCGGCCATCTGTTCGGTATGTTTCGGCTTGATCAGCGGCTCCGGCCGGACGGGGCGCGAATGCAGCATGTCGCGCCCGGCCGCCAGCCCCTCGGCGGCCTGCAGGTTGAGGCGGGCCTCGTCGCGGCGGCGGATGTCGTTGGTGATCGCCCGCGCCTCCTCGTCCGCCACCCCCAGCGCCTCGAGCGTCTTTCTCCCGAACACCAGGCCGGATTCGAAGGTCTCGCGGACTTCCATATCGACGCGGCGGGAACGCAGCGACAGCGTGTGGATGCGGTCGTAGGAGCGCACGAAGACCCGTGCATTGGGGTATTCCGACTGCACCAGGTCGACGATCCTGTCGGTGATATCAGCCTTGTGGGTGCAGACGGCGACGATCTTGGCCCGCTCGATGCCGGCGGCGCGCAGCACCTCCTTGCGCGTGCCGTCGCCGAAATAGATGCGGAAGCCGAAGCTCGCCGCCTGGCGGATGCGGTCGGCGGAGAAATCGATGATGGTCACGTCGCGGCCGCTGGCGAGCAGGATCTGCGAGGCGATCTGGCCGAAGCGCGAGAACCCGACCATCAGCACGTCCGAACCGGCGCCCTCGAAGTCCTCCTCGATTTCCTCGCGCGCGTCGTCCTTGATCAGCACGCCGGAGAGAAGCGCCGCAATCGGGGTCAGCGCCATCGAGACGGTGACGATGACGACGAGCAGGGAGGCGACGGCGGAGGAGAACACGCCGGAGGTGGCCGCGGCCGAGAACAGCACGAAGCCGAATTCGCCGCCCTGCAGCAGAAGCAGCGCCACCCGGACGGCGTCGTTGTGCGGCGAGCGCCCCATGCGGCAGATCAGGTAGATCACGATCGCCTTCACCACCATCAGCGCCGGCACGGCGATGAGGATGATCTGGTAGTTGCGGAACACCACGTCGATGTCGAGCGACAGGCCGACGGCCATGAAGAAGAGCGCGAGCAGGATCCCGCGGAACGGCTCGATGTCGGCCTCCAGCTCGTGCCGGTAGGAGGATTCCGAAAGCAGCACGCCAGCGAGGAAGGCGCCCATGGCCATGGAGAGGCCGGCGAACTGCAGGAGCGTCGCCGATCCGAGCACGACGAAGAGGGCGGCGGCGATCATCGCTTCGCGCGCGCCGGTCCTGGCGATGACCTGGAACAGCGGATTGAGGACGTAGCGCCCGATCGCCAGCATCGACAGGATCGCCGCGACGGCGATCATGAAATCCTGGAACGCGGTCGTCGTATCCTCCGGCGCCTGCTTGGCTAGCAGCGGGATCAGCGCCAGGAGCGGCACGATGGCGAGATCCTGGAACAGGAGCAGCGAGAAGGCGCGCTGGCCGTAGCGCGTATTGGTGTCGCCCTTCTCGTCGAGGATCTGCAGGGCGAAGGCGGTGGAGGAAAGGGCGAGGCCGAAGCCGATGATCAGCGCCGCCTGCCAGCCCTCCACGCCGAGCAAGAGCGCCAGCGCCGTCAGCGCCAGCCCGGTCGTCACCACCTGCACCGTCCCGAGCCCGAAGATCTCCCGCCGAAGCTGCCAGAGGCGCGAGGGCTGCAGTTCCAGCCCGATCAGGAACAGCAGGAAGACGATGCCGAGTTCGGCCACCCCCAGGATCTCCTCGCCGTCGTGGATGTAGTGCAGGATCGGGCCGATGACGACGCCCGCCGCCAGGTAGCCCAGGATCGTCCCGAGCCCCAGGCGCTTGAAGATCGGCGCGGCCAGAACGGCGCCCCCGAGGAGAATCAATACTTCGGCGAACAGCGCATGCGTATCAGCCATGCGGACGGGTTTCCTTCGGTATGTGGATTGGCGGGAGGCAAGAATCACGAGCCAGCCCTTGATGCCCCCGCCACTGCACAATAAATGGGACAGGAATGAAAGGCCAAATCATGTCAGAGACCATCGATTCCGGAAGCCTTCTCGCCCGTGCCGGAGAGCTGATCGACCGCGCCGTCAAGGCGGGCGCCGACGCCGCCGATGCGGTCGTGGTGCGCGGCGCTTCCCGTTCCGTCTCCGTGCGCCTCGGCAAGGTCGAGGGAACGGAGGCCTCCGAGAGCGACGATTTCTCGCTTCGGGTGTTCGTCGGCAAGCGCGTCGCGAGCGTCTCGGCCAATCCCGGCTTCGACCTGCAGCAACTGGCGGAGCGCGCGGTCGCCATGGCCAAGGCCTCGCCGGAGGACCCCTTCGCCTCGCTGGCCGCCCCGTCCGATCTCGCCCGCGAGTGGCCGGATCTCGATCTCTTCGACCCGACCGAGGTGTCCTCCGACACGCTGACCGAGACAGCACTCGCCATGGAGGCGGCCGCCCTCGATGTCGCCGGCGTCACCAATTCGAGCGGCGCCGGCGCGTCCGCCGGCAGGTGCGGGCTCGTCCTCGCCACCTCGCACGGGTTTTCCGGCGCCTACAGCGCCAGCCGCTTCGGCCGTTCCGTCAGCGCGATCGCCGGCGAGGGAACGAAGATGGAGCGCGACTACGACTTCGACAGCCGCCTCTATTTCGCCGAGCTGCGCGATGCGGTCGAGATCGGCCGGATGGCCGGCGAGCGGGCCGCCAGGCGCGTCAATCCGCGGCAGGCGCCGACGGCGAAGAACGTCACCGTGGTCTTCGATCCGCGGATGGCCCGGGGGATCGCAGGGCATATCGCCGGCGCGATCAACGGCGCTTCTGTGGCCCGCAAGACGAGTTTCCTGCGCGACAGGATGGGCAAGCAGGTGCTGAAGGCGGGGCTTTCGGTGACCGACGACCCGCTGGTCGTCCGCGGCTCGTCCTCGCGGCCGTTCGACGGCGAAGGTGTGAAGGGCGAGCGTCTGGTGATGATCGAGGACGGCGTGCTGAACCACTGGTTCCTCTCCACCTCCACGGCAAACGAGCTTGGCCTCAAGACCAACGGTCGCGGCGTGCGCGGCGGCACCTCGGTCGGCCCCGCCAGCACCAACCTCGCGCTCGAGCCCGGCGACATCCTGCCTGAGGACCTGATCCGCCAGGTCGGCACCGGTTTCTACGTCACCGAGCTGATCGGCCACGGCGCCAACATGGTGACCGGGGAATACAGCCGCGGCGCCTCCGGTTTCTGGATCGAGAACGGCGAACTCGCCTATCCGGTCTCCGAGGTGACGATCGCCTCCAACCTGACCGACATGTTCATGCGGATCACACCGGCAAGCGACATCGACCGCAAGTTCGGCGTCGCCGCGCCGACGCTGGCGATCGAGGGCATGACGCTGGCGGGTCTCTAGGATCGCCAGGCCGCGCGGGCTTTTTCGACAGGCGCCCCGCCAGGCTCCGCGGCCGGTCTTGAATAGGCCTTCATTGGACGCGATCGAGCGCCATCGGAAGTGTTGGGTGCAAGGCGCGCCCGGAAGCGGAAACGGACAATGGATACGCCGGCCGGCAATGCCCGACATCGTTGGGCAGACGATCTCGATCTCCTGCAGCGCGCCGCAAGCGCTGCGGGCGAGCGGGCGATGGCGTTCTTCCGCAACGGGCCGGACGTCTGGTGGAAGAACGAGGGACGCTCCCCCGTCAGCGCCGCGGACATCGCCGCAAACGATCTCCTGAAATCGATGCTGCTCACCGCCCGGCCCAACTATGGCTGGCTGTCGGAGGAGACCGACGACGATCCGGCGCGGCTGTCCTGCGAGACGCTGTTCGTGATCGACCCGATCGACGGCACCCGCGCCTTCATCGCCGGCAAGGATCTCTGGTGCGTGAGTGCTGCGGTGGTGCACCGCGGGCGACCGGTCGCCGGCGTGCTGTTTGCCCCCGCTCTCGGGGAAGTGTTCGCCTCGGTGGAAGGCGGGCCGGCGCTGAAGAACGGGCAACCCGTCCGCGCGTCCGAACCGGACGGGGCGCATCCGCTGCGGCTGGCCGCCGCCGAGGACATGGTCGCCCGGCTCGACCGGGTCGCCCTCGGGCCCGTGGAGCGCATCCCGCACGTGCCCTCGCTCGCCTACCGGCTGGCGATGGTGGCCGACGGACGCATCGACGGGACGCTGGTGAAGAAGAACGCGCAGGACTGGGATCTCGCCGCAGCCGACCTCATTCTCGCCAATGCCGGCGGCGGGCTCGTCGACCTCGACGGCAACCCGCTCACCTACAATCGCCCCGATGTCCGTCACGACGTGCTCTGCGCCGCAGGATCCTCCGTTCTTGGAAGGTTGATAAGCGCGGCAGGCGGCCTTCACGGCCATTGACCTTTTCGCCCGGATGCCGCAAACCCTGTGTGAAAAATACCACTATTGATGAGATGAAAATGACAGAGACTGGCGACAGCAAGCAGCTCCTGCACCTCGTCTTCGGCGGCGAGCTCACCACGCTGAAGGACCTAAAGTTCCGCGACCTCGAGAAGCTGGACATCGTCGGGATCTATCCCGACTACGCCTCTGCCCTCGTGGCCTGGAAGTCGAAGGCGCAGCAGACGGTGGACAATGCGCACATGCGCTACTTCATCGTCCACATGCACAAGCTGCTCGATCCCGAAAACGGCTGATGCCTTCACGTCGCCTCCCGGCGTCCCGTAGCGCCGGAGGCCCATCGATGACCGGAATTCCCATGAAGCCCAGCGGACGGATCATTGCAGCCAGGGGGCGCCGATGAGCAGTGCTCTGGCGCGCTTCGCATTGTCCGCCTATCGCTGGGTCGGCCTCTGCCTCTATCCGGTCATGCGGCCCTATCTCGCCATCCGCGCGGCCAAGGGCAAGGAGGAGCGCGGACGCCGGCGCGAGCGCTTCGGCCATGCCAGCATCGAGCGGCCGGCCGGCCCGCTCGTTTGGTTCCACGCCGCAAGCGTCGGCGAGACCAATGCGCTGCTGCCGCTGATCCGCGAGGTGCGCCGCCGCGGCATCAACGTCTTGCTGACGACCGGCACCGTCACCTCCGCCCGCGTCGCCCGCGAGCGGCTCGGCGAGACGGTCATCCACCAGTACGTCCCCCTCGACCTGAAGCCGACCGTCAGCCGCTTCCTGGACCACTGGCACCCCGATCTTGCCGTCATGGCGGAATCCGAGATCTGGCCGATGACGATCCTCGAACTCGGCGCCCGCCACATCGCCCAGGTGCTGGTCAACGGGCGCATGTCCGACCGGTCCTTCCAGCGCTGGAAGAAGCGTCCGGCGATCGCCGATGCCCTGTTCGAGAAGTTCGCCCTGGTCGTGGCGCAGTCGGAGGTGGATGCGGAGCGCTTCCGTGCGCTGGGCGCCCTGCCGGTGATCGTCACCGGCAATCTCAAGGTCGAGACCGACGCGCCGCCCTACGACCCCGCCGTGCTTGCCGGCTATCTCGGCCAGCTCGGCGAGCGCAAGACCTGGGCTGCGATCTCCACCTTCGAGGGCGAGGAGGCGGCGGCAGGCTCCGTCCACCGGGCCCTGAGGGAGCGCACCGGGCTGCTGACGATCATCGTCCCGCGCCATCCCGAGCGCTCCGACGCGATCGAGGAAGCGCTTGTCGCCAAGGGGCTGAAGGTCGCGCGCCGGACGCGCAATGATCCGCTCACCGCGGACACCGACATCTTTCTCGGGGACACGATCGGCGAGATGGGGCTCTACCTGCGCATGACGGAGATCGCCTTCGTCGGCCGCTCGCTGTTCGGCGAGGGCGGGCAGAACCCGCTGGAGCCGGCCATGCTCGGCTGCGCCGTGCTGTCTGGTCCCAACGTGCAGAATTTCCGCGAAAGCTACCAGCGGCTCGCCAGGAGCGGCAGCGCCAAGATGGTGCGCGATGTCGAGATGCTGGCCAAGGGCGTCGGCTATCTTTTGAGCCATGCCGACATGCGCAACAAGATGATCGAGGCGGGCCATGATACGGTCCACGAGATGCGCGGCGCGCTGGCCGATACCATCCGCGGGCTCGAGCCCTATCTCAACCCCTTGACCGTGAAGGCGCGGCTGCATCCGCGCGAGATGTGACGAGCGAGCCGGCATGACCAAGACCCAGACCATATCCGGCATCCTGTTCGACAAGGACGGCACGCTGCTCGACTATGCGAAGAGCTGGGTACCCGTGAACTACGAGCTCGCCCGGATCGCAGCCGGCGGCGACGAGGATCTGGCGCGCCGCCTCCTGTCGGCCTGCGGCATGGATCCCGATACCGGCCACGTGGCGCCCGATACGCTGCTTGCGGCTGGCAACACGGTCGAGATCGCCGAAGGCATGGTCGCCGCCGGCGCGCCGATGGGCGCCGCCGAACTCGCCGCGCTGTTCGACGGTCTCTTCGCGCAGTCGGCCTCGATGGCGGTCGCCGTGACCGATCTCGCCGGCTTCTTTTCGGCCTTGCATGCCAAGGGATACCGGCTCGGCGTCGCCTCGAGCGACAACGAGCGGTCGATCCGCGAGACCGCCCGCCGCTTCGGCTTCGAGCAGTATCTCCACTATGTCGCAGGCTATGACAGCGGCCACGGCGTCAAGCCGGAACCCGGCATGGTGCTCGGCTTCTGCGCGGCGACCGGGCTCGATCCGCACGAGGTGGCCGTGGTCGGCGACAACAACCACGACCTGCACATGGGACGAAGCGCCGGCGCCGGGCTGACCGTCGCCGTCCTCACCGGCACCGGATCGCGGGAGACGCTGTCTTCGGCCTCCGACTACTGCCTCAACGACATCACCGAACTGCCCGCGCTCCTGCCGGCCAATGGCCCGGCACGGGCGGCGCGCGTCTGAAACCGTTGCATTCGTTCGATTTTCGGGCTTTGTTGTCTGCGCGGACGCTCCGACAGGGCGCCTGCGGCGTATTCGAGGGGTGTGCGTGGTTCCAGCGAAACGGGGCATGCCGCCGCAGGGCGGCAGGATCGGGGGAAGTGTATGGTTTCTGAGGCTCCGCCCTTCTGGTGGACGAAGCCGGACTGGCGCGCCTATGCGCTGTGGCCGGTCTCGCGGCTCTACGGCCTTGTCGCAGGGACGCGGATGCGCCGGGCGCGCCGGGCTTCGGTCCCGGTGCCGATCGTCTGCGTCGGCAATTTCACCGTCGGCGGCGCCGGCAAGACGCCCACCTCGATCGCGCTCGCGCGTGCGGCAAAGGCCCGCGGCCTGCGCCCGGGCTTTCTCAGCCGCGGCTATGGCGGTTCGCTCGACGTCATCACCGTCGTCGATCCGGATCGCCACAGGGCCCGCGACGTCGGCGACGAACCGCTGCTTCTGGCGCGCGAGGCGGTCACGGTGATCTCCCGCCGCAGGGTCGGCGGCGCGCGGCGGCTGGTCGAGGAGGGCGTCGATCTCATCATCATGGACGACGGCTTCCAGAGCGCCAGGCTCGTCTTCGACTATGCCCTGCTGGTGATCGATTCACGGCGGGGGCTGGGCAACGGCTACCTGGTCCCGAGCGGGCCGGTGCGCGCGCCGCTTGAAGAACAGTTGCGCCAGACCTCGGCCCTTCTCGTCGTCGGCGACGGCAAGGCGGCCGACGCGCTGATCCGCCGGGCCGCCCGCGCCGGCAAGCCGGTGCATACGGCCAACCTCGCGACGGTGGATTCGCAGGACCTGTCCGGTCGCGCCGTACTCGCCTGGTCGGGCCTTGCCGATAACGACAAGTTCTTCCGCACCGTCGAAGGCACCGGCGCCAGCCTCTATGCCACGCGCAGCTTCCCCGATCATCACCACCTGTCCGACGACGAGGCGGCCGAGATTCTCGACCACGCCGACGCCCACCACTATGCGATCGTGACGACGGCGAAGGACAGCGTGCGGCTTGCCGGAGAGCACGGGCCGGCGGCACGGTTGAAGGAGAAAAGCAGGGTGATCGAGGTCGAGATCCGCTTCGACGATCCGCGCGCACCCGACAAGATCATCGAAGCAGCGCTTGCTTCGGCGCGAAAGCGCAGGCTCGAGGGCGGGAGACAGGGATAGGGCAACCCTGACGGCAGGGCGGGGAGGGCTCCCTCCGCCTCAGCCTCGTGCCGGATGGTCGCCGTGGAGAAGTTCCGCCTTCAGCGAGGCGGCGGCGTCGGCATAGGCTTCCTGGCGGGCGACGTTCCAGTAGCGCAGCTCGTCGAGCGGGATCTGCTCGCCGGTGACCGCGCAGACGACGTAGGAGCCCGGCACCAGGATCTGGAAATCCGCGTCGAGATAGCGGATCTTCGCCTCGCGGCTCCCGTTTCCTTCCAGTCGGTTCATCATCCGCATCTCCTGTTGGTCTCGCCGCCGGCGTCGCTCGCCCGGAAGCGAGCGCGAAGGCCGCCGCAACATTCCGGACCGCTCCATCGCACGCCCCTCGATCCCGTCCGGGCCGAGAACCGTGCGCCGGAGCATTGAAAGCCCCTGCCGCCGGCACACCGCTTCGGCGGCAGCGATAGTCCCTGTGCCATATCGCGCCCTTCGCGCGATTTCCAGCACTTTCAGCTTCGCCCGAAAAGACGCTCGATATCGGCGAGCTTGAGCTCGATATAGGTCGGCCGTCCGTGGTTGCACTGGCCGGAACCGGGCGTGACCTCCATCTGCCGCAGAAGCGCGTTCATCTCCTCCGGCCGCATGCGCCGGCCGGAGCGCACCGAACCGTGGCAGGCCATGGTCGCCGCCAGATATTCCAGCCGGCTGGCAAGGCCGCTCGCGGTGTCCCATTCGGCGAGTTCGTCGGCGAGCTGGCGCACCAGTCCGGCTGCGTCCATCTCGCCCAGCATTGCCGGCGTCTCGCGCACGGCGATTGCGCCGGGGCCGAAGCGCTCGATGCCGAGACCGAGCCTCGAGAAGTTCTCGGCATGGGCGACGAGCCGGTCGCAATCGTCCTCCGGCAGGTCGACGATCTCGGGAATGAGCAGGGTCTGGGCGGCGACGGGCCGAGAATGCAGGGCGTTGCGCATCGCCTCGAACACCAGACGCTCGTGCGCGGCATGCTGGTCGACGATGACGAGGCCGTCTTCCGTCTGCGCCACGATGTAGTTCTCGTGCAATTGCGCGCGTGCGGCGCCGAGCGGATGGCGCGCCGGCTCCTGCACGGTCTCCGCCTGGCCGGATGCCGTCGCCGGCTCCGCCCGGGCCGACGGCTGGATCTCCATGTCGAAGCCGGCCTGGTCGAAGCCCGCCTGCCGCGCCTCCGCGAAACCGTTTCCGGCCGGCAAGGGATCGAGCGGCCGATAGGGCGACGCCGCTGGCGTCCAGGGCTGTGCGGGCCGTGGCTGTTCGGGGCGGAAGGCGCGCAGCATGCCGGCCGCCCCCGTGGTCGCCGCCCGGTCGCCCTCGCGTGACAGCGCCTGCCGGATCGCGCCGATGATCAGCCCGCGCACGAGGCCCGGATCGCGGAAACGCACATCGGACTTGGCCGGATGGACGTTGACGTCGACGAACTCCGGATCGATCCCGATCTCCAGCACCGCGATCGGATAGCGGCCGCTCGGAATGGTCTCGGCATAGGCCGCCCGCAGCGCCGACCAGACCAGCTTGTCCTGCACCGGCCGGCCGTTGACGAAAGCGAACTGCTGCAGGCTGTTGCCGCGGTTGAAGGTGGGCACGCCCGCAAAGCCGGAAAGCCGCACGCCCTCGCGCCCGGCGTCGATCTCGATCGCATTGTCGCGGAAGTCCCGGCCCAGCACCTGGGCGATGCGCGCCAGCCGATCGTCGCCGGTGGCGGGCAGTTCCAGCGTCGAGCGGTCCGGCCCCGAAAGCACGAAGCGGACGGCAGGGAAGGCGATCGCCATGCGGCGCACGACCTCGGTGATCGCCGCCGCTTCCGCCTTCTCGCTCTTCATGAATTTCAGCCGCGCGGGCGTGGCGAAGAACAGGTCGCGCACCTCGACCACGGTGCCGCGATTGGCCGGCGTCGGTCGCACCGGCTCGACCCGACCGCCGGCCACGACGATCTGCGACCCCTCCGGGGCGTCGCCGGTCCGGCTCTGGATCGTGAGCCTCGCCACCGAACCGATCGAGGGCAGCGCCTCGCCGCGAAATCCGAGGGTGCGCACGTCGTTGAGGCTGTCGCTGATCTTCGACGTGCAATGGCGCCGCACCGCCATCGCGAGGTCGCCGGCCGACATGCCCAGGCCGTTGTCGGTGACCCGCAGCAGCGTCTTGCCGCCGCCGGCGGTGGCGATCTCGATGCGGCTGGCGCCGGCATCGATGGCATTCTCGATCAGTTCCTTGGCGGCGCTCGCCGGCCGCTCGATGACCTCGCCCGCGGCAATCTGGTTGATCAGGGTCTCGGACAGCTGCTGTATCGTCATGGTCGCCATTTTCGGGGATTCGGACGCCCGTGGGAAGCAAGAAAGCGCCGTTGCAGCGGTTCTCCCGTCGTTTCCGCCGGGCTTAATTCAGCTTTAATAAAATACTGCCAACGTCTGCTTCTCGCTTGTATGAGCACAAGCTGGCCGGCAAACCCGGCGGACCTGTTCAGCGTCGCTGGCCGCTGGCCTACCTGTGTCCAAGGGCTTTTCCGCCCGATCAGCATGCTTCAAAGATAGCGAGCGGCGGCGGGGCCAGCACGAAATGACCGATGGCGCGTCCGTCGACGCAAGCATCCAGTCTGAAATCTTCAACGCGGCCTGCGATATCCTTGGCGCGTGCGTGTTCGTCTATGACGGCAACGATTGCCTCGTCTTCGTCAGCCGGCAGGCCCGGCAGTTCCTGCCGCTCGACCCGCAGGCCCTGGTCGCCGGCACGCGCCTGCGCGACGTCCTTGGCGCGATCTTCGATGCCGGGCTGCGCTACGGCGTCGATGCCGACCAGCGGCACAGGGTGAGCCGCGAAGACTGGATCTCCACGCGCATCTCCGCCCACTGGCGCGAGCAGCACGATAGCGTCGAACGGATCGGCAAGGATCGCTGGATCCGCTTCCGCAAGCGCCGGCTGCCGAACGGCTACAACATCTCCACCCTTTCCGACGTCACCGAGCAGCGGAAGCAGGAGGACAAGTGGCGGGCCGACATGGAACGGGCAGCGCTGACCGAGCAGATCCTCGATACGCTGCCACACCCCCTGGCCGTCAAGGACCGCAATCTCGCCCATGTCGCCCTCAACAGGGCCTTTCGCGCCGTCCACGGACTGGAAGGCGGGGCGATGCTGGGGCGCACGAGCTGGGATCTCGTCGATCCCGAACAGGCGGCGCGGATCGAGGAGAGCGACCGGCAGGTGCTTGCGAGCGGCGTGCCGTTCCGGCTGGCCGAAGAGATCGTCAAGGCCGACGGCAGCCGCCTCTACGCCATCACCCGCAAGCACAGGGCCGGCCCGCCGGATCGGCCGGTGCTCGTCACCCTCATGGAGGATCTCACCGACATCGTCGAGCCGGATGCCGCTACAGGCCGGCTCGCTCTGCGAGCGGGCATCCGCTTCGAGAGCGGGCAGAACTGCTTCGATCCGGTCCGGGCGGTGGAGAAGCGGCTGCTTTTGGAGCAATGCCGCTCCGACGAGGCAACCGATCTCGCGGGCCGGCGGATCCTCGTGGTCACGGACAATGCCCGGATCGAGAGCCTGGTCGTCGGCGAGCTTCAGGCACGCGGCGCCGATTGCTGCGCCGTGCGCTCGGAAGCGGAGTTCCGCGCCTTCGTGGATGTCGCCGGCGACTGCGGCGTTCCGATCGACATGGTGCTGCTCGACGCGGCGATGGACGGATACGAGGCCGTCTCGCAGGCGGGCCTGCCGGTCCGCACGATCATGCCCGACGGCATCGGTGCGGATGTCTTTCGCGCGCTGGTGGAGCCGCACGCGGTCATGGTGGAGGTGGACGAGACACCTTCGGATCCGGTCATGGCCGCGTCGCTCTTCGACGACTGGCACATCGCGACAGAAGCCGATGCGCTCGCCCCGGCCATGCGCGGCGACATCGAGGTGCTCGTCGCCGAGGACAACCAGGTCAACCAGTTCGTCTTCTCGCAGATCCTGGAAGGCCTCGGCATCTCGCACAGGATCGCCGAGAATGGCGAGGAGGCGGTCGCGCTCTGGCGCAAGTATATGCCGCGGCTGGTGCTGATGGACATCGCCATGCCGCTGAAGAACGGCATCGATGCGACGATCGAGATCCGCGAGGCGGAGAAGGTGCTGGGCGTCCATACGCCTATTGTCGCGGTCACCGCCCAGGCGCTGAACGTCGACATGCAGAATTGCCTCGACGCCGGCATGGACGACTACATCACCAAGCCGGTCAGCCCGGACATGATCGAGCGCATCTACAGCAAGTTCGTGGCAGAGGCCGCGGGGCGGAGCGCGGCCTGATCGCGCTTCTTGCCGTCAACCGCGAGATCTCGGGATCGCCGTCCCCAGATCATGAGCACGAATGCTATGCCTTTGTTAATCCCCATGCTTCATCCTTCACCCCGAACATGGCATCGGGAATTGCGTAAATGAAATCGGGTCGGTATTCGGTGGCGGACGTTTCGCAGAGCGACCTGCACGCCATGGCCTACACGGATCCGCTGACGGGGCTCGGCAATACCTATCGCCTGCGCGACAAGGTCCGCCAGCTGGCCGCCGAGCGCGCCGAAGACCCCGCGCCCTTCACCGTCGCCATCGCCAATCTCGACGGCTTCAAGCCGATCAACGATCTCTTCGGGCCGGAAGCCGGCGACGAGATCCTCTGCCAGGTCGCCTATCGCCTCAAGGCCTGCATCCCCGACGGCGCGACGGTGACGCGCCACGGCGGCGACGAATTCGCCTTCCTCTTTCCGCTGGTCTTCGAGCGCAAGGGCGCGGAGAAGATCGGCCAGATGCTGCGCGAGGTGCTTTCGGCGCCCTTCGACCTCGGCGACCGCAACGTGCGGCTGTCGGCCTCCTTCGGCTTTTCGATCTATCCTTTCGCCGGCGAGGAGTTCACCGAGCTGATCAAGAGCGCCGACACCGCGCTCTATCGGTCGAAGCGGCGCGGGCGCGGGCAGATCACCGTCTATTCGCAGGAGATCGCCCAGGAGATGAAGCGCGCGACGCACCTGGAGCAGGCGCTGCGCAACGCGATCATGGCCAACGAGGTCGACGTGCACTTCCAGCCGATCGTCCGCCTGAAGGACGATCTCGTCGTCGGCTTCGAGGCGCTCGCGCGCTGGTGCGACGCCGATCTCGGTTATGTCTCGCCGGCCGTCTTCGTGCCGCTCGCCGAGGAACGCGGCTTCATCGACGCGCTCTCGGACACGCTTCTGCGCAAGGCCGCCGAAGCCGCGCTCTCCTGGCCGAAGGAACTGTTCCTGTCGTTCAACCTCTCCTCCGCCCAGCTGATGGATCCGAAGACGAGCCTGACGACGCTTGCGATCCTCAACCGCGCCGGCCTCGACCCGCGCCGGCTGGAGCTGGAGATCACCGAGACGGCTGTCATGACGGATGCCGCCACCGCCCAGAAGATCGTCGCCGAGCTTCGCGCGGCCGGCGTGCGGATCTCGCTCGACGATTTCGGCACCGGCCAGTCGAGCCTCGGCCGCCTTCGCGACTTCACCTTCGACAAGGTCAAGATCGACCGCGCTTTCGTCTCGCGCATTTCCGACGACCGCGTCTCCGAGCACATCATCAAGGCCATCGTCGCCATGTGCGAAGGGCTCGATCTCGAGGTGGTCGCCGAGGGCATCGAGGACTTTTCCGAGGCGCTGAAGCTCAAGGCGCTCGGCTGCGGCATGGGGCAGGGCTATTTCTACGGCAAGCCCGCAGACGCGGTGACGACACAGCGCTTCCTCGCCGAGCGGTACATCGGGCTGGAGCCGAAGGCGTTGCTGGCCTGAGCGATTTCCGGCGCGTAGAGCGCCCGTTAACCATCCGGATTAGCACGGAATAAATGCGTGCCCCCTAAAGTAGCCCCGTCCTAGAAAAACAAAGGGATTTTGGGATGCTGCAGAACATAAAGGATATGCCGGTAAGGGCCTCCGATCGCTCGAAGGTCCGTATTTTCGTCAAGGTGAAGGTCATGCACCAGGAGAGCCTGGCACGTGTCGTGGACCTGTCGCCGTCCGGCATGGCGCTGGATATCGAGAAGCCGATCCGGATCGTGCCGGGACAGCTCATCAGCATGGAGAGCGAGGAACTGGGGCGCCTGTCGGGCACGGTGCGCTGGTACAACAACGGCCGCGTCGGGATCGAGTACAAGCTCAACACCAATGCCCTGGCGCAGATCTCCTCCTACTTCCGTTTCTTCCACGAGGAAGTCAAACCGGTCATCCGCCGCTGACGGCGGTCGAGGATCCGACAAGGGGAAGGTCCTTCTTCCCCTCGTCCAGTAGCCAGTCGCGGACGCGCTGCGCCTGGCTGTTCAGTTCGCGCGAGCGCGGCCACACCACGTAGAAGGCCAGCCCCGTCTCCAGCACATGCGTGCCGATCGGCACCAGCGCCCCCGACTTCACCTGCCGCGAGATCAGGTGCTGCCAGCCGAGCGCGATGCCCTCGCCGGCCAGCACGGCCTGGATCACCAGCACATAGTCGTTGATCGTCAGCCGCCGCGACCGCGCGGGAAAGCGCAATCCGGCGCTCGCAAACCATTCCGGCCAGTCGCAGGCCTGCCGGACCGGCTCCTCCAGATGGATCAGCGGCAGCCGCAGCAGGTCCTCGGGCGCCTGCGGCATGCCGTGCGCCTCGATGAAGGCGGGGCTTGCGACCGCATTGATGACCTCGGGCGCGAGCAGGGCTGCGTGATAGCGGGGCCAGGCCGCCGGATCGCCGCCGCGGATGCCGAGCGGGATCGGCTCCTCCTCCAGGTCGAGGTCGCGCACGCTCGTCTGGATGCGCAGGTCGATCTCCGGCAGGTCCTCCCGCAGCCTGGCAAGCCGGGGCAGCATCCACATCGAGGCGAAGGCGGTGGAGGCCGCGAGCGTCACGTTCACCTCGCGCCCCTTCGCCCGGATGTCCTCGGCCGACTTCTGGATGCGCGCCAGCCCCACCGAAACCTCGGTATGGAACCGCTCGCCCGCATCCGTCAGCGCTACGGCGCGATGGGCGCGGTGGAACAGGAGCACGCCCAGCTGGTCCTCGAGCCCCCGGATCGCATAGGAGACCGCGGCCTGGGTCATGCCGAGTTCCTTCGCCGCATGGGTGAAGTTCAGGTATCGCCCGGCCGCCTCGAAGACGATCAGGCTTGCGGCGGACGGCAGCAGGCGGCGCAGTGTTTCCATAAGTGTGGTTTATACCAGTCCCAAGTTTTTTCCAGCGTTACAGGCGTATTCATCCGCAATAGCCTCGCCTGAGATTATGGAGGACGAGATGGTGGCGACGGCTGTGGTGGAAAATGCGACGCGTCGGACGAGGAGCGGGCGGCCGCAGCGCGGCGAGAGGGCGGCAAAGGCCGTCGGCGTGCCCTATATCGTCCGCAACATCCCCACCTACGACATTCTCTCCGAAGAGAACCTCGAGAAGATCGAGCGGACGGCGGACCGCATCCTGGCCGAGGTCGGCATCGAGTTCCGCGACGATCCGGCCGCAGTCGAGCACTGGAAGCGGGCGGGCGCGACGGTGGACGGCGTACTGGTGCGCTTCGAGCCGGGGATGCTGCGGGAGATCGTCTCCACCGCGCCCGCGGAGTTCACCCAACATGCGCGCAATCCGCAAAGAAGCGTGCGGATCGGCGGCAGCAACGTCGTCTTCTCGCCGGCCTACGGCTCGCCCTTCGTGATGGACCTCGACAAGGGCCGGCGCTACGGCACGATCGAGGATTTCCGCAACTTCATCAAGCTCGCCCAGTCGAGCCCCTGGCTGCACCATTCCGGCGGCACCATCTGCGAGCCGGTCGACGTGCCTGTCAACAAGCGCCATCTCGACATGGTCTACAGCCATATCAAATATTCCGACCGCGCCTTCATGGGCTCGATCACCGCCGAGGACCGGGCGGAGGATTCCATCGACATGGCGCGCATCCTGTTCGGCGAGGATTTCGTCGACCGGAACTGCGTCATCCTCGGCAACGTCAACGTCAATTCGCCGCTCGTCTGGGACGGCACCATGACCAGGTCGCTGCGCGCCTATGCCCGCGCCAACCAGGCGGCCGTCATCGTCCCCTTCATCCTCGGCGGCGCCATGGGGCCGGTGACGAATGCCGGCGCGATCGCCCAATCCTTCGCCGAGACGCTGGCCGGCTGCGCGCTGACGCAGCTGGAGCGCAAGGGCGCGCCTGTCATTTTCGGCAACTTCCTCTCCTCCATGTCGCTCCGGTCCGGCTCGCCCACCTTCGGCACGCCGGAGCCGGCGATCGGCTCCATGGTGGTCGGCCAGCTCGCCCGCCGCCTGAACCTGCCGCTGCGCTGCGCCGGCAACTTCTCCAATTCCAAGCTGCCGGACGGGCAGGCGATGCAGGAAGGGCTGATGTCGATGCTGTCGGCCGTCCATTGCGGTGCCAACTTCATCCTGCATTCGGCGGGCTTCCTCGATGGCCTGCTCGCCATGTCCTACGAGAAGTTCGTGATGGATGCCGACCTCTGCGGCGCATTGCATTCCTATCTGGCCGGCGTCACCATCGACGACAACACGCTCGCCATGGACGCTTTCCTGCAGGTCGGACCCGGCAGCCATTTCCTCGGCTGCGACCACACCATGCGCAACTACCAGACGGCCTTCTGGGATTCGGCGCTCTCCGACAATGAACCCTTCGAGAAGTGGAGCGAGGAGGGCGGGTCCACCGATATCGCCACCCGCGCCAACGCCGCATGGAAAAAGACGCTGGCCGAATACGAAGCGCCGCCGCTGGACATCGCAGTCGACGAAGCACTCTGCGACTATGTGAGCCGCAGGAAGGCGGCCATGGCCGACGCCTGGTACTGACACGCCTGCCCAAGGACATTCCGGAAATGACGCATTCGAAAGACCCGCTGCTCCAGCCCTACCAGCTGAAACACCTGACGCTGAAGAACCGCATCATGTCGACCTCGCATGAGCCGGCCTATTCGGAAGACGGAATGCCCAAGGACCGTTACCGGCTCTACCACGTGGAGAAGGCCAAGGGCGGGATCGCGCTGACGATGACGGCGGGCTCGGCGCTGGTGTCGGAGGATTCGCCGCCGGCCTTCGGCAATCTCTATGCCTATGCCGACGAGATCGTCCCCTGGCTGAAGAAGATCGCCGACGACTGTCACGAGCACGGCGCCGCCGTGATGATCCAGCTCACCCATCTCGGCCGGCGCACCAGCTGGAACAAGGGCGACTGGCTGCCGGTGCTGTCCGCCTCGCCGATCCGCGAGCCGGCGCACCGCGCCTTCCCGAAGGAGATCGAGGACTGGGACATCGAGCGGGTCGTCGGCGACTATGCCGCGGCCGCCCAGCGCATGCAGGCCGCCGGCCTCGACGGCATCGAGATCGAGGCCTACGGCCACCTGATCGACGGTTTCTGGTCGCCGGCCACCAACCGGCGCGAGGATGAGTACGGCGGCTCGCTGGAAAACCGCACGCGCTTTTCGAACATGGTCGTCGATGCCGTGCGCAAGGCGGTCGGGCCCGATTTCATCGTCGGCACCCGCATGGTCGCAGACGAGGCCTGGGACATCGGGCTTACGAAGGAGGACGGCATCGAGATCGCAAGGAGGCTCGTGGCCTCCGGCAAGATCGACTTCCTCAACATCATCCGCGGCCATCTCGACCACGACGCGCACCTGAACGACGTCATCCCGATCATGGGCATGGCGGCATCGCCGCATCTGGATTTCGCCGGCGAGGTGCGGGCTGCGACGAAGTTCCCGGTCTTCCACGCCGCCCGCATCGCCGACGTCGCCACCGCCCGCCACGCGATCGCCGAGGGCAAGCTCGACATGGTGGGCATGACCCGCGCCCACATCGCCGATCCGCATATCGTGAAGAAGATCGAGGAGGGCAGGGAGGCGCAGATCCGCCCCTGCGTCGGCGCCACCTACTGTCTCGACCGCATCTACGAGGGCGGCGGCGCGCTCTGTATCCACAATGCGGCGACCGGCCGCGAGGCGATCGTGCCGCATGTGATTTCGAAGACGACGGGGCGGCTGCGCAAGGCCGTCGTCGTCGGCGGCGGTCCGGCGGGACTGGAAGCCGCGCGGGTGCTCGCCGAGCGCGGCCATCAGGTGGAGGTGCTGGAGGCGACCGGCTCGGCCGGCGGCCAGATCCTGCTTGCCGCCCGCAATCCGCGCCGAAAGGAACTGATCGGCATCGTCGACTGGCGGCTGTCGGAGCTGGAACGCCTCGGCGTTCCGATCCACTACAACGTCTTCGCCGGCGAGGACGACGTCCTGGAACGCGCGCCCGATCTGGTCGTCATCGCCACCGGCGGCATCGGGCAGAACCCGGAACTGGAGGCGGGCGAGGATCTCGTCGTTTCCAGCTGGGACATCATCGCCGGTGCGATCCGGCCGGAGGGCCCGGTGCTGCTCTACGACGACGCCGGCACCCATTCCGGCATGACGGCCGCCGAACTGATCGCCAATGCCGGGGTCGAGCTGGAGGTGGTCTCGCCGGAACGCTTCTTCGCCCCCGAGATCGGCGGCATGAACCACGTGCCCTATGCCAGGGCCTTCGCCGAGAAAAACGTGCGTGTGACGATCAACACGCGGCTGAAGGCGGTGCGCCGCGACGGCAACGGGCTGGTGGCGACGCTGGGTTCGGACTTTTCCGCGACCGCACGTGTAGAGCGGCGGGTAGCGCAGGTGGTGGTCGAGCACGGCACCATGGCGATGGCCGACCTCTATTTCGAGCTGAAGCCGCAGTCGCGCAATCTCGGCGCCGTCGACTACAAGGCGCTGATCCGGCAGAAAAACCCGATCGAGACCCGCAACCCCGAGGGCGCCTTCGACCTGATCCGCATCGGCGACGCCGTTCACAGCCGCAACATCCATGCCGGCATCTACGACGCCCTGCGCTACGGCGTGCTGTTCTGACGCGTCTCGCGCAAAGGCCTGAAGTGCGGGCGTTGCCCTTCTGTTGCCCTTCTTCAGACCTTCAACTTGTACCCGATATGGGTTGGTTCGAAACCCAGACGTTCATAGAAGCGATGGGCATCCGGCCGGGCCTTGTCCGTCGTGAGCTGAACCAGCGAGCACCCCCGCGCCCGGCATTCATCGATCGCCCAGGCAAACATCGCCTGACCAATGTTCTCGCCCCGACGATCGCTCGCGATCCGCACCGCCTCGATCTGTCCGCGTTTGGCGCCATTGCGAGCGAGCCCCGGGATGAAGGTCAATTGCAGGGTTCCGACAATCTGCTGCCCGTCCTCGACCACGCAAAGGAACTGGTTCCGGTCTGCATCGATCTCGGCGAAGGCCTCGTGGTAGCGCTCGATCCCTGATGGCGACACACTTTCCCGGGACGAACCGAGCACGTCATCGGCCAGCATTTCGACGATCGTCCCCACGTCCGCTGCGGTTGCCCTGCGGTAACGAAGCCTGTCCATGGAATCTCCTCTTTCATGCATCCTGTCGCAATCCGCATGTGGCTACGCGATTATGGGGCTGCGTCCCAGAGGCAGGATGAGAAAAAGCCCGGCGGCGCTTTCGCGTCGCCGGGCCTCGAAGCTCCGATCCGCTGATTATTCAGCGGGTGCCGTTGCCGGAGCGGGATCGGTGGACGAGGTGGTCGAGGTGTCGACCTGCTCGCGTTCGGCGACCTTCTGCGACAGCGTCTTGAATTCCGGTGCTGCCTGCAGGCTCTCGGACGTCTCCGTCGTGGTCAGCTTGACCTCGCCGCCGTCCGGGGCCTGGATGACGGTGATGTTGTTGAACGGTACCGCCACGGCCTTTTCGCCGATGCCGAGGAAGCCGCCGACGCCGATCACCGCAGCGGTGATGCCGCCGTCCTTCTCGAGGATCAGGTCGCTGATCGAGCCGATGCTTTCGTCGGCGGAGTTATAGACCGACTGACCGATATAGGTGTTGGCGCTGATCTGGGTCTCGGCCTGTTCGGTCAGGTACGTGTCCGTCGTGGACGCTGCCGTATCGGTTGCCGGGTCGGCAGCCGCCGGGGCTTCCGTCTGGGCGTTATTCATGTCGTCCATCGGCTGGGCCTGGCCGGCATCGGCGCCGGTGGCCGGGGCAGCGTCAGGGGCGGTTGCCGGAGCCTCCATGGTCGGGGCGGTCTGCGGCTGGGTGGTGTCCTGCGCAAAAGCCGCGGGAGCGATGGCTGCACCGAGGAAAATGGCACCAGCGGCAACGGAAGTCAGAAGCTTGTTGGTCATGTCGAACCTGCCTTTCTTTGCTTTCGGTCTTGGAGCGGCGGAACCGTCGTGGTTGTCCGTCCGCACCGGGCTGATGCTTGGAAAACTCACGCAAGCTGGAATGGTTCCGCAGAAAATTCGACGGCAGGGCAGGGGAATTTCTCAAGGAAAAACAGCTCCGGACGACAATCCGAAGCTGCAGCCGTCATCAGAATCGGCAGGGATTGGCGCTAGAGCCGGAAGGCAGGCTCGAAGCGGCCGCGCACCGCGACGCCCAGCTCGAGCGTGCGGCCGGCATGGACATCCGACGCCCGGCCGGCCTCGTCCATGCCCTGCCAGGCGGAGGTGACGAGCAGCCGGTCGGCCCTGGCGCCGATGAAGGCCGGGCAGCTCGGCTGGGTGACCGGAACGGCATGGCGGCGGAGCTTGGTGCCGTCCGGCTGGTAGACGTCGATCGTCCCCGCACCCCAGCGGGCGTTCCAAATCAGCCCGTCGGCGTCGCACACCGCCCCGTCGATATCGCCGGGTGAACCGCTCTCGTCGCTGAGGATCTCCGGCGAGCCGACGGGAAGGCCGGTGGCGGGATCGACGGCGACGCGCATGAAATGGTTGGCCGCGGAATCGGTGAAATAGGCCGTGGCCCCATCCGGCGAGAAGCAGATGCCGTTCGGAATGCTGACGTTGGCATAGAGCTTCGTCACCGTCGTGCCGGCGACATGGTAGATAGAGCCTGCGCCTTTTTCCGCCGACCGGCCCATGGTGCCGATCCAGAGCGTGCCGCTCTGGTGGACCCGGCCGTCGTTGGAGCGGCATTCCGGCTTGTCCTCGATCGTTGCCAGCCGCTCCAGCCCGCCGCCGTCTATGTGGCGGACGAACAGGCCTTCGTCGGAGGCGATGAGCTGCCGGGCGGGGTCGATGACGGCCAGGACGCTACCCATGAAGGGCAGTTCGTGCACCCGTTTGGTCAGCGATCCGAGGTGCAGTTCATGCAGCTTGCGGCCCTTGATGTCGAACCACCAGGCGGTATCGGTCGCCGGATCGTAGCTCGGGCCCTCGCCGAGTTCGCTGTTGAAGTGGCAGAGGATGCTGCCGGCGAAAGGCAGGGGCCCGGTTGTCGCCCCAGTCATCGTCCCGCTCCGTAGACGCGGTCATAGGCCTCGACCGTGGCGCGCGCCCGCTCCGCCACCTCGGCTGCGCCCATGCCTGGCTTGTAGAGGCTGGAGCCGAGGCCGAAGCTCTTCACGCCGATCCTGGCATAGTCGCCGAAATTCGCCTCCGAGACGCCGCCGACGGCGGCGATCTCGAGCTCGCTTGGCAGGATCGCCCGGATCGCCTGGATGCCGGACGGGCCGAGGACGCTGGCCGGGAAGAACTTCAGCCCCGTGGCGCCGGCGCGCGCGGCGGCCAGCGCTTCGGTCGGCGTGAAGACGCCGGGCATCGTCACCATGCCCTTGGCGGCGGCGAGCGAAATCACCTCGGGCTCGACGTTCGGGCTGACCATCAGCCGGCCGCCGACGCTGTCGAGCTGCTCCACCTGATCGGTGGTCAGGACGGTACCGGCGCCGATGAGGCAGCCTTCCGGGGCCATCTTGACGGCGATCTCGATCGAGCGGAACGGATCGGGCGAGTTCAGCGGGATCTCGATCGCGGTGAAGCCGTGCTCGATCAGGGCGCCGACGACGCCCTCCGTCTCCGCGGGCTTCAGGCCCCGCAGGATGGCGATCAGCGGATATTTCATTGTGGGAAAGGGAATGCGGTTCATCGGATGGCCTTCCATTCGGGCAAAGCGGATATCAGAGGTCCCACAGCGCGCGCGCCGCGACCGCGAGGCCGGAACGCACGGCTGCGTCAGCGTCGACGATCGTGGGGGCGACGCCGGCCGCTTCGAGCGCGCTTTCGTAGAGCGCGCCGAGCGCACCGGAGGCGACGAGCGTGACGGCGGCACCCGGCTCGGCGCCGTCGAGCGCACCTGCGATCTCGAGCCCGATCAGGAGGCCGGAAAGGCGCGCCTTGGCGTCGACCGCCGAGAGCCCGTGCAGGAGAGCGCCGGAGCGGGTGGTGAAGAGCAGGTTGGTGGCCGCACCGGGGTTGCGGATGCACTCCGTCACCGCCTGCCTGAACGCCGCGCTCCCGCCGTCGAACGGACCGGCGTCGTGGATCGAATGGCTGAGGATCGTGTGCTTGCCGATCGCATCGAACAGTTCGCCGGTCATGAAGGTGGAAAAGCGGGTGACGGCGCTGTCGCGGATATGCACCCACTTGCTGTGCGTGCCCGGCATGCAGACGAGGCCGTTGCCCTCCGGAAGCGCGTCGAGCGCGCCGAGCAGTTGCGTCTCCTCGCCGCGGATGACGTCCGGGCGGGCGGGATCGCGCTGCGCGAGGCCCGGCAGGATGCGGATGTCGGGCGCTACGCCCGGAACGCGCACGGCCGCGGCCGGGATCGCCGACAAGGCCGCGGGCACGTCGAGATAGCCGGCCTCGACCCAGCCCTGCCGGGCGCCGGCCATGCCGCAGACGATGACGGGCAGGGTCTCGGGGGCGGAGACGGCCTGGCGGTGGGCTTCGAGCACGTTGGCAAAGCCTGTTTTTGCAGCCGTGGTCATGCCCTCGCCGCTGCGGCGCTCGGCAAGGGTGCTGCCGTCGCTGCCGATCAGCCACAGCCGGAAGCTGGAGGTCCCCCAGTCGACGGCGACATAGGCCGGCTTGGTCATCAGAAAACTCCCCCGTCGATGATCATGGATTGTGCGGTCATGCCGCGAGACGCGTCCGAGGCAAGGAAGAGGCAGGGCCCCACCATATCCGCCGGCGTCAGCGACCGCTTCAGGCATTGCTTGTCCTGCATGGCGGCGACGGCTTCCTCGTTGAGCCACAGGCGCAACTGGCGCTCGGTCACCACCATGCCGGGCAGGATCGCGTTGACGCGGATATTGTCCGGCCCCAGCCTGCCGGCGAGCGACTTGGTCAGGCCGACGACGCCGGCCTTGGCGGTGGCATAGGCGGGCACGTCGCCCATGTTGAGCATGAAGGCGATCGAGGAGAAATTGATGATCGAGCCGCCGCCGGCCTCCCGCATCGACTGCGCCACCGCCTGGGCGGCGAAGAACTGATGGCGCAGGTTGACCGCCTGGCTCTCGTCCCAGCCCTCCGGCGAAAGTGCTTCGAGCGCGTGCCGGTCGTCGCGGGCGGCGTTGTTCACCAGCACGCGCACCGGGCCGATCCTCGCGGTGGCGAGCGCGATCGCCGCACGCAGGTCCTCGATGTCGCGGATATCCGCCTTCAGGAACACCGGCCGGTGCGTCACGCCCTCCGAAAGGCGGGCGACGAGCGCATGGCTGTCGTCCTCGGCGATATCGACGAAGGCGACGCGCGATCCCTGGTGGACGAAGGCCTCGACCAGCGCCGCGCCGATGCCGGAGCCGCCGCCGGTGATGAAGACGCCGCGGTCGCGAAGGTCGGGATAGGACGCGACGCTCACGGACATGACACTCTCCTGCCTGGTTTCGAGGGGCGATCGGGAAAATTCGTTCCACTATCTGGAACTTGTTTTGAATATATGGAATTATGACCGGCAGAGGGAACTTGTCAAGCAAAGGCCGGGCAATGACCGGAATACCCACATCGGAGACAGTATCGCCCGGCACCGGCACGCTCGGCAAGGCGATCGCGCTCGTCGAGCTCGTCGCGCTCGCCGACCGGCCATTGCGTTTCACCGATATCCTCGGCCGGACCGGCCAGCCCCGCGGCACGCTGCACCGGCAGCTCTGCCATCTGGTGGAAGAGGGGCTGCTGGAGGTCAATGCCGAGCATTGCTACGTGCCGGGCCTGCGCCTGCTCAAGCTCGCCTCCAGGGCCTGGGAGCGCAGCGATCTCAGGCGGCTCGCCGCCCCCCACCTGCAGGCCCTGCACGATGCCACCGGCGAGACGATCCATCTCGGCATGCTGAAGGATACCGAGATCATCTATCTCGACAAGGTCGAAAGCCGCCAGGCCGTGCGCATGGCCTCGCAGATCGGCCGCGCCTCGCCGGCCTATTGCACCGGCGTCGGCAAGGCGGCGCTGGCGGCGCTGCCCCGGTCCCGCCTCGAAGCCCTGCTCGATCTGACCGAGCTCAGGCCGTTCACCCCGTACACGATCGTCGATCGCTCCGCTCTCGAGGCGGAGATCGCCGAAATCCGCAAGGCCGGCCATGCCTTCGACCGCGAGGAGCACGAGGCCGGCATCCGTTGCGTGGCGGCCGCGATCTTCGACCGGGAGCGCACGTTCGTCGGCGGCGTTTCGGTCACCGGCCCGGCCTACAGGGTCGGCGAGGAGGCGTTGCGCGACTGGGCGCCGCTGGTCCGGGCGGCGGCAGGCGCCGTCATGGAGGAGATCGCCGCCCGCCTCGGTCCCAAGGGATGATTGTCGCGGCAAAACGATACACCCGCCAGGGCTGTTGTACCCTGTCATTTTACGGTAAATTAGCGGAACACGCTGGACGGACATAAAAGCCACGACTAGCCTCCGCTCCAACGAACATTTCTGGGTGCTTCGATTCAGGGTTGTATCCCGGCGATCGCGGAATAGAGTTGCAATTCGAGTGCTGAGTGAACGCAGGTTGGCCGAGGGGCCGTCTGGTCGCAAACTACTTCTCTCTGGAAAGACGCCGGATGACCGAACAGCCCATCGTGATCGCCCCGAGGACATCGCTGCGCTGGGCGCGCCGGTTCGCCGAGGCGGGGTCGGAACAGGACGTGACGCGGCTTCTGGCGGAGATGACCGGTGAATACGGGCTTCGCGGCTATCTGCTGACCGTTCTGCCGGCGACCACCTCCATCGAGCTCCTGCCGCACGTGCTCTCGACCAACTGGCCGGTCGAGATGCTGCTGAGCTACGACGAGGCCGGCCTCGTCCTCGGCAGCCCGGTCATCCGCCATTTGCGGGGCAGCACCAATCCCTTCACCTTCGACGCCGTCAGCACCAACAGTTCGCGCCTCGACGGCAAGACGGAGATCGCCGTCGGCCTCTTCGCGCAATACGGGTTATCGCGCGGCGCCTATTTTCCCGCGCACAATCCGCTCGGCCAGCGCGGCGCGCTCGCATTCGCCGGCGACCGCCCGGCGCTGGCGCATATGGAAATGGCCGAACTGAACGCGGTCGCCAATCTCGTCTTCACCAAGATCCTCGAATGCCGGGCCGACGCGGACGCACAAGTGCCGCTCTCCGGGCGCGAGATCGAATGCCTGTCCTGGGTCTCTGCCGGCAAGACCAGCATCGAGATTTCCGGGATCCTCGGTCTTTCGGAATATACCGTCAATCACTACCTCAACCGGGCGACGCGCAAGCTCGACGCCGTCAACCGCGTCCAGGCGGTCGCCAAGGCGATCCGGGCCGGACTTCTCACATGAACCAGGCCGGGGACGGCTGCAGACAATACCGCAGGATCGGGGGGGAACCTGCGGACACCGGAGTGCATGGATGCGGGACGATATGACGGTGCAGGACCCGGGGCAGGGCGAGGGTCAGGATTGCAGTGCCGAGATCGCCGGCCTGCAGACGCAGTTCGACATCGTCCGTTTCCTGCGGCGAACGGGCGAAGCCTTTTCGCTGAAGCATTTCATCGCGTTTTCGCTGCCCGGCTTCGAGGCCGAGAAGCTGTCGCCGCATTCGATCGTCAGCAACTGGCCCTCCGACCTGATGGCCAAGTACGACGCGCTGAACATGATCCGCCGCAGCCCCAGCATCCGCCGGCTGCGGACGACGACGGTATCCTTCTCCTACGACCTGATGGACTGGATCGCCGAGGCCACCCCGACCGAGAAGCCGCTCGCCGAGTTTTCCGACATGCTGCAACGGCACGGGCTGCGGACGGGGCATTTCTTCCCGGTGCACGATGCGCTCGGCAATCGCGGCGTGGTGGTCTGGAGCGGCGAGGGCGGCGACCTCGGCTTCGACAGCCGGCTGCTGCTGCAGATGATCTCGATCCAGGTGTTCAACCGGCTGGCCGAGATCGGCGCCGCCTGGAAGACCGGGCAGATCATGCTGACCGACCGCGAGGTCGAGTGCCTGAGCTGGACGGCCGCCGGCAAGACGAGCCTGGAGATCGCCGAAATCCTCGGCCTGTCGGAGCATACCGTCAACCACTACCTCAACCAGGTCACCCGCAAACTCGAGGCCGTCAATCGCACGCAGGCGGTGGTCAAGGCGATTCGTCGCGGCCTGATCAGCTGATTGCCGGCCTGAAAACCGTTCCGCTTCGACGCCGAATGCGCTATCAACGCGCCAATTCATTCTGGCGAGGCAGGCATGAGCGACATTTCCAAGGACCAGGTACTGGACAAGCTGCGGACGGTTCGCGGCCCGGACATGGAAGGCAACATCGTCGACCTCGGGCTGGTGTCGGACGTCTTCATCTCCGACAGCAAGGTCTATTTCTCGATCACCGTCCCGGCCGAACGCGCCAAGGAGCTTGATCCGATGCGCGCGGCGGCCGAGCGCGTCGTCAAGGATATCCCCGGCGTCACCGCGGCCATGGTGGCGCTGACGGCCGACAAGCGGGCGGGCACCGGCGGCGCGCCGGTATCGCGGCCGCAGCCGCCGCAGCAATCGGCACAGGCGCCCGGGCGGGGCCAGGCCCACGCCGGCCACGCCCATCCGGCCCCCGGCCAGCAGGCGCCGCGCGCCAAGATCGGCGTTCCGGGCGTCGAGGCGATCATCGCGGTCGCCTCGGGCAAGGGCGGCGTCGGCAAGTCGACCACCTCGGTCAACCTGGCGCTGGCGCTGAAGGCGAACGGCCTGCGGGTCGGCATTCTCGATGCCGACATCTACGGCCCTTCCATGCCGCGGCTCCTGAAGATCGCCGGCCGCCCGCAGCAGATCGAGAACCGCATCATCAAGCCGATGGAGAACTACGGCATCAAGGTCATGTCCATGGGCTTCCTCGTCGACGAGGAGGTGGCGATGATCTGGCGCGGCCCGATGATCCAGTCGGCGCTGATGCAGATGCTGCGCGAGGTCGCCTGGGGCGAGCTCGACGTGCTCGTCGTCGACATGCCGCCGGGAACGGGCGATGCGCAGCTGACGATGGCCCAGCAGGTGCCGCTCGCCGGCGCCGTCATCGTCTCCACGCCGCAGGACCTGGCCCTGATCGATGCCCGCAAGGGGTTGAACATGTTCAACAAGGTCGAGGTGCCCGTGCTCGGCATCGTCGAGAACATGAGCTATTTCATCGCGCCCGATACCGGCAATCGCTACGATATCTTCGGCCATGGCGGGGCGCGGAAGGAAGCGGAGAAGATCGGCGTGCCCTTCCTCGGCGAGGTGCCGCTGACGATGGACATCCGCGAAACCTCGGATGCCGGAACGCCGGTCGTGGTCTCCGACCCGGACGGGGCGGCGGCGAGGATCTACCGCGAGATCGCGACGCGCACCTGGGCCGAGCTGAAGGCGAGGCAGGCGGCCGGCGGCCGCACGGCGCCTTCGATCGTCTTCGAGTGAGGTTGAGCCCGGCCGTGTAATGACGGAAAAGTGACCGGGCTTGATTTTGATGCCGCACCGCGCAATATGCGCTTCCGCCCAGCTGTCCTGGGCGGGCGCAGGTGCGTCGAACCTGACAAGACAAAGGTGTGCGTTGGTCTTCTCCGGAGCCACTCGCAAGTGTTGACCGTCTATCGATCCAACGGGGAAGCGTTGCTTCTTGTCCCCGAAATGTTGGCAGATTCGGCCTCCGTCCCCGCCGGCGTCGTATGGATCGACCTGCTGCGCCCGACGCATGAGGAAGACGCCTTCGTCGAGACGTTCCTCGGCATCGACGTGCCGACCAAGGACGAACTGAAGGACATCGAGCCTTCCAGCCGGCTCTACATGCAGGACGGCACGGTCTACATGACCGCCTCGCTCGTCTACAAGGCCGACAGCGATCAGCCGGAACTGACCGACGTCGCCTTCGTCCTGACGGGCAAGTGCCTGCTGACGATCCGCTACGCCGAGCCCCGGTCCTTCGACCTGTTCAAGGCGGCGATGCCGCGCATCACCGGCGGCTGCCCCTCGGGCACCATGCTGCTGGCGCGCCTGCTCGAAACCGTCGTCGACCGGACGGCCGAGATCCTCGAGGTGTCGGTGGCCCGGGCCGATACACTGTCGCTGGAAGTGTTCGGCGACCGCCGGCACCTGACGAAACGCCAGCCGCGCTACCTGGAGGACAGGCTGGTCGCCGTCTCCGCGCTGCACCGGCTGGTGGCCAAGACCCGCGACAGCCTGATGTCGCTTTCGCGGCTGATGACGTTTCTCTATGCCGCCCCGGTGCTCCAGCCGGATCGCGAGAGCCGCGAACTGTGCCGCACCGTCTCGCGCGACATCCAGTCCCTGTCGGAGCATGCAAGCTTCATTTCCAGCAACATCTCGTTCCTGCTGGATGCCTCGCTCGGGCTGATCAACCTGGAGCAGAACCAGATCATCAAGATCTTCTCGATCGCATCCGTGGCGCTGCTGCCGCCGACGCTGATCGCCTCGATCTACGGCATGAACTTCGAGTTCATGCCCGAACTTCACGCCACCTATGCCTATCCGCTGTCGCTCGGTGCGATGGTCGCCTCGGCCGTGATCCCGTTCTTCTTCTTTCGCTGGAAAGGCTGGCTCTAGGGCCTGTTGACCGCAATGCCTCATACCGAAACCCATGCCGCAGCCGGGCACAGTCGTGCGCGTACGCTCCTGATCCTCGCGATCGGGTCGGTAGGCGTCGTCTATGGCGATATCGGCACGAGCCCGCTCTATGCCTTCCGCGAAGCCCTGCGTCCGATTTCCGCCGATGGCGTCACCTGGGAGGAGGTCGTGGGCCTCATCTCGCTGGTGATCTGGACGCTGACGATCATCGTCACCCTGAAATACGTGCTGTTCCTGCTTAGGGCCGACAACCAGGGCGAGGGCGGCACGCTGTCGCTCCTGGCGCTGTTGATGAAGACCGCCAACGGCCACAAGGCCATCCTGTTCTTCATGGGGCTCGCCGGCGCCGCCCTCTTCATCGGCGACGCGATGATCACGCCGGCGCTGTCGGTCCTTTCCGCCGTGGAAGGCCTGAAGCTCGTGACACCCACGCTCGATGAATACGTCGTCCCGATCTCCGTCGTCATCCTCGTCGTTCTGTTCGCCGTCCAGTCCTGGGGAACGGCGGCGGTGTCGCGGTTCTTCGGCCCAGTCACCATTCTCTGGTTCCTCGTCATGGCGGTGGCAGGCGCCGTCCACCTGGGCGACGATCTCAGCATCCTTCTGGCCTTCAATCCTCTTTATGCGGTCAATTTCATCTATAAGGACGGCTGGCTCGGCTTCGTCGTCCTGGGTGCGGTGTTCCTGACGGTGACGGGTGCCGAGGCGCTCTATGCAGACCTCGGCCATTTCGGTCGCAGGCCGATCCAGTGGGCCTGGTTCTGTCTCGTGTTCCCGGCGCTGACGCTGAACTATCTGGGACAGGGGGCGCTGGTGCTGAAGCATCCCGAGGCGATCGCCAATCCGTTCTTCCTGCTGTTTCCGCAATGGGCGCTGCTGCCGGCCGTGATCCTTGCGACGGCGGCCACGATCATCGCCAGCCAGGCGGTCATCACCGGCGCGTTCTCGATCACCCGGCAGGCGATCCACCTCGGCTTCCTGCCGCGCATGGAAATCTTCCACACCTCCGAGACGCAGACCGGCCAGATCTACCTGCCGGCGGTCAACGCCATCCTGCTCTTCGGCGTCATGCTGCTCGTCTTCGTCTTCGCCTCGTCGGAAGGGCTGGCCACCGCCTACGGCATCTCGGTCACCGGCGCCATGGTGGTGACCACCGTGCTCGCCTTCGAGTTCCTGCGCATGCGCTGGCGCTGGAAGGCGACGACGGCAGCGCTCGTGCTGCTGCCGCTGCTTTTGCTCGAACTGACGTTCCTGGGCGCCAACCTCTTGAAGATCCACGACGGCGGCTATGTTCCGATCCTGATCGCGGCGACCTGCATGATCATGATGTGGACCTGGGTGCGCGGCACCGCACTCCTGCGCGAGAAGACGCGGCACATCGAGGTGCCGCTGGAATCCTTCGTGAAATCGATCGAGAAGAAGAGCGCCCACGCCCCCGTCTCGGTCTCCGGCACGGCGATCTTCCTGACCAGCGATCCGGAATCGGCGCCCGCGGCGCTCTTGCACAACATCAAGCACAACCGCGTCCTGCACGAGCAGAACTTCATCCTGACGATCACCTCGATGAACACGCCCAAGGTGGCCCCGGCCGAACGCTGCAGCATGGAGCGGCTCTCCGACCGCTTCGCCCGCATCCAGATCCGCTTCGGCTTCATGGAAACGCAGAACGTGTCCCAGGCGCTGGGGCTGTTCCGCAAGTCGGGCGTGAAGTTCGACATCATGACGACCTCGTTCTACCTCGGCCGCCGCAAGCTCGTTCCCGACCGCCACTCCGGCATGCCGCACTGGCAGGACCGCCTCTATATCGCCATGGCCAATGCCGCCGTCGATCCCTCCGACTACTTCCGCCTGCCGACCAACCGCGTCGTGGAACTCGGATCCCAGGTCATCATCTGAGCGTGGTCATCCTCTGAGGGCAGGCCCGCTCGCGAAGACGTGATCGCGGCGGGCGGCGGCATAGATTTTCCTGTCCGGCAGGACGCGCACCGTTAACCGTCCATCAAGGTTAATTCTTCATTCTCGGTCAACGAACAGGCCGAAATCATCCCGCGTCGCCGGGGTGGGCTTCAGCAGAGTATTCGCCAGCAGGTACAGCGCCGTCCCGGTGATCGGGGCGACGATCCCGCTCGGCCGCGTTGTCGGAGTGTGACGTTGCGTAAGAGTTGCGTTGGAATGATGAGAGAGGCCCTGCCAAAGACCCTGCCGCAGACCCTGTCGCCGGTCCTGTCGCGCCTCTTGCCGCGGGCCTTGCCTGCGAAGACCTGGCGCGCACCCCTTGCCCTCGGCGTCGCCCTCTTTTCCGCCTCCGCCTTCGATGTCGGGCATGCCGACCTCGCCACCTTCGTCTCGGGCGTCAACCGCAAGGGCGGCAACCAGCAACTGGTCATGACCCGCGCGCCGGCCGGCGCGATCCATGCGGTCGACATCGCCTTCAACGACCCGATCACCACCGGCGCGCTCGCCGGCGGCGCCGGGCTCGAATTGCCGGGCGGCGGCGAGGCCTCGCTGCTCAACGCCCGCAAGGGGCAGGGCGGCACGCCCGACGAGGACCGCGTCACCCGCGGCAGGAAGAAGGGCCGCATCGTCGCCGTCACCCCGGTCGCGCCGCCGAAGGCCTTCTCGGCGGGGTCGGTCCTGGACCGGCAGGCATCGCTGATGATCGATCCCGAATTCGACGCCAAGGAACGCATGCGGTTCGTCTCGCCGAAGATCCGCGGCAAGGAGATCGAGATCGCTACCGCCTTCTACCGCAAGAAGGCCGTGATCGCCGATCCGGGCGTGCCGTCGATCCTGGCCGGCCTCGTCACCAACGACCGCGCCGACGTGCTCGCCACGGCTTACGCGCCGCCGGAACCGGACTATGCGCGCGTCTCGCCCTTCGATTCGATTCTCGCCGGCAAGGATGCGGGCAACGGCCGTTTTGTCCCCGAGATCGCTCCGGAAGACCACGCCTGGGCGGCGACGGTGCTGCCGGCGACGGTCTTTTCCGCAGCCGAGCAGAAGTGCCTGGCGACCGGCATATATTTCGAGGCGAGGGGAGAAAGCCTCAAGGGCCAGGCCGCCGTCGCCCAGGTGATCCTGAACCGCGTGCGCAACCCCGCCTATCCGGGCACGATCTGCGGCGTCGTCTACCAGGGCGAAAAGCTGCGCACCGGCTGCCAGTTCTCGTTTACCTGCGACCGCATCCCCGATCTCGTGCTGGCGCCCTGGCACTGGAAGACCGCCAAGGAAATCGCCATGGCGGTGACCGCGGGCAAGATCTGGCTGCCGGAAGTCGGCTCCTCCACCCACTACCACGCCACCTATGTCCGGCCGAAATGGGGCCCGACGATGAAGCGCGTCGCCAAGATCGGCAAACACGTCTTCTACCGGACCTACGGCGGCGGCTGGATCTGAGACGGGCGGCCCTGCCGGCCGGGCTGCGACATGTCGCAGCGTCGCGCGTGATTCCCCGGCCGTCATCTGCCGGGAATCGTGGAGAAGATGTCAAATATTTGATATTGTTCGGTTAATTTCGCGCTGGTCAAAGCTTTCCCCCGCCTTGACTATGCAAGCCCCTAAAACTATGTTGCGCCCGACTTCAATCGGGCCTGAAGCTGGCTTAAAACCTAGCCGTGATTATGACCGCAATAGGGCGCATGCGCCCGGGCGGAGCGGGAGGGAAGCGCCATGAAGGGCAGCCGCAAGGAAAGTCTGGAAGAACGTCTGCAGCGTCTCGACGCCGAACTCGCAAAGAGGCGCACCGAGGACCATGCGGACGATGCCGCCGAGGAGAAGGCAGCCGAAAGCCGGAAGGGCTATGCGGTCGCCATGAAGCTCTCCAGCGAGTTCGTGGCCGCGGTCATCGTCGGCGCGCTTCTGGGCTATCTTGTGGACCGGTTTGCCGGTACGGCTCCCTGGGGGATGATCGTGCTGTTGCTGCTCGGCTTCTGCGCGGGCGTGCTGAATGTGATGCGGTCGGCTGGTTTGGTGGCATCTCCCCATCCCGTCGACCGGATGGCCGGCAGGGATACCTCCGGCAAGACGAATGCGAACGGGGACGGTGCGTAAGCGTCGTCCGGCCCAAGAGGAATATCCGCCCCGTGGGCGGCAAACGAGAGAGAACAAGCGGTGGCAAACGATCCGACCCATCAGTTTCTGGTCAACAAGATTGTTCCGATCGAGATTGGCGGAATCGATTTCTCGTTCACCAACGCGTCGCTCTTCATGGTCGCTTCCGCGGCGGTCGCCTCGGGCTTCCTCTACATGACCACCTCGCAGCGCGGCATCATTCCGAGCCGCCTGCAGTCGGTCTCCGAGATGTCCTACGAATTCATCGCCTCGATGCTGCGCGAGGGTGCCGGCAGCGGCGGCATGAAGTTCTTCCCGATGGTGTTCTCGCTGTTCATGTTCATCCTGACGGCGAACCTGCTCGGCATGATGCCGTATTTCTTCACGGTCACCAGCCAGATCATCGTCACCTTCGCGCTGGCGCTGTTCGTCATCGGCACCGTCGTCCTCTACGGTTTCTACAAGCACGGCTTCGGCTTTTTGAAGCTGTTCGTGCCGCACGGCGTCCCCGGCGCCCTTCTTCCGCTCGTCGTCGCGATCGAGATCATCTCGTTCCTGTCGCGTCCGATCTCGCTCTCCGTCCGTCTCTTCGCCAACATGCTGGCGGGACACATCACGCTCAAGGTGTTCGCAGGCTTCGTCGCCTCGCTCGGAACCCTCGGCGCGCTGGGTATCGGCGGCGCGATCCTGCCCCTCATCATGACGGTCGCCCTGACCGGTCTCGAGTTCCTCGTGGCATTCCTGCAGGCCTACGTCTTTGCGGTACTGACGTGCATGTACCTCAATGACGCGATCCACCCGGGCAGCCACTAAGGATAAAGTCGTTGGTGCGTTCCGCACCAGTCCAAGCCGCAACAACCCATTCGAAGGAGTTCATCATGGAAGCGGAAGCAGCAAAGTACATCGGCGCAGGTCTCGCATGCTTTGGCATGGCCGGCACGGCCCTCGGCCTCGGCAACATCTTCGGCAACTACCTCGCCGGCGCCCTGCGCAACCCGTCTGCTGCTGACGGTCAGTTCGGCCGCCTCGTATTCGGCTTCGCCGTTACGGAAGCTCTGGGCATCTTCTCGCTGCTCATCGCTCTGCTGCTGCTCTTCGCCGTCTGATACGGCTCGAAGACCGGACCACGGCTCTCTCTCAGGAGCCGTGGTCCGCTTGATATTTGAGTGCACCTGGAGGTGAGCATGTCTGCGACCGCGGCCAAGGCCGAGTCCATCCCATTCAAGATCGCTCAGGCCGAGACCACGACGGAGACGCACGACGCCGCTCCGGCAGGTGATGCGCATGGCGCCGCCCCGGCTGGCGAACTGCACACCGAAACGGGGGTCGCGCATGGCGAAGAGCACGGAAGCGGCGTCTTCCCGCCCTTCGACGCCTCGACCTTCCCCTCCCAGCTCCTGTGGCTGGCGATCACCTTCGGTATCTTCTACCTGGTCATGTCCAAGGTCATCGTGCCGCGCATCGGCTCGATCCTCGAGACGCGCCACGACCGCATCGCCCAGGATCTCGACGAGGCCTCGCGCCTGAAGGCCGAGGCCGACAACGCGATCTCGACCTATGAAAAGGAACTGGCGGACGCCCGCGCCAAGGGCAACGTCATCGCCACCGAGGCGCGCGAAGCCGCCAAGGCCAAGGCCGACGCCGAGCGCCTGAAGAACGAGGAAAGCCTCAACGGCAAGATCGCCGCCGCCGAGACCCGCATCGCCGGGATCAAGGAAAAGGCGCTTGCCGACGTCGGCGCGATCGCCGAGGAAACCGCCGCCGCCGTTGTCGAGCAACTGATCGGCGGCAAGACCACCAAGGCCGAGATCTCGGCTGCGGTGAAGGCCGCGGCGAAGTAAGGAGCGGACGACCATGGCATTTGATGCAACTTTCTACGCCTTCGTCGGCCTCGTCCTGTTCCTGGTCCTGATCGCCTATCTCAAGGTTCCGGCCATGATGGGCAGCGCGCTGGACCAGCGGGCCGAGAAGATCTCCAACGATCTCGCCGAGGCCAAGCGCCTGCGCGAGGAGGCCCAGAGCCTGCTCGCCGAATACCAGCGCAAGCGCAAGGAAGCCGAGGCCGAGGCCGCCTCGATCGTCGCCGTCGCCCAGCGCGAGGCCGAGGCACTGGCTGCCGAGGCCAAGCAGAAGACGGAAGAATACGTGGCACGCCGCACGGCGCTGTCGGAACAGAAGATCAAGCAGGCCGAAGCCGACGCCATCAATGCCGTCCGCTCCGCCGCCGTCGATCTCGCCATCGGCGCGGCAGAGACCGTGCTGGCGGCCAAGAAGGACGCGGAGATCGGCAAGTCGCTGTTCGACAAGGCCGTCTCGGAGGTCAAGGCACGGCTGAACTGAGGTTCGCCCGAAGCCTGCAAATGAAATGAGGCCGGAGCGATCCGGCCTTTTTTCGTTGCGGACGCTGGCAAGGGCTTGTGTTTCGAGAGCCTTCATCGGGCGCGTGGCATCTGGCATTCACGCGCCGATCCTGCGGCTTCCCGTGCAGGTGGCCGGTCGTCGATGTGGCATGGCGGATTTCGCCGATGAGGTTGATGCGGCAGACGTGTCGCGTAGGCCTCCGGCGGTGCCGCGGCATGGGCTGGCGCTCAACGGCTCGAAGACTGTGTTCAGGAACCGTCGAAGGACGAATGTGGCGGATTGGGATCTGCCTCAGGCCAGGCAGCGCGCCTGCTTATTCCGAGGCGTCCGGGCGGAACGGGCGGAAGCTCATGCGGTGCAGGTTGCAGGGGCCGAGGGTGCCGATCGCGTCGCGGTGGCGCTCGGTGCCGTAGCCGGCATGGGTGCCGAAGCCGTAGCCGGGATAGCTGTTGTCGGCGCAGGCCATCATCCGGTCACGCACGACCTTGGCGACGATGGAGGCGGCGGCGATCGACAGGACCCGCGCATCGCCCTTCACCACCGCACGCCCGGCGCAGGCGAGCCCCGGAGGAACGTCGAGCCCATCGGTCAGCACCAGCCCCGGGCGGACCGTCAGGCCGCAGACGGCCCGGCGCATGGCATCGAGGCTGGCCTTGCGGATGTCGGTCTTGTCGATCCGGCGCGCGCTGCTGGAGGCGACGGAGACGACCGAGGTCGCAAGGATCTGCACGAACAGCGCCTCGCGCTTCACGGCCGACAGCTGCTTGGAATCGCGCAGCCCGTCCGGGATCCTGTCCGGATCGAGCACGACGGCGGCGGCGACCACGGGGCCGGCCAGCGGTCCGCGCCCGGCCTCGTCGGCACCGGCCACCGGCCATTGGCCGGCCCGGCGCGCCGAAAGCTCCATCGAGAAATCGGGTCCGGCGGGAAGGTCGAAGAGAAGGGGGGAATCGGTCGTCGCGCGGCGTTTCATGCGGCGAACTTCGCACGGCCGACCGATTCCCCGCAAGTCCCCGGGCGAGGCGGCACCCGGGAACGTCGACATTGCGAGGGGGACAGGGCAATGTCGAATGGAAAGGGCAACGTGCCCCGAACCTCGTCAGGAGGCGCCGCGCCCGTCGCGGCACGGTGCTACAACAGCGACAGTTGCACCCCGCTGCCCGATGGCGGCACGAACAGGTCCGCCGAAAGGTTCCGCCGTGTCCGCACCAGTCCCAGTCGCTTCGACGCCAGCTCGAAGCGGCGCGCGATCTGCCAGGCATAGGGACCCGCGCCCTTCATCCGCTTGCCGAACTCGGCGTCGTAGTCCTTGCCGCCGCGCATCGAGCGCACCAGCGACATGACGTGGCGGTAGCGGTCCGGATACTCGCGCAGCAGCCAGTCGCGGAACAGCGGACTGACCTCCAGCGGCAGGCGCAGGAGCACATAGCTCGCCTCCTGCGCGCCGGCCGCCTTGCCGGAATCGAGGATCTTCTCGATCTCGTGGTCGTTCAGCCCCGGAATGATCGGCGCCACCATGATGCTGACGGGGACGCCGGCTTCCGAAAGCGCGCGCATCGCCTCCAGCCGCCGCGACGGGGTCGCGGCCCTCGGCTCCATGCTGCGGGCCAGCTTGCGGTCGAGCGTCGTCACCGACAGCCCGACCCAGGCGAGCCCCTTGCTGGCCATGCGCGCGAGAATGTCGATGTCGCGCATGATCAGCGCCGACTTGGTGACGATCGAGACCGGATGGTTGGCCGTCTCCAGCACCTCCAGGATCTGGCGCATGATCTGCCATTCCTTTTCGATCGGCTGGTAGGGATCGGTATTGGTGCCGATGGCGATCACCCGCGGCTTGTAGCCGGGCTTCGAGAGCTCGCGTTCCAGAAGTTTCGGCGCGTCCGGCTTGGCAAAGAGCCTCGCTTCGAAGTCGAGCCCCGCCGAAAGCCCCATGAAGGCATGCGTCGGCCGGGCGAAGCAGTAGATGCAGCCGTGCTCGCAGCCGCGATAGGGATTGACCGAGCGGTCGAAGGGAATGTCGGGGGACTCGTTGCGGGTGATGATGCTGCGCGGCTTTTCGACCTGCACTTCGGTCTTGAAGGGCGGCAGGTCCTCGAGCGTCTGCCAGCCGTCGTCGAAGCGCTCGCGCACCTGCTGCTCGAAACGGCCGGAAAAGTTCATCCCGGCGCCGCGCCCGCGACGGCGGTCGATGTCGATCCTCAGGCCGCTCTGCGCCACCAGCGCATCGGCAATGTCGACCGTATTGGCGGGCGCAAGCGCGCCCTGCCTGAGACTGGACAGGTCTGCCATCGGGGTTCTCCGCAGGGGAATCGTCTCCCCTTCAATGACTTTATTCCTAACGGGGAAAAGAGAACAATTCAAGAACAAAATGGAGGGCGGCACGATCCGGGTGCGAAAGCGACCAATCTACTACCACTAAGTGCAATCCATGCGTTTGTTGCCAGTGGCGCTGGGTGTTGCGATGCGGTAAGGGTCAGCCATGCTGACGGTCATCATGGAAAGCCGAGACAACGAACCCGAGCTGGCGCAGACCCTGTCCGCGCTGGTGGCGGGCGCCGTGGAGGGCATCGTGCGCGACGTGATCGTGCTCGACCACGGCTCGGACGACGGTTCGTCCCAGGTCGCGGATGCGGCCGGCTGCCGCTTCATGACCGAGTGGAGCGTGGAGGAGATCGTACGCTCCGCCCGCGGCGACTGGCTGCTTTTGCTGGAGCCCGGCGCGCGGCCGCTCTTTGGCTGGGTCGATGCGGTCTCCGAACACGTTGCGCTGAACAAGGGTCCGGCGCGCTTTGCCGGATCGCGCAACCATCGCCGGCCGTTCATGCGCCGCCTCGTCGAGCGCCGGCCGCCGCTCGAATGCGGCCTGCTCGTGTCCAAGCGGCAGGCCTGCGCGATCGTGCGCAAGGGCATGAAGCTGGACGAACTCGCCACCGGCCTCGCCGCCCGCAAGCTCGTCGCCGAGATCGTTCCCGCCTGGGCGGTCCGCGCGATGCGCGACTAGAGTCTGCCCCCGGCCGAGCAGGCCGGGTCTTGATAACGCTAAAATTGAGCGGACAATGTCGGCCGGTTGTGGCGTCGCTTCGAACCGCGGGAGGTGCGGATGCTGATTGGCACGTGTCACTGCGAGGGAGCACACTGGACGATGACGGGTGATCCGGGACCGGTCACGGCGTGCAATTGCACCCTGTGTCGCCGCTACGGTGCGCTCTGGGCCTATGACTTCGATGGGGACGACGGCGGGGACGGGCGCATCCGCCTCCACGGCACCACCAGCGCCTTCACCCGCATGGGGAGCAGGCCCTCGCTGGAGATCCGCTTCTGCCCGACCTGCGCCTGCGTCCTCTGCTGGCGGGGGCTGAGCCTCGATCCGGACGGGCGCCGGCGCATGGCGGTCAATGTCCGTCTCGCGGCCCCCGAGGCGGTCGCGCACCTGCCGATCGATCACTTCGACGGGCTGGACAGCTTCGACGATCTGCCGCGGGACGGCCGCTGCGTCCGCGACCTGTGGTTCTGAAGCGGAAACCGCGCCGGCGGCGGGCGCTTTCGCCTATTTGCGCTTCAGGTGCTCGTCGAGCCGCGGCATGATCTCGACGAAATTGCACGGCATGTGCCGGTAGTCGAGCTGGGCCTCGAGGATACCGTCCCAGGCATCGCGGCAGGCGCCGGGCGAGCCGGGCAGGACGAATATGAAGGTGGCGTTCGCCACGCCGCCGGTGGCGCGCGACTGGATCGTCGAGGTGCCGATCTTGTCGTAGGAGATCCGGTGAAATACCTCGGAAAACCCGTCCATCCGCTTCTCGAACAGCGGCTCCAGCGCTTCCGGGGTGACGTCGCGGCCGGTAAAGCCGGTCCCGCCGGTGGTGATGACGACGTCGATCGCCGCGTCTTTGGTCCAGGCTTCGACCTGCCTGCGGATCGCCCGCCTGTCGTCCGGCACGATGGCGCGGGCGGCGAGCCGGTGCCCCGCCTTCTCCAGTCGCTCCACCAGCGTGTCGCCGGAACGGTCGTCCGAAGGCGTGCGGGTGTCGGAGACGGTGAGCACGGCGATCGAAAGCGGAATGAATGGTCTCGTCTCGTCAAGGCGCGCCATGGCGGTCCTCTCCCTCGAAAGCCGCGCTGGCGATGACGAACCAGCCGGGATGTGCCGCGCCCAGAGCCTGCGCCGCCTCATTGGCCGCCTCCAGGCTGTGATAGAGCCCGAAGCAGGTCGCCCCCGAGCCGGACATGCGCACGAGCACCGGCGCGGTTGCCGCAAGCGCCTGCCGGACCGTCTCGATCTCGGGGCAGAGGGCGGTCGCCGGCGCCTCCAGATCATTGCGCATCGCCTGCAGGGCTGCAAGCCAGCAGGGTCCGGCGGTGCCGGCCTTGGGTACCTTCAGCCGCGGATTGTGCTTGCCCGGCAGGCGCCGGAAGATCTCCGGCGTCGGGACGCCGACGAGCGGATTGACGAGCACCATGGCAAAAGCGGGCAGGTCGGCGCGCAGTTCGATGTCCTCGCCGATCCCGCGGGCGACGAGCGGCCGCGAGGCGAGGCACATCGGTACGTCCGCCCCGAGATCGAGCGCGATGGCGTCGAGCAGGTCCCGGTCGATCCCGGCGTTCCAGTGGCGCAGCAGCCCGCGCAGGGTCGCCGCCGCATCCGCCGAGCCGCCGCCGATGCCGGAGGCGACCGGCAGGTTCTTTTCCAGGTGCAGGTGGACCGGCGGAGCGGCGATGCCGCGTTCGGTGAGGGCCGCGCGAAGCCGGTCGCGCGCCCTGAGCACGAGATTGTCGGCCCCGGGCGTGTCGTCCAGTCGCCCCGCAAAGCGGCCGGAAAGGGTGAGGCGGTCGGCCCCGGCGGGCGCGATCGAGACACGGTCGCCGAAGGCGGCAAAGGTCACGAGCATGTCCAGCAGGTGATAGCCGTCGGCGCGCTGGCCGACGACATGCAGCGCGAGATTGATCTTCGCCGGCGCCGGCTCCGTCAGCGTGAACCCGGATGCGCCATCGTCGCAAGCCATGGAGCGGTCAGGACTTCTTGTCGGGCTCGCCCGGCGCGGGTTCCTTGACCGGTTCCTTCTGCTCGATCGCTTGCGCCGCGGCCGGCGGCGTGTTGCTCTCGTCCGGCAGGCCCTTTTCGATCTTCGCCTTGATCTTCGGGATCTCGGCCTCTTCCGGCTTCAGGCCCAGCGCCCGGTTCCACTGGAAGGTCGCCTCCAGCTTGCGTCCCACCCGCCAGTAGGCGTCGCCGAGGTGGTCGTTGATCGTCGGATCGCCGGCGCGAAGCTCGGCGGCGCGCTCGAGTTCGGTCACCGCGTCGTCATACTGGCCGAGGCGGAAATAGGCCCAGCCGAGCGAATCGACGATATAGCCGTCGTCCGGCTTGGCGCTGACCGCGCGGCGGATCATATCGAGGCCTTCCTCGAGATTGGTGTTCATGTCTACCCAGGAATAGCCGAGATAGTTCAGCACCTGCGGCTGCTCCGGGTTGAGCTCCAGCGCCTTGCGGAAGTTCGGCTCGGCCTGCTCCCACTTCTTCTGCCGCTCGTAGGCGATGCCGCGCTGGAAGTAGATCGTCCATTGCGAGCGGTTGGGCACGTTGCCCATCTGCTCGACCGCGCGGTCGTAGACCTCGCCCATCTCCTTGTATTCCTTCGCATCCGACAGCACGCTGCCATAAGCGAGGTAGCTGCGCATATCCTTCGGATCTTCGTCGATCAGCGCCTTGAGGTGGGTCTTGGCCTCGTCGACCTTGCCGAGATCGGCAAGCTGCAGGCCGAGCTGCAGCTCGGAGATGCGGCGCATCGGTGAATTCTCCGGCACCTGGCGGTAGAACTCGATCGCCTGTTCCGGCTTCTCCTGGCTCTCCGCAAGCCCGCCGAGCAGCACCAGCGTATCGGCGCTGTCGGGATCGAGCGCGCGCGAGATCTGCAGGTAGAGCGAGACGATATCCTCCGCGCCCTCGCGGTTCAAAGCGCCGCCGATGGAAAACAGCACGCCCGCGGCGCCTTGCGCTGCGGTGCGCACCTGCTGTTCCTGCTTCTCGCCCTTCTCGATGCTGGCGCGCAGCGCCTTCAGCGGCGCATAGCTGGAAACGAGGTTCTCGCCGACCGAGATGGCGTCGAGCGCCTTCTGCTTGTTGCCCTCGCGGGCCTCCAGCCGGGCCAGCGCCATCACCGCGCGCATGAAGGTGTCGGGCGCGGCACTGCCGCCGTTGCGGTCGAGGATGGCGTCGTTCAGCCGCTTGCGGGCGGTGTCTTTGTCGCCGGCTGCGGCCGCGATGGCGCCGGCATTGTAGTTCTTGAAGATCGAGAACCAGTCGGGCCCGTCGAGGTCGCTGATGCCGGCAAGCGCCTGCTTGGCCTTGCCGTCGCCGAATTTCGCCCAGGACAGAAGCAGCCCGTTCATCATGCGGTCGAGGTCGTTCGGGCCGCTATAGACGAGGATCTTCTCTGCCGTGCGGTATTCGCGCTTGCGGATGGCGTCCATGCCGCGCACGACAGTGGTGATGCGCTCGACGGCCGGATCGTCCTTCAGCGCCTCGGCGAGCTTGACGCCGTCCTTGAACTCGCCGTCGAGCAGCAGCGTGATCATCAGCCGCTCCTTGACCTCGGTGTTGGTCGGGTCGAATTGCAGCGCGATCCGGTAGAGTTCGATCGCGGTCTTGTAGTCCTTGTCGACGTCCGCCGTCCGGGCGGCCAGGAAGGCGCCCGAGAAGGTATCGACGGCTTTCGGGTCGAAGGTCACGGTCTCTGCGGCAGCGGCCGGCTCTTCCGCCCTTGCGGCCAACGGGCCGGCAAGCGTGACGCCGGCAAGGATCGCGGCGCTGGAAAGAAGCCGGATGAAAAGGGAATGCCGCATGCAGGTGCCTTTCACTTGGGGGACGGCGGGCATGCGCCCGTCGGATCGTCACGATCCTGTCCAAATCAGCGTGGACTCATGACCACAGAGAATGGCTTTTTTGGCGCGGTGCGGCAAGAAAATCCATCGCCCGCGGCGCGCAATCTTTCGTAATCAGCTGACGCGGGAAATACAGAAGTCGATCACTTCCAGGAGCGCGGACTTCCACGGGCTTGCCGGCAGGGGGGCGAGCGCGTCACGGGCGATCATGCCATAGTGCTGCGCGCGCGCGATCGTGTCGGACAGGCCGCCGTAGCGGGTGATCAGGCCGAGCGCATGTTCGAGGTTCTGTTCGTCGCTCTCGCCGCCCTCGATCGCCTTGCGCCAGAAGGCGCGGTCCTCGGCGGTGCCGCGGCGCCAGGCGAGGATGACGGGGAGGGTGATCTTGCCCTCGCGGAAATCGTCGCCGACGTTCTTGCCGAGATCGGCAGCCTTGCCGCCATAATCCAGCGCGTCGTCGACGAGCTGGAAGGCGAGCCCCAGGTTCATGCCGTAGGATTTCAGCGCATTGCGCTCCGCCCGGCCGGTATTGGCGACGATCGGGCCGACTTCGGCGGCGGCTGCGAACAGCGCCGCCGTCTTGGCGCGGATGACTTCGAGATAGTCGTCCTCGGTCGTCTCCATGTTCTTGGCGACGGAAAGCTGCAGCACCTCGCCCTCGGCGATCACGGTCGCGGCCGAGGAGAGTACGTCGAGCGCCTCCAGCGAGCCGACCTCGACCATCATCTTGAAGGCCTGGCCGAGCAGGAAGTCGCCGACCAGCACGCTCGCCTGGTTGCCCCAGATCATCCGGGCGGTGGACTTGCCGCGGCGCAGGTCGCTCTCGTCGACGACGTCGTCGTGCAGAAGCGTCGCCGTGTGCATGAACTCGACGCTGGTGGCGAGCTTGACGTGATGGTCGCCCTCGTAGCCAAACATCGCGGCGGAGGCGAGCGTCAGCATCGGCCGCAGGCGCTTGCCGCCGGACGAGATCAGGTGGTTCGCCACCTCCGGAATCATCTGGACGTCGGAGCCGGCCTTGGAGAGGATCAACTGGTTGACGCGCTCCATGTCGGCTTTCGTCAGGTCCACCAGGGGCTTTACCGATGCCAGTTTGTTTTTGCCTTCGTCCAGCGGTATCACGACGCCCACGTGCGGGGACTCCTGTTCAATTCTGTCGCGGGACAATAGAAAGGGGGGGCTGCGGGAGCAAGAGGCGAATTGACAAGCCGGCGAAAATAAGACGGAAAAGGGAATGATCGAACTCATCCGGACCAACGACGCGGTGCTGCTCTCCTTTGCTGAGAGCCTGATGAAGGATGCCGGCATTCATTGCCTGATCGCAGACCAGGGCATGAGCATCCTCGAGGGCTCGCTCGGCATGCTGCCGCGCCGCCTGCTGGTCGAGGCCGACCGCGAAGACGACGCCCGCAAGATCCTCAGCGACGCCGGGCTCGGCGCGGAGTTGCGCTCGTGACGACGGGGCCGATACCGGTGCGCGGAATGCACCCCCCTCTGCCCTGCCGGGCATCTCCCCCGCAGGGGGGGAGATCGGCCCGTGGGACCGTCTGGCCCAAGACCGGCTTAGCGACATGGCCCGAAACGAGGTGTGCGAGCGGAATGTATCGCCGACAGCATACGTTGCGGATGGAATGCGGAGGGTTCGTCCTTCCGATCTCCCCCCCTGAGGGGGAGATGCCCGGTAGGGCAGAGGGGGGTATTGGCGCCGACGCGTATCGCCCGGCACAAGGCGAGGCCTTCCGTGGTTGCCGCTAACACCGTCGACGCCTTCCATCGCGGCCGGTTCCATCTGGTCCAGCCGAAGGGAGGCGGCCATCGCTCCGGCATGGATGCGATGCTGCTCGCCGCGCTGGTCGCGGGCGAGGGGGACATCAGCGTTGCCGACCTCGGCGCCGGCGCCGGGGCGGCGGGGCTGGCGGTGGCATCCCGCATCGAGGGCGCCCGCGTGCTGCTGGTCGAGCGCTCCCCGGCCATGGCCGATTATGCGCGAAAAAGCCTGGCGCTGCCCGAGAACGCCCGCCTCGCCGGCCGCGTCTTTGTCCTCGAGGCCGACGTCACCCTGACCGGCCGGGCGCGGCTCGCAGCCGGGCTCGCCGACGAGGTGCACGACCATGTCGTCATGAACCCGCCCTTCAACGACGCCTCCGACCGGCGCACGCCGGACGCGCTGAAGGCCGAGGCGCATGCGATGGAGGACGGCCTATTCGACCGGTGGATCCGCACCGCCGGCGCGATCATGAAGCCCGGTGGCCAGCTCTCCCTGATCGCCCGGCCGGAATCCATCGCTGATATCATCGACGCCTGCGGCAAGCGCTTCGGCGGCATCGAGATCACGGCCCTTCATCCCCGCCCCGGCGAGAGCGCGGTGCGTATCCTCGTCACCGCCGTCAAGGGCTCGCGGGCGCGGCTCGTGCTGCGCCCGCCGCTGGTCATGCACGAGGACGACAGCCACCGCTTCTCCGCCTTCGTCGACGACCTCAACAACGGCCGCGCCGCCTATCCGCGGCTCGGGCGCACGCGGGCGAAGGGCGCATCCGGGCCCGCGGCTTCCTGATACCAAGCCGCACCGATTTTGCGCCCCGGCCATTGCGTTTTACCGCCGCGTGCATACATCTGGCGATAACGCAAAATGGGAGACTGACAAGCGCGATGGCCGGATTTTTGAGGAAGTTGATGCCGAAGCGGTTCCGCAAGGAGGGCGTCACAATTCCGGTCGTGCGGTTGCAGGGCGCCATCATGGCCGGAGGCAGCCAGTTCCGCCCCGCGCTCAACCTCGCCGCCGTCGCCCCGGTGCTGGAGAAGGCCTTTTCCGACAAGGCCGCCCCCGCCGTCGCCATTTCCATCAATTCGCCCGGCGGCTCGCCGGTGCAGTCGCGGCTGATCTTCCAGCGCATCCGCGATCTCGCCGCGGAGAAGAACAAGCGCGTGCTTGTCTTCGTCGAGGACGTGGCTGCCTCCGGCGGCTACATGATCGCGCTGGCCGGCGACGAGATCTTCGCCGACCCGACCTCGATCGTCGGCTCGATCGGTGTCGTGTCCGGCGGCTTCGGATTTCCGGAGCTCTTGAAGAAGATCGGCGTCGAGCGGCGCGTCTATACCGCCGGCGAGAACAAGGTCATCCTCGATCCGTTCAAGCCGGAGCGGGAATCCGACATCGACTACCTGAAATCGCTGCAGCTCGAGATCCATGCCGTCTTCATCGACATGGTCAAGGCGCGGCGCGGCACCCGGCTCGCCGACGATCCGGACATCTTTTCCGGCCTGTTCTGGACCGGCCAGCGCGGGCTGGCGCTCGGCCTGATCGACGGGCTGGCCGACATGCGCGGCGAGATCCGCCGCCGCTACGGCGCCAATGCCGCCCTGCGCCTGGTCTCGCCGGCGCGCGGCCTGTTCGGCCGCAAGGTGCCGGGCGTCGGCTCGGGGCTCCTGTCGCTCGCCGGCGAGCGGGCCGGGGCCGCCGGCGTCGGCGCGCTTGCGGAGATCGCCGAGGAAAAGGCGCTCTGGGCGCGTTACGGCCAATAGGACCGGGGGAGGGGACCGCATGGCACAGATCATATTCCTGCTTCTGGTCGTCGCCGTCGCCTGGTACGGCTACCGCAAGTTCGTCACCGATGCCGAGCGGCTGACCCGCAAGCGCCGCGCCGCCGAACGGGAGCGCCAGAACGACGCGATCGGCACCCTGATCAAGGACCCGAAGACCGGCGAATACCGCCTGCGCCGCGACGACGAATAGCCGCCGACTGTCCGCCCCCGCGGGATTTGTCTCCTTCTCCCTGTGCCGGAGTGTGCCGATACGGTGCAGAAGCCGGCGCCGGTAAGGTTAACGGCGTATAAATGCCGGGTGGGCGCCGCTGAGAGATTGCGCCGGCGGGGCGGAACCGCGACATCTGCCATTCCTGATTGAATGCACGGGAAGGAAGATCCAATGGCCTCGCTCGACCTCGCCGGCCTGCGCACCATCGTCGTCACCGGCGGCGCCGGCTTCATCGGCTCGCATGTGGTGGACGACCTGCTGCGGGCCTGCCCGGCTGCCGAGATCCGCGTGCTCGACGCCTTCACCTACGCCGCTGACATGGCCAACCTCGACGGTGCCATGCGCATCGGCCGCGTCACTTTGCGCCAGGGCGACGTCGGCAATCTCGATCTCGTCTCCGACGTCCTGCGCGGCGCCGAACTCGTCGTCCACGCTGCCGGCGAAAGCCATGTCGAGCGCGCGCTGGTCGCGCCCGAGCGCGTGAGCCTTTCGAACGCCATCGGCACGCAGGTGCTGGTCGAGGCGATGGCGTTGCGCCGCGTGCCGCTGATGATCCATGTCGGCACCGCCGAGGTCTATGGCGCCGCAACCGCCATGCCGTCCGAGACCGCGGCGATGCGGCCGGACAATCCGCTCGCCGCCTCCAAGGCCGCAGCCGAGATGCTGCTTGCCGGACTGCGGCCGCTGCACGATCTCGACATTCGCGTGCTGCGCCCCGTCAACGTCATCGGCACGCGCCAGAACGCCGAGAAGCTGGTGCCGCGCTTCCTCGAACTCGCCGCCGTCGGCAAGCCGCTGTCGGTGCACGGCAACGGCAACCAGCGCCGCGCCTTCGTCGCCGTGTCGGATTTCTGCGCCGCCCTTCGCACCGTCGTCGCTCGCGGCGAGAAGAACGGCGTCTACAATGTCGCAGCCCCCGGCAGCCATTCCATCCTCGACGTCGCCCGCATGGTCCTCGATGCCGTGCCGGACCCGGTGGCAGGCGTCGTCTTCACCGGCGGTCGTCCGGCCAACGTCACCCGCCCCGCGGTGTCAACGGCGGCCCTGGAGGCGCTCGGCTGGCGCCCCGAGGCGACGCTCGCCGGTGAGATGAAGCATCTCGCCGGCTGGTACCGCGCCCGCCTGTCGCCGGCCTCGCGCACCGTCTTCCGCACCGTTCCGGGGCTTGCGCCCGGTCGGGCGGCGGCCACCACCCAGCCCGCGGGCTCCGGCCTGTTCCGCTCGCTCGAGCGGCACTGAAGCGCCAAAGGAAGGTCAATTGGCAGGCGGCACCCTTGACCCTGCCGCCCCGCCGTGGCACCTGTCCGCCCGATCTTCAAGACCATCCGGACCGGACCGATGACCCTGCCAACGCCTGCTGCCGCGCTGCCCGACCACATGCACCCGACCCGCTCCTTCCAGGGGCTGATCCTGACGCTCCACAACTACTGGGCGGACAAGGGATGCGCGGTGCTGCAGCCCTACGACATGGAGGTCGGCGCCGGCACCTTCCATCCGGCCACGACGCTGCGCGCGCTCGGGCCGAAGCCGTGGAAGGCGGCCTATGTCCAGCCCTCGCGCCGCCCCTCCGACGGCCGCTACGGCGAAAACCCCAACCGTCTGCAGCACTATTACCAGTACCAGGTCATCCTGAAGCCGAACCCGTCCAACCTGCAGGAACTCTATCTCGGCTCGCTCGAAGCGATCGGGCTCGATCCGCTTCTGCACGACGTCCGCTTCGTCGAGGACGACTGGGAAAGCCCGACGCTCGGCGCCTGGGGGCTCGGCTGGGAATGCTGGTGCGACGGCATGGAAGTCTCCCAGTTCACCTATTTCCAGCAGGTCTGCGGCATCGAGTGCGCGCCGGTCTCGGGCGAACTGACCTACGGGCTGGAGCGGCTGGCCATGTACGTCCAGGGCGTCGACAACGTCTACGACCTGAACTTCAACGGCCGCGAGGGCGAGGACAAGATCACCTATGGCGACGTCTTCCTGCAGGCCGAGCAGGAATATTCCCGCCACAACTTCGAATTCGCCGACACTGCGATGCTGCATCGCCATTTCATCGATGCGGAGAAGGAATGCCTGGCGCTTCTTGCCGCCGGCGCCCCGGGCGATGCCGACAACAGGCGCCTGCACAGATGCGTCCTTCCGGCCTACGACCAGTGCATCAAGGCGTCCCACGTCTTCAACCTGCTTGACGCCCGCGGCGTGATCTCCGTCACCGAGCGCCAGAGCTATATCCTGCGCGTCCGCACGCTCGCAAAAGCCTGCGGCGAAGCCTTCCTGCTCACCGAGGCCGGCGGCGTGAACTGGGTCGAGACGGCGGCGTAATAGATGGTGGCCCGTGCCTCGCCCGCCGGGCTGCGGTGCGTCGTCGCGATCATCATGCCGATATCTCCATGAAGAAGCCTGTGACCGAAGGCTCGAGGCCGTCCGGTGCCGGATGCCCGCCCGTCGGAATCTGGCCGGCATGGGTCTGCAGCGCGCGGCGCACGCCGACCGGACGCTCGGGCACGGCTGCGGCCGTATAGGTGAGGAAGAGGGCGGCAAAGCCGAGGACGTCGAGGGTGAGGGCGAGCTTCTTCATGGTGACGGACGCTGGCTTGGGGCGCTGACTTTGCACGCCGGTCTGGCCGGGTTCGGATGTGGCCTCGGGGTTGATCGAAAGCCCAGTATCGCCACCGCCGGGCGATCGCGCGGTTCCCGGGGGAACAGGCAGCGCCGGCGCGATCCTGTTGAAAGGACAGCGTGAAACGTCCCGTGGGTCGGCGTCGTCGCCGGCCTTGCGACCCTAAGGCGTTTTCCACGGGCAACCGGTGCGCGAAGGGCCGAAGGGGCTTTCCTCCGCCCGCGCGGATGCTAAGGTCGCCGCAATCGGCTCGCCCCTATGGAGGACAGGATGATCGGTCTGGCAATCGCAGCGGTGGTCGCGCTCTACGCGATCATCCTCTATAACGGCCTGGTGAAGGCGCGGCAGGTCAAGGAGGAGGCCTGGTCCGGCATCGACGTACAGTTGAAGCGCCGCGCCGACCTGATCCCGAACCTGGTCGAGACCGTGAAGGGCTATGCCACGCACGAGCGCGAGACTTTCGAGCAAGTGGTGGAACTGCGCAACAGGGCGCAGGCCGTGCCCGCCGGCGATGTCCAGGGCCGCGCCGTCGCCGAGGGCCTGCTCGGCCAGGCGCTCGGCAAGCTCGTCGCGCTCGCCGAAGCCTATCCCGACTTGAAGGCGAGCCAGAATTTCAGCGAATTGCAGGCCTCGCTCCAGGAGGTCGAGGACGAACTCCAGATGGCGCGCCGCTACTACAACGGTGCTGCCCGCGATCTCAACGTCAAGGTCGAGAGCTTCCCCTCCAGCCTGCTCGCCAGCGCTTTCTCCTTTGCCAAGGCGCCCTATTTCGAGATCGAGAATCCCGCCGACCGCGCCGTGCCGACGGTGAAGTTCTAAGGGACCGGCCGATGGTCGCCCGCATCGCCGCCACGCTCCTCCTCCTCCTCCTGGCCATGGTCGGCGCGGGGCGGGCGGAGGAGGTCATCTCCGCCTTCCACGCCGATATCGACGTGGCCAGGAACGGGGAGATCACCGTCACCGAGACGATCACGGTCAATGCGGAGGGCGACCGCATCCGCCGCGGCATCTACCGCGATTTCCCGCTCACCTTCATCGATGCGGGAGGGCGCACGCGCAAGGTGGATTTCGAGATCCTGGACGTGCGCCGCGACGGTGCCGAGGAACCCTATCGCACCGAGAGCGCAGGTCCCGGTATCCGCATCTATCTCGGCTCCGCCGACGTGACGCTGCGGCCGGGGCGGCATGTCTACGAACTGACCTACCGCACCTCCCGCCAGATCCGCTATTTCGACACGCACGACGAGCTCTTCTGGAACGTCACCGGCACTGAATGGGCCTTTCCGATCGCAGCCGTGTCTGCGGCGGTGACGCTGCCCGCCGGCGTCGAGCCGCAGGAGCTGACCTATTTCACCGGCGCCTATGGCGACACCGGCAAGAATGCCCGCGCCAGCGCCTCCGGCAACCGGGCCGAGTTCGTCACCACGCGGAGGCTCGCCCCGCATCAGGGGCTTACGATCGGCGTCATGATGCCGGCCGGCAGCATCGATCCGCCCGGCGCCACGCAGGAGCGGCTGTGGTTTCTCAAGGACAATGCCGGCGCCCTCATCGGCATTGGCGGCCTCGTGCTGGTCGGCCTCTACTATCTGCGCGCCTGGAACAGGGTCGGGCGCGATCCGCCGCGCGGCGTCATGGTCCCCCGCTGGGACGCGCCGGACGGCGCCTCGCCGGCACTGCTCAACTACATCGACAACCGCGGCTTCGGCGGCGCAGGCTGGACGGCCCTGTCCGCAGCTCTTCTGAGCCTTGCCGTCAAGGGCTTCGTCACCCTCGACGACCTGAAGAACGCAATCGTCGTCACCCGCACCGACAAGCCGCTGGACGGAAAGCTCCCGGCCGGCGAGAGCGCGCTGTTGAAGGCGGTCGGCGCCTCCGGGCAGCCCTTTGCCATCGACAAGGCGAACGGCAAGGCGGTGCAGTCGCTCGGCAGCCGCTTCCGCAGCGCCATGGAGGTCGAACACCGCGGCAAGTACTACCGCGCCAACTGGGGCTATGTCGCCGGCGGCGTCGCGCTGTCGGCCGCCTGCCTCGCAGCGTTGCTGGTCTTCGGCCGGCTGGACGAGGAGGGGATCGCGCTGGTGATCGTCCCCGCCGCGGCCGCCTTCTTCCTCTCGGTCTTCGCGACCACTTTCGGCAAATCGCTGCGCGGTGCGCGCAGCCTGTCCCAGCGCATCATGACCGTGCTGATAATCGCCTTCTTCGGCTTCGTCTTCCTCACCGTGTTCGGCGCGGTGCTGGCCGGCGTCGTCGCAAGCGACATCCGCGACGGGCTGCTGCCGGTGCTCTCGGGCGTCGGCGGCATCCTGCTGCTCAACCTGCTGTTCTTCTTCCTGATGGGCGCGCCGACGCCGATCGGGCGGAAGATGATGGACGGCATCGACGGGCTGCGGCAGTACCTGACGCTCGCCGAGAAGGAGCGGATGAACATGGCCGGCGCGCCGGAAATGTCGCCGCGCCACTATGAGACGCTTCTGCCCTATGCGGTGGCGCTCGGCGTGGAAAAGCCCTGGTCGCAGACCTTCGAGCGCTGGCTCGCCACCGCCGCCGCGGGGGCCGCCGCCGCGAGCTACCAGCCCGTTTGGTACGGCGGCCACGGCATCGGCCCCGGCGCCTTCGCCGACCGCATGGGCGGCTTCGCCGGCTCCATGGCCGACACCCTGACCGCCTCCCTCCCGCCCCCGCCCAAGAGCTCCTCCTCCGGCTTCTCCGGCAGCTCCGGCGGCGGCGGCTTTTCGGGCGGCGGAGGAGGCGGCGGAGGCGGCGGGGGATGGTAGGTCTCCAGCCTCGCCTTTGCGGGAAGGCAAAAGACGTCTACCATTGAGCCGAACCGGGGAAGAGACGATGAGTGTAACCAACATGCCTGCGATCCATCCCGGCGAGATCCTCAGGGACCTCTATCTGGAGCCGCTGGACATGAGTGCCGGTGCGCTGGCGAAGCAGTTGAATGTGCCGCGCACGCGCATCGAGCGCATCGTCACGGAGAAGATCGGCATCACCTCCGACACCGCACTCCGGTTGGCAAGATATTTCGATACGACGCCGGAATTCTGGATGAACCTGCAGACCGGCTATGACCTGAAGGTCGAGGCGGAGCGCATGCAGGACGAGATCGACCGCATTCCTGTTCACCGGGCCGCCTGAACGGCGACTTTTCCGCCGGGGCACGGATGACTTTTTGCTTGGGGCTTGCTAAGTCCGCCGCAGTCCAACGATCTGCCAGAAAAGCACCCCATGCCCGATCTCCTGCTTGAGCTCCGTTCCGAGGAAATTCCCGCCCGCCTGCAGCGCAAGGCGGCCGGCGACCTGCGCAAACTCGTCACCGACGCCCTCGTCGAGGCGGGGCTCACCTACGAGGGTGCGCGCGAATACTGGACGCCGCGCCGGCTGACGCTCGACATCCGCGGCCTGAACGCCCGGTCCGCCGACGTTCGCGAGGAGCGCAAGGGGCCGCGCACGGACGCGAACGAGAAGGCGATCGAGGGTTTTCTGCGCGGCGCGGGGCTGGCCTCCATCGGCGAGGCGCATGTCCACAGCGATCCGAAGAAGGGCGATTTCTTCGTCGCCCACATCGTCAGGCCGGGCCGGCCGGCCGAAGAGATCATCGCCGAGGTGATGCCGGGCATCATCCGCAACTTCCCCTGGCCGAAGCCGATGCGCTCGGGCGCGGCCTCGGCAAGGCCCGGCGCGCTGCGCTGGGTGCGCCCGCTGCAGTCGATCGTCTGCCTGTTCGGCTCGGAGACCGAAGAGACGCGCGTCGTGCCCTTCGAGGTCGACGGCATCGTCGCTTCCAACGTCACCTACGGCCATCGGTTCCACGCGCCGGAGCCGATCACGGTACGCCGTTTCGAAGACTATGCCGCGGCACTTGAGAAGGCCAAGGTCATCCTCGACGCCGAGCGCCGCAAGGAGATCATCGCCACCGATGCCAGGAACATCGCCTTTGCCAACGGCCTGGAACTGGTCGAGGACGAGGGGCTCCTGGAAGAGGTCTCCGGCCTCGTCGAATGGCCGCAGGTGCTCATGGGCACCTTCGAGGAGGCGTTCCTGGCGATCCCGGCCGAGATCATCCGCCTGACGATCAAGACCAACCAGAAGTGCTTCGTCACCCGGCCGGCCGGCGGCGTGGGCCTGTCAAACCACTTCATCCTCGTCTCCAATATCGAGGCGAAGGACGGCGGCAAGGAGATCGTCCACGGCAACGGCAAGGTGGTGCGCGCCCGCCTGTCGGACGCCCGCCACTTCTGGACCCGCGACCAGCACGACCTGCCGGATCTGGAGACGCTGGCGGCGTCGGCCGATAAATTCGGCCTCGACCTGAAGAAGCCGCTCGACCAGCGCATGGCCAAGCTCGACGCGCTGGACGTCACCTTCCACGCCAAACTCGGCACGCAGGGCGAGCGCGTGCAGCGCATCCGCGCGCTCGCTGCCGAACTCGCCAAGGTCACCGGCGCCGATCCGGCCCTCGTCGACCGCGCCGTCGTTCTCGCCAAGGCCGACCTGCGCACCGAGGCCGTCGGCGAGTTCCCCGAACTCCAGGGCATCATGGGCCGCAAATACGCTCTTCTGCAGGGCGAGGACCCGGCGGTCGCCGAAGCGATCGAGGATCACTACAAGCCGCAGGGCCCCTCCGACCGCGTGCCCACCGACCCGGTCGCGATCACCGTGGCCCTGGCCGACAAGCTGGACACGCTGACGGGCTTCTGGGCCATCGACGAGAAGCCGACCGGATCGAAGGATCCGTATGCGCTGCGAAGAGCGGCGCTGGGTGTCGTGCGGATCTTACTGGAGAATGAGCTTGATTTTGATATCGTGTCACTTACTTACGCTCATGCTGTTCGTTGCAACTATCCATCACCGATCGACTTAGCATTTGAATTGGCGCAATTCTTCAGCGAACGCCTGAAAGTTCAGCTTCGTGATGACGGAATTCGTGCAGATTATGTCGACGCAGTGTTTGACATGGGTATGTTGAGAATGGATCAGAAGCCCGGCATGGCAAACGTCAAGAGCATACTTTCGATAAGCCGGCGCGCTGATGCTCTTAAGATTTTCCTCGACACCGAAGACGGAAAGAACCTGCTCGCGGGCACCAAGCGGGCGACGCAACTGCTCGCCGCCGAAGAGAAGAAGGGCACGGTGGTCGCCGACGGCGTTTCCGTCGATCTCTTCCGCCTGCCGGCCGAGAAGGACCTGAACGAGGCGATCGTCATCGCCTCGCGCGAGGCGGCCGCGGCCGTTGCCGGCGAAGACTTCCGCTCGGCCATGGAGGCGCTGTCGAAGCTGCGCGCGCCGGTCGACCGGTTCTTCGACGACGTGCTCGTCAACGACGAGGACGCGGCTATCCGGGCAAACCGGCTGGCCCTGCTCGCCGCCATCCGCGCCGCCACCGGCACGGTCGCCGATTTCTCGAAGATCGCCGGCTGACGACGGGAACGCAGACGCCCAACGCATATCAAGACGCTGGCGGCGAGACGGATCTACCCTCCCCTGAGGGGGAGGGTCGGAGCGAAGCTCCGGGGTGGGGTGATCCGCCGGGGATACGGGTGCCGGGTGCCGGCGCTCACCGGTCGCGAGGCGCCCTTCACCTAACGACGCCTCAAGGCGCAGGCGGCCATCGCCGCGCCGTCGCAGTCCCCCCACCCGCCGCCTTGCGGCGACCTCCCCCCTCAAGGGGGAGGTGGTTGCGCAGCGTGAAATACTTGAGGACCGACCGCAACGTGGCACCGCACGGCCAGCAAACAGACCGCAAACAGACCGTAACTCGGGAGACCGCGCGCATGACCGGCAAGATCCTGATCAGCGCCTGCCTCATGGGCCAGCCGGTCCGCTACAATGGTTCGGCGCGGCCGCTCCTGCATGAGGCGGTGGCGCGCTGGAAGACGGAAGGCCGGCTCGTCGTCTTCTGTCCGGAGCTTGCCGGCGGCTTCCCCGTGCCGCGGCCGGCGGCCGAGATCGCCGGCGCACGCGACGGCAATGCCGTGCTGGACGGCGTGGCGCGCGTGGTGGAGCGGTCGGGCCGGGACGTCTCGGACGGCTTCGTCGACGGTGCGCGCCGGGCGCTGGAGATCGCGCAGGCGAACGGCTGCCGCCACGCGCTCCTGATCGACGGCAGCCCATCCTGCGGTTCGGGCTTTCTGTATGACGGCAGCTTTTCCGGAAGGCGCCACGCGGGCGAAGGGGTAACGGCGGCCCTGCTCAGGCGCCACGGCATCGCCGTGTTCTCGGACCTCGAGGTGGATCGCCTGGCAGAAGCCTTGTCCGCGGACGATGCCCCTTCCGAATAAGGCTTGCGCCCCTGCTTCTCTTCAGGGGCGCAAGACATCCGCGCCCGATTGCGCAGGGCGGATGCCCGATCAGTCCTGGAGGGACCGATGGGGCAGGGAACCTTAAAAATATAGGGTCAGTTCAGCCGAAGTTCAAATGTCGACGGATCAAGCTCGCGTGAGGCGGCCGGCTGGCCGGCCGCTGCCGCGGTCACCGCGACCGCCGCCACGCTGCTGTCCAGCGCGCCCGTCATCGCTGCCGTATCGATGGCGGCCATCGGCTCGTCGGGCGTTTCGACCGGGGCCTCGGCGACCGCGTCCTCGGCCTGTTCGGGCGCCTTGGTGACGAACACCACCGGCGAACCGCCGAACCAGGCCTCGCTGCGGAACATCCGCCGTTCGCCGTCGATTTCGCGGATCTCGACCTTCTGCGTGCCGGGCTCGAGCTCGGGGACCACATAGGAGTGGCCCTTTTCCGCCACCTTCAGCGGCGGGCAGTGCGCGCAGGAGATCGTGGCGACGCTGCCCCGGCCCTTGCTGCCGGAGGCGACCGGCTCGATGGAGGACGCAAAAGCGGGTGCGGCAAGAAGGACGAATGCAAGGGCCGGCGCGATGGAAGGCCTGATGGACGGCATGAGGCTGCGCATGCGTGGTTCTCCGTGTTGCGCCGCGTCGGCGGCAGCGGCACCGCTTCGTTCCGGCGCAGGACCGGCGGGAGACGGCAACGGTCCCGCATAGACGCCATGCACCAGGGTCGATGCAAAGACTATGCGTTTTCCGTTACCTTCCGGTCAGGAGAATTGGTAAAAATTGAATGAGGCGCGGATTTCCTGGCGCTGTCGCGCAGGCGCGATCGGGCGTCGTTCAGGCCTTTTCGCGCGCGACCGCCCGCCAGCCGATGTCGCGGCGGCAGAAGCCGTTCGCCCAGTCGACCCGGTCCGCCAGCGCATAGGCGCCGGCCTGGGCTGCGGCGACGGTGGCGGCGACGGCGGTGGCGTTCAGCACCCGCCCGCCGGTCGCAACGAGCCTGCCGTCCTTGATGCCTGTGCCGGCATGAAACACCTTGGTGGCCTCGCCGTCGGCGGGGATGGAGAGGATCGGCGTATTCTTGTCGTAGGAACCGGGATAGCCTTTCGAGGCGAGAACGACGGTCAGCGCCGTCTCGTCCTTCCATTCGGCCGAGACCGTGTCGAGCCGGCCGGTCGCCGCCGCATGCAGAAGTGGCAGCAGGTCGCTCTTCAGCCGCATCATCAGCACCTGGCATTCCGGATCGCCGAAGCGGACGTTGTATTCGATCAGTTCCGGCCCCTTGTCGGTGATCATCAACCCGGCGAAGAGGACGCCGGAAAAGGGGTGGCCGTCGGCGGCCATGCCGCGGATCGTCGGTTCGATGATTTCCTTCATGGTCCGCTCGACCAGCTCCGGCGTCATCACCGGGGCAGGGGAATAGGCGCCCATGCCGCCGGTGTTCGGGCCGGTATCGCCGTCGCCGACGCGCTTGTGGTCCTGTGCGGAGGCGAGCGCGAGTGCGTTTTGTCCGTCGCAGAGGCAGAAGAAGCTCGCCTCCTCGCCGTCGAGGAAGGCTTCGACCACGACCTCCGCTCCGGCCGCGCCGAAGGCGCCGTCGAAGCAGTCGTCGATCGCCGAAAGCGCCTCGTCCACCGTCATCGCCACGGTTACGCCCTTGCCGGCCGCCAGGCCGTCGGCCTTGATGACGATCGGCGCGCCCTGCTCGCCGACATAGGCGCGGGCGGCGGCGGCATCGGTGAAGCGGCGATAGGCGCCGGTGGGGATGTCGTACTTGGCGCAGAGATCCTTGGTGAAGCCCTTGGAGCCTTCGAGCTGCGCTGCGGCCGCGGACGGGCCGAACACGTCGATGCCGTCGGCGCGGAGCCGGTCGGCGAGCCCCGCCACCAGCGGGGCCTCGGGGCCGACGACGACGAAGGTCACGCCGTTGTCGCGGCAGAAGGCGGAGACGGCCGCATGGTCCTCGACGTCGAGCGGGACGAGCGTGGCGCATTCGGCCATGCCGGGATTGCCGGGGGCGGCGAAGAGTTCGGCGAGCAGCGGCGACTGGGCCAGTTTCCAGGCCAGCGCATGTTCGCGTCCGCCCGAGCCGATCAACAGAACCTTCATTGCCAAATCCCCAAACGCCATCGTGCCGGCGACCCCCGGCCGCGTTCCCGCGGGTTAAGCGGGCGGGGGCGAAAGGTCAAGGGCGACGATGCCGGCGACGGGGCAAAGGCGGTGGGAAAGCGGACTTGTCCGCAAGGGGGGAGACGTCCCCCCGTCTCAGCGAAAGGTGGTCTCAGCGAAAGGTGATGGTCGCGCCCTCATGGCCGGCGCCGTTCAGGCCGGCGAGTTCCGCGTCGATCAGGTGCAGGTCCTGGTACCAGCCGTATTCGAGCGACAGCGCGTTTTTCCGGGCGGCCCTGCGAAGCGCACATGCGGCGTTGCGCAGATGCTCGAGCTTGGCGATCTTTTCGCCGCGGCTGAGGCCGACGTCGTAGCGGATCGCGTTCAGCTTCAGTTCCATCATGCTCGCGTTCATGAACGTCACTCCTGTCGTAAAATCTGGTTGAGCCGGGGCAGAAACGCGATACCGGCGATTTCGTTCCGAGCGCTTCTGCGTTTGCCGGTTGTATCCTCCCCGGATCGGCGCTTGACGCGAAGCCGGCAGGCTGCGAACCAGAGACATGAGCACCAATCCTTCCGATTCCGGCCCCTCCGATTCCGGTCGCGTGGCCGATGCGCCGTCCGACAACTGGGTCTATCGCGTCCTGCCGCGGTCGCTTTGGCCCTACGCCCAGCTCGCCCGCTGGGACCGGCCGATCGGCTGGCAGCTCTTGATGTGGCCCTGCCTCTGGTCGGCGGCGCTGGCGGCGAACGTCGCGCGCGCGCAAGTGGCCTATTCCTTCTCGCTGTTCGTCTGGCATGTGCTGCTCTTCGTCATCGGCTCGATCGCCATGCGCGGCGCCGGCTGCACCTATAACGATCTCGTCGACCATGAGATCGACAAGGCGGTGGCCCGCACCCGTTCCCGCCCGCTGCCGTCCGGCCGGGTGTCGCGCGGCCAGGCCAAGCTCTTCATCGTGCTGCAGGCGCTTGTCGGCCTGATCGTACTCCTGCAGTTTAACACTTTCTCGGTGGTGCTGGCGCTCGCCTCGCTGGCGGTGGTGGCGGTCTATCCCTTCGCCAAGCGCTTCACCGACTGGCCGCAGCTCTTTCTCGGGCTGGCCTTCTCCTGGGGCGCGCTGATGGGCTGGGCGGCGCAGTTCGGCTCGCTGTCGCTGTCCGCGATCGCCCTCTATGCCGGCGCCGTCGTCTGGACCATCGGCTACGACACCATCTATGCCCACCAGGACAAGGAGGACGACGTGCTGATCGGGGTGCGCTCGACCGCGCGCCTGTTCGGCGATCGCACCCGCCCGTGGCTGGTCGCCCTCTACGGCCTCACCATTCTCCTGGTCGGCCTGTCCTTCGCGCTCGCCGGCGTCGGTATCCTCGCCTATGCGGGCCTTGCCGTGGCAGCCGCCTTGCTTGTGTGGCAGATCGTGACGATCGACATCGACGACGGCGAGCAATGCCTCGCGCTGTTCAAGTTCAACGGCGTCGTCGGCCTGATCGTCTTCCTCGGCCTCGTCGCGGCGCTCGCTTTCGCCTGATACCGGCAGCAACGAAAAGGCCGCCCCGAAGAGGCGGCCTCGTCGCATTCCGGGTGCCCAGATGCCCCCATTATGCTTTTGTCTCAGTTGCGCGCGATGATTTCGTCGCCGTTGATGCGCATCATCAGGCCGAGGTCGCCTTTGGAGCGGCGCACGAGGAAGCGCGGGCGCCGGTCGGCGAAGTAGGAATGGCGGCGCCGCTGCCGGGGCGGACGGGCGGGGATCGCGCCGAGATGCATCTCCAGCGGGCGGGCGACGCCGTCGGCTTCCACCATCAGCATCGGGATCTTGTAGGCATCCGACCAGCTGCGCCAGTCGGCGGCGATGTCGCAAAGGTCATGGGCGACGAGCAGCGGAATGCACAGTTCCGGATCGTCATGGTGCAGTTCGAGCGTCACGGTGACCTCGCCGTTGCCATGGTCGATGGCGCGGGCGGCAACGCCCTTGAAGGCGCGCGCCGGCAGTGCGATCGACAGCGGCAGGCCGCTGGAGGGGAGGATCTTGCGCATCACCGCGCCCCGTTCGTCCAGCGTGATGGTCACGTCACCGGTGGTGTTGCGCATCGCATAGCTGATCTGCTGGGGAAATCGCCTGGGATCGAGCCTGAGCGTGCTTCCGGCCCATGCCGGCTTGGTAACGGTGTTCAGCATTGTCTTTCACCCTTGTCTTCCTTGAGAGCAGGTTTCCCTTCTCCACGGGACTTTCCGTCCTCTGTGTCGGGAAGCTTAGGGGCGGCGCGTTCCGGGCGGCTTAAAAATCGCGGTTAAGAAAGCTTTGCCCGGGCGGATGGTTAGCAAATGCCGGAAGCGCAGGGTTTCCGTTTGGTGAACGCCCCCGGAGGCGCCCCCGAAAGCCCCGGGCAAGCGAACCCGGTCATGATCGCGGAGGTTACATGCGCGCGCGTGCGGCTCGATCGGTCGCCGCGCCGATGCAAAGGGATATTTTGGGGATGCTTTCGACCTATACGAGCTACAATCTCGTCACCCGAGACTTGCTGACGACGCTCAACCGGAAGTCCGAGGAAACCATCAACGCGCGCGAGGCGCAGTACTATCGCGACAATATCGGCAAGGTCTCGACGGTCGACGAGTTCCTTGGCGACTACCGCCTGTTCAACTATGCGATGAAGGCCTACGGCCTCGACGACATGGCCTACGCCACCGCCTTCATGCGCCAGGTGCTGGAAAGCGACCTCTCCGACGAGAACAGCTTCGTCAACCGGCTGACGGATACGCGCTACCGCGAGTTCGCCCAGGCGTTCTCGTTTGCGGAAGAGACGGCGGTCGCCCAGTCGGATGCGCAGATGGACGACATCATCGGCCTCTACACGGCGGCGATGGCCAATGCCGGCGCCGTGCAGACCGAGGAGACGCGCTACTACAACATCGTCATCGACAGCGTCACCAATGTCGACCAGCTCCTGAACAACGACCGCCTGCGGGACTACATGTTCTCCGCCTTCGACATCGATCCCGAAACCTATTCCCGCGAGAAGGTCCGCGGCGCGCTGACGAGCGACCTCGACGACCCGAACAGCTACGTCAACACCACCTTCGGCGCCCGCATCACCGAACTGTCCGGCTTCGTCCAGGACGCCCGCGCGCAGATCAACAGCGGCAACCTGTCGGCGGCGGAAAAGGCTTCGCTCGAGACGCAGATCAACCGCTGGAACTCCGAGATCGTCAGTGCCGGCAGCTACCTGGCCCTTGCCGCCGCCTACGAGTTCAGCGAGGACGGGACGCTGCCGGCCGGCACGCTGGCCCAGACCGCCGAGCAAAAAACCGCGACCAACGAGGCCTACATCATCTCGGGACCGCGCCTGACATCGGCCGGGGCGCTTCTGAACCAGGCCTATTTCGAGGAGGCGATTTCCTCGATCACGACCGTGGACGAGCTGCTTGCCGATAGCCGCCTCAAGGAATACATCCGCACCGCCTTCGACCTGAACGACGTCACCGTGGTCAATGCGACGCTGGAGAACATCCTGACCGACGACCCGGACGATCCGGCGGGATACATCCAGACGTTCGGCGGCAACGATGCGCGCTATATCGCGCTGAACAAGGCCTTCAACTTCCAGGCCGACGGCACGCTCACGGCCGGAGACAGCGCGCAGACGGCGGCGCAGACCGCGTCGACGGGGTCGAACTACATGAGCCGCTACAACGACAAGGACGACGAAGCCGACGAGAAGCTCATCAGCCGCTACAAGATCGAAGCCGACGCGATCGAGACCGTGGCCGACTTCTTCTCCTCCACGAATGTCTACGATCTGGCGCTCCAGGCCTTCGGCCTCGATCCCGATGCCGAATCGACCTACCGCATCAAGCAGGTGCTGCTGAGCGATCTCAACGACCCGAAGAGCTACGCCAACCGTCTGGGCGACGAGCGCTATATCGAGCTGGCCAAGGCGTTCAATTTTGACGCCGACGGCAACATCGAGCCGCCCACCCTGGCCCAGAGCGAGGCAGAGATCCAGGTGGTAACCCGCGCCTATGTCACCGCCGTGTCCCGCTTCGGAACGGCCGAGGACAAGGAAAAGGCGGAAGAGGAAGCGAGTTATTACGCGGCCCAGATGCAGTCGATCTCGTCCGTCGAGGAACTTCTGGCCGACGAGCGGCTCGTCAACGTCATCCTGAAGGCCAACGGCGTCGACCCGGAGACGGTGCCCGAAGGCTTCATGGAGCAGATCTTCGCCTCCAATCTCGACGATCCGCAGAGCTTTGCCAACCAGCAGGCCGAACGCCGGTACCGGGCGATCGTCGCCTCGTTCAACTTCAACGCCGACGGCCTCGTCGAGCGGCCGGAGGAAACGGCGATCCAGTCCCGCCGCGGGATCTACCAGACGATCGACAACTATATCCGCCAGGCGGTCGAGACCGATCAGGGCGCGCAGAACCCCGGCGTCCGGCTGGCGCTCTACTTCGAACGCAAGGCGCCGACGCTCTCGAGCGCCTACGACATCCTCGCCGACGACGCCCTCTACGAGGTCTTCAAGACGAGCTTCGGCATCTCCGACGAGGTCGGCAATGCCGATATCGATGCCCAGGCCGAGATGATCAAGCGCCAGATCAACCTGGAGGATCTGCAGGATCCCGAATACGTGAAGAAGATGATCGTCCGCTTCGCCGTCCTCTACGATCTGGAAAACAACACCCAGACCTCGTCGGCGGCCACCATCCTGGCCGGCGGAACGCAGAGCATCAGCGCCGACACGCTGCTGAGCATGGCGCAGCTGCGCGCGGGCGGGGCCTGACGCGCAGGCTGCGGGCTGCTACCGCTCCGCCCGCAGCACCTTGTCCGGGTTCATGATGCCGGCAGGGTCGAAGGCGTGCTTGATGCGGGCCATCAGCTCGATCTCGATCGGCGCGCGCACCGCGGCCAGCTCGTCGCGCTTCAACTGGCCGATGCCGTGCTCGGCCGAGATCGAGCCGCCGTATTTCAGCACGATCCCGTGCACCACCGTGTTCACCTCCCGCCAGCGGTCGAGGAAGGCCTGCTTGTCGGCGCCGACCGGCTGGGAGATGTTGTAGTGGATGTTGCCGTCGCCCATGTGGCCGAAGGAGCAGATCCGCGCGCCGGGGATCATCGCCATCACCGCTTCGTCCGCCTCGGCCATGAAGGCGGGAATGCTGGAGACGGGAACGGACACGTCGTGCTTGATGGATCCGCCCTCCGGCTTCTGCGCCGGCGACATGCTCTCGCGCATGTGCCAGATGGCGCGGCGCTGGTCCTCGCTGGCGGCGATCACCGCGTCCTGCACGAGATCCGCCTCCATCGCCTCGGTCAGGAGCGTCTCGACCATCATCCGCGCCGTCTCGGCGGAATCGGAGGTGGAAACGTCGATCAGCGCATACCAGTCGTGCCGGCTCGATAGCGGGTCGCGGACGCCGGGGATATGGCGGGTGGTGAAGTCGATGCCGATCCGGGGCATCAGCTCGAAGCCGGTGAGGGCGCCGCCGCAGCGCTGCTGGGCCTTGTCGAACAGCGCCAGCGCCGCCGTCACCGAGCGAAGGCCGGCAAAGGCAACCTCGTGGCCGGCCGGCCGCGGAACGAGCTTCAGCACCGCACCCGTGATCACCCCGAGCGTGCCTTCCGCGCCGATGAAGAGGTCGCGCAGGTCGTAGCCGGTATTGTCCTTCTTCAGCCGCCGCAGCCCGTCCCAGATCTCGCCGGTCGGCAGCACCACCTCCAGCCCGAGGCAGAGCTGGCGCGTGTTGCCATAAGCGAGCACAGCAGTGCCGCCGGCATTGCTGGAGAGGTTGCCGCCGATCTGGCAGCTGCCCTCCGAGCCGAGCGACAGCGGAAACAGCCGGTCGACGTCCTCGGCCGCCTTCTGGATGTCGGCGAGCACGCAGCCGGCGTCGGCGACGATCACGTTGCCGACCGGGTCGACGTCGCGGATCCGGTTGAGGCGTGACAGCGACAGCACCACGTCGGCCCGCCCCTCGCGCGGGATCTGCCCGGCGACGTGGCCGGTATTGCCGCCCTGCGGCACGATCGCCGTACCGGTCTCGCTGGCGAGCTTCAGGATCGCCGAGACTTCGGCGACGCTGCCGGGCCTGAGCACGAGCGGCGTCGTGCCGTGGTAGAGCCCGCGCGATTCCACCAGATAGGGCGCGACGGCGGCGCCGTCGGTCAGCGCATGGGCCGAACCCGTGATCGCCGAAAAGCGGGCGAGGAGATCGGCGTCCATGATCGTGTCGTGGGTCGTCGGCATGCGTGATCTCCTGCTTCAGCTCCGCGGCGCGGCCGCCCGTTCGAGCCTGTCGTTGATGGCTTCGCCAAGCCCCGTGGCCGGGATCGGCGCGAAGGCGATCATGCGCGCGCCGGTGGCGTCGGCCGTCTGCATGTAGCCGAAGAGGTTGGCGGCCGCCTCGCGCAGGTCGCCGCTTGGGCTGAGGTCGAGCACGATCGCGGCCTGGTCCTCGCCGGGAAGCTTCGTTCCGCCGAAGCGGATCAGCGCCTCGCCGGGGGCGACGTCGCGCGCGTTCAGGCGCACGCCGGCATCGGGGGCATAGTGCGAGGCGAGCATACCGGGCGCCTCGATCGCAGCCCCCGGCGCCGAGGGCCGGATCACCGTAAGCCCGGTCAGCCTCTCGATGTCGTCTGCGTCGAGCCCGCCCGGCCGCAGCAGGCGGATCGTGCCGTCCTCGACCTTGACGATGGTGGATTCGACGCCGACGGGCGTCGGGCCGGCATCGAGGATCAGTTCGATCGCAGCACCGAGGTCCGCCTCGACATGGGCGGCACGCGTCGGGCTGATCCGTCCGGACGTGTTGGCGCTGGGCGCGGCCAGTGGCCGGCCGAACGTCGCGAGAAGCTGCCCGGAAAAACCTGCCGGCACCCGCAGGCCGACCGTATCGAGCCCGGCGCGTGCCAGCGGATGGATCGGCGTGTCCAGTCGCACGGGCAGGATCAGCGTCAGCGGCCCCGGCCAGAAGGTCTCGGCGAGTTTTCGCGAAAGCGGATCGAAGACGGCGTGCCGCTCGGCCATTTCGAGATCGGCGACATGGCAGATGAGCGGATTGAACTGCGGCCGGCCCTTCGTCTCGTAGATGCGGGCGATCGCCTGCGGGTTCGTCGCATCGGCGGCAAGCCCGTAGACCGTCTCGGTGGGGATCGCCACTGGAAGACCGCGACCGAGCACTTCGCTCGCCCGTTGCAGGGCGCGATCCGTCTCCGCGGCCGTGTCGATTATCTCTGCCATCTCGTCCATCTTCGCCGTTTCCGGCCCGCTTTAGCGTCTTTGGCCGGTGCCTGCCAAGGGCGAATGAGCGTCGCACGCGCCCTGCGTGCGGCGATCGTGCCCGCTGCACCCGATCTGCCCCCGCGTTAGATGCTTCGTAACCGATCGCTGATAAAACGGGGCGGAATACATGGGTGAGGCTTGTGCACATGAACCAGAGGAAATCCTCCACCAACGACGTCGCCTTGCGTGTCGCGACGGCCATGCAGCAGATGGGCATCGACGGACTGCCGCGAAACTACGAGCTCGTCTACGAGGCCTATGCTGGCGTCAATCCGGAGCTGGTTCGCGATTTCATCGCGCTCGGGAAGTTCAAGACGCAAGCCGCACTGGACGAGCTCGGTCGCAAGTATCTCCCGCATCATCACGAAGAATCCGTGCTGCAGCGTTCGGCGGGCGCCGTTCGCGACGAGATGACCAATTTCATGGCCCTGCTGCAGGAGGAGAAGACCTCGCTCAGCGACTACGGCCGCCTGATCGGCGAGGCCTCGCAGGCGATCTTCTCCGGCGACCAGGGCTCCGCCCAGGCGCTCGGCAACTCGATCGAGCGGCTGCGGCAGGCGACTGAACGGCAGGCCACCCGCAATGCGGCGATGGAAGCAAGGGTCGCCAACCAGTCCGAGACCATGGACACCATCCAGCGCGACCTCGCCGCCTTCGAGGCCACCAAGTTTACCGATGCCGCAACCGGTCTCGGCAACCGCCGTGCCTTCAACAAGGCCGTCGCCAAGGTCTACGCCAATCCGGAGCTGCCGCTCCCCTGCGCGCTGGCGGTGGTCGAGGTCGATGTCGGCAAGCGCTTCTCGCCGATCCAGGTCGACGCGCTCAACGACTATCTGGTCCGCCACTACGGCAGCCTGATCAAGCGCACGACGCCGTCCAACGACGTCGTCTGCCGCTTCGACGGCTTCCGCTTCGGCTTCCTGTTTTACACCACCGACGAGACCGAGGTCGGCAGGCTGATGACGCTCCTGCGCACCGCCTTTGCCGCCGCGACGCTGAAGCATCCCGAGACGATGCGCAGCCTCGGCAGCCTGACCTTCTCGGCCGGCATCTGCATGGTCGGCTCCGCCGGCAATGCCTTCGATTTCGTCAACCTGGCCGAGAAGTCGCTGCAGCAGGCGCTGGCCGCCGGCGGCAACCGGATCGTCCTCCACCGCGACAGCGAGGCCGGCGGCGAGGGCAAGGACTGGATGCTCTACAGGGCCGGTTGAACCACCCTGTCACGGCCGGTCGAAAACCCGCCAAGGTTGTCGGCCGGGCGTGAATTTACCGTTGCCTATCCCTCGTTTTGGTGCCACTTTCCTGCCCCGGGGCGACACGCACGTCCCGCAGCCATGTGCGTCCACGATGCGCGACGAGAGGCTGCCATCTTGCGACAGGAGGTTGCCGTGACACTTGCGCTCAACGACGTGGCACCGGATTTCAGGGCCGAGACGACCGATGGTCCGATCCAGTTCCACGACTGGATCGGTGACAGCTGGGCCGTGCTCTTCTCCCATCCGAAGGACTTCACGCCCGTCTGCACCACCGAACTGGGCTACATGGCCCGTATCAAGCCGGAATTCGACCGCCGCGGCGTCAAGATCATCGGCCTGTCCGTCGATCCGCTCGACCGCCACGCCGGCTGGGCCGACGATATCGAGGAGACGCAGGGCCACGCGCCCAATTTCCCGATGATCGCCGACGTCGATTTCGCCGTCTCCAAGGCCTACGGCATGCTGCCGGCCTCGGTGTCCGGCGATCCGACCGTGCGTACGCCGGCCGACAACCAGACCGTGCGCAACGTCTTCGTGGTGGGACCCGACAAGAAGATCAAGCTGATCCTGATCTATCCGATGACGACGGGACGCAACTTCGACGAGGTGCTGCGCGTCATCGACAGTCTCCAACTGACCGCGAGGCACAAGGTCGCGACGCCGGTCAACTGGCAGAGCGGCGAAGACGTCATCATCGCCGGTTCCGTCTCCGACGACGACGCCCGCAAGCAGTATCCGGACGGCTGGCGCGCGCCCAAACCCTATATCCGGATCGTGCCGCAGCCGGGAAGCTGACGCCGTCGTCTTTCCCGCAAGGCATGCTTGTCGAGTGGAGGGACAGATGATCTTCCGACAACTCTTCGACAGCGTTTCCGGCACCTACACCTACCTCATCGCCAGCCGGGCCGGCGGTGAGGCCCTCATCATCGACCCCGTGCTGGAGAAGGTGGACCGCTACCTGAAGCTGGTCGAGGAGCTCGACCTGAAGCTCGTCAAGGCGGTCGATACCCACCTGCATGCCGACCACGTCACCGGCCTCGGCGCCCTGCGCGACCGCACCCACTGCGTCACCGTCATGGGCGAGCAGACCGCAGCCGACGTGGTCTCGATGCGCGTTGCCGAAGGCGACCGCGTCGCGATCGAGGGCCTGAGCCTCGACGTGCTCTATACGCCGGGCCACACCGACGACAGCTATTCCTTCCTGATGAACGGCCTGATGGGTGGCCGGGTCTTCACCGGCGACACGCTCCTGATCCGCGGCACCGGGCGCACCGATTTCCAGAACGGCGATCCCCGGCAGCAATATGATTCCATCTTCAACAAGCTGCTGCGGCTTCCCGAGGAGACGCTGGTCTATCCCGCCCACGACTACAAGGGCGATACCGTCTCGACCATCGGCGAGGAGAAGCACTTCAACCCGCGCCTGCGCGTCGGCTCGGTCGACGAATATGTCGACCTGATGAACAACCTCAACCTGCCGAACCCGAAGATGATGGACGTGGCCGTGCCCGCCAACATCCGCGTCGGCCTGCACCAGGACGAGATCGCAAGGCGCGGCTGGGCGTTGACGGCCAGGGAGGCGCTGGCGCTGCACGGCAGCCCCGGAATAGCGCTGGTCGATCTGCGCGAGAAGGGCGAACGCGACAAGCACGGCAGCATCCCCGGCGCGCTGCATGCGCCCTATGCCGACCTTGTGGAGAATATCGGCGAGGGCGGTGTCCTGCACGAGCTGGCGGCGGCGACCGGCAGGCGGATCGTCTTCTATTGCGCCTTCGGCGAACGTTCGGCGATGGCGGTGGAGGCAGCGCAGGCCGCGGGTCTCGCCGGCGCCTGCCACATCGAGGGCGGAATGGCCGCCTGGAAGAGGGCGGACGGTCCCGTCATCCGCTGACGCGCGGCGCCGATCCCGGCCGCGCAGGGCTCAGATCGCCCGGATGATCTTGCGCAGTTCCTCGTCGCGGGCGCCGAGCAGGAGCACGTTCTTCATCGCCTCCTTCGGGTCGGGCGTGTGGAAGAGAATGCCGTCGTCGCCGACCTTGCGGTTGATCTCCAGCCGTCCCTCTTCTTCCGAGGGGCTGATCGCGACGCCAAAGTACATGCGCTTGAATTTCGGGTTGATCCCCGCAAAGAAGCGTTCGCCGTCACCGATCTCGGAATAGAAGTTGGCCATGTAGAACGACCATTGCACGTCCTCGTGCTGCGGCAGCCGGGTGCGCGAGACCGTCACGTGGCAGTATCCGAGATGCGGCATCGAGGCCAGCGTGCGGTGGAAGATCAGCTTCGGAAAGCGGATCGAGCGGTGGAAGCCGTTGATGCGGTCATGGGTGACCGTGCCGGCCTGCTCGAGCTTGCGCCTGGTCGCCTCGGCGACCTCGCGATGGGAGAGATAGCGCTTCTCGGTCTCGTTCCACTCCCGCCGCTCCAGCTTCCCGGTCCGCAGGAAGTCCGTATAGGCGACCGAACGGCCGCGCTGGGTCCGTTTGTAGGCAACGGCGTCGTAGTATCTGAATTTCGCTGCGGGCGTGGCTAGCACGGGAAGGCTCCGGAAGCATGGCAGTCTTGCCCGGATCATGCCCGCTTATGGTTAACGCCGCCCTTATGCCGAAGTGCCGGTCTCGGATTTGCCCGCCTCAAGACCCGGCCGCCGGGGAAGCGGCCGGATCCGGTCGCATGGCCGTCAGTCGCCGCCGGCGCCGCGCAGCTGCGCCTCGATCTTGCTGAGATTGAACGAGCCGGGCGACTGGCTCGGCGGATAGTCCTTCATCGTCTGCAGGAACTGCGCTGCCAGGCCCTGGATCGGGACGATGATGAAGACCCGGTCGAGGAACCAGTCGTTGTAGGTGTTGGAGTTGTGCTGCGCCTTCTCGAACGGGTCGCGCCGGAGATTGAAGAGCAGCGGCACCCGCAGCTCGGTGAACGGTTCGCGCCAGACGCCGAAGGCCTCGCCACGGTTTTCCAGGAACACCGCCTTCCAGTCGTCGTAGCGCGCCGCCACGACCTGCCCGTCGTCGTTGACGTACCAGAACTCGTGCCGCGGCGACTGGTCGACCTTGCCGCCGAGATAATCCAGCTGGTTGTAGCCGTCGATATAGTTGCGGTAGCTGCGGCCATTGAGTTCGACGGTGTTGGCGAGTTTCGTCTTGATATCCGGTTCGCCGGCGATCGCCGCGAAGGTCGGCAGCCAGTCCTCGTGCGCAACGATGCCGTTCAGGGTCTCGCCTGCCGGGAAGCGGCCTGGCCAGCGGGCGAAGGCCGGCACACGGTAGGCGCCCTCCCAGTTGGAGTTCTTCTCGCTGCGGAAGGGTGTCGTGCCGGCGTCGGGCCAGGTGTTGTAGTGCGGGCCGTTGTCGGTCGAATAGAGCACCACGGTATCCTGCGCGATGCCGAGGTCGTCGAGAAGCTTCAGGAGCTCGCCGACATGCATGTCGTGTTCCACCATGCCGTCATGGTATTCGTCGCCGCTCGGGCCGGAGATCCCCTTGTTCTGCTCCTTCACGTGGGTGCGGAAGTGCATGCGCGTGCCGTTCCACCAGCAGAAGAACGGCTTGCCCGCCTGGTTCTGCCGGGTGATGAAGTCCTTGGCCGCGGAGAGCGTCTCCTCGTCGATCGTCTCCATCCGCTTTTTCGTCAGCGGCCCGGTGTTCTCGATCTTCTGCGTGCCATCCGGATTGGCCCAGCTGTGCAGCACGCCGCGCGGGCCGAACTGCTCCAGGAAGGTCTTGCCGCTCGGCATGATCCGGTCGCGCGGATAGTCGCGGTTCTCAGGCTCCTCCTCGGCGTTGAGGTGGTAGAGATTGCCGAGGAACTCGTCGAAGCCGTGCATGGTCGGCAGGTGTTCGTCGCGGTCGCCCTGGTGGTTCTTGCCGAATTGTCCGGTCGCATACCCCTGCGCCTTCAGCACCGTCGCTACCGTCACGTCGGTCTTCTGCCAGCCCTGCGGCGCGCCGGGCAGTCCGACCTTGGTCATGCCGGTGCGCACCGGCACGTTGCCGCCGAGAAAGGCGGCGCGGCCGGCGGTGCAGCTCTGCTGGCCGTAGTAGTCGGTGAACGACAGGCCTTCCTCCGCGATCCGGTCGATGTTGGGCGTCCGGTAGCCCATCATTCCCCGGCTGTTGGCCGAGATGTTCCAGATGCCGATGTCGTCTCCCCAGATGACAAGGATGTTGGGCGGCCGGCTGGTGGAAGGCGTCGCCGTTTGCGCCTGTTGCTGTTCCTGGGCTTGTGCCGGCGATCCGGTGCCGCCGAGCGCCGCGGCGGCGGCAAGCGTTGTTCCTGCCATGAGCACGTGCCGGCGGCTCAGGGCCGGCTCGCCGTCTTCAAGTGTGCTGTTCGCGTCGTCACATCCGTTTTCGGTCCCCATCGCTCACCCTCCCGTGATAGCTCGACGTTTCTGCTGAATGACATGCTGATTGTCGGTGCTGATTGTCGGTCCGAGCGCGTCTGTCGCCTTCTCCTCTACGTCAAGGCGGATCGCGTGAACGCTCGCGCTATGCAAGGCTATCATGAAACAACGCGGGCTGCACTGTGACCATGGTGGCGCAAAGAGACTATCTGCCTCTTTTGCGATCTTGCCGCCTATTTGTTGGTCGAAACACCTTGGGCTGTTTTTCAAGTATATGAAATATATAAATTATTTCGAGTTCGCGCCTTCGTCTTCGGCTGTCGCCAAAGCGGAAGGCGACGTCGCATTTGGGCGACTGGAGCGCCGGCCTTTCCGCTTAGATGAAGAGGCTCAAGGTGCTGCCTCTCTAGGGAGGGCGGATAATTGGGAAGCCGGTGAAAATCCGGAGCTGCCCCCGCAACGGTAAGGGAAGAAATCGCGGCAAAACGCCACTGAAGCAATTCGGGAAGGCGCCGCGCGGTCCGCAGAGGACATCTCCCGAGCCCGGAAACCAGCCTTGGAGAAACATGACGTGACTGGCTGCGGTGGGCGGCCGGGGGCGCAGCGAAGCCATGTCTTCATGCTGGTCGGCCTCGATCCATGCCCGCTTCAGACGAGCAATGCTTTTGAGGAAGCGGCAATGGATATCAGCAGCGACGTACTTCGCAAGATCAGGAACCGGCGCGAGGGCTACAGCCTCGACCAGGCCTTCTATATCGATCAGGACTATTACAAGCTCGACCTGGAGACGATCTGGTATCGCGACTGGCTGTTCGTCGGCCACGACTGCGAGATCCCGCGGGCCGGCAATTTCTTCACCCTGCAGGTGGGCGACTATCCGGTCGTCGTCACCCGCGACCGCCAGGGCACGATCCGCGCGCTGCACAATTCCTGCCGCCATCGCGGCTCGCGCGTCTGCACCCAGCACAAGGGCGCGTCCGCCAAGCTCGTCTGCCCCTATCATCAGTGGACCTACGAGCTCGACGGCACGTTGCTCTTCGCCCGCCACATGGCCGAGGATTTCGACAAGAGCCAGCACAGCCTGAAGAAGATCCATTGCGAGACCGTCGGCGGCTACATCTTCATCTGTCTGGCCGACGAGGCGCCGGATTTCGCCCCCTATCGCGAATTGGCCGAACCCTATCTCGTCCGCCATCGCCTCGGCGAGACCAAGGTCGCCTTCGAGAGCACGATCGTGGAGAAGGGCAACTGGAAGCTCGTCTGGGAGAACAACCGCGAGTGCTACCATTGCGCCGCCAACCATCCCGAACTCTGCCGCACCTATCCGGAGGCCCCGAGCGCCACCGGCGTCCAGGGCGCCAAGGACGATCCGGTCATCGCCGGTCACTGGGAAAAGTGCGAGGCGGCCGGCCTGCCGAGCGAGTTCCGCATGTCGCCTTCCGGCCAGTTCCGCCTCGCCCGCATGCCGCTGATCGCAGACGCCGAGAGCTACACCATGTCGGGCGCGCGCGCCGTCCGCCGTCCGCTGTCGTCCGACGTGCAGGAGAGCCATATCGGCACGCTCCTGATGTTCCACTACCCGACCACCTGGAACCACGTTCTGGCCGACCACGCCATCACCTTCCGCGTCCTGCCGCTCGGCCCCGAGCTGACGCAGGTGACGACCAAGTGGCTGGTCAGCAAGGATGCGGTGGAAGGCATCGACTACAATCTCGACGAACTGACCCACGTCTGGACCGAGACCAACGACCAGGACCGACAGATCGTCGAGGAGAACGCCTTCGGTATTCGTTCCCCCGCCTACGAGCCCGGCCCCTATTCGCCCGAGGACGAGGGCGGCGTGATGCAGTTCGTCGAATGGTACTGCACCTTCATGGAGCAGCGCCTTCAGGGCGAGAAGCAGCCGCTGGTGCGGGTGGCCTGACATGACGATCGCGAGCCACTTCCGCCATTTCGACGAGCTCCAGCCCTGGAACGACCGCCAGCACATGCTGGAATGCATCGCGGTGACGGCCGAGACCGCCGACGTGATGACGTTCACCTTCCGCTCCGACCGCGAGAACTGGTTCCGCTACCTGCCGGGCCAGTTCGTCACGCTGGAACTGCCGGTGACGCCTGATGATCCGGTCATGCGCACCTACACGCTGTCCTCGACCCCGTCGCGGCCCTTCTCCGTCGCCGTCACCGTCAAGGCGCAGAAGGACAGTATCGGCACCCGCTGGATGTTCGATCATCTCAGGCCCGGCATGCAGTTGAAGGCCTTCGGTCCGCTCGGCGATTTCTCCTTCGTCCGCCATCCGGGCGAGAAGTACCTGTTCATCTCCGCCGGCTCAGGCGTCACGCCGATGATGTCGATGACGCGCTGGATGGCCGATTGCGCGCCGCAGACGGACGTCGCCTTCGTCTCCTGCGCGCGCACCCCTCAGGACCTGCTGTTTCGCCCCGAGCTCGAATGCCTGTCGGCGCAGATGCCGAACCTCTCGCTCGGCTTCGTCGTCGAAGGCCGCAACCCGCGCGACGGCTGGCATGGGCTGCGCGGCCGCATCGATGGCTCCAGGCTGTCGCTGCTGGCCCCGGACTTCCGCGATCGCACCGTCTTCTGCTGCGGCCCGGAGCCGTTCATGCGTGGCGTGCGCGACATGCTCAAGGTCTGCGGCTTCGACATGGCGCGCTATCACGAGGAGAGCTTCCAGCCGGCCGCGGCCCCCGCCGCCGAGGAGCTTGCCATTCGCGCCGGTCCCGGCGAGGTCGATGCGTCTGCCGTCTCGACCGTCACCTTCACCATGGCCGGCAAGGAGGCTGCCTGCCCGCCCGACCAGACCATCCTGCAGACGGCGCGCGCAGCCGGCGTGCGCATCGGGGCGGCCTGCGAAGGCGGGCTCTGCGGCACCTGTCGCGTCATGAAGGTGTCGGGCGAGGTCGAGATGAACCACAATGGCGGCATCCTCGACGACGAGATCGCCGAAGGCTACATCCTCGCCTGCTGCTCGCGCCCGCTGGGCGACGTGCAGATCGAGGCGTAGCGGCTCCCACCGGCAACCCACCGGCAAGGGGAGGGGCTTGCTCGAGCCGCTGTCTGCGACAGGCCCGCGCCCGTGGATCAGAACAGGAAGTCGCCCTTGTCCAGATGGGCGATCCTGACGTCCTGCAGCAGGATCGTATCGCCGTTCCTGCCGTCGATATGCACGTCGTCGCCGACCTGCTTCATATGGTTCCTGGTCAGGTCGGAATAGCTCGTGATGCTGCCGAGCGCGGTCAGGTCGAGGACGTCGTGGCTGGCTCCGTTTGCCGTGAAATCGGTGATCGTGTCGCGGCCGTCGCCCTTGGCGAAGACGAAGTGATCCGCCCCCTTGCCGCCCGTCAGGGTATCGTTGCCGCGGTGGCCCCAGAGCGTGTCGTCGCCGGCGCCGCCCTTGATGACGTTCCTGCCGGCGTTTCCGTGAAGCTGGTTGGCAAGCCCGTTTCCGGTCGCGTTGACGTTGGCAGGTCCGGTCAGCGTCAGGTTTTCGATATTGGCGCCGAGCGCAAGGCTGACGCTCGACTTGACGAGGTCCGTGCCTTCCCTGGCCCGCTCGACGATCTTCGTCGAGGCGTCGCTGACGACATAGACGTCGTTGCCCCGGCCGCCGTGGACGCTGCCGGTGACCGTGCCGCCGGTGCCGTCGAAGTAGTCGTTGCCGGCGCCGAGATGGACCGAGCCCTTGATCGTGCCGTTGTTGAACACGGACTGGACGCCGCTGCCGCCGAGGAAGGCCGTGCCCGTGCTCTGCAGGAGACCGTAATTGTGGAAGCTCGCGGCCGATGCGCCGGAGAAGTCGATCGCCGCAAGCTTGGCCTTCGTCGCCGTGATCGTGCCGTAGTTGCCGAGCGTGGAGCCGCTGCCGTCGATCTCGACGCCGCCAGCGGCCCTGATCGTCTTGTTATTGGTGATGATCGCCTTGTCCGCATCGACGGAGATGCCGTAGGCGGAAGAACGGATGAGGCCGTTGTTGGTCACCTTGCCGCTGTCGCCGGCGAGCACGATGGCATCGGCGGCAGCCTTCACCGTGCCGTCGTTATTGGTCACGACCGCCCGCATGCCGGTCGCGAGGATCGCCGATCCCATCGTCGACCACACCAGCCCGTCCGTGGTGACGGTCGCTGATTTTCCGGATGAGACGATCGTGTCCGACTGGCCCTTGAGCGTGCCGTGATTGGTCAGGACCGCAGCACTGCCGGATGAGACGACGGCATGGGCCTTCGTCGAAACGGCCTCGCCATTGTTGGTCAGGCTTGCCGATGCCCCCGACAGCACGAGCGCGTCGGCCGCAGCCGAGAGCGTCCCGTTGTTGATCAGGATCTCGCCCTTTCCAGCCGCCTTGATGGCCGTGCCGGCGGTGGAGGCGAGCAGGCCGTTGTTGGTGACCCTGGTCGCAGCACCCGTGATGTCGAGCGTCGTCCGCCCCGCCTCGATCGTGCCGTGGTTGACAAGTTCGAGCCCGCCGCTGCGGATCTCCATGCCGCCCGAGGCGCCCTGGATCCTGCCGGTCTTGCCGACGACGAAGAGGCTGTCGCTGTCGGCTGCGCCGCTTGCGCCGAACCGCACGGCATAGCCGGCGCCGGAGGCGATCTCGCCGTTGATGTAGAAGCTGCGGCCGGTGGCCGTTCCCGTCGCGATCAGGCCGGTCGACGCAGTCGAAACGCGGACGCCGGCGTTGATGACGAGCTCGGTGTCGTTTCCGGTCACGGACACGGCGGTCGTGCGGTTGCTGGTGATCACGATCTTGTCTGTCATCTGCTCGTCATGTGCAGGGGGCGATGTCGCCTGCTTATACCGATTTGCTGAAGGAAGGATGGAGATCCGGGGGCTCGCCCGGACCTCTCGTGACTGGCGCGACGGCTATATGCCCCGGCCGCGCGGGCAGGGCAATCGCCAGGCCTGGGGACAGGCGGCAGGGCTTGCTCGATCAGGGCTCGGTCAGGGCGTCGCGTGCGGAGGGTCGATGGCCGGCGCGGTCTTCTGGCTGCCGTCGGCGATCTGTTCCGGCGCGGGTGCTGCGTCCGGCGCCTCGTTGCGCACGACGAAGGTCACGGCGGCGTTAGCGGATGCCGGAAGGCCGGCGAGCGAGACGGCGTCGGCATTCACCGGCAGCGACTTCGGCTCGTCGGCGGCCGCGCCCCTGGCGACGGATGCGGTGACGATCTCGTCCACCGGCGGCTCGCCGGTCTCGAAAGGTCTTTCGGGCAAGAGGTCGCCGAAGGCCCAAATCTTGGTCAGGTCCGCCCGGTTCATCGGCACCACGTTGACGTCGATGTCGTTGAAGGTTCCCTTCACGCGGTAGGGACAGCGGCGCTTGTTGCAATTGGCGGCGGCGGAGAACTGCCAGAGCGCGTAGTTGTCCCAGTTGCCGAGCGGGAAAACCTTGCGGATGCCGGGCTTGTAGCGGGCATACCAGAGCGGCAGGCGCGACAGGATACGGTATTTGTGGCGGTTGGCCGCGATGTATTTCGCGGTGGAATGGTTGGTGTAGAGCACCGGATAGCGTCCCGTGCGCGTCCGGATATGGCCGGCGAAGATCTGCGCATCCTCCAGCGACATGAACTTCTTCGGATCGATCGCCTCGATGTCGAGCACCATCATCTCGTCCGCCTGCGGTCGCGCATAGTCGAGGAAGTGGTTCGCCTGGTCGACCGGATTGCCGGGCCGGGCGAGGTGGTAGGCGCCCCAGAGCAGGCCCTGCGCCCGCGCCAGCAGCCTTCGCGTCTCGTAGAGTTCACGGCTGACGGCGTATTTGCGCCACATGGTCCTGCAGTGCGCGACGGTGTCGCCGTCGTGGTCGCCCTTGCAGTCGAAGCTTTCCGGCAGGCCGTCGGAGGCCTTGGAGATGAAGCCGGCGATGCGCTTGTCGCTCAGAAGCAGCGGCCAGTCGATCTCGTTCATCTCGTAGGCATCGATGACGATGGCGTTGTCCTTGTTCCGCCACGGCTCGACGTCCGCGGCGATGCCGGGGACGGGCGCGACGAGGAGCAGCGCGCCGGCCAGACATGCGAGAAATCGGTTCCTTGCCCTCATGTTTCGCGCTCCGCCGTCGACCTCCGGATCAGGAATTTTGTTTCGACAGGGTTACCGTAACGTTAATGCCTTTCTAATCGGGATGGCATTTTGCCCCTGATCACGAAACTTTTTCTGGTCTCCGGCGTTCTTTTGCAGGATGTAGCAACGTAATCCGCATCAACAGGAGTATGTCCAGAATGTTCGGTACCAGATCCATCGCCGTCGCGCTGTCCGTGCTTTTCGCTGTCAGCCCCGTCGTTCCCGCCACCAGCCAGGCCATGCCGAAAATGACGGTTCAGGCCGGCGAATCAGGCGTCGATCTCGTGCGCTGCGAAGGCCGTCATTGTCGCGACCGCCGCGACTGGAAGCGCGACCACCGCGACGCCCGCCGTGACTGGCAACGAGACCGCCGCCAGGCCCGCCGCGACTATAACCGCGGCTACCGCAACGGCTACTACAACGGCCACCGCGGCTATCGCTACGCCCGTCCGGGCTATCGCTACCACGACGGCTACTGGTTCCCGCTTGCAGCCTTCGCAACCGGCGCCATCATCGGCGGAGCGATCACCGCCCCCCGTGCTCCGGCCTATTCCGGTGGCGGCAGTGCCCACACCCAGTGGTGCTACAACCGCTATCGCTCCTACAGGGCCTACGACAACACGTTCCAGCCCTATAACGGCCCGCGCCAGCAGTGCTACTCGCCCTACGGCTGACCGGGAGCGAGCGGCCCGAAGGGTCGCAGGACAAGACCATGACCTTCATGCTCCGGGACTTCGGTTCCGGAGCATTTTCATGTGCATGATTCGCTGGTTCGGCGATTCCCCTCGCTTTTCAGTTTCTGCTAATTTACACGCGTGACGGATGATTGGAAGGCCTTTTGGCCCCATCACCGGTCACCTTTTCCATTGTCTCCGGCAGAGTGGCGCCGTCGGTCAATTGCAATTGACGTTTACGTAAAAATAAATAATCTGCCGCGCATTGCGCCGGATGCCGCCAGCCGTCATTGTCGATGGCCAGGCCCCGGCGGCGAATGGGAGGATGCGCATGTACAAGGCTCCGGTGGAGGAGATCGTCTTCACCCTTCGTCACGTCGCGGGGCTTTCGGCCGCAATCGCAGACGGGCGCCTCGGCGAGCTCTCGGACGATCTCGTCGAGGCGATCCTTGCCGAGGCGGGGCGTTTTGCGACCGAGGAGATCGCGCCTTTGGCCGAAACCGGCGACCGGCAGGGCGTCGTCCTTGAGGATGCGCAGGTGAAGACCCCGGACGGCTGGGCCGCGCTCTACCGGGCATGGGCCGAAGGCGGCTGGAACGCCCTGACGGCATCGCCCGACTTCGGCGGGCAGGGGCTCCCCCACATGCTGCATGTCGCGGCGATGGAGATGTGGAACGGCGGCTCCATGGCCTTTGCGATCGGCCCGACGCTGACGATCGGCGCCGTCGAGGCCCTGACGGCGCATGGATCGGAGGCGCTGAAAAGCACCTACCTGCCGAAGATGGTCTCCGGCGAGTGGATGGGCTCCATGAACCTCACCGAGCCGCATGCCGGCTCTGACCTCGGCGTGATGAAGACCAGGGCGGAGCGGCGCGACGACGGCACCTATCGCCTGTTCGGCCAGAAGATCTTCATCACCTATGGCGAGCATGATTTCACCGACAACATCGTCCATCTGGTGCTGGCCCGCCTGCCGGACGCGCCGGCAGGCACGCGCGGCATCTCGCTGTTTCTGGTGCCGAAGTTCCTGGTCGAGGCGGACGGTTCGCTCGGGGCCAGAAACGACGTGTTCTGCCACTCCGTCGAGCACAAGCTCGGCATCCACGGCTCGCCCACCTGCACGATGATCTACGGCGACGGCCGCTTCGGCGGGGAGGCCGGCGCGATCGGCTGGCTGGTCGGCGAGGAGAACAGGGGGCTCGCCTGCATGTTCACCATGATGAACAACGCCCGCCTTGCCGTCGGCATGCAGGGCGTGGCGATCGCCGAGGCCGCCACGCAGAAGGCGATCGCCTATGCCAAGGAGCGCACGCAGGGCCGGGCGCCGGGTTGGCAGGGATCCGGCATGAGCCCGATCATCGAGCATCCGGACGTCGCCCGCATGCTCCTGACGATGAAGGCGCTGACACAGGGTGCGCGCGCCATCACCTATGCCTGCGCGCATGCGGTCGACATGGCGCATGCGACGCAGGGCGAGGAGGCCCGCCACTGGGCGGAGCGCGCCAGCCTGCTGACGCCGGTCGCCAAGAGTTTCGCCACCGATGCCGGCGTCGAGGTCGCCTCGCTCGGCGTGCAGGTGCATGGCGGCATGGGCTTCATCGAGGAGACGGGGGCCGCCCGGCTCTACCGCGATGCCCGCATCGCGCCCATCTACGAGGGCACCAACGGCATTCAGGCGATCGATCTCGTCACCCGCAAGCTGCCGCTCTCGGATGGTGCGCAGATGCGCGGCTTCATCGCCGAACTGCGCGGCATCGCCGACGCCGTCCGCGCCTCCAACGATCCGGCCTTCGGCGACACGGCCGCCCGGCTGGAGGCGAGCCTTGGCGATCTCGAGGCGGCCACCGCATGGCTCGGCGCGGCCCTGGTCGACGGGCGGCAGCCGGATGCGCTCGCCGGCGCCACGCCCTACCAGCGGCTGTTCGGGCTCGTGCTGACGGGCGCCTGGCTCGCCCGGGGCGCGCTGGCGGACGCCGGCGACGGCAGGAAGGCCGAGCGCACCGCGCTCTGCCGCTTCGCCGCCGAGAACATCATCGCCGAGACCGCCACCCTGAAGGACCGCATCGTCAACGGCGCCGCCAGCCTGGAGGCGGCCCGGGTGGTGCTGGGCTAGGCACTCGCTGTGGATTGCTTCCTCCCTTGCCCTCTTGAGGCTGGAGGGGAGAGCGGGAAGCCGGCGACGGGGATCAACCCTCCCCTTGAGGGGGAGGGTCGGCGCGAAGCGCCGGGGTGGGGTGATGCTGCGGCGACAGCCGCATGGTGGGGGCGGTCGCGACCGCCGCAGGTCACCCCCACCCGCAGCTTCGCTGCGACCTTCCCCCTCAAGGGGGAGGTGGGGCGTCCCACGAGCCCTCGGCGCGGCAGCACGGAACGAACATCAGGCGCCATCCGCGCCCGGAAGGAGAAAGACCGCATGAGCGATCACGTCCTGATCGAACGACCGCAATCCGCCCCCGGCGTACAGGTAATCCGGCTGAACCGGCCGGAGAAGAAGAACGCCATCACCCGCGCCATGTACCAGACGCTGACGGCGGCGATGCGCAGCGCCGATGTCGATCCGGCAGTGCGCGCGACCCTGCTGCTCGGCTCGGAGGGCTGCTTTTCCGCCGGCAACGACATGACCGATTTCCTCGCCGTTGCCATGGGCGGCATAATGGGCCGGGAGGTGGTGGACTTCCTCCATGCGCTCGCAGCCCACAACAAGCCGATCGTCTCCGGCGTCGATGGCCTGGCGATCGGCATCGGCACCACCATCCACCTGCACTGCGACATGACGATCGCCTCGCCGCGCTCGCTGTTCAAAACGCCCTTCGTCGATCTGGCGCTGGTGCCCGAGGCCGCCTCCAGCCTGATCGCACCGCGACTGATGGGCCACCAGCGCGCCTTCGCCCTGCTCGTGGCCGGCGAAGGGTTCACCGCCGAGGAGGCGCGCGCGGCCGGCCTGATCTGGAAGGTCACGGATGCGGTCGAGACCGAAGCGCTTGAAATTGCGACCCGCCTTGCCGCCAAGCCGCCGGAGGCGCTCCGGGCGGCGCGCGACCTGATGCGCGGCGACCGCGAAGAGGTCGCCGGCCGCATCGACGAGGAGGCGCACCAGTTCTCCGTCAGGCTGCGCAGCGCCGAAGCCCGCGCCGCCTTCGAGGCCTTCATGGCGAGGAAGTAGCCGGCTCTTCTCCCCCCGGAGGCGCTGCGGTCCGATGCGGGCCGGTAACGCGCCCGCATCCGCCGGATCACTTCTCCAGCGTCGCCACCGCCTCCACATGCGACGACCAGAGGAACTGGTCGATCGGGGTGACGCCGGTGACACGGTAGCCGCCGGCGGTCAGGATCGCGAGATCGCGGGCGAGCGTGACCGGGTTGCAGGAGACGGCGGCAATCTTCTTGACGCCCGAGCGCGCCAGTTCGCGACACTGGTCCTCGGCGCCGGCCCGCGGCGGATCGAACACGACGGCGTCGAACACCTTCAGTTCCGAAGCCATCAGCGGCCGGCGGAACAGGTCCCGTTTCTCGACGGTGACGCCTTTGAGCCCCTGGGCGTGGCGGGCGGCATGGTCGAGCGCCTTCAGCGCCTTCTCGTCGCCCTCGACCGCATGGACGCGGGCGGAACGGGCCATCCGGAGCGCGAAGGTGCCGGAACCGGCGAAGAGGTCGGCCACCCGCTTGGCCTTGCCGATGTGGCCGAGCACCAGGGCTGCCATCGCGTCCTCTGCCTCCTTCGTCGCCTGGGTGAAGCCGCCCGGCGGCGGCGAGACGAGAACACCGCCGAAATCGATCTGCGGCTTCTGCGGCTCGATCAGGATCTCGCCGTCATGGGACACGCGGGTGATGCCGCTGAGGCCTAGGACGCATTCCGTCACCGCCCGCCGTTGCCGGTCGCCGACCTTGCGCACCCCCTCGAAGGCGAGGTCGAGGCCGGAGAGCGTCTCGAGCACGGTGAGCCGGAAACCCTGGCTGTCGGTCGAAAGCGCCGTGGCGACCGCGCGGATCGCATCCAGCTTCCCGACGATGCCCGGCCGGCTGATCGGACACTGGTCGATGTCGACGATATGGTGGCTGCCCGCCTGGTTGAAGCCGAGCAGCAGGCCCTTCTCGGTCCGGCGCGCGGTGAAGACCACCCGCCGGCGCTCGCCGGGACGGGCGATGACGAGCGGCGCCACCTCCGCGGCGATCCCCTTGGACTTCAGCGCATCGGCCACGAGCCCGCGCTTGAAGGCGTGATAGAGCCCGTCCGAGGCATGCTGCAGCGAACAGCCGCCGCAGGTGCCGTTCCTTCCGTCGGGACCGAAATGCGGACAGGCGGGCGCGATCCTGTCGGGCGAGGCCGCAGACGTGGAGATCACCGTGCCGTGGTTCTTCACCCTGGCGATCGCCACCGTTTCCCCCGGCAGCGTGAAGGGAACGTAGAGTGGCCCCTCCGGGCCGCTCGCAATCCCGTCCCCGCCGCTGCCGAGCCTGCTGATCGTCACCGTTTCCGTGCTCATGGCTTGCGTCCTGAAAGAAGATATTCCTGGTTGCCGTCGCCGCCGGCGATCGGGGCGGGGATGACGCCGAGGCTTTCCCAGCCCATCTCCGCGGTGAGCCAGCGTTCAAGTTCGGCGGCAATCTCCGGACCTGCCGAAGGATCCTTCAGCAGCCCGCCCTTGCCGATCGCTGTGCGCCCCGCCTCGAATTGCGGCTTCACCAGAAGCACGCAGACCGCGCCGGCAGCGGCGAGCGAAAGGGCCGGCGGCAGCGCCAGTTTCAGCGAGATGAAGGAGACGTCGGAGACGACGCAGCCGATCGTCCGTCCGGCGAGGTGACCCTCGGAGAGTTCGCGGGCGTTCAGGCCTTCGAGGCTGGTGACGCGCGGATCGCCGCCGATACGGGGATGCAACTGCCCGTGGCCGACGTCGACGGCTATGACATGCGCCGCCCCGCGCGAGAGCAGCACCTCGGTGAACCCGCCGGTCGAGGCGCCGATGTCGAGACAGTTCCGGCCTTCGGGATCGAGCCCGAACCGGTCGAGTGCGGCCGCTAGTTTCAACGCCGCGCGGGAGACATAGGCCTGCGCCGGATCGTCGATCGCGATTTCGGCATTCTCCCCGACGCCGGCGCCGGCCTTGGTCACCGTCCTGCCGTCCACGGTCACGGTGCCGCGCGCGATCGCGTCGCGGGCGCGCGAACGGCTGTCGAAAAGCCCGCGCGAGACGAGCAACTGGTCGAGGCGGGTCGAAGGGGCGTGGTCGGACATCGCCCCTCAATGACGCCTGCCGCGGCCGCTGGCAAGGGCACGCCGCAGCAATTGCCCGTTTGCGCCGCCGCGACGGCAATCCGGGCGGGGGCAGATGCTCACCGGTATCGGAAGACCGAAGTGCCGGATCATGCCGCGGGTGACGCTTCCGTCCCGACCTCCGGCCCTTTGCCGTTCAGGCGGAAAAGAACCCGCGCATGGTGTCGACATAGTCCTGGTCGGGCAGGGTGCGTCGCGCCTTGACGAAGCCGCGGGCGTCGTCGCCGATCAGGTAGCGCAGCCGGTCGGTGCCGTCGGTCAGCGCTTCGTGGATCAGCGCTGCGACGTCGTCTGCCGCGATGTTGCTTTCCGAAGCCATGCGGCCGAAGGTTGCGAGCGTGCGCTCGACGAAGGGCTGGTAGTCGGAGAGCGACGAGGCGTCCGCGCCGCGCGCCGCCTGGTTCTCCCCGAAGCGGGTCGCGGTGACGCCACCGTGCGGGATCACGAGCTTCACCTTGATGTGCTGCGAGGCGAGTTCGTAGGAGAGCGCCTCGGTGAAGCCTTCGAGGGCGAATTTGCTGGCGCAGTAGAGCGAGATCATCGGCAAGGTGAAGAGGCCTGCGCCGGAACTGACGTTGAGAACCGCGCCGCCACCGTTCGCTCGGAAGTGCGGCAGCAGCGCGCGGGTGACGTTCATCACCCCGAACAGGTTGACGTCGAACTGCGCCTGGATCTGCGTGGGCGTCAGCGCCTCGAAAAGTCCCCATTGACCGTAGCCGGCATTGTTGACGAGGGCGTCGATGCGGCCGAAACGGGCGATGCCCGCGTCGATCGCCGCGCGGATGCTGTCCGCATCCTGCACGTCCAGCCGCGTGGCGAGCACGTTGTCGCCTTTCGGCAGGCTGTCGGCGTTCGACAGGTCACGCATCGTTGCGATCACGTTCCAGCCCTTTTCGGCAAAGAGCCGCGCTGCCGCCCTGCCGATGCCGGACGAAGTGCCTGTGATGAGAATGGTCGAGGTCATGGTCGATGTCTCCGGATCGTTTGTCTGTCTGCGACCGGGAGATAGGGTGGTTGGACTGTTCTGATAATCCGGCTATTCTGGCGTGAACTGATGAGGTGGATCGAACAATGACCAGGGCCGGACTTGCGGAATTCAATGCCGTCGTCGCGGTCGCCGACCATGGCAGCTTCCGCCGTGCCGCCCGCGAGCTCGACATGTCCGCCTCGGCGCTGAGCCATGCGATCACCACGCTGGAGCGGCGGATCGGCGTGCGCCTGTTCAACCGCACCACCCGCAGCGTCTCGTTGTCGGAAGCAGGCGAGGCGTTCGTCGCGCGCGTTCGCCCGGCGCTGCGGGAGCTCGGGGCGGCGGTCGAGGCGGTGAACGCGTTCCGCGACCGGCCCGCCGGGTTGCTGCGGATCAACACCTCCGAAGGGGCCGCGCGCCAGTTCCTGACACCCGTCATCATAGGCTTCCTCGAGCGCTATCCGGACATGCGCATCGACCTCGTCGCCGAAGGCAGGCTGGTCGACATCGTCGCCGACGGCTTCGATGCCGGCGTGCGGCTGATCGAGGCGGTGCCGAAGGACATGATCGCCGTGCCGATCGGTCCGATGCAGCGCTTCGTCGTGGTCGGCGCGCCCGGCTATTTCGCCCGCCATCCCCGCCCGGAGACTCCGGCCGACCTGTTGCGCCACGACTGCATCCGCAGCCGCCTGCCGAGCGGTGCAGTCTTCCGCTGGGAATTCGAGAAGCATGGGGAACAGGTGATGCTCGACGTGTCCGGCAGGCTCACGCTCGACAACCAGAACCTGAGGCTGGAAGCGGCCCTGGCCGGCGTCGGCCTGGCCTATCTGACGGAACGCGACACCGAAGCCGCCATCGCCGATGGCGCGCTCGTGCGCGTGCTCGACGATTGGACCGCGCCGTTTCCCGGCCTTGCGATCTTCTATCCCGGCCATCGCCTCGTCCCGGCCGGGCTGCGCGCCTTCATCGATTTCGCCCGAAATGCCTTTCCTGCCAGGGCCTAGCGTCGCGCGAGTTCCTTGCCGAAGCCCCCGTTGGTGAAGGACCGGATTCACCAATTTTTTATGGAGAATGGTTATAGCCGATATTGATTTTCGAGGCTGACGACTTCCTCCCGCGTGCCATGATCGGCGCCCATCGTTGTGTCCCCAATCATGTCTTCCAGCGCCATGACGGAGCGCGCGGCTGCGGTCCCCTGCGACTGCCCGCATGCGGCCGCTCAGTAGGAGTTCCATCATGAAGTTCAAGAATATCTCGCTGAGCGGGAAGCTCAGCATCACGTTCGCCGGTCTGATCCTCGTCTTTCTCGCCGTCTCCGGCGTCGTCTATGTCAAGGCGCGTGAATCGATGCTGGCCTCTGAGGTCCAGCTTCGCTCCGAGCGGCTGGTCAACACCATCGACAACGCCCTGCATGCGATGCTCGAACAGGCCGTCAACCAGCGCGGCTTCCTGCTGTTTCGCAGCGACAGCACCTATGGCGACGTCTTCGCCAACCGCGACAAGATGCTGACCTTCATCGACGAAGCCAAGGTGCTCGCGGCCGGCCAGCCGGAGATGCTGACGTCGATCGACGCCATGCTGGCGGCCGCCAACGTCTTCCACGAACAGTTGACCGTGCCGCAACTCGAGGCGCGCAAGACGACCGAGGCGCCGATCTCCGAGGTCATCGAGATCGGCCGCAACCAGTCCAAGGGGCAGCTCGACGTGTTCCGTGTCTCGGCGGCCACGATCAAGGCCCAGGCCGGCGAATGGGCGGCCGCGCAGGTGGCCGCGCAGAAGGCTGCCAATTCCGGCCTCGTGCTCGCCCTCGTCGTCGGCGCGCTCACCGCCATCGCCATCGCCGTGCTCCTCGCCTGGACCCTGTCGAAGGCGATCGTCCGGCCGATCGTCGGCATGACCGCCGCCATGGACAAGCTCGCCGGCGGCGACAGCGACATCGACGTTCCGGCGCTCGACCGCAGCGACGAGGTCGGCCGCATGGCCAATGCCGTCCTGGTCTTCAAGGAGGCGGCGGTCGAAAAGCTGCGCCTGTCCGGCGAGACCGAGCGGATGCGCGACGATGCGGAGCGACAGCGCCGCGACACCGACGAGCAGAAGAAGCGGGAGGCGCAGGAGATCAACCAGGCGGTCGAAGCGCTCGCCGCCGGCCTCGCAGGCCTTGCCGATGGCGACGTCGCCTACCGCATCGAGACGCCGTTCTCCCCGCATCTCGATCGCCTGCGGCTCGACTTCAACGCCTCGCTCGACAAGCTGCGCGGCGCGCTGCAGTCGGTCGGCAGCAATGCCGCCGCCATCCACGCCGGCGCCTCCGAGATCCTGTCGGCCGCCGACGACCTGGCCCGCCGCACCGAGCAGCAGGCCGCCTCCGTCGAGGAGACCGCCGCAGCGCTCGAGGAAGTCACCTCCACCGTCCGCGACAGCGCCAAGGGCGCCGAGGAGGCCGGTCGCCTCGTCGAGCGGACCCGCAAGGGCGCCGAGCATTCCGGCGAGATCGTCCGCAACGCGGTTGCCGCCATGCAGGCGATCGAGAAGTCTTCCGGCGAGATCTCCAACATCATCGGCGTCATCGAGGACATTGCCTTCCAGACCAACCTGCTGGCGCTGAATGCCGGCGTCGAGGCGGCGCGCGCCGGTGAAGCCGGCAAGGGCTTCGCCGTCGTCGCCCAGGAAGTCCGCGAACTGGCGCAGCGCTCCGGCAAGGCCGCCAAGGAGATCAAGGCGCTGATCACCACCTCGGGCGAACAGGTCCAGTCCGGCGTCTCGCTGGTCGGCGATACCGGCAAGGCGCTGGAGACGATCGTCGGCGAGGTCCAGGAGATCAACCGTCACGTCGCCTCGATCGTGGTCGCCACGCGCGAGCAGGCGACCGGCCTCCAGGAGATCAGCACCGCCGTCAACACGATGGACCAGGGCACCCAGCAGAATGCCGCCATGGTCGAGGAGCAGACGGCCGCCAGCCACAGCCTCGCCCAGGAGGCCGCAGCCCTCAACGAGCTCCTGACGCAGTTCAAGCTCGGCGGCGGCCAGGCAGCTCCGATGCAGAAGGCAGCGGTGGCGACCCCGGCGTCGCGCCCCGTCGCCTCGCCGGCGCGCGCGCTGGCAGGCAAGGTAGGACGCGCCTTCGGCGGCGGCCAATCCGCTGCGGCGGTCGCAGTCAAGGAGGAGTGGACCGAGTTCTGAGGTCGCTTCACCGATCGAACAACGGAAAGGGGCGGTGCCGATGGCACCGCCCCTTTTTTCTTTTCCGTTTTCATTTCCGTGGGGATGACGGGATCCCGGTTGAATGCGGTGAGGCCGCCGTTCAGCCGGCGACGCCGACGTCGATGCCCTTCTGGCCGAGCGCCCTGAACACCGTCGAGACGATGCCGGCGCGGTCGAGGCCCGCCCTCGCATACATCGCTTCCGGCTTGGCCTGCTCCATCCAGAGGTCGGGCAGCACCATCGGCCGCACCTTCAGCCCGGTCTCCAGCAGGCCCTCGGGGGCGAGGAACTGCAGCACGTGGCTGCCGAAGCCGCCGACGGAGCCTTCCTCGATGGTGATCAGCACCTCGTGATGGCGGGCGAGCTGGCGGATGAGGTCGTGGTCGAGCGGCTTGGCGAAGCGGGCGTCGGCGACGGTCGTCGGCAGCCCGGCGGCGTCGAGGTCCTCGGCCGCCAGGAGGCAATCCGCAAGGCGCGTGCCGAACGACAGCAGCGCCACCTTGGAGCCCTGCTTGACGACGCGGCCCTTGCCGATCTGAAGGATTTCGCCGCGCACCGGCATGTCGACGCCGACGCCCTCGCCGCGCGGATAGCGGAAGGAGATCGGGCCTTCGTCATAGGCCGCAGCCGTGCGCACCATGTGCTTCAGTTCCGCCTCGTCGGCGGCCGCCATCACAACGAAGCCGGGCAGCGAGGCGAGGTAGGTCGTGTCGAACGAGCCCGCATGGGTCGGCCCGTCGGCCCCGACGAAGCCGGCGCGGTCGATCGGGAAGCGGACAGGCAGGCCCTGGATCGCCACGTCGTGCACCACCTGGTCGTAGGCGCGCTGCAGGAAGGTCGAGTAGAGCGCTGCGAACGGCTTGTAGCCTTCCGCCGCGAGCCCCGCCGCAAAGGTCACCGCGTGCTGCTCGGCAATCCCTACGTCGAACAGCCGGGAGGGATAGATGTCCCCGAACTTGTCGAGCCCGGTGCCGTTCGGCATCGCCGCGGTGATGGCGACGATCCTGTCGTCCTGCGCCGCTTCCCCGATCAGCGCTTCGGCGAAGACCGAGGTGTAGGAGGGGGCGTTCGGCTTGACCTTGGCCTGGGCGCCGGTGATCACGTCGAACTTGTTGACGCCGTGATACTTGTCGGCGGCGGCCTCGGCGGGCGCATAGCCCTTGCCCTTCTGCGTCACCACGTGGATCAGCACCGGCCCCCGGGCGTTCTCGCGGACATTGCGCAGGACAGGCAGCAGGTGCTCGAAGGAATGGCCGTCGATCGGGCCGATATGGTAGAAGCCCATCTCCTCGAACAGCGTGCCGCCGGTGACATAGCCGCGGGCGTGTTCGACCGCGCGCGTGATCGCCCGGTCGACCGACTTGCCGAGATAGGCGGTCATCTTCTTGCCGAGTTCGCGGAAGCCCATGTAGGTGCGGCCCGAGGCCAGCCTTGCCAGATAGGCGCTCATGGCGCCGGTCGGCGGGGCGATCGACATGTCGTTGTCGTTCAGGATCACGATCAGGCGGGCATCGAGCGCACCGGCATTGTTCAGCGCCTCGTAGGCCATGCCGGCCGACAGCGCCCCGTCGCCGATCACTGCAATCACGTTGCGGTCGGCACCGGAGAGGTCGGAGGCCACCGCCATGCCGAGACCGGCGGAGATGGAGGTCGATGAGTGCGCGGCGCCGAAGGGGTCGTATTCGCTCTCGGCGCGGCGGGTGAAGCCGGAAAGCCCGTCTTCCTGGCGCAGCGTGCGGATCCGGTCGCGACGTCCGGTGAGGATCTTGTGCGGATAGCACTGGTGGCCGACGTCGAAGATCAGCCGGTCATGCGGTGTGTTGAAGACCTTGTGGATCGCGATCGTCAGTTCGACGACGCCGAGGCCCGCGCCGAGATGGCCGCCGGTCACCGAGACGGCGTCGATCATCTCGCTGCGCAGCTCGGCGGCGAGCTGGGGCAGGTCGCGATCGTCCACCTTCTTCAGATCTGCCGGGATGTGTACCTGATCGAGCAGTGGGGTGGCTGGCAATTGTCTCACTCTTGATGCGCTGTTGCGGGGCGGCGGTATCCTGCGCCCGGCACGGGCCGCACCACCTGGAATTCTCTCTTGTCTGTCATTGCCGAATGCGGCGGGGTTTGCAACCTTGGAGCCAGAATAGATGCTTATGGCGGCCAAGGAAACATGACAGCGCGTCGCGGCGGCGGATGCTTCCTGGAGCCACAAGTAGGCATTGTCGGGGCAAAGCGCCAGCCCCGGATTTTAAGGGCAGGGCGCTCGGGCGCTTCCTTGAGGCAGATGCTAGCTCTGCGGCAGCGGGATGAATTCCTCGTCGTCGCCCGGCACGATGTCGAAGCGGCCCGTCCGCCACTCCTCCTTCGCCTGTTCGATCCGTTCCTTGGAAGAGGACACGAAGTTCCACCAGATGTGGCGCCGGGAGCCGAGCGCGGCACCGCCGAACAGCGACAGGTGACAGCCCGCCGGGCCCGCCTTCAGCGTAATCGCATCGCCCGGCCTGAAGACCAGGAGCCTGTCGGCGCCGAAGACGTCGCCGGCGACGTCGAGTTCGCCCGACAGCACGTAGACCGCGCGCTCCTCCCAGTCGGCAGCAAGCGGCGCGCTCGCACCGGGGGCCAGCATAAGGTCGGTATAGAGCGTGTCGGAGGGCACCTTCACCGGAGAGCGGTAGCCCTCGTAGTGGCCGATGATGACGCGTCCCTGCATGCCGTCGGTGTCGAAGACCGGCAGTTCGTCGCGGGTCGAGTGGACGAAGGCGGGATCGATTTCCTCCTGGCCGTCGGGAAGCGCCAGCCAGGTCTGCAGGCCGGAAAGCCCGTGCGGATGGCCGCGCACGTTTTCGGGCGAACGCTCGGAATGCACGATGCCGCGGCCGGCGGTCATCAGGTTCAGGTCGCCCGGCCGGATGACCATCTCGGTCCCCAGGCTGTCCCGGTGCTTGATTTCGCCGTCGAAGAGATAGGTGACGGTGGAAAGGCCGATATGGGGATGCGGACGCACGTCGATCGCGTCGCCTGCCTTGAAGAGCGCCGGCCCCATGCGGTCGAAGAAGATGAAGGGGCCGACGAGCCGCCGCTTGGCGGTGGGCAGCGCCCGGCGCACTTCGAAGCCGCCGAGATCGCTCGTACGCGGAATGATCAGGTGTTCCAGCGCGTTGCAGGCGGCTGCGTCGCCAGCGACGGGGTCCGGCCCCGGGAAAAAGCTCATGATGTTTGCTCCCTTGCCACGGTCTGCCTGCAGTCAACAGGACCCTGCCGACCGTTGCAAGGGACTTGCCGGCGATTGCCCTTCGCCTTTACGTCAGGCAGAGGGCTGCGGCACCGATTGCTGGTCGAAGCTCTGCTGTGCCTTCTCGATCTCGTCGCTGTTCTCGCGCACCCAGTCGACGAGTTCGCTGACCGGCTTCAGGAGCTTGAACCCGAGAGGGGTCAGCGCATAGTCGACACGCGGCGGAATGGTCGCGAACATCGTCCGCGTCACCAGGCCGTCGCGCTCCAGGTGGCGCAGGGTCAGCGTCAGCATCCGCTGGGAAATGCCGTTCACCAGCTTCTTGAGTTCGTTGAAGCGGAGGGCGCCATCGCTGAGCGTCTCGATGACCGAGAGCGACCACTTGTCGCCCACGCGGTCCAGAATTTCACGGCTGCCGCTGCGGGCGGCGACGACATTGCGACGTTCGGAAGAGGGGTGATGAGAAAGCATGCTGTGGCCTTGTGAATGGCTTGAGACGAATTGGGCGGTTTGAAATAGGCGTGACGGTCGGATCGGAACGGTATGCCTTGCTGTCGGTCCAGCTCGGGAGGTCGCCGGATTTTCTGCTGAATGCATCCATCCTTTCCAGCCGTCGTTTAGTTCCCCGAAACATTGCGTTTATTGCGTGCACCGGTTTCCCGGATGCAATCCATTAGAGCATACCCATTTAATGAGGGGACTCCATATGTGGGTACTACATGAGATTTCCGAACAGGTTTTGCAAGCCCCCGAAATGGCGAGAGGCAAATTTAGCGTAGACGGAAGTCGGCCGGGCAGGGGTGCGATCACGGCCGCGGGATCGCGCGGAACGCTCGAAAATCTGGCCTTCGATCAGGAGTGCCCAGGCGTCGAAACGGAGACTTCGGCGTACGAATGACACAGGGTCACGATTCTGTGACTTCGGGCGTTCTGCGCCCGAAGCGCGTCAGCCGTTGTCGAGGGGCTCGACGCCTTGCGGGTTTCCGGCGCGGTCGATCCGGATCTTCTCGATCCGGTTCTCGGCTGCGTTCAGGAGCGTCTCGCAGTGCTTCTTGAGCGCTTCGCCGCGCTCGTAGATCTCGATCGACTTGTCGAGCGGCACGTCGCCGCGCTCCAGCGCCGCCACGATCTTCTCCAGCTCTTCCACGGCCTGCTCGAACGACAGTGCGGAAACCTCCGCTGCGGGGATGGACGATGTCATGGTCAGCCTCTCATCAACCGGAAAATGTGGGTGGCCGCCGATTCGGCCAGTCCCTGCAGGTCGTAGCCGCCCTCCAGCACGCTGACCACCCGGTTCGACGCGGAACGCTCCGCGATCTCCATCAGCTTCGCGGTCGCCCAGTCGAAGTCGTCGGCGACGAGATGGAGCTGGGCGAGGGGGTCGCGGTGGTGGGCGTCGAAGCCGGCGGAGATCACGATCAGGTCCGGCCGGAAGTCCGCGACCCGCGGCAGCACGCGGCTCCTGAACGCCTCGCGAAAATGGTCGCTGCCGGTCTCGGGCGAAAGCGGCGCGTTGACGATGTTGCCGGCTCCCGTCTCGTCCTTCGCGCCGGTGCCGGGATAGAGCGGCATCTGGTGGGTGGAGCAGAACAGCACCGAGGGATCGTCGAAGAAGATGTCCTGCGTGCCGTTGCCGTGGTGCACGTCCCAGTCGACGATGGCGACGCGCTCGGCGCCGTGCGCCTTCTGGGCGTGGCGGGCGGCGATGGCGGCGTTGTTGAAGAAGCAGAAGCCCATCGCCCTGTTCTTCTCGGCGTGGTGGCCGGGCGGCCGTGCGGCGACGAAGACGTTGTCGGCCTCGCCGGAAAAGACCGCATCGACCGCCGCGATCGCGCCGCCGACGCCGCTCAGTGCCGCCTGCAGGCTCGCCGGACTCGCATAGGTGTCGGCCTCGAAATGGTTGATGCCTTCCTCCGGGATCACGTCCATGACGGAGCGCAGGTGCACTTCCGGATGGGCGAGCAGCACGAAATCCTCGTTCGCCTGCTCGGCCTTCCTCCGCACCAGCGGCTGGAATCGGTCGTGCTCGAGCGCGAGGTTGAGCGCCCGCAGGCGGTCGGGCCGCTCCGGATGCCCTTCCGGCGTCTCGTGCTGGAGGAAGATCGGGTTCTCGAAGAGGATCGTCGTCATCGTCAGACGCTACCCTTTGTCCCGGGACCGGTCCACGGGAAATGGCGCAGCGGCACGTGCTTTTCAACAATAGCCCGTGCCTGTTCCTCCCGCAGCGCCCGCACTCAGGTGCGCGCCGGCAGCAGCGGATAGCCGGCAAGGACGGCGCGTCCCGCCAGCATCGCCACGAAGGCCTTGATCAGGTCGCCGGGGATGAAGATGAGCGAGGCCGCGGTGATCTCCATGAAGGCCTTGCCGCTCGAATGGGCCAACCAGGCGATGCCGAGGAGATAGACGACGCCGATGCCGCCGACGATGGCGGCGGTGAGGAAGGAGAGCAGTTGCGTCAGTTCCGGCTGCGCCTCGCGCACGAGCCGCTCGGCGATCAGCCCGGTGACGAAGGCGCCGGCGACCCAGCCGGCGAGATAGCCGGCGGTCGGCCCGACGAAGACCGCAAGCCCGCCGCGTCCGCCTGAAAGCACCGGCAGGCCGATCGCGACCAGCAGCAGCACCAGCAGCACCGCGGCCGCCCCGCGCCTGGCGCCGAGGATGCACCCGGCCAGCATGACGCCCAGCGACTGCGCGGTGATCGGCACAGGGATGAAGCCGAGCGTGAAGGGCGGCACGAGGCCGAGCGCCACGATGATCGCGGCGAACAGCGCGACGAGGACGAGATCCCTGGTGCTCATGGTGAAAATCCCTTCGCTGTTGCTCTGCGTCTATTGCCGCCGAAAGCCGCGAGCGTCAATCGCCATCGCGATCGTGTCGGCGTCCTTCAGCGTCAGGATGATCAGCGGCACCAGGACGCCGAGCGGGCGCACGCGCAGGCCGCGGGCGCGATGGGCCTCGCGGATGTCGCCGTAGCGCGCCAGGATCTCCGGCACGAAGCGCAGCACCAGTCCGACCGCAAGGCTGACGTCGGCGGCGCGAACGAAGCCGAAGCGCTCGAGCGGGCGCAGCAGGCGGGTGATCTCGTCCATGAAGGCGGAGATCGTCGTCGTCGCGGTCACCGCCGCGGCCAGCAGCACCAGTGCCCCGAGCCGGAACAGCACGGCGAGCGCTTCGGCAAGGCTGTGGAAGACGTAATTGGCGACGGCGACGAGAAGGACGGTGAAGAGCACGAACCGCACGCGGCGGAAGGCTTCGAAAAGCGCGATGCCGGTCGAGGCGTAGAGACCGCCGGCGATGATCGCGGCCGCGGCCAGCACCCAGGGGCTATCGACGAGGAACAACGCCACCGCCGTAAGGAACAGCAGGATCAGTTTCAGCCGGGCCGAGGCGCGGTGAAGCGGTGTGTCGCCGGCAATGTCGAGGCCCGTCAGCATCCGACGATCCCGCGATAGGCGCGCACCGCCTCCTGCGGCGAGGCGTCCGCTTCGAGCCGACCCTCGTGGAACAGGAGCACGCGGTCGAAGCCGTCGAGAAGCGGCAGGTCGTGGGTGATCACGATCGCCTGTTCGGGAAGGTCCGCGATGGTCTTCTCGATCAGGCGGCGGTTCTTCAGGTCGAGCTGGTTGGTCGGCTCGTCGAGGATGAGCACGTCGGGGCCGGTGACGAGCACGCTGGCGATGGCCGCAAGCTGCGTCTCCCCGCCGGAAAGCTCATGGATGCGGCGCCCGGCCAGATGCGTGATCCGGAAGCGCTCGAGCACCGCCTCCGTCCGCACCGCGATCTCCGCCTTCGACAGCCCGCGGTTCTTCAGCCCGAAGGCGATGTCCTCGGACAGCACCGGCAGGATCATCTGGTGCTGCGGGTTCTGGAAGATGAAGCCGGCCCGGCCGCGCACCGCCGCCTCGTCCTTCACCGTGTCGAGCCCGCCGACGGTGACCTGGCCGGCGGTGGGGCGCAGGAGCCCGTTGATCAGCCGGGCGAACGTGGTCTTGCCGGAGCCGTTCAGGCCGATGATGCCGATGCGCCGTTCGCAGAGCCGGAGCGAGAGCGGATGCAGCGCCGGCCGCCCGGCAAAGCTGACCGAAGCCTCGCTGAATACGATGTCCAAGAGCCACTCCCGCGCCGCTGAGGTGACGGAGCTATAGCCACTTCGCCGGGCGAAGGAAACCGGGTTGGAAGGCGTGGGAAAATAAGCCTATCATGCGGGCATGACGATTCTGGTGAAGAACAGCGACGCGCGGCGGATCTTCCTGGCCAAGCAGGGGCTCTGTGCGGCGCCGGGCCGCATGCTGAGCAAGCCCGGGCTGCTGCAGCTCATCCACGACATCGGCTTCGTGCAGGTCGACAGCATCGCCACCGTCGAGCGCGCCCATCACCAGATCCTGTTTTCGCGCAACCAGACCTACCGGCGTGAACATCTCGCCGACCTGCTCGAGAAGGACGGCGAACTCTTCGAGAACTGGACGCACGACGCCTCGATCATCCCGAGCGCCTTCTATCCCTACTGGAAGCACAAGTTCCGCCGCGAGAACGACGCCATCCTGGAGCGCTGGCGCCGCTGGCAGGGGGAGGGGTTCGATTCCAGTTTCGAGGAGACCTATCGCCACATTGCCGAGCGCGGTGCGGTGCTCTCGCGCGAACTGAAGGCGGCCGAGCACGAATCCGGCGGCTGGTGGAACTGGCACCCGAGCAAGACCGCGCTGGAATATCTCTGGCGCACCGGCAGGGTGGCGATCGCAAGGCGGGAGAATTTCCAGAAGGTCTACGATCTCGCCGAGCGCGTGCTGCCGAAGCACCATCATGAGCATGAGGTGGATCACGAGGCGTTCGTCGACTGGGCCTGCCGCAGCGCGCTGACGCGGCTCGGCTTTGCCACCCATGGCGAGATCGCCGCCTTCTGGGACCTTGTCACGCCGGACGAGGCGAAGGACTGGGTCACAGCCCATGCCGACGAATTGCGGCCGATCCTGGTCGAGCCTGTCGACGGCGGCAAGCCGCGCCTGTCGCACGCCTTTGCCGATTTCGCCGGGCTGCTGGAGACCGCGCCGGAGCCGCCGGGCCGGCTGCGCGTGCTCTCCCCCTTCGATCCGCTGATCCGGGACCGCAACCGCACGGAACGGCTGTTCGGCTTCGTCTACCGCATCGAGGTCTTCGTCCCGGAGCCGAAGCGTCAATACGGCTACTACGTCTTCCCGCTCCTGGAAGGCGATCGCCTGATCGGCCGCGTCGACATGAAGGCGGATCGCAAGGCGGGTGAACTGACCGTCCGGAAACTCTGGCTGGAGCCCGGTGTCAGGGCCTCGGCAGGCCGGCTGGAGCGGCTGGAGGCGGAACTCGCGCGCCTCGCCCGTTTCACCGGGGTGGAAGGGGTGCGCTACCTAGACGGCTGGCGATAGATTCAACGCCGGCCCCGGGCCTCATCTTCAGAACCGCACCCGTTTGCGGATCTTGCGCCAGCGCACGAGCAGGCGCTTTCCCATATTGAGCGCGGCAAGCGGCGGATAGCTCTTCTTCGTCTTCTTCAACGCCGCCTGGAGGAGTTCCTGTACGTCCGGAATGGCGCGCAGCGCCTCGTCGTCATAATAGGTGAAGGTGGCCGTTCCCCTGCCGAACAGCGATTTGCCGGAGGGGCGCGGATGCATCCGCCCGCGCAGCACCGTCATCAGCCGCCGCTCGACCGTCCGGAAGCTGCGCGACTTGCGCGGCAGGGACAGCGTGCGCCGTGCCGGCGCCCCGGCTTTTGCCATGGTCTCGATGATCCGCGCCTTTTCCTCCGGCGTGAACAGGAAGCGCATGACCACGCCGATATGGACCGCCCTGCGGCTGTTCGCCTTTCCGGTGGGAAAGTTGCTCTCCTTGGCCAGGAGCCGGATGAACTCGGTCAGTTCGATCGGCAGCCGCTCGTTCGTCGAGGGTCGGGTCGGCTGCATGTCGTGGATATCGAGCGCCGTCTGCAGGAAGTAGGAATAGATGTCCAGCTTGTCCCGGCGGATCTCCTCGTAGAGCAGGACCTTGTAGTCCACGCCGGGCAGCGAGGCGACGGGGTGGATCTCCCTGAGCGGGTTCATGAAGGTCGCGCGCAGGGGGGAGCGCAGCGGCTTCTCCATCCATTTCGGCAGGCTTGGCGCCGAGCCCATGCTCGCCTTCTGCGCCCAGAACGAATAGATCGTGTCGAGCGGGTCGCGCAGCGTATAGACGACCGAGAGCCTGCGGCTGCCAATGATGTCGCCGATCGCCTGGAAGTGCTCCTTCTTCCACCGCCGGAACCCTTCGGAGGAGAGCAGGATGTCGAGCCCCTCGCGGTCCGCCCGCTGCAGCACCTTCATGAAGTCGGCATAGGCGGGGCCTTCCCGCTTCACGAACTGGGTCTCGTGGTCGGAGAGGTCGTGATGGGCGATGCCCACCCGCTCGCCGATCACCGGATAGAGCCAGCCGCGCTTCAGGAGCGCCTCGGCATTGTCGTGGAAGTTCGCCTGCATATAGGTGGTCGCGGTCTTGTGAGGACCGATGTGCATAACCAGACGAAGGGGGCGGTCGTGCTTCATGCAGACTCTGGAGCGATCGAGCGAGGGGGTATTCGGTCAGCAGATGTCCGTGGCGGCGATCCGGATGCCGAACCCTTCCAGCCCGACATAGTGACGCTCGCGCGACGCCATCAGCCGGATCGAGCCGATGCCGAGATCCTTCAGGATCTGCGCACCGAGGCCGATCTCCAGCCATTCGTGCTCGCGCGCCGCAGCCTCGCTATGCCCCTCGCGGTCGGCATGGCCCTTGCGGGCCGTCCGCGACACGCCGACGCCGACGGAGCCTTCGCGCAGATAGACGACCACGCCGCGGCCGTGCTCGGCGATCCGCTTCATGATGGCCTCGATGGCCCGGCCGGCACCGAAGACGTCCTCGCCGACATTCTCCAGATGCAGCCGCACCGGGATGTCGATCCCGTCGCGGATGTCGCCGAAGACGACGGCCATGTGCTGCATCGGGTCCCAGGGCAGCGAGTAGGTGGTGGCCTTGGCCTTGCCGAACGGGGTGTCGATCTCGAAGGTGGTGCCCTTCTCGATCAGCGTCTCCTTGCGCTGGCGGTAGGCGATCAGGTCGGCGACGGAGATCTGCTTCAGGCCGTGCGTGTCGGCGAACGCCTCGACCTGCGGCCCGCGCATCACGGTGCCGTCGTCGTTGATGAGTTCGCAGATCACGCCGATCGGCGGCAGGCTCGCGAGCTTGCACAGGTCGACGGCGGCCTCGGTATGCCCGGACCGCATCAGCACCCCGCCCTCGCGGGCGACCAGCGGGAAGATGTGGCCGGGGCGGACGAAGTCGGCCGCGCCGACGTTCGGGTTGGCGAGGTTGCGCACCGTCAGCGTCCGGTCGTCGGCGGAAATGCCGGTGGTCGTGCCGTGCTTGAAGTCGACCGAGACCGTGAACGCCGTCGTGTGTGCCGAATCGTTGTCGGCGACCATGGCCGCAAGGTTCAGCCGCTTGGCCTCCTCGCGCGGCATCGGCGTGCAGACGATGCCGGAGGTGTGCCGGACGATGAAGGCCATCTTCTCGGGCGTGCAGTGGACGGCGGCGACGATCAGGTCGCCCTCGTTCTCCCGGCCGCCATCATCGGTGACGACGACGATCTCGCCCGCCTCGAACGCCCGGATGGCATCGACTACGCGCTTCTGGTCAAAGGACATCCTGGTCTCTCCTGATCGTGTCGTGTCTATTTCAGCCGGCCGGTCTGGCCGCGGTCGCGCAGATAGTGGTCGGCGATCGCGCAGGCAACCATGGCCTCGCCGATCGGCACCGCGCGGATGCCGACGCAGGGGTCGTGCCGCCCCTTGGTGCGCACGTCGACCTCGTTGCCGTCACTGTCGATCGAGCGGCGCTCGGTCAGGATCGACGAGGTCGGCTTGATCGCGAACCGCGCCACCACCGGCTGGCCGGTGGCGATGCCGCCGAGGATGCCGCCGGCATGGTTGGACAGGAACACCGGCTTGCCGTCGGCGCCGATGCGCATCTCGTCGGCGTTTTCCTCGCCGGTGATTTCGGCAGCGCCGAAGCCGTTGCCGATCTCCACGCCCTTGACCGCGTTGATCGACATCAGGTTGGCGGCGATGTCCTGGTCGAGCTTGGCGTAGATCGGCGCGCCGATCCCGGCCGGAACGCCGTCCGCCACCACCTCGACGACGGCCCCGACCGAGGAGCCGGCCTTGCGGATGCCGTCGAGATATTCCTCCCAGACCGGGACGATCGCCGGGTCCGGCGCGAAGAACGGATTGGTGTCGACCACGCTCCAGTCCCAGTTGTCGCGGTTGATCCTGTGCTTGCCGATCTGCACCAGCGCGGCACGCACCGTCACGCCCGGCACGACCTTACGGGCGATGCCGCCGGCCGCCACCCGTGCCGCGGTCTCGCGCGCGGACGAGCGCCCGCCGCCGCGGTAGTCGCGGATGCCGTACTTCACGTCGTAGGTATAGTCGGCATGGCCGGGGCGATAGCGCTTGGCGATCTCCGAATAGTCCTTGGAGCGCTGGTCGGTGTTCTCGATCATCATCGAGATCGGCGTGCCCGTGGTGACGAGCGTCTCGCCGTCCTCGTCCGCCATCACGCCCGAGAGCACCCGCACCAGGTCGTCCTCGCGGCGCTGGGTGACGAAGCGCGACTGGCCGGGCTTGCGCTTGTCGAGCCAGGCCTGGATCTCCGCAAGCGTGAAGCGCAGGCCGGGCGGGCAGCCGTCGACGACGCAGCCGAGCGCCGGTCCGTGGCTTTCACCCCAGGTGGTGACGCGGAAAAATTGGCCGAAAGTATTGTGCGACATGAATTCCTGCCCGATGCAAGCGGTCTTGCGCGGCCGCCGCCGGCAGCCGACCTTCCGGCGGCACTCATAGTGCCGATTGCGGCAAAGTTGAAGCGTTTCTTGACGGCAAGGCGGCGATCCCCCGCAAAGACCCGGGCGGACCCGCTCAGGAGGCCGCTCTCCAGCGCTCCTCCAGCGCGTAGGACTGGAATTCCTCCCGCGACAGCGGGCTGGCGAAGGCGTAGCCCTGCAGGAGGTCGCAGCCGAGCGCGCTCAGCATTTCGGCATGCGCCATCGTCTCCACGCCCTCGGCGACGATCTCGATGCCGAGCGAGCGGCCGATCTCGATGATCGAGCGCACCAGCGCCTGCTCGTGGCGCGAGCTCAGGATCGGCGCGACCAGTTGCCGGTCGATCTTCAGCCGCTTCGGCCTCAGTTTCAGCAGGCTGACGATGGAGGTGTGCCCGGTGCCGAAGTCGTCGATCTCGATGTCGATGCCGAGTTCCTTGATGCGCTCGAGGTTCTTCAGCACGATGTCGTCGGTCTCGTCCAGGAAGATCGCCTCCACGAGTTCGAAGGAGATCTGGCCGGGAAGGATCGAGAGCCCCGAGAGGCTGTCGGCCAGCGTCTCGTCGCGGAGCCGGCGGGCGGAGACGTTGACGGAGATCTTCGGCAGCGGCACGCCTTTCGCCAGCCAGCGGCTGCGGTCGATCAGCGCCTTTTCCAGCATGATGCGGTCGAGCGTCGCCGTGACGTTCAGGTCCTCGGCGATCGCCAGGAACCGGGCCGGCGCCAGGATGCCGCTCTCGGGATGACGCCAGCGGATCAGCGCCTCGGCGCCGACGAGCTCGAGCGTGCGGGCGCAGATCTGCGGCTGGTAGTAGGGGATGAACTCGTTGTTCTCGATCCCGCTGAGGATGTCGTCGGCGGTGCGCTTGTTGCGCACGATCTCCGCCTCGATGACGGCATCGAAGAACTCGTGGCGGTTGCGTCCCTGGGCCTTGGCCCGGTAGAGGGCGATATCGGCGTTGACGAGCAGCTTGCGCGTGTCGATCCGTCTGCCGCTGCCGACCGCGATCCCGATGCTGACGCCGAAGCGGCACATGTGGCCGTTATATTCGACCGGCTGGCGCATCAGCTCGATCACGCGCATGGACAGGGTGGAGAGGTCGGTGCGGCTGTTGCGGTCGCCGACGACGACCACGAACTCGTCGCCGCCGATGCGGGCGACCAGGTCGCCCGGCGCCACCGCCTCGCTCAGGATCCTGGCGACATGCACCAGCAGCGCGTCGCCGGCGGCATGGCCGAGCGTGTCGTTGATCTGCTTGAACCGGTCCAGGTCGATGTGCAGGATTCCGATGCCGACGTCCCCGGCGACGCTGCGGATCGCGATCGCGCCGAGATGCTCGTCGAGCTTGCGGCGGTTGCCGAGGCCGGTGAGGGGATCGTGCAGGGCGTTGTGCTCGATGCGGTTCTTGGCCAGTTCCAGCTCGGTGTTCTTCGCATCGGCCAGCGCCTTGGCGCGCTCGGACTCTTCCTTCGCCGCCTTCAGCCGGTCGTTGAGAAGCACGTCCTCGGTCACGTCCCAGCTGATGCCGAGCAGCTTCGCCTGGCCGTCGATCGTCAGGAGCGAACCGACGTTGCGGATATGTCGGATACCGCCGTCCGGCAGCCACACCCGGTACTGCGAGAAGTATCCCGACTGGCCGTGAATGGCTGACACGGCCGCCGCATCCGCTGCCGCAAGGTCGTCGGGATGGACGACCGAGCGCCAGAGTTTGTCGCTCGGCGGCTCCCCTTCGGCAAGCCCGTGCAGACAGAACATCTGGCGGTCCCAGGTGCGGCGCTGTTCGTCCAGCGAGATTTCCCAGATGCCCGTCTTCGACGCCGCCAGCGCGAGGTCGAGCCGCTGCGACAGCGCGCGGATCTCCGTCTCGCGCGCCCTCATGCCGGCAAGGTGGCGCTGCCGCTCGCTGACGAGGCCGCCGGTGATGAAGATCGGCAGGATGATGACGAGGGCGGCGCCGGCGGTGAGCGTGCGCACGTAGCTGGTATTGCCCGGCGGCGTCTCCCAGCCCGCGGCCGGAACCGCGGCCAGTTCCCAGTTGCCGCCCGGAAAATCGACGGTGCGGCGCACCGATTCGCCGTTGAAGATCTCGGGATCGCCGAAGAACGGGTCCTGGACGTTGCCGGCGACGCTGACGTCGCGGATGGAAAGGCTGATGGCGGCGCCGCCCCGCCACTGCTCGCTCTTGCGCCCGTCCGAGGGCGTGACGAGGCCGGCGTCGGTATAGATCCGGCGCTCGTCGATGACGCCCTCGATATAGCCCCAGAAGTTGAAGGCGCCCCTGTCGGTGCCGAAGACGGGAATGAACAGGTTGAAGGCCCGGCTGCCGTCCGGCAATTGCACCGGGCCCAGCATCAGCGGCCGGCCGAAGGCGCGGTTGGTCTCGGCCGCCACGCGGAAGGAGCGGAACCGGTTGAGGTCCGTACCCCGGTAGCGCTCGTTGCCAGCCTCCGGGAAGGTCTGCGCGATCACGCCGTCCGGCGCCGCCGCAACCCGTCGGAGCTGCACGTTCTGCACCATCAGCTTGCGCGCCACCACGTCGAACTGCGACGCGGCCTGGTGCGGCGAGACGGCGAACATGTTGGCAAGCCCGCGAAGGGCCGACACGCTTTTGTCGATCTCGCCTTCGAGCCTTGCGCTGATCAGCGTCAGCTCGTTGGCGACGCGCGCGTGCAGTTCGTTGCGGTAGAGCCGTTCGTCCTGTTTCTCGTAGGCGTGGCCGGCAACGAAGATGACGGTCGCGGCGATCGCCGCCGGCAGCAGCGACGGTCTGGCCCAATCGGCGACGGTCTTCAGTCTGCGTCTTGTGGTTGTCGGCTGCGTCAAGCCCGGTTCCCCTTGCGTTGCAGCACAGTAGGCAAGCGTCGATTAAGATTGCATTGATGCACGACCCGGCTTCTGGCATCGCAAGCCATTGAAATTCGGACGTGGATCGTCGCCGCGAGGGGTTGTGGTCCGGCCCGTTTGCGGGCATCCATCAGGCATCGGGGGCCACGGGGGGCGAATTTCGCCATATTCGAGGGGCATCAAGCGTGCCTGACAGGAACAACGATTCCGGAAAGAGGAGTCACAAGATGCGTTATGTAGTGGCCGTGCTGCTCGCAGCGGCCGGCATCCTTGCGCCGCTGACGGCCGTGTATGCCGAAAGCGCAGACGTCGAGGCCGTCATCACCGGCGTCGATACCAACGGGCTCAGCCTGTCGCTCGACGACGGCAAGAAGTACCAGGCGCCGGAGGAGTTCAATTTCGAAGGTCTGCAGCCGGGCGTGAAGGTGCTGGTGTTCTACACCGAGGTCGAAGGCAAGCGCGTCATCGACGACCTGGAGATCATCCAGTAGCCGCCGAAGGCCGTTTCGCCGGAAGTATGGGTCTCGGTTCCGCTGATAGGCCCGTCTAGAGCCAGGCCGCGCCGCTGTCGTCGACCCTGAGGATGCGGTCCTGGTGGATCGCCGCATTGGCGGCATCGACGAGCGGCATGCCGGCGAACTTGAACAGGGCCCGGAACACGCCGCCGTGGCTGACGCAGACCGTCGGCCGTTCGATGTTGTTGAACCACGAACCCACCCGCCAGGACAGGATCTCGTAGCTCTCGGCGTTCTCGCCGGGCGGGATGAAGTCCCATTTCGAGCGCGCCCGCGCCTTGACCTTGTCGCGCACGGTCTGCTTGAGCTCGGAGATGGTGAAGCCTTCCCAGTCGCCGAAGCAGACCTCGACCAGCCGATCGTCGGTGCGGTAGGCGAGGGGGTCGAGGCCCATCGCCGCCCGGACCAGCTCCATCGTTTCGCGCGTGCGCCCGAGCGGGCTTGCGACATAATCGAAGCCGGAGGCCGCGTCGCCGAGGATTTCCTTCAGCGCAAGCCCGTTGCCGGACGCCTGGCGGCGCCCGGTATCGTTCAGCGGAATGTCCTTCTGACCCTGCAGACGGCCCTCTGCGTTCCAGTCAGTCTGGCCGTGGCGGATCATGTAGACAAGCACGATGGCGCTCCGAGGGTCTGCCTCAGTCCTTGATGACCGAGATGTCGGGCGCGTCGACCGCCTTCATGCCGACGACGTGGTAGCCGCTGTCGGCATGGTGCACTTCGCCGGTGACGGAGCGCGCGAGGTCCGACAGCATGTAGAGGCCGACGTCGCCCACTTCCTCGATGGTCACGGTCCGGCGCAGCGGCGCATTGTACTCGTTCCACTTCAGGATGTAGCGGAAGTCGCCGATGCCGGAGGCAGCCAGCGTCTTGATCGGGCCGGCCGAGATCGCGTTGACGCGAATGTTCTTCGGGCCGAGGTCGACGGCCAGATACTTCACGCTCGCCTCGAGGGCCGCCTTGGCGACGCCCATGACGTTGTAGTTCGGCATGACCTTCTCGGCGCCGTAATAGGTCAGCGTCAGCATCGAGCCACCGTCCGTCATCAGCTTCTCGGCGCGGCGCGCGACCGCGGTGAAGGAATAGACGGAGATCTGCATCGTCTTGGCGAAGTTCTCGGGCGTCGTGTCGACGTAGCGGCCGGTCAGTTCGTCCTTGTCGGAAAAGCCGATCGCGTGCACGAGGAAGTCGATCTTGCCCCACATCTTCTCAAGGTTGTCGAAGACCGCGTCGATCGATGCCTCGTCGCTGACGTCGCAGTGGCCGGCGAGCACGCCGCCCAGTTCCGCTGCGAGCGGTTCGACGCGCTTCTTCAGCGCGTCGCCCTGATAGGTGAGGGCAACGTCTGCACCCTGCGCGCGAACGGCCTTGGCGATACCCCACGCGATGGAGCGGTTATTTGCCACGCCCATGATGACGCCGCGCTTCCCGCTCATCAGACCGGATACCTGAACCATGGAATGTCCCTTGCTCATTTAATTCGATTTGAGCCTATGGCACACGCCGCATTGTGGTTCAAGCTGGCCCGGTTCAGGAACTGTTAGCGCCCGTAACAATGGGTGCGATTTCATCGAAACGTCACAGATAGAGGCCTTCGCGCAGGCTGCGCATCAGGTCGATCATCTTAGCGTCCGGCTTGTCCCAGAGCTGGAGCCGCGTTTCGACCAGGATATGGCCGCGCCCCCCCTCCGCGTCGAACAGGCCGAGGCCCTCCAGGCGGATCACCTGGTCGGAACTGGTCCAGGCGGGAACGGTGACCGCGAGCGTCTCCCCGTCCGGCCCCTCGATACTGGTCTCGCAGCCGAGCACGGCGTCCTCGATCGTCACCGGCAGTGCCGTGCGAAGGTCGAAACCGTCGACCCGGAACGGGCCGGGGGCGAGGCGCACGGTGACGACGGCGTCGCCGCGCTTGAGGTCGTTGATGCGGTGGCCCTGCTCGCGCAGGCGGACGGCGGTACCCTCGGTGGTGCCCGGGGCGAGATGGACCCGCAGCGTCTCGCCGTTGACCTCCAGCGGCATGCGCGCCTGCTTCAGGAGGTCGGAAACCGTGACGGTGATGTCGCAGGCGAGGTCCGGCGCCTTCTCGACCGCTGCCCGCGAACCGCGGATGCGGCGGATGATGCCGGTGAAGATGTCGGCGGCGGCGACGGTGCGCCGCGGGGCGACCGGCTTTGCCTCGGGCTCGTCGGCCGCAGGTTCCGGCTGTGCCTTGGCGGCGGCTTGCCGCGGGGCGGGGGCTGCGGCTGCGGGCTGCGCGGAAGGGGAGGGATTGGCCGCCTTGCCGGATGGCTGCTGCCGTGCGTCGACGCCGAAGATGCGCGAGACCATGTCCTCCGCGCTCTCGGTGGCCGCTGCCGCCGGCTCCGGCTGCGCCTTGCGGGCGGTCTGCTGGCGGCGCATCTGCTCCATCCGGCGCAGTTCCATCTCGCGGCGGACTTCCGCGTCGCGATGGGCGCGGTCGTAGCGGCTGCGCCTTTCCGGGTCGCGCAACAGGTCGTAGGCCCTGCCGGCTTCGGTGAAGCGGACGGTGGCGAAGGGGTCGTCCTGGTTCTGGTCGGGATGGACGGACTTGGCGAGGACCCGCCAGGCGGCCCTGATCTCCTCCTGCCCCGCGTCGCGCTTGACGCCCAGCACCGCATACGGATCACGCATCAACATATACCCGTCCCTGCCTCAATCCTTCGGAGCCTTCCAGCCCGTTGTCCGGGCTCCCGTTCCACCCGCGGGGATCGATGATGCGGGCAACGCCCTAACCGTTGGTTACGGGACAGGGGCGCATATCGCATATGGTGTACAAGTCGTTAGCGCGCCAGGGGCGGCCTATGCATGCCGGCGTCAGGGGCATGGGCAGGGCGGCGCTATCCCTGCCGGTCGAAGCGCGTCAGCGTCCAGATGCCGTCGCCGCCGACGCAGGCGCGGCCGTCGTAGTTGGCGATCCCGGCATAGGAATGAAGCGTCGTCGTGAAGTCCCGGCAGGTCCGGCCGGCATCGTCGTTGAGTTCGGCGAGCCCGGTCACCACGCCGGCGCTGCCGGAAACCGTGTTCGCCCAGGGGATCGGGCCGCCGTCATTGCGGGCGAGATCCGCAGAGGAGACGGCGTTGCGCACCGTCGCGGCATCGGAGGTGTTGTCGCTCTTCTGCCCCGGAACGGCGCTGGTCTTGACGGCCTTGTCCACTTTCATGTCGGAAGCGAGGTCTAGTCCCCCCGCCATGCAGCCCGCAAGCGGCAGGGCACAGAGTGCCAGTATCGGCAGCCGTGACCGCATCGTCCACAATGTCATTGTCTCCCGTCGCGACTTTGCTATGACTTCAACTCCCGCAAGCCCAACGGACCGGAAAGTCGGCATTGGATTCAAATATGAGCGATATTGAGTTAACAACCGGTGACTTCACCGAGGAAAGCGAGCCCTTTTCCCTGTTTGCGAAGTGGCTTGCCGATGCCGGAAAAAGCGAGCCGAACGATCCGAACGCCGTGGCGCTTGCGACCGTGGACGCCTCAGGCTTGCCGAATGTCCGCATGGTTCTCCTGAAGGGATTCGATGAACGCGGATTCGTTTTTTACACGAATTTCGAAAGCCAGAAAGGCCAGGAAATCGTGGGTGCAGGCAAGGCGGCCATGTGTTTCCACTGGAAGTCGCTGCGCCGGCAGGTGCGCCTGCGCGGCCCCGTCGAGGTCGTCTCCGACGCCGAGGCCGACGAATACTACGCCTCCCGCCCGCGCGGCAGCCGCATCGGCGCCTGGGCGTCGAAGCAGTCGCGGCCGCTGGAGGGCCGTTTCGCGCTGGAAAAGGCGGTGGCGGAATATACCGCCCGCTATGCCATCGGCGACATTCCCCGCCCGGCCTACTGGTCCGGTTTCCGCATAAGGCCGGTGTCGATCGAGTTCTGGCACGACCGCCCCTTCCGCCTGCACGACCGGGTGGAATTCCGCCGCACCGCGGCCGAGGGCGAGGGCTGGGAAAAGGTGCGGATGTACCCGTGACGGCGGCGAAAGCCTCCCCGCTCGCCTGACGATCGGGGGGCGGCCGTCGACCGGTGGCGTCCTTCTCCCGTGACGCCCGTGCCTCGAGCCGGCCGCGCCGCGCCTGCGGGCGGCAGGTATACAACTCCCATTGGTGTGCTATATTTTCGTGCAGCAGCAAGGCGATACAGGCCCGCGGTCGGGAGGACCGTGCGCGCGTTTCCCGTCGTGAAGCGGGCGCACGCATCGAAGGGCGAGACTCAATCCAAGACATGGACCCAAGGCATGGGCCCAAGACGTGGCGCGGAGGAGAGTTCAATGGCCAGCAATCTCGTTTCCTATCTCATGCAGTTTCTGACCCCCGACACGATCGCCCGGATTGCGGCCGCGCTGGGCCTCGATACGGACAAGGTGCAGCGGGGCGTGGCGGCCGCCGTGCCGGCGGTGCTGGCGGGGCTCGCGGGTGTCGCGGCACAGCCGGGCGGAGCGCAGAAGCTCGCCGATGCGGCCAGGCAGCAGAGCGGTGTGCTCGACAATCTCGGCGGCCTCCTTTCGGGCGGCGGCAGCCCCGGTTCGCTCACGCAGAGCGGCGTACAGCTGCTTTCGTCGCTGTTCGGCGGAAGCACCAGCGGCACGCTGGCAAACGCGGTCGGCAACTATTCCGGCCTCGGGCCGAACGCCGGCGGTTCGCTGCTCGGCATGGTCGCCCCCCTCGTCATGAGCGGCATCGCCAAGAAGGTCGGCGGCGATCTCAGCGCCAACGGGATTGCCGGCCTGCTTGCCGGCGAGAAGGACAATATCGCCGCCGCGATGCCCTCCGGCCTGAAGGACCTGCTGGGCGGCACCGGCCTGCTCGATTCGCTCGGCGGATCGGCGCGCACGGCAGCGGCTGCGACAGGCGATGCCGCCGCCCGTTCGGCGGCAGCCGCGTCCGCGGCCGCCCGGCAGACCTCGACGGCGGCGGCCACGGCCACCCGCAGCGGCAGCAACTGGCTCTACTGGCTCATCGCGGCCCTCGCGCTGCTGGCGATCCTCTACTATCTGTTCGGCCGTCCGGCGGAACGGGTGGCGGAGACCGCGCCGGAACCCACCCCACCGGCCCAGACCGAGACCCAGCCGGCGCCCGAACCCGCGCCCGCGCCGGAGCCTGCGGCTGAGCCTGCGCCGGCCGAACCCGCCCCGACTGCTCCGACCCAGACCGAAGCCCCGGCCATGCCGGCGCCGGCCGGCGGCCTCATGATCGGCGGGGTCGATGTCGGCAAGGAGGTCACCGATACGCTGTCGGGCCTGCAGACGACCCTGAACGGCGTGACCGACGCGACGACTGCGCAGGCCGCGGCGACGCAGATCCAGACCGCGTCCTCGACCTTCGACAGGATCAACGGCATGCTGGGCCAGATGACGGCCGAGCAGAAGACGGCCCTCTCCGGCATCGTCAAGCCGGCGATGACGCAACTCGACGCGCTGTTCGAGAAGGTGCTGGCGATCCCCGGCGTCTCGGACATCCTCAAGCCCGCGATCGATGCGCTGAAGCCGAAGCTCGCAGCTTTGGCGCCCTGAGGCGATGACGGATGACCGCCGGCCCCCGGCCGGCGGTCCTTCCCTGCGCCGTTCCCGAGACCAGGACACCACAGAAGGAGGCTCAGCCATGGCTGACAAGTCGACGTTCAGTGCCGAGGAATGGAACCAGCTGATGCAGGGCGTGATGGCGGCCGGGATCGCGGTGACCGCAGCCGATCCGAGCGGGCTCTGGGGCATGCTGAAGGAGGGAATGGCCAGCAGCCGCGCCCTGCTCGGCGCCAAGGAAGGGACGGGCGCGACGCCGCTTTCGACGGCGATCGTGGAAGCCTTCGAGCGCTCGGAGGACCGCAATGCCGCCCGCGACGGGCTTTCGGCGACCTTGAAGGGCGCCAAGCCCGACGAGATCAAGACGCGCTGCATCGAGGCGGTGCGGCAGGCGGCCGCGATCGTCGACGCCAAGGCGCCGGCCGATGCGGCAGGCTTCAAGAGTTGGCTGCTGCAGATCAGCCAGAGCGTGGCGGAAGCCGCCAAGGAAGGCGGGTTCATGGGCTTCGGCGGCACGCCGGTGAGCGATGCCGAAAAGGCGACCGTGGCCGAGATATCCGGTGCCCTCAAGGTCGCCTGACGACGACCGGGCGGATGCAGGCGCGCGGGCCGGCGCCCGCCCGCCTCATACCAACCTGCACTGATATTGACCGATTGCGTGGGACCGCCTGCGGTCATCCGGCAAGGAGCATACCGCAGAGCGATGCCTTAGCATCGGTCGAGGATTGCGACGCCGCCGGTGGCCGACAGGCGGCCCACCCGGAGGGCCGGGCGCTTTTGGACTGCGGACGGCGTCGAAAATCTTCGCCGGACCGACAGGTCCGACTGCGGTTTTCTCCTGGCCGCAGACCAAAATCGCTCCGGCGCAATCGGTCAATATCAGTGCAGGTTGGTATTAGCGGCCCATCAGCCGGAAGGGGATGCCCGACGCCAGCGCTGCGACATACTTGCGCTTCTGGTAGAGCCCGTTCACCGAGATGCGCGGCAGCGCCGTCGGCGTGTCGAAGCTGCGATGCTCCAGCGTTCCGGGCATGGTGGTCACCGCCAGTTTGAAGCCCGCCTCGGCCGCCAGCTTGTATTCGCGCGGCGTCACCGTGCCGCCGAAGCCATAGGGGAAGGCGAAGGTGAGGGGACGCACGCCGGTGATGCACTCGATACGCTCGGCCGAGGCCTGCATCTCCTCCAGCGCCTCGTGCTCCTCCAGCCTTGCAAGCGCCCGGTGACTGATCGTGTGCGCGCCGAGCGTGGCGAGCGGGTTCAGCACCAGGCTCTTCAGTTCCGGTTCGCGCATGATCAGCCGTTCGGTAATCAGCAGCGGATCGATCCCGTGCGCCCTGGCCGCCCTGTCGAGGCTCGCCACGCGGCTCGTCTCGTCGCCGGACTGGATGAAGGCGGCAAAGCGGTTGAAGGCCGCGTCCTTCTGCCAGGTCGTCGCCAGCGGCAGCGTCACCGGCCCGGAGCCGAAGTCGAATTCGATATGCGGCAGCGCCCGTAGCAGATCGGTCAGCGTCTCCCACCAGATGCTGTGCGTGCGGCAGCAGAAGCCGCCGGTGACGAAGACGGTGAAGGGAACGCGGTGCTCGGTGAAGACCGGCTGGGCATGGACGGCGTTGTTGCGGTAGCCGTCGTCGAGCGTGAAGGCGGCGAAGCGCTCCTCCGGCCGGGCGATCGCCATCCGCGCTTCCATGTGGTGCAGCGGCACGAACTGGTAGCCTTCGGCGGCCAGCAGCGTCAGCGTCTCGTCGAGGAATTCGGGGGTGATTTCGAGGTGGGCGTTCGGATCGAAGGCGTGCGCGGTCTTCGGGCGGACGTGGTGCAACGTGAAGATCGCGCCGCGCCCGCGCGCCGACGACATCAGCCCGGCCCGGCCCGCCAGGCTCGACAGTTCCAGTCCACCGGCTATGGCCGCATGCTTGAGGCTGCGGCGCATAACATTTTTCAATGTCGGCATCGGCGCTCCCGTAGGCAGATCTCCCAGCCGCCTTTATGGAGCATCATGGTATCCGGACCGTTAACGCTTCGTTGCGGCCTCCGGCGCCTCATGCGGCCCCGCTCACGCCTTGGTGCCGCCCACCGTGATCTGGTCCATGCGCAGGTGCGGTTGGCCGACGCCGACGGGGACGCTCTGGCCGGCCTTGCCGCACATGCCGATGCCGGTGTCGAGCTTCGTGTCGTTGCCGACCATGGTCACCCGGCGCATCGCGTCGGGCCCGTTGCCGATGATCATCGCGCCCTTCACCGGCGCGCCGACCTTGCCGTTCTCGATCAGGTAGGCCTCGGTGCAGCCGAACACGAACTTGCCGGAGGTGATGTCCACCTGGCCGCCGCCGAAGGACACGGCGTAGATGCCGTTCTTCACCGAGGCGATGATCTCGTCCGGCGTCTTGTCGCCGGAGAGCATGTAGGTGTTGGTCATGCGCGGCATCGGCGTGTGGGCATAGGACTGGCGGCGGCCGTTGCCGGTCGCTTCCATGCCCATCAGCCGGGCGTTCTGCCGGTCCTGCATGTAGCCGACCAGCTTGCCGTCCTCGATCAGCACGTTGTAGCCGGACGGCGTGCCCTCGTCGTCGACGGTCAGCGAGCCGCGCCGGCTCTCGATCGTGCCGTCGTCGACCACGGTGACGCCCCTGGCCGCCACCTGCTCGCCGAGAAGGCCCGAAAAGGCCGAGGTCTTCTTCCGGTTGAAGTCGCCCTCCAGCCCGTGCCCGACCGCCTCGTGCAGCATCACGCCCGGCCAGCCGGAGGACAGCACCACGTCCATGGTGCCTGCCGGCGCCTCGATCGCCTCGAGGTTGACGAGCGCCTGGCGCAGCGCCTCGTCGGCGCCCTGCTGCCAGCTCTCGGTCGTCAGGAACTCGCCGAAGCCGCGCCGCCCGCCCATGCCGAAGGAACCGCTTTCCTGCCGGTCGCCTTCGCCGACCACGACGGAGATGCTGACGCGCGTCATTGGCCGGACGTCGGTAACCCGGTGACCGTCGGCGCGCAGGATGTTGACCACCTGCCAGCTGGCGGAGATTGATGCCGTCACCTGCCGGACCTTGGCGTCCTTGCCGCGCAGATAGGCGTCGATGTCCTGCAGCAGCGCGACCTTTTCCTCGAAGCCGGGGCTGCCGATCGGGTTCTCCGGGCCGTAGAGCCTGCGGTTCGTGCCCTGCGGCGCGGCCGCATAGCTGCCGGCATAGCCGCGGGTGACCGCGCCCGCAGCGTCCGAGGCGCGCTTCAGCGCCGCAAGCGACATCTCGCCGGAATGGGCGTATCCGACCGCCTCGCCGGCGACGGCGCGCAGGCCGAAACCCTGGTCGGTGTTGAAGCTGCCGCCCTTCAGGCGCCCGTTGTCGAAAGTCAGCGATTCCGCCTGCGCATGCTCCAGATAGAGTTCGCCGTCGTCCGCATTCTTCACCGTTTGCGCGAGCACCGCCCGCACTGCCGCCTCGTCGGCATCGAACAGGGAGGTCAGGTCGGTGTTCATGGGCTGCTCCTGGATTGGCAATTGGCAGCTTATGTAGAGGCTCACCCCCGGCAGGGCAAGCAGAGGGAGGCGAGTGAGGTGGGGGAGAGGAAGCGAGGCAGGGCAGGGGCGAAACACGGATCGCGAGGACCTGCCCCCGATGAACGAGGCGCCGCCCCGATCTCCCTCTTCTCCCCTCGGGGAGAAGGTGGCCCGAAGGGCCGGATGAGGGGGCTCACCGTGCCAGGCTCGCGACACCGCCACCTGCCATCAGGCCGGCTCGGACACCGGCGTGACGGAGGCCGGCTACGGCCCTTGTCTAGGAAGCCATGATCCTACGGCAGCGCGTCGTAGCCTTCGCCGAAGCCCTTGAGGTCGACGGGGATGCCGATGCCTTCCTCCGGCGTCTGGAAGACGATGAAGGTGGCGGTGGCGCCGGAGCGGAAGGTCTTCAGGAGTTCGTCCTCGAGCACCACCTCGGCATAGCAGCCGTCGGAGAAGCAGCGCACAAAGTAGGCGCGGCCGATGTCCTTGCCGTCGACGTTCAGGCCGAGCCCGTTAGGCAAGAGCACGCCGAGCGGGGCCAGCACGCGCAGGATCTTCGCCTTGCGGTCGGCCGTCTTGAGGATGACGACGGAGAGCCCGACCTCGGGACGGTCCTCGGCGATGACGTTCTGCATCAGCGCGCACTGCTCGCCCGAAGCACCGGCCGGCTGGTCGCAGACGATCGACCACGCGCCATGGTTGGCCTTCACCGTGCCCGGCTGCTGGGGCGCCTGCGACAGGGCCGGCGTGCCGGTCGCCAGGATGGCGAGTGCGGCGATTGCGCGGACCGCCCGTGCCAGACGCGAAGGGGAGCGGGAACCCATGAATACCTCGAAATCTCGAATCACACGCGCCATTCTTGAATAGCGCCGGCGAAAATGAAAAGCCCTCCGCCGTCTTTTCCAGTCTATACGGCGGAAATTGGACGCCCGCATGCTTTCCGGCGCCTTTGCCATCGGTTCCGCCCGTCCGCACCGCGCGGTCGCCTGTGCAGGGGTGTTCCCGCATCGGTCGCGCGCGTTTTAAGAGACAATCCGGCAAAAATCTGGATGGCTGCGCCGCAGACTTGATTTTGCGCAAAAATGCCGCATGCACAAAGTCCTGTCGCTGTTGCGGCAAACCGGAAACTATGATTTTAAGCAGTCAGCATAGCGGGGATTCTGCGGCAATCGTTTGATCCCTATCAAACGCTTTGGGGAGATATGACGTGATAAACAAGGTTTTTGCAGCGCTGGCGGCTTTGAGCTGTCTGCTGTTTGGCTCGGGCGCCCTCGCCGACCAGCCGGTCGACTGGCAGAGGGGACTGCAGCCCGCAGCCACCTCCATCATGGAGGAAATTCGCTGGTTCGAGCAGTATACCCTGTGGTTCATCGTTCCGATCACGCTCTTCGTCCTGGTTCTCCTTATCATTATCGTGGTCAAGTTCCGCGAGCGCGCCAATCCGGTTCCCTCGCGCACCAGCCATAACACAACAATCGAGGTGATCTGGACCATCGGCCCGGTCATCATCCTGCTGCTTCTGGCCGTTCCCTCGTTCCAGCTCCTGACCCGGCAGCTCGCCCCGACCGGTGAACCGGAGCTGACCGTCAAGGCCACCGGCTACCAGTGGTACTGGGGTTACGAGTACCAGGTCGGCGAAGCTCCGGTCTCGTTCGACAGCCTGCTGCTGCAGGACGGCGACCGCGCCGCGCTCGGCAAGGAAGACCGCGCCACCTATCCGCGGCTGCTCGCCGTCGACAACGAAGTCGTCGTTCCCGTTGGCAAGCACGTTCGTCTTCTCGTCACCGGCGCCGACGTGATCCACGCCTTCGCCATGCCGTCCTTCGGCGTCAAGATCGACGCCATCCCGGGCCGCATGAACGAGACCTGGTTCAAGGCCGACCGCGAAGGCCTGTTCTACGGCCAGTGTTCCGAGCTGTGCGGCAAGGACCATGCCTACATGCCGATCGCGATCCGCGTCGTCTCGCAGGAGAAGTTCGACACCTGGCTCGCTGCGGCGGCCACCAATGTCGGCGAGGCCAACAAGGCTCTGATGGCGTCCATCGACGGAGAAAAGAAGTCCGTCGACGTCGCCCAGAACGCCGCGCAGTAATTCAAGGGAGAGCCTTCCATGGCCGGAACAACCGCTGCCCACGATGACCACCACGGTCATCACGACCACAAGCCCTCGTTCTTCGTCCGCTGGTTCCTCTCCACGAACCACAAGGACATCGGGACGCTCTATCTGATCTTCGCGATCATCGCCGGCATCATCGGCGGCGCGCTCTCGATCGCCATGCGCGCCGAGCTGCAGGAGCCGGGAATCCAGATCTTCCACGGTCTGGCCCAGATGGTCTACGGCTTCGAAGGCGATGCCGCCATCGACGGCGGCAAGCACATGTTCAACGTGTTCACCACCGCGCACGCCCTCATCATGATCTTCTTCATGGTCATGCCGGCGCTGATCGGCGGCTTTGCCAACTGGATGGTGCCGATCATGATCGGCGCGCCGGACATGGCCTTCCCGCGCATGAACAACATCTCCTTCTGGCTGCTGCCGCCGGCCTTCCTGCTGGTGTTCCTGTCGATGTTCGTCGAAGGCCCCGCGGGCGCCTACGGTGCGGGTGGCGGCTGGACGATCTATCCGCCGTTCTCGACATCAGGCATGCCCGGTCCCGCGATGGACTTCGTCATCCTCGGCCTGCACATCGCCGGCGCCTCGTCGATCCTCGGCGCGATCAACTTCATCACCACGATCCTGAACATGCGCGCTCCCGGCATGACGCTGCACAAGATGCCGCTGTTTGCCTGGTCGGTTCTGATCACCGCCTTCCTGCTTCTGCTCTCGCTGCCGGTCCTGGCAGGCGGCATCACCATGCTGCTCACCGACCGCAACTTCGGCACGGCATTCTTCGCGCCTGAAGGCGGCGGCGACCCGATCCTGTTCCAGCACCTGTTCTGGTTCTTCGGCCACCCGGAAGTCTACATCCTGATCCTGCCGGGCTTCGGCATCGTCAGCCACATCGTCTCGACCTTCTCGCGCAAGCCGATCTTCGGCTATCTCGGCATGGCCTACGCCATGGTGGCGATCGGCGCCGTCGGCTTCATCGTGTGGGCGCACCACATGTACACGGTCGGCCTGTCGCTCGACACGCAGCGCTACTTCGTCTTCGCCACGATGGTCATCGCCATTCCGACCGGCATCAAGATCTTCTCGTGGATTGCGACGATGTGGGGCGGCTCGATCCGCTTCACCACGCCGATGGTCTGGGCGATTGGCTTCATCTTCCTGTTCACCGTCGGCGGCGTCACCGGCGTCCAGCTCGCCAATGCCGGCCTCGACCGTTCGCTGCACGACACCTACTACGTGGTCGCCCACTTCCACTACGTGCTGTCGCTCGGCGCCGTCTTCGCCATCTTCGCAGCCTGGTACTACTGGTTCCCGAAGATGACCGGCTACATGTATTCCGAGTTCCTCGGCAAGCTGCACTTCTGGGTCATGTTCATCGGCGTGAACCTGGTGTTCTTCCCGCAGCATTTCCTCGGCCTCGCCGGCATGCCGCGCCGCTACATCGACTATCCGGATGCCTTCGCCGGCTGGAACATGGTATCGTCCTACGGCTCCTACATCTCGGGCATCGGCGTCCTGATCTTCCTCTACGGCGTCTTCGACGCCTTCGCCAGGAAGCGTCTCGCCGGTGACAACCCCTGGGGCGAAGGTGCGAACACGCTGGAATGGCAGCTGTCCTCGCCGCCGCCGTTCCACCAGTGGGAACAGCTTCCGAAGATCAAGTAGGATCCGGATCGAACATGGAGGCCGCCGTCCCGCGGCGGCCTCGCACCTTGGGGGCCGGATGACCCGGCCAGGAAAAGCGACAGGCAAATGGCAATCATCGATCATCACGAAGCGGCTGTCGACGGCGGGGACCTTGTCCTCTCCGAGGCGACTGCGCGCGATTATTTCGAGCTTCTGAAGCCGCGCGTCATGTCGCTCGTCGTCTTCACCGCCCTTGCCGGCCTGGTGCTGGCGCCCGGCCACATCAACCCGGTCATCGGGGTGATTGCCCTGCTCTGCATCGCCGTCGGCGCCGGTGCTTCCGGTGCGCTGAACATGTGGTACGACGCCGACATCGACGCGGTCATGTCGCGCACCGCCAAGCGCCCCATTCCCTCCGGCCGGATCCGTCCGCGCGAGGCGCTCGCCTTCGGGCTGACGCTGTCGGCCTTCTCGGTCGCGATCCTCGGGCTTGCGGTGAACTGGCTGTCGGCCGGCCTTCTCGCCTTCACCATCTTCTTCTACGCCGTTATCTACACGATGTGGCTGAAGCGCTCGACGCCGCAGAACATCGTCATCGGCGGAGCCGCCGGCGCCTTCCCGCCGATGATCGGCTGGGCCTGCGTCACCGGCGGCGTCTCGGTCGAGAGCATCGTCCTCTTCCTGATCACCTTCCTCTGGACGCCGGCCCATTTCTGGGCGCTGGCGCTGTTCAAGATGAAGGACTATGCCGACGTCGGCGTGCCGATGCTGCCCAACGTCGCCGGCGAGAAGACGACGAAGCACCAGATCATGATCTATGCCGTGCTCACGGCGATCATCTCCGTCGTGCCGAGCTGTCTTGGCTTTGCCAGCCTCGGCTACGGGATCTTCGCCGCCGCCATGGGCGCCGTCTTCGTCTGGTACTCGGTCGGCGTGCTGCGCATGCCCGAGGGCGACCGCGCCATGGTCCCGGCGAAGAAGCTCTTCGCCTATTCGATCTTCTACCTCTTCGCCATCTTCGCCGGCCTGATGATCGATCGCGCCCTGATGGCCGCAGGATGGAGCCTCTGATGGAAATGGTCACCCTGAGCGACAAGCAGAAGAAGTCGCGACGCGGCCGCAACATCGCGCTTGCCGTCGTGCTCGCGGCCCTGGTTGCGCTCTTCTACGTCATCACGCTGGTCAAGATCGCCGGCGGAATGGTGGGCTGAGACATGGCAAGCAACGAGACGGGCGGGACGAAGAAGTCGGGCAACGGGACGGTCGTCGCGGTGTGCCTGACCTTCGTCGTCGGCATGCTCGGCATGGCTTATGCCGCCGTGCCGCTCTACGAGATGTTCTGCAAGGTGACGGGCTATGGCGGCACGACGCAGCGCGTCGAGCAGGCCTCCTCCGTCATCCTGAACAAGACGATCAAGGTCCGCTTCGACGCCAATACCGGCCCGGGCCTGCCTTGGGCCTTCGAGCCGGTGCAGCGCGAGATCGAGCTGAAGATCGGCGAGACGGTCATGGTGAACTACCGTGCCCGCAACAATTCGACGGTCGCGACGACCGGGCAGGCGACCTTCAACGTCACGCCCGAGGCGACCGGCGCCTATTTCAACAAGGTGCAGTGCTTCTGCTTCACCGAGACGACGCTGGAGCCCGGCGAGGAGATGGAAATGCCGGTCCTCTTCTTCGTCGATCCGGCGATCATCGAGCCGGTGGAGACGAAGAACGTCCACACGATAACGCTTTCCTATACCTTCTTCCCGCATGAGAGGACGAAGCCCGTGGCTTCGGTGACGGATGCGGGCGGCAAGGATACGGACAAGCTCTAGGAGACAAGCGTTTCCGACGGCAACGCCGGAAGCGACAATGGAGACATTCGGGGATGACTGACATGGCGGATGCGCATCAGAAGAATCACGACTACCACATCATAGATCCGAGCCCGTGGCCGCTCCTGTCGTCGATCGGCGCCTTCGTGCTTGCGCTCGGCGGCATCGTCTACATGCGCTATCACGCCGGCGGTTCGCTGAAGCTGTTCGGCATCGAGATGGCCAACCCCTGGATCATGATCATCGGGCTGGCGATCACGCTCTATGCCATGTTCGGCTGGTGGGCGGACACGATCAAGGAAGGCAACGAGGGTCACCACACCCGCGTCGTCTCCCTGCACCTGCGCTATGGCATGATCATGTTCATCGCCTCGGAGGTGATGTTCTTCGTGGCCTGGTTCTGGGCCTTCTTCGACGCCAGCCTGTTCCCCGGCGAAGCCATCCAGGCGACCCGCGTGGAGCACACCGGCGGCGTCTGGCCGCCGCAGGGCATCGAGGTCCTCGACCCCTGGCACCTGCCGCTCTACAACACCGTCATCCTGCTGCTCTCGGGCACCTGCGTGACCTGGGCGCACCACGCGATCCTGCACAACGACCGCAAGGGCCTGGTCAACGGCCTGACGCTGACCGTGCTGCTCGGCGTGCTCTTCTCCTTCGTGCAGATCTACGAATACATGCACGCGCCGTTCGCCTTCAAGGATTCGATCTACGGCGCGACGTTCTTCATGGCGACCGGCTTCCACGGCTTCCACGTCTTCGTCGGCACGGTCTTCCTGCTGGTCTGCCTGCTTCGCGCCATCAACGGTGCGTTTACGCCCAAGCAGCATTTTGGCCTCGAAGCCGCCGCCTGGTACTGGCATTTCGTCGACGTGGTCTGGCTCTTCCTCTTCTTCGCCATCTACATCTGGGGCGGATGGGGCGCACCGGTCGCCCATATGTGAGGGCGTGATGCGATCGAACGTGGCGGCCGCAGCAATGCGGCCGTTTTCGTATTCGCGGACCGTTGACAGACGACCGCAATGGAGCGTGACATGAATGAAGACAAGGCCCTCTATCCGCCGGTCGATCCGGTTTCGACCGGACTGCGCGGCCATTGCCCCCGGTGCGGGCACGGCAAGCTCTTCGACGGCTACCTGAAGCTGAAGCCGGAGTGCGCCGCCTGCGGGCTGGACTATTCCTTCATCGATGCCGGCGACGGGCCCGTCGTGTTCGTGCTTTTGATCGTCGGCTTCGTCGTCGTCGGCACGGCACTGTGGATGGAGGTCAGCTACAGCCCGCCGCTCTGGCTGCATTTCATCCTGTGGATCCCGTTCGCCATCGCCTTCGGCCTGGCGCTGACGCGCATGCTCAAGGGCGTGCTGATCGCGCTGCAGTACAGGAACAACGCCCGCCCCGGCGAGATCGACCGCCGGACCGATCACGAGGGTGATCGTGGCTGAACCGGTGCGGCAGCCCGGCCGCCGCCCGCTCCGGGCGGTCCTTTCCGGCCTCGTCCTTCTGGCCGCGCTCGCCGTGCTCCTGTCGCTCGGCACCTGGCAGATGCAGCGGCTCGCCTGGAAGGAGAAACTGCTCGCCGACATCGCCGAGCGGCGCACCGAGGCCGCCGTTCCGCTCTCTGCCATCGAGGCGATGAAGGCAGGCGGCGCCGATATCGAATACCGCCCCGTGACCGTGACCGGCACCTTCGAGAACGACCGGGAACGCCATTTCCTGGCGACCTATGCGGGCCGGTCCGGCTATCACGTCTATACGCCGCTGCGCCTTGCCGACGGCCGCGCCGTCTTCGTCAACCGCGGCTTCGTTCCCTATGACCTGAAGGAGCCCGCGACGCGGCCGGACGGGCAGGCGGCGGGCGAGCGGACCGTCACCGGGCTTGCCCGCGACAGGCTGGCCGGCAAGCCGTCCTCGCTCGTCCCCGACAACGATCTTGCCAAGAACGTGTTCTACTGGAAGGACCTCGACGCCATGGCGGCGAGCGCGGGTGTCGCGCCCGGAACCCTCGTGCCCTTCTTCGTCGATGCCGACGCCACGCCCAATCCGGGCGGCTTTCCCGTGGGCGGGGTGACCCAGTTCGAGCTGCCCAACAATCATCTGCAATACGCATTGACGTGGTACGGACTGGCATTGGCGCTGGTGGGGGTCGCGGGGCTCTATGCCTGGCGGTCGCGGCGCTGAGGGGCCGGGTGGCGGCTTGGCGCTTTCATCGACGTCAATTTGTGATAAATGCCAGTGGCTTCGCAAAGATGCGAATGACGGCTGGCGGCAAGGCCCGCGGGCACCTACATCAATCGGACACCGGTGACATCCTGACATGGCTTCTTCGACTGCCCTCTCTCCCCTGACGATCCGCCTGTGCGGCCCGCGCGGCTTCTGCGCCGGCGTCGACCGGGCGATCCAGATCGTCGTGCTGGCGCTGAAGGCCTATGGGGCGCCGGTCTATGTGCGCCACGAGATCGTGCACAACCGCTACGTCGTCGAGGGACTGGAAGCGAAGGGCGCGATCTTCGTCGAGGAACTGGACGAGATCCCCGAGGAGCACCGCGCCCAGCCGGTCGTCTTCTCCGCCCATGGCGTGCCGAAGTCGGTGCCCGAGGATGCCGTCTCCCGCAATCTTTTCTACCTCGACGCCACCTGCCCGCTGGTCTCGAAGGTGCACAAGCAGGCCATACGCCACCAGCGTCTCGGCCGCCATGTCATCCTGATCGGCCATGCCGGCCATCCCGAGGTGATCGGCACGATGGGGCAACTGCCGGAGGGGACCGTCTCGCTCGTCGAGACGATCGAGGATGCCGACGTCTATCAGCCGGCCGATCCCGACAATCTCGGCTTCGTCACCCAGACCACCCTGTCGGTGGACGACACGGCCGGCGTGATCGCGCGGCTGAAGGAGCGCTTTCCCAACCTGACGGCGCCGGCGGCCGATTCGATCTGCTACGCCACCACCAACCGGCAGGAGGCGGTCAAGCAGGCAGCCCCCGGCTGCGACCTCTTCCTCATCGTCGGCGCACCGAATTCGTCTAATTCCAAGCGCCTCGTCGAGGTCGCACTCAGGGCAGGGGCCAAAAAGTCGTTGCTTGTCCAGCGCGCGTCCGAAATCGACTGGAACGGCCTCGGCGATGTCAGTACCGTCGGCCTGTCGGCGGGTGCTTCGGCCCCCGAAGTCATCGTCGACGAGATCATCGAGGCCTTCCGCGCCCGCTACGACACCACGGTCGAACTGGCCGACACGGTGGAGGAGACGGAGAATTTCCTCGTGAACCGCGAACTGCGCAACGTCGAACTGACGCCGGCCGACATGGCCTTCGTCAACGGCGAATAGGATGGGGGCCGCCGGGCCCGGAGCGTGAGCTAGAGATTTGGCAGTCTACACCGATATCACCGAGGACGACCTCGCCCGCTTTCTGACCGACTACGAGGTGGGGACGCTGCTCTCGTACAAGGGCATCGCCGAGGGCGTCGAGAATTCCAATTTCCTGCTGCACACGACCAAGGGCGCCTTCATCCTGACGCTCTACGAAAAGCGCGTCGAGCCGAAGGACCTGCCGTTCTTCCTCGGCCTGATGCATCATCTGGCCGATCGCGGCCTGAGCTGCCCGCTGCCGCTGTCGCGCAAGGACGGCGCGTTGCTGGGCGAGCTTTCCGGCCGGCCCGCCGCCATGATCACCTTTCTCGAGGGCATGTGGCTGCGCAAGCCGGCGGCGAAGCACTGCCGCGAGGTCGGCCGGGCGCTGGCGGAGATGCATGTCGCAGGCGCGGGCTTCCAGCTCACCCGCAGGAATGCGCTCTCCGTCGACGGCTGGCGGCCGCTCTGGGACAAGTCCGCCGCCCGCGCCGACGAAGTCGAGCCCGGCCTGCAGGGCGAAATCGCCGAGGAACTGGCCTTCCTCGAAAGCCACTGGCCGAAGACGCTGCCGCACGGCGTCATCCATGCCGATCTCTTCCCCGACAACGTCTTCTTCATCGGCGACCAGCTCTCCGGCCTGATCGATTTCTACTTCGCCTGCAACGACACCTTTGCCTATGATGTCTCCATCTGCCTCAACGCCTGGTGCTTCGAGAAGGACGGCTCGTTCAACCTGACCAAGGGCATGGCGCTGCTGGACGGCTACGAGCAGGTGCGGCCGCTGAACGGCGCGGAACTGCGCTCGCTGCCGCTGCTCGCCCGCGGCTCGGCGCTGCGATTCTTCCTCACGCGCCTCTACGACTGGCTGACGACGCCGCCGGGCGCGCTCGTCGTGAAGAAGGATCCGCTCGAATACCTGAGGAAGCTGCGCTTCCATCGCCAGGTGAAGTCGGCGGAAGAATACGGCCTGGTGCACAGATGAAGCATGTCGATATTTTCACCGACGGAGCCTGCTCGGGCAATCCGGGCCCGGGCGGCTGGGGGGCGGTGCTGCGCTATGGCGAGGTCGAGAAGGAGCTCTCCGGCGGCGAACCGCAGACGACCAACAACCGCATGGAGCTTCTGGCCGCGATCTCCGCGCTCGACGCGCTCAAGGCGCCCTGCGAGGTCGATCTCTACACCGACTCCAAATACGTCATGGACGGCATCGAGAAGTGGATCCATGGCTGGAAGAAGAACGGCTGGAAGACCGCCGACAAGAAGCCGGTCAAGAACGGCGAGCTCTGGCAGGCCCTCGACGAAGCCCGTCGCCGCCACAAGGTGACGCTGCACTGGGTCAAGGGCCACGCCGGCCACCCGGAAAACGAACGGGCCGACGAACTCGCGCGCATGGGCATGGAGCCGTTCAAGAAGCGGTGAGAGCGCACGATGTTTGACCTCGAAACATGCGCGGAGAGTGCCCGGTCAGGCCGGCTGCAGTGTTGGGTGCTGGACTATCTTGCAAGCGGCTACTGGGCGAATCATGGGCTTCGCGACGGGCTCCTGCTTCAGGAGCGCCATTGGATCGGTCCCGTCTCCCTGGAGCTTTCGCGGCTGGAGCGCTGTTGCGGACCGGAGGCCGGAATGGCCTATCGTGTCCCCGGCGATGTGTGGAGCGAGCGGATCGACGTCATTTCCGACGGCCTCGTCGATGCGGAAAGCTTGCCGCCCCTGATCGTCGAATGGCAAGGGGGGCGTCTTCTTGTCCGCGACGGAAACCACCGCCATGCCGCGATGAAGTTGAAGGGCTGGACGTCCTGTTTCGCCGTCATCTGGTGCAATCGCGAAGAAGACTACCGGGCGGCGCTTTCGCATATTGCCTAACGGTCGAAACGAGAATGGGGGGGCAGGTCGCTCCCGCCGCGGGACGCATCTTGCGCCTTTCGCGGCAGGAGGAATTTTATCGCCAGATGAGCTCGGCCTTCAGAGCTGCCCGATCATCGCCGCCGCCGCCGAGACGGTCGCCTGGCCGGGGCTTTCCTCGATGTTGAGCGTCTTGACCACGCCGTCCTCGACCAGCATCGAATAGCGCTTGGAGCGCACGCCGAGGCCGTTGGGGGTGAGGTCGATGTCGAGGCCGACAGCCTTGGCGAACTGGGCGCTGCCGTCGGCGAGGAAGCGGATCTTGCCGAGGCCGCCGGTCTCCTTGGCCCATGCGGTCATGACGAACGGGTCGTTGACGGCGATGACGGCGATCTCGTCGACGCCCTTGGCGAGGATCGCGTCGCGGTTCTCCAGATAGCCGGGCAGGTGGTTCAGCGAGCAGGTCGGCGTAAACGCGCCGGGAACGGCGAAGAGCACGACGCGCTTGCCCTTGAACAGATCGCCGGTCGAGACCTCCGCCGGGCCGTCCGCGGTCGGTTCCTTGAGCTTCAGGTCGGGCAGTTTCTCTCCTACGGCAATCGTCACGATCGTTCTCCTTGGCTTGTCTTCGCCGCGCGAATTGCGCCGGCGGTCGGCCGCGGATAATAGGCGCTGGTCAGTCGATGACAAGCGGCATTTCCATCGCCCGGCCGCCGCTCTCGGCGGTGAAGAGAAGGGCGGCGTCTTCGAGGCTGGCCGCCTTCGGCTTGTGCCGCAGCGGGACGTTGACGCGGTAGGAATCGCCGCTGCGCACCGGTGCCGCCCCGGTATCGAACTGGAAGCCCTCCGGCCCGGAAACGAACACCTGCAACGGCTTCCCCGCCGAAGGCTCCGGCGCGGTGAAGATGACGGAAAGGGCGCTGCCCTCGGTGTTCCAGCGGGCCTCTGTGACGGCGAAGTCGGGCGAGGCCGCCGCCGGCAGGGCAGCCTCGGCCGCCGCCGCCATCGCGGCCTCGATCGGGTTGGCGACGGACACCTTGGCCATGTCCACCGAAAGCTCCGCCTGCAGCGGGATGCAGATGTTCTCGCAGACGCCGAGGAAGACCGAGGCCGTGATGCGATCGCCCTGCGTCGCCTGCTGCCGCTTCAGCGTCAGCGGCAGGGCGAGCGAGCGGTCGTAGCCGGTATAGGCGGTGAAGCCGTCGGAAAAGCGCTTGGGCAGGGGAAAGCGGATCGCCTCCACGACCAGCCCGCTCTCCGGCGCCATCGTGACCGTGGGCGAGATCCCGCTCTCGCCCGGATCGCGCCAGTAGGTCTTCCAGCCCGGCTGCAGCTCGATGTCGAGGAGGGCGGGAATGCGCCCGTCCACCTCCTCCGGCAGCACGATCAGGCGGACGCGGCCGCCCTCCGTCTCCGCCCAGGGCGAGGTTGCCGCAGAGCCCGCCCCCGGCGAGATCGCCAGCAGCGCGAGGGCAAGGAGAGGGAAGTGAAAGCCTGTCTGAAAACCTGTCATGGGATCACGATCTATGCGTTCACGGCGGCGATTGCGTGGCTCCGGCCGGCCTTTTCGAAGATGTTCACTTGAATGGTGAAGCCGCTGTCCCAGTTCTTTACAATGTTCCTCCCGCAGCGTCGAACAAAAGCGTCGGAGCGACCAGAAGGCGCTTTTCATTTCGGTGCGAATTGATAGGCTGTTTGCATTATGGCGATGTCGGTCCTGAAAAACAGACGAGAACGGGGCTTTCTTGACGGTCAATTCCTGATCGCCATGCCGGGTATGCTCGACAAGAATTTCGAGCGCACCGTCGTCTATATCTGCGCCCATTCCGACGACGGGGCCATGGGCTTCGTCATCAACCGCCCGCAGCAGATGAGCTTCACCGACGTCCTGCTGCACCTCCAACTGGTCGAGGAGGACGAGGTGATCCGCCTGCCGTCGCGCACCATCGATTTCCCGATCCGCTCCGGCGGCCCGGTCGAGAGCGGCAGGGGCTTCGTGCTCCACTCAGACGATTATTCGTCCGAATCCAGCATCCCGGTCAGCGACGATATGAGCCTGACGGCCACCCTCGACATCGTCCGCGCCATTTCGCGCGGCGAAGGGCCGAAACGCGGGCTGCTGATGCTCGGCTATGCCGGCTGGGGCGCCGGGCAACTGGAGAACGAGATCGTCTCCAACGGCTGGCTGACCTGCCCGGCATCGGAAGACCTGATCTTCGACACGCCGGTCGAGGCGAAGTACGACCGTGCGCTCGCGCTGATGGGCGTCACCCCGGCCATGCTGTCCATGGAAGCCGGGCACGCCTGAGCGTCTTGCGCGCCTCCGGGCACCCAAGGCGGTCCCGGTTCGCCGCGGCGGAACCTGTTCGGTCGATGGGCGTTGTGCGCGGACCCTTTCCGAAAGCAATCGTGCCCGGAGGTCGCCATGCGTCTCTTCCAATGTGAATCCTGCGGGCAGACCCTGCATTTCGGCAATCGCGCCTGCGTGCGCTGCGGCTCCCGGCTCGGCTTCGATATCGGCGACATGCGTCTCCATGCGCTGGCGCCGATGGCGGAGGAGGGGACATGGGAGATCGAGGGCCGCGCGGGCCAGGGCTTCCGCTTCTGCGACAATGCCGCAATCGACGTCTGCAACTGGCTGGTGCCGGTCGAGAGCGGGGATGCCTTCTGCGCCGTCTGCATCCATAACCGCGTCGTGCCGACCACCGATCCGGTGGGGCTGGAGCGCTGGCGGCGGATCTCTGCCGCGCAGCACCACCTGTTCTATTCGTTGCTGCGCTGGAACCTGCCGCATCCGACCCGCGAGCAGCAGCCCGACGGCGGGCTGGTCTTCGACTTCCTCGCCGACGAGGTCGATGCGAACGGCAATGTCGTGCCGGCGATGACCGGCCACGAGGACGGGCTGATCAGCCTCAGGGCGGCGGAGGCCGACGACGACGTGCGCGAAGCCGTGCGCGTCGCCATGGACGAGCGCTACCGTTCGCTGCTCGGCCATCTGCGCCACGAGATCGGCCATTTCTACTGGGGCCAGCTTCTTGGCGACGAGGCCGATCTGCAGCGCGCCCGCGAACTCTTCGGCGACGAGCGCGAGGACTATGGCGCAGCACTCGAGCGTCATTACCAGGGCGGCCCGCCGCCCGACTGGCAGCAGCGCTTCATCAGCACCTATGCCAGCGCACATGCGGCGGAAGACTTCGCCGAATGCTGGGCGCACTACCTGCACATTGTCGATACGCTGGAGACGGCCCGCGCCTTCGGGCTCAATACGGATCCGCGGGGAGGGCACGACGAACTGGAGGCGACGGTCGATTTCGACCCCTATCGCGTCGTCAGCGCCGACCGGCTGGTCGATGCCTGGATCCCGCTCAGCGTCGCCGTCAACGAGATCCAGCGCTCCATGGGACAGCCGGACAGCTATCCCTTCGTTCTCTCCCAGCCGGTGGTCGAGAAGCTGGAATTCATCCGCGGCATCGTCGCAAAGGCGCACCGCTGACGGCAGCGCTGCCGCGCAAGACGCGGCCCCGCCGGGGCAGGGCGCGAGCGTGCTCAGGCGCGCTTCATCAGGGGAAATCGTTCCTTCAAAAGCCGCAGCACCGAATCGTAGTTGATCGGCGGGCCGAACAGGTAGCTCTGGCCGTATTCGCAGCCCATCCGCCCGAGTTCGATCGCGTCCTCCTCCGTCTCGATCCCCTCGGCGACGACCTGCATCTCCATCTCCCGCGCCATCGAGATCACCGAGCGCAGCAGGACCGTCCGCTTGTCGGAGCTGTCGCGCACCAGCGCCTTGTCGATCTTGATCGTGTCGAAGGGGAAGCGGGTGAGATAGGCGAGCGAGGAATAGCCGGTGCCGAAGTCGTCGAGCGCCAGCCCGAGCCCGGCCTCGCGCAGCTTGTTGAGCACGAGCCGCGCCTGCTCGGCGTTCTCCATGACGACCGATTCCGTCAGCTCGAACTTCAGCTTGTGCGGCTCGCAGCGCGTCTTGGACAGCACGGCGCGGACGTCGTTGTAGAGCTCGTTGTTCAGGAGCTGCGCGCTCGAAAGATTGACCGAGACGAAGATCGGCAGGTCGCCCGTCTGCAACTGCCAGTCCATCAGGTCGCTCGCCGCCTTGTCGAAGGCGAATGCGCCGAGCTGGCTGATCAGGTCGGACTGCTCGGCGACGGGGATGAACTCCTCCGGCGAGATGCTGCCGCGCTTGGGGTGCTCCCAGCGCATCAGCGCCTCGAAGCCGGCGACCTCGGCATCCGACAGCCGCACGATCGGCTGGTAGACGAGGGAGAGTTCCTTGCGCTCGATCGCCCGGCGCAGGTCCGTCTCCATCTGCAGTCGGTCCGTGCCCATGGTGCGGAAGGCCGGGCGGAACGGCTCGACACGGTTGCCGCCGGCCTTCTTCGCCCGGTACATGGCAAGCTCGGCATCGTTGAGCAGGCTTGCCGCGTCCTGCTGCTGATCGAGCCAGGAGACGAGCCCGATCGAGGCGGTCAGGATGATCTCGCGGTTGGCGAAGTTGATCGGCACGGTGATCGCCTTCGACACCGCATCGGCGAAATCGGCGACCTTGGCCGGATCGCGCTCCGAAAGCAGGATCAGGCCGAACTGGTCGCCGGAAAGCCGCGACAGCGTGTCCTGCGGCTTCAGCAGCCGGCGCAGGCGCCGCGACAGCGCCACCAGGATATTGTCGCCGGCGGCGATCCCGAGTGCGTCGTTCACCTGCTTGTAGCGGTCGATGTCGATCGCCAGCACCGTCGGGCGCACCGCCTCGCCGGAGCCCGCGATCGACAGAACCGATTGCAGCCGGTCGAGGAAGACCTGGCGGTTGGGCAGGCCGGTCAGGTTGTCGTGCAGCGCGTCCTGCAGCAGCCGGTCGACGGAATTGCGTTGCTCGGTGATGTCGACGATGGTGCCGACGCAGCGGATGATCTCGCCATTGGCGCCCAGCACCGGCCGGGCGCGGATCGCCAGCCAGTGGTAGTGGCCGTCCTCGGCGCGGACGCGGAACTGGTGGTTCAGGCGGCCGCGGCGATGTTCCAGGAGCACGTCGAGCGTGGCGCGGAAGCGGTCGCGGTCGTCGGGATGCAGCCGCGGCAGCCAGTTGCGGGCGGCCCCGTGCATGACGCCGGGCGAAAGGCCGAGCTGGGCGGAAATGTCGGGAATGGTGACGACGCGGTCGCGCGCCACGTCCCAGTCCCACACCGTGTCGCCGGAGCCGGTCAGCGCCAGCGACTGGCGCTCGAGGTCGGAGAACAGGCCCTGCTGGTAGGCGCCGCCGGCAAAGGCGTGCTGCATCACCGTGAACCCCATCAGAAGCACGATCAGCACCAGGCCGCCGCCGAGCGCGGGCTGGATGATGTCGTTGTCGAGCCGCCCGGTCACCGTCATCCAGGCGCCGAACAGCCAGACGAGGATCAGCGCCCAGGCAGGCACGAGCAGGATCGCCCGGTCGTAGCGGTTGAAGCCGAGATAGGCGATCAGGATGATGCCGGCCGAGGCCGTCAGCGCGAACGAGAGCCGGGCGATGCCGGCGGCGATCGGCGGGTCGTAGACGGCGACGCCGAACAGCAGCCCGAGGCCGAGGATCCAGGCGAGCGTGGCGTAGGAGAGGTGGGCGTGCCAACGGTTCAGGTTCAGGTAGGTGAACAGGAACACGACGAGGCCGACGGCGAGCGAAACCTCCGTCCCCGCCCGCCATATCCGCTCGTCGCCGGCGGTGATGCTGATGAGCTTCGACAGGAAGCCGAAATCGACGCAGATATAGCCGAGCACGGCCCAGGCGAGGGCGGCCGTCGCCGGCAGCATCGAGGTGCCCTTGACGACGAACAGGATGGTGAGAAACACCGCGAGCAGGCCGGCGATCCCGAGCACGATGCCGCGATAGAGCGTGAAGGCGTTGACCGTGTCCTTGTAGGCGTCCGGTTCCCACAGGTAGATCTGCGGCAGGTCCGGCGTTGCCAGTTCCGCCACGAAGGTGACGACCGTGCCCGGGTTCAGCGTGATGCGAAACACGTCCGCCTCCTCGCTCTGCTGGCGGTCGAGGGCGAAGCCTTCGCTAGGCGTGATGGACAGGATGCGCTGCGAGCCGAGGTCGGGCCAGAACAGCTTGGAGCGCACCAGCCGGAAATGCGGCGCCACGATCACGCGGTCGATCTGCTCCTCGGAGATGTTGGCGAGCGCGAATACCGCCCAGTCGCCCTCGTGCGAGGGGTTGCTCGCCCGCACCTCGATGCGGCGCACGATGCCGTCGGTGCCGGGCGCCGTGGAGACCTGGAAGGCGTCGCCGCGCCCGGTATAGATCTCCGTCGTCGCCGTCAGGTCGAGTGCCGTGTCGTCGCGGGAGATCTGCACCGGCTCGACCGCCTGCGCGGTCGACGCAAGCAGGCCGACCAGCGAGAGCGCCGCCAGAAGGGTAAGGGCGAGCACCCGGCTGACGAACAGCAGTGTCGGCACGAAACGGATTGTCATTGGAACGCTAATTTCCTGTCGTCTGCGGGTCCAGCAGCCCTCTCTCCGGCGCGGCCAGAATTCGCGGCTGGGCCCTGTCCCCTGCCAGCAGCGAATACATCACGTGGTCGCGCCACTCCCCGTTTATCTTCAAATATTCCCTCAGGTAGCCTTCGCGCTGAAAGCCGGCCTTTTCAAGGAGGCGGATGCTCCGCTCGTTGTCAGGAATACAGGCTGCCTCGATACGGTGCAACTGAAGCTCCCCAAAGATATAGGGGATGGCCAGTTTCAGGGCGGAAAGCATGTGGCCGCAGCCGGCATGGCGCTCGCCCATCCAGTAACCCACCATGCAGCATTGCGAGGCGCCGCGGCGGATGTAGCCGATCGTCAGGCCGCCCAGAAGCAGTTGCTGCTCCTCGGCCTTGAGGAAGAGAAACAGCGGCAGCGCCTGGCCGCTGGCGAACTCCTGCTCGTTGCGCACGACGCGGGCACGGAAGGAACTCTCGGAAAGCTCGTCGTTGCGCCAGGTCGGCTCCCAGGGCTCGAGGAAGCGCCTGCTTTCGGAGCGAAGCGGATACCACTGGCGATAATCGGCAAATCGCGGAAGGCGCAGGAAATGCGTTTCGCTTTCGAGCGTCACGGTGTCGGACTGCCGCGACAGGAACCGAAAGACCGATCGTGCCATGCATTCTCTCCGTTGCGCCGACCGCGCCGCCTTGTGTCCAACACTAGGACAATGCCGGCGATCCCGTCAAACCGGATGTTGCCCTGCGCCCTCGCCGTCGTTCGTTTTGGCACGGCCTCCCGTCGGCGGTCGCCGGCGCATGACGTCAAAGGACCGTCGCGGGGCGATCCGCGACGGTCCTTTCAGGTCCTGTCGTGACGACTGCCGGCCCGCGAGGCCGGCCCGGAGGCAGCACCTCAGCCTGCAGCGCGCTGCGGCAGGGCGCTGCGGGTCAGCGAGCCGATGATGTCGCTCGCGGAAGCGAGCTGCTCCAGCGGGCCGATGGCGGAAAGGGTGGGGCGGGTGTCGAAGAACAGCCGGCCGGCGAGGTCGGTCAGCCGGTCGACGGTGATGCCTTCGAGGCGCTCCATCAGCTCGTCGTTCGGGATCGGCCGGCCGTAGAGCATCATCTGGCGCGCGATCTGGCCGGCGCGGGCCGCCGGGCTTTCCTGGCCCATCAAAAGCTGCGCGCGGATCTGTGCGCGGGCCCGGTCGATCTCCTGCTGGTCGATCCGGTCGGCCGACTTGCGCAGTTCCTCGACGATCACCGGCACCAGTTCCGGCAGGTTCTCGCCGCCGGTCGCCGCATGGATGCCGAAGATGCCGGTGTCGGAAAAGCCCCAGTGGAAGGCATAGACGGAATAGCAAAGCCCGCGATGCTCGCGCACTTCCTGGAACAGCCGCGATGACATGCCGCCGCCGAGGATGTTGGCGAGGATCTGCGAACAGTAGAAGTCGCGCGCATGATAGGCCTTGCCCTCGAAGCCGAGCAGCACCTGCGCGTCCATCAGGTCGCGCGTCTCGCGCACGTCGCCACCGGTATAGTGGGCTTCCTCGAGCACCGGCGGCGCGGACGGGGTCTGCGGCAGCGCCGCGAAGCGTTTCTCGACGTCCTTGACGAAGCTGTCGTGCTCGACCGCGCCGGCGGCGACCACGAACATGCGGTCGGTCGTGTAGTTGCGGCCGAGATAGTTGCGGATCTGCGCCGGCTGGAAGGAGAGCACCGTCTCCGGCGTGCCGAGGATCGCCCGGCCGATCGTCTGGTCGCGATAGGCGACCTCGGAGAACTTGTCGAAGATCACGTCATCAGGCGTGTCGTTGGCCGCCCCGATCTCCTGCAGGATGACGTGCTTTTCCCGCGACAGTTCCTCCTCGTCGAATTCCGATTCCGTCAGGATGTCGGCGAGGATGTCGGTGGCGAGCGGCACGTGGTCCTTGAGCACGCGGGCGTAGTAGGAGGTGGTCTCGGTGGAGGTGGCGGCATTGACCTCGCCGCCGACGTTCTCGATCTCCTCGGCGATCTCGCGGGCAGTGCGGCGCGCCGTGCCCTTGAAGGCCATGTGCTCGAGCAGGTGGGCGATGCCGTGCTCGTCGGTGGTCTCGTTTCGGGAGCCGGACTTGATCCACACGCCGAGGGCGACGCTCTCCAGATGCGGCATGGTCTCGGTGACGACCGTCAGACCTGACGGCAGCCTGGTGCACTCAACTTTCATGTTCCGACTTTCCGCGATCGCTAAGCCCGAATTCGGGAGTGTCTGCCGATGAAGGCTTCAACGGTATCCAGTTCCGGATCCAGGATTTCGAACCGCTCCTCCCTTTGCATCATGCCAGCAAGCCACGACGGAAGCGCCGGGTCAATACCGCTGGCCGATTTTACCGCGGCGGGGAATTTGGCCGGATGGGCGGTCGAAAGCGTGACCATCGGGCTCGCCGCGCGGGCGTTCTTCGCCGCCACGAAGACGCCGGTCGCCGTGTGCGGATCGAGCAGGTAGCCGGTCTTTTCAAGCGTTTCGGCGATCGTCGCTGCGACCTGCTTCTGCGTCGCGCGGCCGGCGCGGAATTCCTTGCGGATCGTCTTCAGCGCCTTCTCGCCGATCTCGAAGGCGCCCGATTGCTTGAGCCTGTCCATCGCGGAGCGGACCGCCTGCGGATCGCGGCCATGGGCCTCGAACAAAAGCCGCTCGAAATTCGACGAGATCTGGATGTCCATCGACGGCGAGGTGGTGGCGACGACGCCGCGCATCTCGTAGCGCCCGGTCTTGAGCGTGCGCGCCAGGATGTCGTTGTCGTTGGTGGCGATCACCAGCCGGTCGACGGGAAGGCCCATGCGCTTGGCGACGAAGCCGGCGAAGATGTCGCCGAAATTGCCCGTGGGAACGGTGAAGGAGATCTTTCGGTCCGGCGCGCCGAGCGCCACCGCACTCGTGAAATAGTAGACGATCTGGGCCATGATGCGCGCCCAGTTGATCGAGTTGACGCCGGAAAGCTGCATCTTCTCGCGGAAAGCCCGGTCGTTGAACATCGCCTTGACGAGGTCCTGGCAGTCGTCGAAGTTGCCGTTGACCGCAATCGCATGCACGTTGCCGGCACTCGAGGTGGTCATCTGCCGCTGCTGCACCGGCGAGACCTTTCCGTGCGGGAAGAGGATGAAGATGTCGGTGCGCTCGCGTCCGGCAAAGGCGTCGATGGCGGCCCCGCCGGTATCGCCCGAGGTGGCGCCGACGATCGTGGCGCGCTCGCCGCGCTCGGCCAGCACATGGTCCATCAGCCGCGCCAGCAACTGCATCGCCACGTCCTTGAAGGCGAGCGTGGTGCCGTGGAAGAGTTCGAGGATGAAGTCGTTCGACCCGGTCTGCACCAGCGGCGCCACGGCCGGATGGCGGAAGGTGGCATAGGCCTCGGCGATCATCGCCTTGAGCGTCTCGTCTTCGATCTCGCCGCCGACGAAGGGCGAAAGCACGGCGAAGGCGACCTCCTGGTAGCTCATGCCGCGCATCGCCCTGATCTCCTTCTTCGAGAACGAGGGCCATTCCTTCGGCACGTAGAGCCCGCCGTCGCTGGCAAGCCCCGCCAGCAGCGCATCGCAGAAGCCGAGGGTAGGGGCCTCGCCCCGCGTCGAAATGTACTTCACGTGATCATCCCTGAAAGTGAACGACAGGCCTGCGGTGGGCAGGCTTCTGGAGGGCGGGCATGGCGGGCGGGCATGGCGGGCGGCGGAGCCGGTCTGTGCAGGACGGTGGTCACGAAACATCCTTCTGTTCGGCCGCGGTCCCTGCCGCGCCCTCTGGACATATCCGAACCGGGCGGCATGCGCGGTTCCCGTTGCGGCGGACGATGGCAAAGCAGCTCGCCCGAAGCCTTCTCCGTCGCATGTTTCTCCAAGGGGAATCCTGCCATGCGGACCGATGCAGCAAAAAGTGGAAGGCCGGTTTTGGACAATCGATTTTTTGCCGCACCGCTGCTATAGAGCATCCGCGAGGGTCGAGAAAGGCCCGTTTTTTATAAGTTGTAGCGGGCGCCAGAAGTCCGAATGCAGGGGTGAGACACACGTGATTGGTAAGACACGCCGCCTTCTCGGCATCTCTCTACTCGCCATCGCCGCAGGGTGCAGCCAGACCGACAAGCCGGGCGAAATGGGCGTCGCCGGCGGCATCGGACAGCAGGCCTCGCAGCCGTCGGTCATCCAGGGCGCCTGCCCGCAGGTCTACCTGCGCGAAGGCACCGCCGTGCACCGGGCCTATGCCCGCGGCGCGAAGGACGATCCGCAAAAGCTGCTCTACCAGGCGACGCTGTCCGCCACCACGCGCCAGTGCGTGCAGAACGAGAGCAACCTGACGGTCACCGTCATGGCGCAGGGCCGCGTCGTTTCCGGTCCCGCAGGCGCCTCCGGCGCCGTCACGCTGCCCATCCGCGTCGCCGCCACCGACGGCAGCAAGACGCTCTATTCCAACCTCAGCAAGTTCAGCGTGACGATCCCGCCGGAAGGCACGGCGCAATACGTCTTCACCGACGCACAGGTCGTCCTCCCCGGCGGCGCCGGCAGCTTCTCGAAGATCTACGTCGGCTTCGACGAAGGGCCGTACAATACGCAGTGAAGCGAGGCAGTAGGCAGTAGCCAATAGCTGGGGCGCCTTCCGGCGCTTGCCGGGCGAGGCTGCTGCAGATTGTCCGCAAGACGCGTTTCGACTAGAGTTGATGATGGCTTGGGCACTTGGCGCCGGGCGGGAGAATTTCCAAGCTCCCGGTGCAGGATTGCTCGGGCCCAGCACGACCGCGGCCTTCTTTTCGGCGTCTATGCAACGCGGGAAGGAGTGTTCGCTTGCCGATGCAGAACTCGTGAGCGAGGTGCAGAGGTGGAACAGAACTCACAGATCGGTCCAGCCGTACCTGACGACTTCCCTGCCATTCGAGCCTTGTGCAACGACTTTCTCGACTGGTGCCGGTGGCGCTATGGCGAGAACGCCTGGTTCGTCGACCGCTACTACACGCCGGAACAATGGGCCGCGCTTCTGGACAGCCTGCCGAGGATTCATGCGGCTCCGGATGGAGATATCCTTGTTGCCCGCCTGAACGGAAAGGTGGTCGGCTGCGTGATGATGCAGCGGATCGATGATCGCACCTGCGAGATGAAGCGCATGTTCATCAGCCCGGAGGGGCGGGGCTTGGGGCTCGGCCGTCGCCTCGCCGAAAGCATCGTGCGCGTCGCGGCCGAGCGGGGCTACGCCATCATGCGGCTGGATACCGGGCGCAACCACGATGAGGCGCTTGGCCTCTACCGCTCTCTCGGTTTCGAAGAGATCGCGCCCTACTACGACGCGCCTCCCGAACTGCACAACCATCTCATTTTCATGGAGGCCCCTCTTGCAGCGGGGTAGTCCCGTCGCCCCGGGGGATACATGCCCACCGCCTACTGCCTATTGCCTCACCCTCACATCGCCTCCTGCCACTCCGCCAGTGCCGCGATCACGCCCGGCAGGTCGCTCATGCGCGAGATCACCGTCTCGGCGCCGGCGTCGGTCAGCCGGTCGGCATGCGAGGGGTAGGTGTGCGAGGCGCCGGTGAAGCCGACGACGCGCATGCCGGCGGCCCGTGCCCCGTGGATGCCGTGCACGGAATCCTCGACCACCAGCGTGCGGGCCGGATCGGCGCCGAACTGGGCCGCACCGTGCAGGAAGATGTCCGGCTTCGGCTTGACCCGGTCGGGGCCGAGGTCCTTGGCCGAATAGATGTGCGGCGCGAAGATCTCCTTCAGCCCGACCCGCGTCAGCATCAGGTCCAGCCGGTGCGATGCCGAGTTGGAGCAGATGCAATAGGGACGGCGCAGCCGCGACAGGGCGAACTTGACGCCGTCGATCACCTTGACCTCGTTGGCCAGCCGCGCGTCGAGCAGCTTCTCCGACTTGTCGAGCAGCGTTGCCGAAAGCGGGATGGAGGCCTCGCGCTCGATGGTGAGCAGGATGTTGTGCCAGGTCATGCCGGCGAAGCGCTCGCCCATTTCCTCGACGCCGATCGGATAGCCGGCCTCGGTCAGGAGGCGGGATTCGACCTCCGCCGCGATGATTTCGGAATCGACGAGAACGCCGTCGCAATCGAAAATGATGAGGTCGAAACCTTCCATGGAAACTGTCCTATCGGGAGGGGCGTGACGCCGGCGCGACCGCGGTGCGGCGCAAGATGGATATGCGGAGGCATGTATACGATGCGGCCGCAAAGCTCAACATCGGCTGCGGGCCTCGGCGCGCTCGACAGGCCCGGCCGGGCCTTCTATCAGTAGCGTATGACGAACAGCCAAGACGATACGATCGCAAGCCGCATCAGCCGCGTTCTCGCCGAGCGGATCATCTCCGGCGCGCTGCCGCCCGGCGCGCGCCTGCGGCAGGACCATCTGGCCGAGGAATTCGGCGCCAGTCATGTCCCGGTCCGCGAGGCGTTCCGGCGGCTGGAGGCGCAGGGGCTGGCCGTCAGCGAGCCGCGCCGCGGCGTGCGCGTCGCAGCCTTCGATCTGGCCGAGGTGCGTGAAGTGGCCGAGATGCGCGCGGCGCTCGAGGTGCTGGCCTTGCGCCACGCCATTGCCAACCTGACGTCGGCCATCCTCGATCGGGCGGCCGAGGCGACCGCGGCGGCCGATGCCGCGCGCGACGTGCGCGCCTGGGAGGCGGCCAACCGGGCCTTCCATCGCCTGATCCTGGAACCCTGCGCCATGCCGCGCCTCATGGCCTCGATCGACGACCTGCATGCTGCCAGCGCCCGCTTCCTCTTTTCCGCCTGGCAGTCGAGCTGGCAGCCGCGCACTGACCACGATCATCGCGCCATCCTCGCAGCACTCAGGGGCGGCAACGGCGAGGAGGCCGTCTCGATCCTCGGCCGCCACGTGCAGTGGATCGGCCGCACCCCCGTGCGCAACGCCACCGGCGAGACCCGCGAGATCTTCTCGATCGTCGGTTGACGGGCGGCTGTCCGGGTCGTCGGGCGCGCAATCTGTGAATTATCTATAATTTTTTCTCGTGCCGAAAGCCCGCATTTCCGGCACGTCGGCGCGTATATTGCCTGCCGGTGTCGCGCCCACGCCGCCGTTCTCCTGCTTGACGGTTTGGCGAATTTCGATCTAGCTTCAAAATTATAGATAATTATTCCGGTTATCTATAAGTCCCTTCAGGAGGATATTGATGTTCCAACTTGCTGCCGCCGGCCCGTCCGGTTTCGATCCCTTGCGCCTCAATGCGCGCTCAGTGCCGATGCGCATCGCCTTCGTGCTGGCCGGCACGCTGGCGCTGGCGCTCGCTTCGCGCATCAGCGTGCCGATGGTGCCGGTGCCGATCACGATGCAGACCTTCGCCGTCACCATGATCGGCGCGCTCTACGGCTGGCGGCTCGGCACGCTGACCGTGCTGGCCTGGCTCGGCGAGGGCATGGCCGGCCTGCCGGTGCTTGCCGGCGGGGCAGGCGGCATCGCCCATTTCGTCGGGCCGACCGCGGGCTACCTCGTCTCCTTCCCGCTGATGGCGGCCATGGTCGGCTGGCTGGCCGAACGCGGCTGGACCGGCAGCCGGATCGTTGCGAGCTTCGCGGCGCATTTTGCCGCCAACATCTTCTGCCTGGCGCTCGGCGGCGCATGGCTCGCGACGCTGATTGGCCTGGAGAAGGCGCTGATGCTGGGCGTCGTCCCCTTCGTGCTCGGCGCCGTGCTGAAGTCCGCGCTCGCCGCCGCCGTGCTGAAGGCCGTGGCACCCCGGCTCGTGCACGACCTGTCCTGACCGCCGCAGCACCGTGACCGTCCGGCTCCGCGCCCATCACCTGCTCTGCATGTTGACCTTCGTCGGCAAGGGCTACAGCCCCGCCTTCGTCGACAACTACAGGGCGATCGCCCGCCGGCTTTCGGCGGGCGAGACCATCCTCGTCGTCGAGGGGCCGGACGACATCTGCGCGCCGCTCATGGACGGCGACACCCACTGCCGCGACGAAAGCGTTGCCGGGCGCGACCGGCAGGCGGCGGAGGCCGTATCCGTCCTCACCGGGAGGGCCGTGGCCGCAGGCACGACCATTTTGCCGGACGAGGCGCTGCTGGAGCGCCTGCGCTCCGCCTTCGCCGGCGGGGATCTGCGCACAGCCTGCGGCGGTTGCGAGTGGGGCGATCTCTGTTCGCGTGTCTCAGCCCACGGCTTTCCCGGCGTCCTCGTGGGCAGGGCGCCGGCCACCGGCGAAGGCAGTTGAAGTGTCGCCGCAGCCGCTTCACGCGCCGCCGCAACAGGGCGAATCGAACTGTGAGGGTCGCCCGCCAAGCCCCGAATTCGATTCGGCTTTCGCAAATGCCGCCTTTGCTCAGCGGCGTTCCGGCTGCGGGAACAGGTCGAGGAACTGCCGCTCGCCTTTCGGCGTGAAGCCGATCGCGCGGCTGTCGTCGCTGCGCCGTGCCCAGCCCATCTCGATGAAGCGCGAAAGCAGCGCCTCGCCGAGCGAGCCTGCAAGATGCGAGCGCCGTTCGCTCCAGTCGAGGCAGGTGCGGCAGACCGGCCGCCGCTGGCTCCTGAGCCCGGTGACGTCGATGCCGATCCCGGCCATCTTCGCTTCGCCCTCGGCAGTCAGCGCCGCGTCGTCGCCGTCGATTGCGACATGCCCGTCGGCGACCAGCCGGTCGAGCATGCGCACGCCGAAGTCGCCGGCAAGGTGGTTGTAGCAGACGCGCGCCTTGCGCAGCGCCGGGTCCTTCGGGCCGGGCCGGGCGCGCAGGAAGCCGCGATGGGCGGCAAAGCCCATCAGCCCCTCCAGCATCAGCCCCACCTCGTCGTCGGCGAGCGCGAAATAGCGATGCCGTCCCTGCTTGCGCTGGCTGACGAGGCCGCCCGCTTCCAGCTTCGCTAGATGCGAGCTCGCCGTCGAAAGGGTGATGCCGGCTGCGCCTGCAAGCTCCGTCGCCGTCAGCGCCCGGCCGCCCATCAGCACGGCCAGCATGTTGGCGCGGGCGGGATCGCCGATCAGCGCGCCGATCTGGGCAATGTCGGGTCCTTCTTTCATACTTCGATCGTAACCGAAGCATTGCCGCTGCGCAACATGCCATCCTGCAGTCATCGAAACAGAGAAGGACGCAACGATGATCACCTGCTTCATCCGCTACGAGATCGACCCGTTCAAGAAGGAGGAGTTTGCCGCCTATGCCAGGAACTGGGGCGAGGCGATCCCGAGGAACGGCGCCGGCCTGATCGGCTATTTCGCCCCGCACGAGGGCTCGGCGACGACCGCCTACGGCGTCTACACCATCGAAAGCCTCGCCGCCTACGAGGCCTATCGCGCCCGGCTCGCCGCCGATCCGCTGGGGGCGGAGAACTACGCCTTCGCCCGCCGCGAGCGCTTCATCCTCAAGGAGGACCGCATCTTCCTGAAGAACGTCTCGATGCCGCATGCCGATCGGGTGCAGCGATGATCGCCGTCATCTTCGAGGTCGCGCCCGCGCCCGGTCGCCGCGACGTCTATCTGAACCTCGCCGCAAGCCTCGTGGCGCAATTGCAGGAGATCGACGGCTTCGTCGCAATCGAGCGCTTCGAGAGCCTGTCGGTGCCGGGCAAGATCCTGTCCCTGTCCTTCTGGCGCGACGAGGCCGCGGTTGCGGCCTGGCGCAACCGCGCCGATCACCGCACGGCCCAGAAGGCCGGCCGCAACGGCGTCTTCGCCGATTACCGCCTGCGGGTGGTCAAGGTGCTGCGCGACTACGGCATGTTCGAGCGCGACGGAGCGCCGGAAGATAGCCGGACGGCGCACGATGCGGCCTGAGAGGGGCGGGGCTACTCCTCAGGAAGGCGCCGGCGGAGATCGTCGATCGCCGCACGAAGCTTCGGCATCTCATCGACGATGACGCCCCGCAAGATCTTGTCGGACAGTCCGTGATATTCGTGCCGCAGGACATTGCCGATCGTCTTGACCTGCGGCCACGGCACTTGCGGATGCAGGGCTTTCATTGTCTCAGGCAGCGAGCGGCTCGCTTCGGATATGATTTCGTTCCCCGCTCGAGGCCATGGCGCAGCAGCCAGTCGCTCTGGTAGTCGGAAAACGATTTGCCTTGGGAGGCCGTCGAGATTCCTTCGATCGCCTCAAGCATGTCCTCGAGCACGTGGCGGATCTGTCGGGCCATCAAAAGACCTGCGTCGCTGCGTCCAGAATTCGCGATCTTAACCGAGGGTGAAGGCCGTCCCTGGTCGTGAGGTCCACTGTCGTGTCGAGCTCCTGTTCGAGAAACAGCTTGATCCCGATGAGGTCGAAGGCGTTGAAGCGGCTTTCGAGATCATAGTCGATGAAAAGGTCGACGTCGCTCTCCTGTCCGGCCTCGTCGCGGGCGACCGAGCCGAACAGATAGAGCGAGGTGGCGCCAAGGGCGCGGATGGCGTCCTCGTTCTTCAACAGCCGTTCTATCGCCTCGCTCTTTCTCATGCCCGCAGTTCTACCGCATCGGGGCCTGTTTTCCATGCGGCGAATATTTCGCTGGCGGCGCGCTCTGCCTTCACCCTTCGGTAACCATCTTCGGTAACCATAAGGGCCAAGAAGTCCGTATCCGAGTAAGCGTATCAGCGAGTATCCGATGTCCCATGTTCTTTCGCTTGCAGAAGCCCGTTCGGTCCGCCCCAATGGCTGGCTGGACACGATCATCCGCGGCGACTGCGTCGCAGCGCTCGACGCCCTGCCGGACCAGTCGGTGGACGTCATCTTCGCCGATCCGCCCTACAATCTCCAGCTCGGCGGAGCTCTGCACCGGCCCGACCAGAGCCTCGTCGATGCCGTCGACGACGAATGGGACCAGTTCGCCTCCTTCGAGGCCTACGACGCCTTCACCCGTGCCTGGCTGCTTGCCTGCCGCCGCGTGCTCAAGCCGAACGGCACCATCTGGGTGATCGGCTCCTACCACAACATCTTCCGCGTCGGCGCCACGCTGCAGGACCTCAGCTTCTGGATCCTCAACGACGTCGTCTGGCGCAAGACCAATCCGATGCCCAACTTCAAGGGCCGCCGCTTCCAGAACGCGCACGAGACGATGATCTGGGCGAGCCGCGATCCCAAGGCCAAGGGCTACACCTTCAACTACGACGCCATGAAGGCGGCCAACGACGACGTGCAGATGCGCTCCGACTGGCTGTTTCCGATCTGCTCGGGAGGCGAGCGGCTGAAGGACGAGAACGGCAAGAAGGTCCATCCGACGCAGAAGCCGGAGGCGCTGCTTGCCCGCGTCATCATGGCGTCTTCGAAGCCCGGCGACGTCGTGCTCGATCCCTTCTTCGGCTCCGGCACGACAGGCGCGGTCGCCAAGCGTCTCGGCCGCCACTTCGTCGGCATCGAGCGCGAGCAGGACTATATCGATGCGGCCCTTGCCCGCATCAACGCGGTCCAGCCGCTCGGCAACCAGACGCTGACGGTCATGACCGGCAAAAAGGCCGAGCCGCGCGTCGCCTTCAACACGCTGGTCGAAAGCGGCCTGATCGCCCCCGGCACGGTGCTGACGGACGCGCGCCGCCGCCACAGCGCCATCGTGCGCGCCGACGGCACCATTGCCTCGGGTGCCGATGCCGGCTCGATCCACCGCGTCGGCGCGAAGGTGCAGGGGCTGGATGCCTGCAACGGCTGGACCTTCTGGCACTATGCCGAGGGCAGCGAGCTGAAGCCGATCGACGCACTCCGTTCCGTCATCCGCAGCGACATGGCGAAGCTCGAAGGCTGAGCCGGCCGCGAAACGGACTGCCAAGCATACCTCCTGTCGCGGCCTTCGGCGTTCCCTGCGCCGGAGGTCGCGGCAGTTTCGGCTGCGCGCACGAGGCTCGCGGCAATTCGCCCGCAGGTAGACATGGACAAAGCCGCGACTGTGTGGGCACAATGCCCTGGTCCATAGCGGGAGGAAATGACGGCCACCGACAACAATCAGAAAACCGGTGGAACCTGGGGCGTCGGATTGCATTCTTAACGTGTCAAGCGGGAGGCGATCATGAGGCATATCGAAATCGGCAACCTCGATCCGGAACAGGCAAAGCGTGTCTGGGAGGTTTCCGAATACTGCCGAAAGGCCGGCGTCAGCCGGAGGGAAGAGCAAAGGCTGATCAAGATACTCGGCCGCTATGCTTCCGCCCACGAACTGCAGATGAACATCGTTCGTCCCAACAATCGCTCCCGCTGCTGAAATCCGGCCGGAAAGCCTTCCTCGAGGCGCCGCTCGCGCGTCTTCTCTCCAGACATCACATCCTGTCTCTGCTGCGGTACGTAGCTCAACGCCCTTTCCTTGGGTGTGGGAATGCAAGTCATTGCGAATGTTCGGAGAATACCCGCTTTGGCGGCCGGCGTTCAGCGGCGGTTAACCATCCGGGCCTAAGGTCGGCGGCAGACAGACAGAGCTTCCGTCTTTCCGGTTTCGTACCTTCAGTCCCGGAGAGACGAAAACGCCCGGGACCGGCAACGGCCCCGGGCGTTTTTCGTCATGGTTCGTCAACTGGCCCGGCTTGTCAGGCGAAGCGGTCAGAGCGTGATGCCGTGCGCGGCGAGATCGCTCTTCAACTTCTCGGCATCCGTGAAGTGCACGGCGTTCCAGCCGGCGGCGCGTGCACCTTCGACGTTCTTCTCCGCATCGTCGATGAAGAGCGTGTGCGCCGGTACGAGGTCGAAGTCGCGCGCATGCCGCTCGTAGATGGCGGCGTCCGGCTTGATCAGGCCGATCTCACCCGAAACCGTCACCCCGCGCGGCAGGTCGAGGAAGGGGTAGAGCTTGCGCGCCTCCCGGAAGGTGTCGGCGGCGAAATTGGTCAGCATGGTGACGTCGCGACCGTCGGCCACCAGCGTCTCCATGATCGCGACGCTCTCGACATAGGCGTGCGAGACCATCTCCTGCCAGTGCCTGCGGAACGCGCGGATGTTTTCCTCGTGGTCGGGATAGTCCCTGATCAGCAGTGCTTCGGCGTCCTCCCAGGCCCGGCCGCGGTCCTGCTCCAGGTTCCAGTCGTGCGTGCAGACATTGGCGAAGAACCAGTTGCGCTCCGCATCGTCGGGGATCAGCCGGCTGAACGGGATGTGAGGGTCGTAATGGATCAGCACCCGGCCGATGTCGAAGACGATGTGATGGATTTCGATGGTCATGGGATGCTTACCCTCTCGATTGCATCGGCTCTATTGCGCGGGGCCGCGGCTGGAACGCGTCCGGAATAGCCTTTGCGATTGCTTTCTTCATGACGCTCGGCAGCGCCTCTCCTGCAAGGTTCTCCTCCGGCTCCCACCATCCCGGTCCCGCGACCTGCTCTGCGGCGGTCGCGCGGCCGACCCTGGAGCGGAACACCGTCAGGCGCAACTCGAAATGCGTGAACACGTGGACGACAGTCCCGCAATCGTGCCACGCCGCATCGAAGGGAGCGGCGTCTGCGCCGGTTGCGCCGTCCTGCCTTGCCGTCCAGTCGGTGTTCGGCACCTCGGTCATGCCGCCGAGCAGCCCGTGGCCGGGCCGCTTGCGCAAAAATACTGCCCCCGTCTCGTCGACGGCGACGAAAGCGGCGCCGAGACGCACCGGCTTTTCCTTTTTCCCCGCCTTCACCGGAAAGCGCTCCGGGTCGTCGCTCGCAAGGGCCGTGCAGGAGCCGTTCACCGGACAGAGTGCGCAGGCCGGCCGTCGCGGCGTGCAGATCGTGGCGCCGAGGTCCATCATCGCCTGGGCGAAGTCCCCCGGCCGCTCGCCGGGCGTCATCTTCGCCACAAGGGCGCGCATCAGCGGCTTGGAGCCGGGCAGGGGGGCGTCGACGGCGTGCAGCCGCGAGATGACGCGTTCGACATTGCCGTCGAGCACGGCCGCCGGCCTGTCGAAGGCGATCGCGGCGATGGCGGCTGCGGTATAGTCGCCGATGCCGGGCAAGGCCTTCAGGCCCTCCTCGGTATCGGGGAAGCGCCCGTCATGCGAAAACGCCACGGCTTCGGCGCATTTCTTCAGGTTGCGGGCCCGCGCATAATAGCCGAGCCCGGCCCAGGCCTTCATCACCTCCTCTGTCTCTGCCTCGGCGAGGTCGGTGACGGTCGGCCATTTGGCTGTGAACAGCGCGAAGTAGGATTTCACCGCCTGCACGGTGGTCTGCTGCAGCATCACCTCCGAAAGCCAGACCCTGTAGGGATCCGGCCGGATGCCGCGGGCCGCCATCGGCGGCGAGATGCGCCAGGGCAGGTCGCGGTGGTGCCGGTCGTACCAGGCGACGATCTTTCCGGTCTGGTCTGCGGCGGGTGAATTCGTCATCAGTTTGCCTGGACGCGATAAGGAAGCGTATAACTGGCGAAGCAGCGCCGTTTCTTCAAGGCAAATCTCGCCTGTCGAGGAATATTTTCCGCTGGAATGCCTGTGGAGTGCCTGACGTGAATTCCCGACCCGCCCGCAAGGGTGCCCAGCAGATCAGCGAGGTCGCCAACGGCCTGATCGATCCCGTGCTCGCCAGGCGCGCCGGCATTAGCACGATGCTGCTCGGGTCCTGGGACGAGATCGCCGGCAGTGCGTTCGCGGAATGCAGCCGGCCGGAGAAGATCGCCTGGCCGCGCCGGGTGTCGGAGATGGCCGGCGAGGACGGTGGCCACCAGCCCGGCACGCTGACGATCGCCTGCGAGGGCTCGCGCGCGCTGTTTCTGTCGCATCAGCAGGGCGAGCTTATCCAGCGCATCAACGGCTTCTTCGGCTATCCGGCGATCCGGCAGATCCGCATCGTGCAGAAGCCGGTGACGCCGCCGGCAAGGCGCCGCCGCCCCCCGCGGCCGCTCACCGGCGCGGCGGCGCGTCACCTGGACGAACTGGTCGAGGGGATCGAGGGCGACGCGCTGAAGGCGGCGCTGAAGCGGCTCGGCACCGCAGTCCTCGGCCGCAAGGGCGAACCGCGGCGGTGAGGGCTGCGGCACAACATCACAAGGTCACAATTCTTTGAAGGTCATGGTGTGGGCACAGCTTGTTCGCAACATGAAGCCGGTATATCCCGGCGATCGAAGCATTTTTACTTGTCCCTACAGGAGAGACCATGTCCCTTTCCGCAATGAGCCCGTTCAAGCGTCTTATGGGTGGCGTCGCCGTGGCTGCGCTGGCGGTTACGCTCGCCGCCTGCAGCGAGGAGAAGAAGGAGACCTCGGCGGCTCCGGAGAGCCAGGCGACCACCGAGAGCGCTGCGACGCAGCCCGCTCCGGCCGCAGGCGCCGATACCGCTTCGGCCCCTGCCGCAGCCCCGGCCGCGACCACAGAGGCAACCCAGACAGAGGCCGCCCAGACCGAAACCGCCCAGACAGCGACCACGCAGGCTGCGCCGGCGGCAAGCGTCGAGCTTCCGGCCTCCGACGGCGACGTCGACATGGCCAAGGTGCTGGAGCCCGGCCCGCTTCCGGAAATGGCGATCGGCGAGGCCAACGCACCGGTGACGATCGTCGAATACATGTCGATGACCTGCCCGCACTGCGCCAAGTTCCACAACGAGACCTTCGACGCGATCAAGGCCAAGTATGTCGACAGCGGCAAGGTGCGCTTCATCCTGCGCGAGTTCCCCTTCGACCCGCGCGCCGCAGCCGCCTTCATGCTCGCCCGCTGCGCCCCGCCGGAGCAGTATTTCCCGATGGTCTCCATGCTGTTCAAGCAGCAGGAACAGTGGGCTGCGGCCGAAAACGGCCGCGATGCGCTGCTGCAGATGTCGAAGCTGGCCGGTTTTACACAGCAGAGCTTCGAAGCCTGCTTGACGAACCAGAAACTTCTCGATGATGTGAACGCGGTACGCGAGCGCGGTGCCAAGGAATTCGGTGTCGCGGCGACGCCGACCTTCCTCGTCAACGGACAGCGCTATTCCGGAGATATGTCGGTTGACGTCATGTCGGCCCTCATCGACAGCAAGCTCTGAGACTGGTCCCGCAATCCTTGCGGGCGCCGGGGGCTTGGGTGTGTGCCGATCCTACCTCCCCCTTGAGGGGGGAGGTCGCGCGATAACGCGGGTGGGGGTGACATCCGCGGCGATCACCCCACCCCGGCGCTTCGCTCCGACCCTCCCCCTCAAGGGGAGGGTGGCCCCATGAAATTCACCAAGCTCCGCCTGCAGGGTTTCAAGTCCTTCGTCGAGCCGACCGAATTCGTCATCGAGCGGGGGCTCACCGGCGTTGTCGGGCCCAACGGCTGCGGCAAGTCGAACCTCGTCGAGGCGCTGCGCTGGGTGATGGGGGAGAATTCCTACAAGAACATGCGCGCGTCCGGCATGGACGACGTGATCTTCTCCGGCTCCGGCAACCGCCCGGCCCGCAATACTGCCGAGGTCGGCCTCTATCTTGAGAATTTCGACCGCACCGCGCCCGCCGCCTTCAACGATGCTGACGAGATCCAGGTCTCCCGCCGCATCGAGCGCGAGCAGGGCTCGGTCTACCGCATCAACGGCAAGGAGGCGCGCGCCAAGGACGTGCAGCTTCTCTTCGCCGATGCCTCCACCGGCGCGCGCTCGCCCTCCATGGTCGGGCAGGGGCGGATAGGCGAACTGATCCAGGCCAAACCCCAGGCGCGCCGACAACTGCTGGAAGAGGCGGCCGGCATCTCGGGCCTGCATTCGCGCCGCCACGAGGCCGAGCTTCGCCTGCGCGCCGCCGAAACCAATCTCGAGCGCCTCGACGACGTCACCTCGCAGCTCGAAAGCCAGATCGACAGCCTCAAGCGCCAGTCGCGCCAGGCGAACCGCTTCAAGATGCTGTCCGCCGATATCCGCCGCCATGAGGCGATGCTGCTGCACATCCGCTGGGCGCAGGCGAAGGAGGCCGAGGGCGAGGCCGAGAGCCAGTTGAACCAGGCGACCTCGCTCGTGGCCGAGCGGGCGCAGGCGCAGATGGAGGCGGCCAAGGCCCAGGCGGTCGCCAGCCTTAAGCTGCCGGAGCTGCGCGAGAACGAGGCGAAGCTCGCAGCCGCGCTGCAACGCCTGCAGATCGCCCGCGCGCAACTGGAAGAGGACGCCGGACGCCTTCTGCGCCGCCGCGACGAACTGGCCCGCAGGCTCGCGCAGCTTTCCGAGGACATCGCCCGCGAGGAGGCGATGGTCGCAGACAACGCGCAGGCACTGGAGCGGCTCGCCGAAGAGGAGCAGGAGATCGGCGACATTTTGGGCGAGGCCGACGACCGCGCCGCCGCCGCCCGCGAGGCGATGGACGAGGCGGCCCATCGCCTGTCTGCGAGCGAGCAGGTGCTGGGCGAGATCACCGCCGAGCGCGCCGAGGCGCAGGCCGTCCGCAACCAGCTGGAAAAGACCATTCGCGACCTTTCCGACCGGCAGGCGCGGCTCGCCCAGCAGTTTTCGAACCTCGAGGCCGAGATTTCCGCCATTGCCGAGCGCATCGCCGCCCTGCCGGATCCCGAGCAGAAGCGCCAGGACGTGCAGTCGGCCGAGGCGGCGCTGGAAGAGGCCGGCGAGCGGCTGGCCGAGGCCGAGGAGGCGCTGGAGGAGGCGCGCGCCGCCGAGGTCGAGGCCCGCGGTCCGGTCGAGACCGCCCGCGGCGGGGTCAATGCGATCGAGACCGAGACGCGCACGATCCGCCGCATGCTGGAGGCGGGCGCCGCCGGCGGCTCGTTTTCGCCGGTCGTGGAAGACGTGCAGGTCGACAAGGGCTTCGAGACGGCGCTCGGCGCGGCGCTGGGCGACGACCTGGATTCGCCCGCCGATACCGCCGCCGCCGCCCATTGGCGCCTTGTCGGCGACGGCGCGGCCGATGCGCCGCTGCCCGATGGCACGGTGCCGCTTCTGGCCCATGTCCGCGCGCCGGACGTGCTGACCCGCCGCCTGCGCCAGATCGGCGTCGTCGCGGACGAGGCGACGGCGCTTTCCCTTCTCGCAGGCCTTAGGCCCGGCCAGCGGCTGGTTACCCGCGAAGGCGCCGTGTTCCGCTGGGACGGGCACGTCGCCGGCGCCGATGCGCCGAGTGCCGCCGCCCTGCGGCTGGCGCAGAAGAACCGCTTGCGCGAACTGGAGGGCGAACTGGACGAGGCGCGCGCCGCCCTTTCAGCTGCCGAGGCCCGCCTCGCCGACGCCAGTGCTGCGATCCGCGTCGCCGCCCAGGTCCAGCAGGACGGCCGCGAGGCGCAGCGGCTTGCGGTCCGCGCGCTGGCCGAGGCGCGCGACGCCCTCGACGCCGCCGAGCGGGCGTCCGGCGAACTGATCCGCCGCCGCGCCGTGCTCGACGAGACCGGCGCCCAGCTTCAGGCCCAGATCGAGGAGGCGGGCGACCAGTTGGAGGAGGCGCGCGCGGCGCTGGAGGATGCGCCCGACATCGCCGGGCTCGACCTCAGGCTTTCCGGCCAGTCCGCGACCGTCGCCACCGATCGCGCCGGCCTTGCCGAGGCGCGCGCCTTCCATGACGGGCTCGCCCGCGAGATGGCCGAGCGGCAGCGCCGGCTGGCGGCGATCGCAAGCGAGCGCGAGACCTGGCGCAACCGCGCCGCCAATGCCGAGCGCCACATCGCCTCGCTGCGCGAGCGCGAGGCCGAAGCGCAGGACGAGGCGGAGCGTATCGCCGAGGCGCCGGAAGAGATCGAGGACCGCCGCCGCGCGCTGATGAGCGAGCTCGCCCGCGCCGAGGAGGCCCGGCGCGCCGCCGCCGACCATCTGCAGGATGCCGAGAACGTCCAGCGCGAGGCCGACCGCACGGCGGCGACGGCGCTGTCGCAGCTGGCCGAATGCCGCGAGCAGCGCGGCCGCACGGAGGAGCGGCTGGTGTCGGCCCGAGAGCGCCGCCTCGACGGCGAGGCCCGCATCCGCGCGGCCCTTCATTGCGCCCCGCACGAGGCGTTGAAGCTCGCCGAGCATGCCCCCGACCGGCCGCTGCCCGACCCGCGCGACACCGAGCTGGAGCTCGACCGGCTGAAGGTCGAGCGCGAGCGGCTGGGCGCGGTCAACCTGCGCGCCGAAGAAGAGCAGAAGGAACTGTCGGAGAGGCTGCAGACAATCGTCACCGAGCGCGAGGATATCATCGAGGCGATCCGCAAGCTGCGCTCGGCGATCCAGAGCCTGAACCGCGAGGGCCGCGAGCGGCTGCTCGCCGCCTTCGACGTGGTCAACGCCCAGTTCCAGCGGCTGTTCACCCATCTCTTCGGCGGGGGGACTGCGGAACTGCAACTGATCGAGAGCGAGGACCCGCTCGATGCCGGCCTCGAGATCCTCGCCCGCCCGCCGGGCAAGAAGCCGCAGACGATGACGCTGCTTTCGGGCGGCGAGCAGGCGCTGACGGCGATGGCGCTGATCTTCGCCGTCTTCCTCACCAATCCCGCACCGATCTGCGTGCTCGACGAGGTCGACGCGCCCCTCGACGACCACAATGTCGAGCGCTACTGCAACCTGATGGACGAGATGGCGGCCTCGACCGAGACCCGCTTCGTCATCATCACCCACAACCCGATCACCATGGCCCGCATGAACCGCCTGTTCGGCGTCACCATGGCCGAGCAGGGCGTCTCCCAGCTCGTCTCCGTCGACCTGCAGACCGCAGAGCAACTGCGCGAGGCGGTGTAGGGGGGAGCTGCTTTCGACCAGGCGGCCTTCATGCTATAGTTGCGGTCGTCCCGGAGGCGCCAGATGAACGTTTCGATCAGCAAGGAACTACAGAAGTATATCGACGAGGAGGTCGAAAGCGGCCGTTTCGATGACGCCAGCGCCGTCGTCAACGATGCGCTTCGCCTGCATGAGGCCTATATCGGTCGGCTCCGGGAGAAGGTGGGCGAAGGCCTGGACGACATCGAAAGCGGTCGGCACAGGGCCGTCACGGCGGCGGAGTTTCTCTCTCGCGCGCGGTCTGCTCTCTCCTGAGCGCTCCGGCCTACCAGTTTACCGCCAGCGCGGAGGCGGATGTCAATGCCATTCTCGCCTATACGCTGGAAACCTGGGGTGATGCTCAGGCGGAAGCCTATGTCGGCGGCCTGTTCGATCTTCTCGGACGCTTGAGTGCCAGGCCGGAAAGCGGTCGGCTGCGGCAGGAACTGCCAGGCAGTCTGCGCTCCTTTCCTTATCGCGAGCATATCGTCTTCTACACGGTGTTCCGCGACGCCATCCTCGTGATCCGCGTTCTTCACGCCCGCCAGAACACCCTCCCGGCCTTTTTCGACACCTGAGCGGAACCAATCCCCGGCTCCCGCATTCTCTCTCGCGCCGGCCGTCAGGGCCGGGCAGGAAGGGGACATTGATGTCAAGAAACGCACTCTACATGATCATCGGCGCGCTCATCGTCGTCGTCGCCGGCTTTTCCTACTATGCCTACCAGGAAGAGAAGAAGCCCGACGGGGTCGAGATCCAGATCGGCAAAGACGGCCTGTCGGTCCAGGAGAACTGACGGAGATCCGGGCGCCGTAGCCGGCCCTGCGATGGCCGGCCCGGTGCCTTTCCGCCTGTCTGAGCGGCCCTTGGCCTCGACCTTCGTCGGCTAATGTTGCGGCGCAGCATTTTCTGCCTTCCGATCCGTTCCCAATCCGTGCCATATGCTGTAAATCTGTCACAATAGACTGTTTCGGGTGGAGAACAGCAATGCAGAAGTGGGTCTATACCTTCGGCGGGGGAAGCGCCGAGGGGGCTGCGGCCGATCGCGATCTCCTGGGAGGGAAGGGCGCCAATCTTGCCGAGATGTGCAATCTCGGCCTGCCGGTGCCGCCCGGCCTCACCATCGTCACCGATGCCTGCGCCCACTACTACGCAAACGGCCGGACCGTTCCCGACAGCCTGAAGAACGAGGTTCGCGACGGCCTTCGCCGGATGGAGGAGATCACCGGGCGCACCTTCGGCCACAACGAGCGGCCGCTGCTTCTCTCGGTCCGTTCCGGCGCCCGCGCCTCGATGCCGGGCATGATGGACACCGTCCTCAATCTCGGCCTCAACGACGAGACCGTCCAGGCGCTCGGTCACGACGCCGGCGATGCCCGTTTCGCCTGGGACAGCTACCGCCGCTTCATCCAGATGTATGGCGATGTCGTCATGGGGCTGGACCACGAGGTCTTCGAGGAGATCCTGGAGGACGAGAAGGCCCGCTTCGGCCACGAGCAGGATACCGAGCTTTCCGCCGTGGAATGGCAGCATGTCATCGCCCGCTACAAGGAGACGATCGAGGAAGAACTAGGCGAAAGCTTCCCGCAGGACCCCGAGATCCAGCTGTGGGGCGCGGTCGGCGCGGTTTTCTCCAGCTGGATGAACGCGCGCGCCGTCACCTATCGCACCCTGCACAACATCCCCGCCGAATGGGGCACCGCCGTCAACGTGCAGGCCATGGTGTTCGGAAACCTCGGCAATTCGTCGGCCACCGGCGTCGCCTTCACCCGCAATCCGTCCACCGGCGAGAATGCGCTTTATGGCGAGTTCCTGGTCAACGCGCAGGGCGAGGACGTCGTCGCCGGCATCCGCACGCCGCAGAACATCACCGAAGGCGCCCGCATCGCGTCCGGATCCGACCGGCCCTCGCTGGAAAAGCTGATGCCCGAAGCCTTCGCCGAGTTCACCGACATCTGCACGAGGCTCGAGCGCCACTATCGCGATATGCAGGACCTCGAGTTCACCATCGAGCGCGGCAAGCTGTGGATGCTTCAGACACGCTCCGGCAAGCGCACGGCCAAGGCGGCCCTGAAGATGGCCGTCGACATGGCCGAGGAGGGGCTGATCAGCAAGGAGCAGGCCGTCGCCCGCATCGATCCGGCATCGCTCGATCAGCTCCTGCACCCGACGATCGATCCGCGCGCGCGCCGCGAGGTGATCGGCGCCGGCCTGCCGGCATCGCCGGGGGCCGCCACCGGCGAGATCGTCTTCACCTCCGAAGAAGCCGTCCACGCGCAGGAGGAAGGCCGCAAGGTGATCCTGGTGCGGGTCGAGACCAGCCCGGAGGACATCCACGGCATGCATGCCGCCGAAGGCATCCTCACCACCCGCGGCGGCATGACCAGTCACGCCGCCGTCGTTGCCCGCGGCATGGGCACCCCTTGCGTCTCGGGTGCCGGAACGCTTCGCGTCGACCTGCGCAACGAGCTCCTGATCGCGCAGGGCGTGACCCTCAGGAAGGGTGACGTCATCACCATCGACGGCGGCTCGGGGCAGGTGCTGAAAGGTGCGATCCCCATGCTGCAGCCGGAACTGTCCGGCGATTTCGGCCGCATCATGGAATGGGCCGATGCGACCCGCCGGATGAAGGTGCGCACCAATGCCGAGACGCCCGCCGACGCCCGCGCCGCGCGCTCCTTCGGCGCCGAAGGCATCGGGCTCTGCCGCACCGAGCATATGTTCTTCGAGGACGGGCGCATCAACGTCATGCGCGAGATGATCCTCGCCGAGGACGAGACCGGCCGGCGCGCGGCCCTTGCGAAACTCCTGCCGATGCAGCGCTCGGACTTCGTCGAGCTGTTCGAGATCATGCACGGGCTTCCGGTGACGATCCGCCTGCTCGATCCGCCGCTGCACGAATTTTTGCCCAAGACCGACGAGGAGATCGCCGAGGTCGCAGCCAGCCTCTCCTTCGATCCGGCCGAGTTGCGCCAGCGCGTCGATGCGCTGCACGAGTTCAATCCCATGCTCGGCCACCGCGGCTGCCGCCTCGCCATCTCCCATCCGGAGATCGCCGAAATGCAGGCCCGCGCCATCTTCGAGGCCGCCTGCCAGGCGGCAAGGGACACCGGTGCCGCCGTCGTGCCCGAGATCATGGTGCCGCTCGTCGGCCTGAAGAGCGAGCTCGACTACGTCAAGGCCCGCATCGAGGCGGTGGCGAAGGAGGTCATCGCCGAGGCCGGCGTCGACATCGAATATCTGGTCGGCACCATGATCGAGCTGCCGCGCGCGGCCCTTCGCGCCCATGTGATCGCCGAATCGGCCGAGTTCTTCTCCTTCGGCACCAACGACCTGACGCAGACCACCTTCGGCATTTCGCGCGATGACGCCTCGCAATTTCTCAATACCTACCTGCAGAAGGGCATCGTCGAGCGCGATCCCTTCGTCCAGCTCGATTTCGACGGCGTGGGCGAACTGATCCAGCTCGCCGCCGAGCGCGGCCGCCGCACCCGCAACGACCTCAAGCTCGGCATCTGCGGCGAGCACGGCGGTGATCCGGCCTCGATCCACTTCTGCGAGGACGCCGGGCTCGACTACGTCTCCTGCTCGCCCTTCCGCGTGCCGATCGCCCGCCTCGCCGCCGCCCAGGCGGCCTTTGCCGGGCGCCGCAACGGCCGCTGACCGCAGCGATCGGGGATTGTCGGGAAGCCGGCCTCTACCAGCCGGGCCCGTACCAGCGGCGGTAGGGGCGGGGGCCGTACCAGCCGGCATCGCCATAGAGGAAGGCGCGACGGTCGGCGTCGCGATTGAGGTCGATGCGCTGGAGGCAGGTGGCAAAGGCGCTGGTGCCGCGCTTGAAGCCGTAGTCGAGGCATTGCCTCTCGTCGGCGGCGCGACGCTGCTCGGGCGTGATCGTCTGGCAGCCCGCGAGCAATGCGGCTGCCGCAGCCACCGAGAACAGGATGGGCGCGCGCATTCGGACCTCCATGGCGGCGGAAACCGCCCTCGTCATGAAGGAAATATAGGGGCCGCACTGGCCGCTGCAAGGCGGCTGCAGGTTGGTATTACTGCAGCGATCGCCGCATGCGCTCCAGAACGCCGACGAAGGAATGGGCGAAGTTCTTCAGGTCGCTCGTTTCCTCGCCCGGATCCTCGACCCGGATCGCGCTGCCGTCGAGCAGGGCGAAGACGATCTTCATCCCCTTGCCGTTCGCCTCGGGAATGCGAAGGGCGGCGATGCGCTGGCAGTCCTCGGCAAGGCCGGAAGCCGGCAGGTCGAACAGGAATTCGCCGCCGAGCGTGCCGGCGGCGCGACGGACCGCTTCGGAGAAGCCGCCCTCTTCGTCCACCGTGAGACCGTCGAGCGACAGTTCCAGTTCCACCAGTTCGAGGGCCGGGACCGCGTCGTCGGCCGGATCACTGGCCGGATTTTCGGATGGCGGCGGCAGCGCCAGGGGCTGTGCCTGAACGCTCGTCGGTGTCTGCAGCATCGGTAAACCTCTCCCTGTTGCTTGCCCGTCTGACCTGTCCCCAGGAAAAAATCGTTAAGGAGCGTGGCAATTTTGCGGCACACAAGCACAAACGGGGCCCTTGCGTCATGTTCCACTTATAAGTGTAGCGGCCGCATTGACGAAACGCGACCATCCCTGCCATCAGTATGCGCGGCAATACTGCGCCGGGCGCCGGTTCGACCCGGCGACCGACAAGAGAACGCCGGCGGAGCCGGAAGGTTCCTTGCAGATATTCGGGATTTGAGGATGCGTGCCGAACGCGTATCCTTGAGAAGCAATCGAAGGTGCGCTCCGGCTTCCCCGGACTGGCGCGAGACTGGCAGCGAGGATCGGCCCGATGGCAATGGTCATTCGATATGAACGGCCCTATTCCCATTCCGCCCATTGGGCGCGGCGCCTCGCCTGGATCGGGCTGGTCGTCTGCCTCGCCGCTGCTCTGTCCCACCGCTTCGGGCCGCTGACGACACCGCATTTCCTGGTGCTGGCGGGAGGCGGCGCTACCCTTTCGGCGCTGGCGGTCGTCCTTGCCGGCGTCGGCTTCATCCGCCTCTGGCGGGTCGGCGCGCGCGGCGGCAAGGCGGCCTTCCTGGCCCTTCTTCTCGCCGCCCCGCCGCTTGCGATCGCTGGCTATGCGGCCTATGCCTATGTCACCCGGCCGATGATCTACGACGTGACGACGGATCCCTTCGCCTCGCCGCCATGGCTGAAGGTGCCCGTCGCCCGTCAGGATTTTCTGGCCCGCCCGCCGGTGACGCTGCAGGACCGCGAGATCCAGGCGGCCGCCTATCCTGAGCTGACCGGCCGGCGCTACGAGGGCGCGCTCGACCGCGTGCTCGAGGGCGTGCGCAAGGTCGCCGACGAGCAGGGCATCGTCTTTACCGGGGAGGCAGGGCTGGAAAACGTCATCTCCGACCTCGAGGACCTCGCCGTCAAGCCGGACGGGGATACTGGCGGCGAGAGCGCGATCACCGTCGTCCCGGTTCCCTCCGCCCGGCCGCTGGAGGAAGGCTTCCTGCCGCGGATCGGCGGACCGAACGACGTGCTGCTGCAGGGCGAATGGCGCTCGCTGGTCTTCGGCTTCCGCTTCGACGTCTCCATCCGCCTGCGCGAGGAGGAGGAGACGGCCCTGGTCGACATGCGCGTCGCCTCGCGCTACGGCCCGCACGACCTCGGCCTCGGCGCCGCCTTCGCCGACCGCTACCTGAAGGCGCTGGACGCCGAACTGCTGGGGATCGCGGGCAACTGACGCTGCCGGTTAGGGCGCCATGACAGGCGCTGGGGCAGGGCCGTGCAACCCTTACGCCGGCAGGTAGATCCCCTTCAGGAGCGGTGGACCGTCGGTGACGATCTCGCCGCGCTCGACCAGGTCCTCCAGATGCGCCAGCACCGACAGGGCTGCGGCGCCATGCAGGCGCGGGTCGGTATCCTTGTAGATCACCCGGACCATGTCGGCGATCAGCCGGTCGCCCTTGCGGATGCGTTCCTTCACCGCATATTCGCGCATCTTGCGATGGATCCTGAGCCCCCGCAGGAATGAGGCCGGATCGGTCACCGGCCCGCCGTGGCCGGGCAGGTAGAGCCGGTCGTCGCGCTGCATCAGCGTGTCGAGCGAGGCCATGTAGTCGGCCATGGAGCCGTCCGGCGGCGCCACGATCGTCGTCGCCCAGGCCATCACGTGGTCGGCCGAAAAGAGGATGCCGGTGCCGTCCAGGGCGAAGGCCGCATGGTTTGCGGTATGGCCGGGCGTCAGGAGCGCCGTCAGCGACCAGCCGTCCCCCTCGACGCGCTCGCCGTGGCCGAGCGCGATGTCCGGCACGAAGTCGGTGTCCGAGCTCTCGGCAAAGGGGTTGGCTTCGCCCGCGTGCAGGGGCCTCGCCGAGCGGTGCGGCCCCTCGGCGACGACGACTGCGCCCGTCTCCGCCTTCAGCCGCCGGGAGAGCGGCGAGTGGTCGCGGTGGGTGTGGCTGACGGCGATATGCGTCACCTCGCGCCCCTTCAGCGCCGCCATCAGCGCTGCAAAATGCGCCTCGTCCTCCGGGCCGGGATCGATCACCGCCACGGACCGGTCGCCGACGATATAGCTGTTGGTGCCGTGGAAGGTGAAGGGGCCGGGATTGTTGACGGTGATGCGCTGGACCTTGTCCGCCACCGGCACCGCCTCGCCATGCGCCGGCCGGAAGGCCAGGTCGAAGGCGGGGGCCGTTTCCTTGCCTGCGTCCTTGTCTGCGTCTGTCACGTCTGTCTCATCCTCGCTGGCCGGTTCGCCGGGCCGTCCGTCAGCCCGCACCGGCCCGGTTTCTCAACCCACACCAATGGGTCCGTTTTTCGGCCGGTTCCTGCTCGATCCGTCGGCACGCGCCATCGGCCTGTTTCGCCGGTCCGAATCGCTGGCCGTTTGATCTCTGGTCCGTTTGCCGGCCCGCATCATTGGGCCACCTCGCTGGCCCGTCTCGCCGGCCGACCGCACTGGCCAAAACCGCTCTGGCCAGAACGGCACTGGCCAACTGCATTGCCACGTCACTTGTATTCGATCTCGATGAAACTCATCGGCTGGTCGCCGCCGTTGACGACGTTGTGCGCCACGCCCGCCTCGCGCCGGTAGACGGCGCCTGCCGCCTGCCGCACCCGCCGCGCGCCGCCGTCCTCCTCGATCAGGAAGTCGCAGTCCGTCATCGGCACGACCACATAGCCGAGCCCGTGCACGTGATGGCCGGTATCCGCACCGGGCTCGAAGTCCCAGCGCGTCACCCGGACCATCGCGTCATCGAGAAGAAGCGTCGAGGTGGCCGGCGGCCGGGCGCGGAACGGGCTCATGCGGATCTCCGAAAAGGACGCCGGCGCCATGGCCGGCCAGGGGAAGGACAACGGTCTGGCCGCATGCCCGACACTAGCCGATAAGCCCGGCACATTGAAGAATCGAAATTCGTGGCTTTCGGCCGCCGCCGGCGGAAGGCACCGCCCCGCGGCCGGCCGCTCCCCGCAGCGGACAAACACCCGCCCGCACCGCCGCCGGCGACTGCTCAGCTACTCCGCCGCCGACGAGCATCCAGCGCCGCCGCCGAGCCGCGGTCCCAAAAAACCGGCCCCGGGGACCGGCCGGGACCGATTGCCCCCGGCCGGTCGCTCCCTGCCGGCATCCCGCTCCGGCAGCCGCCAAAGAAACTTGCGCCCGACCGACATTATGGATTGTCCGCCGCTTTTGCCTTTGCTATCAGGCTCCGGCCTGCAGGGCCTTCGGCCCGCATGCTGGGGCGTCGCCAAGCGGTAAGGCACCGGTTTTTGGTACCGGCATTCCCAGGTTCGAATCCTGGCGCCCCAGCCATCATTAATGCCCTGCCTCCGATCCGCCACATATCCCGTTCCCGGCTCCCGTCGGTCTTTATAGTTGACTAGGAAACAAAACTCATATACTTTCCTAGTCAACAAATTGGTCCGACTATGAACGAAGCAGCATCCGTATCCTCCCTCGAATCCCACCTGGGCTATTGGCTCCGGGCGGTGTCGAACAATGTCTCGCAGGGTTTTGCGCGCAAGCTCGAGGACGAGGGGGTGACGGTGGCGGAGTGGGTGTTCTTGCGGATGCTCTTCGACTTCGAGACGGTCTCGCCATCCGCGCTTGCCGAAGCGATGGGGATGACGAGGGGGGCGATCTCGAAGCTTGCCGACCGGCTCGTCGCCAAGGAACTGGTCGAGCGCGGCGCGAGCCTTGCGGACAAGCGCGCCCAGACGCTCGCCCTGAAGCCTGCGGGCCGCGCGCGGGTGCCGATGCTGGCAGCACTCGCCGACCGCAACGACACGGAATTCTTCGGCGTGCTCGACGAGGAGGAGCGCGGCGAACTCGACAGGCTCCTGAGGAAGATCGTCGCCGGGCGGGGGCTGGCGGTAGTTACGACCGACTAGGTCCTGACCCTGGATCGCGCCGCCGCACGAAGTAACAACAACACACACCGACAAAGGAGTGCGCCATGGACGCGCATCTGGACACGATTGCCCAAAATTGCCTCTCGGCCTCCTATGCCGGCACGATGGCCTTTCCCGGGATCGTCGACACGCTGATGGCCGCCGGCTTCGAGGGATACCTCGTCGACTACCGGTGCGCCACCACCACCTACTATCTCCCCGATGGCGGCAGCGTCGTCCTCGACAACGAGCCCTCCGACGGCAAGGTCGCCGCCAGATTCAACGCAGCCGGCATCGAGGCGGAGGTGCGGCGGGCGCAGGCGAACGGGCCCGACTACACCTACAGGGGCTTCTGCCAGAACGCGAAGGCACACGGCTGCGCCGGCTACATCGTCTCCTTCTCCGGCCGCCGCGTCGTCTATTTCGGCCGGACGGCCGAGACCCATGTCGAGCATTTTCCGGACCGGTAGGACCGGTGCGGGGCGGGCTTTCGAGCTGCCCCGGCCTCGGCACCGCAGATTGCGGTGCAGCATGCATTACTGTCGCTGGACTGATAGAGTGGCCGTCTCGGCGTGGGGCCGGCGTTGCACCGTGTTGCCCGTGACCGCTGGAGGAGAGCCATGTCCTGTGTCGTGTCCCGTGCCCTGCGCGTGCTTTTCATCATCCTCGTTCTTCCCGCAACCGCGCTGGCGCAGGACCTGCCGTCCTGGAACGACGGTGCCCGGCGGCAGGCGATCGTCGATTTCGTGACACGCGTCACCACCGAGGGCGGTCCCGACTACGTGGCGCAGGCCGAGCGCATCGCGGTGTTCGACAATGACGGCACGTTGTGGTCGGAGCAGCCGTTCTATTTCCAGCTCGGCTTCATCATCGACCGCGTCAAGGCGCTGGCGCCGGAGCATCCCGAATGGCAGGAGAAGGAGCCGTTCCGCTCGATCCTCGCCGGCGACCTCGCAGCCATCGCCGACAGCGGTCAGAAGGGCCTCGTCGAGCTTGCGATGGTGACCCATGCCGGCATGACGACAGAGGCCTTCGAGACGATCGTCACCAACTGGTTTGCCACCGCCCGCCATCCGAAGACCGGCAAGCTCTATGACGAGATGACCTTCGTGCCGATGATCGAACTGCTCGAATACCTGCGCGCAAACGGCTTCAAGACCTATATCGTCTCCGGCGGCGGCATCGAGTTCATGCGGCCGATGACGGAGGGCGCCTACGGGGTTCCGCCCGAACAGGTGGTCGGCAGTTCGATCGTGACCGAATACAGGGTCGTCGACGACAAGCCGGTGCTGGAGCGGCTGCCGAAGATCGACTTCATAGACGACGGCCCGGGCAAGCCGGTCGGCATCAACACCTTCATCGGTCGGCGCCCGATCTTCGCCGCCGGCAATTCGGACGGCGACTACGAGATGCTGCGCTGGGTGACGAGTGGCAATCACCCTTCGCTCGGCATCATCGTCCACCACACCGACGCCGTCCGCGAATATGCCTATGACCGGAAATCGCATTTCGGCAGGCTGGACAAGGCGCTGGACGAGGCCGGCGAACGCGGCTGGCAGGTGGTCGACATGAAGGACGACTGGAAGAAGATCTACCCCTTCGACCCGTGATGCCGCAGCGGGGAGGGCCGCAGCCAGCCACGCACGGTGACGCTGTGGATCCGGATGATACGGTCTTGCGCGTCGATGGGGCAGGGGAACCGGCGGCGGTCCCCGGCCTGCTTCAGCGCAGCGCCCGGTGCCAGCCCGCTGCCACCGCCTGCTCCTCGCTGCAGAACCAGCGCTCGCCGTCGGCCGGGTGGATGCGGATCGCGCCGTAGCGATCCTGTCCGGGCAGGTAGTAGGCGCGGGTGCCGTCGACCAGGTCGATATTGCCCTTGATCTGGCAATCGGCCACGGCCGCGCCGAAGGCGGCGACCAGCCCGGCGCCGCTCAGCATGTCGAAGATGAAGAACACGAGCCCGACACAGATCAGGCCCGGAATGGCTGACACAAGCGGCAGGCCGCGACGTTGGTCGCCCTGCCTATGCTCGGCAAATTTCGGGTGCATCATACGCCCTCCAGCATGGCGCCATGATCGCCCCCCGCCTATTGCCGCCGGCTTAAGAAACGCTCTTATTGCAGAATGAAAGGATATTCTAAAATTTTAACGATCGGTTAGCGCGGGCCGGGATTGCGGGCCTTTTGCAGCCTTGTCCTCAAGCCGCGGCAAGGCCGCCGATCGGAATGATCTCGGGCGCGCCCGGATGCCAGTCCCCGCCCTGCCAGTCGCCCGCCCAGCGCTGGACCGTCAGCCCGCTTTCGGCAAGGAGGGCCTCGATTAGGTCCCTGTCTGAAAACAGGATCTGCGATGTCGCCGAAAGCTGCCGCCCGTCGGCTGCGACCAGATAGTGCGTCTCGTAGGTGACGATGCCGGTCGCGGGATCGTGCGCCGCGTCGTTCCACGCCGTCACCGGTCCGAGCCGGTCGTGGACGAGGTCGCGCTCAGAAGCCTGCGGCACCCATTCCTCCCATTCGCGGACGGCGGGGTTGCGGCTGTCGAAGACGAAGCGGCCGGAAGGCGACAGGTGGGCTGCGATGGTGGCGAGCACGGCGCGCTCCGCCTCCGTCAGGAAAACCTGGAAGGCATGGCCGGTCATGACGATCAGGTCAAAGGTCTCGCCGAGGCGGATCGTGCGCGCGTCGCCCTCGATGAAGCGCACGGCCGCAGCGCCCGGCTTGGCGCGGGCGATGTCGAGCATGGCCGCGGCCGGATCGACGCCGGCCACGCGGCGCCCGCCGGCAAGCGAGACCGCCAGTTCGCCGGTGCCGCAGCCGAGGTCCAGCACCGACCCGGCATCGGCCGCAAGGGCGCGGCAGGTGTCGAGATCTGAGCCCCAGCCGTTCTCCAAGTCGTAGAAGCCGGCAAGGTCGGCGTCGTCGAAGAGGCGATCGAAGGCGGGCATGCGATGTCTCCTCTTCTCCGATCTCTCGTCAGCGCCCGGCCTTCGTTCAGGCCTTGGGGGCGGCGTCCAGCACCCGTTCGCAGTGCGAGGGGCCGCCCTTCGGGTCCTTGCGGTCGATCACGGTGCGGATCTTGCGGATCCGGTAATCCTCGCTGACGGCGAGTTCAACCTGGCAGGCCCTGCGGTTGATGTAGCCGCCGCGCCAGGCATAGAGGGTCATGCCGTTCGCGCCGGCGATGTCGTTGATCGGCGGGCCGTAGGCGGCGAAGAACTCGCCGGCGGTGCGGCCGACCCAGCGGCTCTCGAGCGGCGTGGTCGGCGCTGACGGCGCAACGGAGGTGCAACCGGTGACGGCAAGCGCGAGGCCTGCCAGGAGGGCGAAGCGGAAGGTCATGGCCAAATCCTTTGGCGTTGTGCGGGCGTTGTGCGGGCGAAGCTCTTGGGAGCGCGATCCGTGCTCTAGCGCAGGGGACGGCTCCAGGGGAATCGCTTCTTGCGCCGCCGCCGCTTGTCCACCTCACCGCGCCTTGAAGTTCGGCCGAATTGCAACACTTTCGCGATGGGTTGCGAGGGGGGGCAAGACGGCAGGCGGCCGCCCGCGCAGGTTGCCGGCGCTTGCCTCGGCGGCGCGGCCCCGGTATCCATGACGCCATGACACTCGAATCCGTCCGCAAGTTCTTTCAGGCGCATGCGCCCGAGATCGAAATCCTCCAGACCGAGGAGAGTTCGGCCACCGTGGCGCTCGCCGCCGCCGCGCATGGCGTCGCGCCCGAGCAGATCGCCAAGACCATCTGCCTGCGCGTCGGCGAGGAGACGATGCTGATCGTTGCCAGCGGTACCGCCCGCCTCGACAATCGCAAGTTCAAGGATCGCTTCGGCGGCAAGGCGCGCATGCTCGATGCCGAGCAGGTGGTGGACGTCACCAGCCATCCCGTAGGCGGCGTCTGCCCCTTCGGCCTTCCCTCCGAGATCCCGATCTATTGCGACGTCTCGCTGAAGCCGTTCGACGAGGTCGTGCCCGCCGCCGGCGCCACCAATGCCGCCGTCCGCATCCCCACCGAGAAGATGGTCCAGCTTGTCGGCGGCACCTGGGTCGACGTCTGCCAGTGAGGCGATCGGCCGGAAGCAATCATCCGAAACGACAGGTGATGTAATGCCGGATCGCGATGACAGGTACCCTTCGGTTCTATGGGACGCATCGTCGAGACTTGCTATATCCCATCCATAGGCGACTTCGGCGCAACGACCCCGCACTCTTCCATGTTAGGCTGATCCCATGGCCGACGGCAGCAGCGACGACTTCTTCCGCAATCTCCCGAGTTTCTCGGATTTCGAGGACGTGGCGAACGCGCGCAACTATCATCCGCTGCCGGATGGCTGGGTGCTGGTGCTGGCCGACATCGTCGATTCCACCGGCGCGATCGAGGCCGGCCGCTACAAGGCCGTCAACATGGCCGGCGCCAGCGTCATTTCCGGCGTCCTGAACGCGACCGGCCGCCACGACCTGCCCTATGCCTTCGGCGGCGACGGGGCGATGGTCGCGGTTCCGCCTTCGCTGGCCGGCGCCGCAAGGAGCGGGCTGTCGGCCGTCCAGCGCTGGTCGCTGGAAGAACTCGGCTTCGTCATGCGCGGTGCGGTCGTGCCGGTCGCCGCGATCCGGGATGCGGGACAGGACGTGCTGGTGGCGCGCTACGCGGCGAGCGACCTCGTTTCCTACGCCATGTTCGCCGGCGGCGGCGCGGCCTGGGCGGAACGGCGCATGAAGGCGGGGCTGGAAACCAATCCGATGGCGCCGCCCGGAACCCGCCCCGAACTCGTCGGCCTTTCCTGCCGCTGGAACCCGATTTCCGCCCGCAACGGCGAGATCGTCTCGATCATCGCCGTTCCCGCCGAAGGGGCCTCCGAGGAGGCCTTCCGGGCCCTGATCGCCGACGTCGTCGCACTCGCCGCCAGCCAGACGCGCGGCGGCCGGCCGCTGGACGTCGAGGGCCTCGAGCTCGGCATCAGCCGCGCCTCGCTGGACATGGAGGCGCGGGCGGCCGTGCCGCCGGGACGACGCTGGCGGCGCAAGCTCTTCATCGCCCTGCAATATGTGCTGATGCGGGTGCTGACCCTGTTCGGTCTCACCCTCGGCCGCTTCGACCCGCGCCGCTACCGCGACGACATCGTCGCCAATTCCGATTTCCGCAAGTTCGACGACGGTCTGAAGATGACGCTCGATCTCGAGCCGCAGCGGATCGAGGCCATCGAGGCGCGGCTGGAGGAGGCACGTCTCGCCGGCCTTTGCCATTTCGGCCTGCACCGGCAGGCGTCCGCGCTGATGACCTGCGTCGTGCCCACCCCGCTCGCGCGCGACCATGTCCATTTCATCGACGGTGCGGCCGGCGGCTATGCGCTTGCCGCAAGCCGGCTGAAGAGCGCGATGCGCCCGGGCGCCAGCGCCGCCTGAAGCACGCCGCGCCACGCGCCCGTCCGCTCACCCTGCCGCGAAAAAAGGCGTCCGCCGCCGCGACCGGGCGCGATCTTGCCAAGATCCGCACGCATTCTGCGGAAGGTCGCCCGAATTCGGGATCCGGATTCGGGGCCGCTGCCAGGGAGCGACCGGCGCGGGCTGGCCGCTCAGGCGTGCCGCAACCGACCGCAGGCCGGGCCGGAGGAGGAGGGACGCATGCGACTGGTACGCCCTGTTCTCGTGTTCGTCGTGGTGGTGGGCGGCACCATGGCGTCCGGTGGCCCGCGGCTCGCCCGGGCGCACAGCTTCTACGATCTGGAATGCTGTTCCAACCGCGATTGCATGCCCGTTCCCGACGAGGAGATCCTGGCGACCAAGGAGGGCTGGCTGGTGCGTACCACCGGCGAGGTCATCGGCTATGACAGCTGGCCGATCAAGCATTCTCCCGACGGCCGCTTCCATCGCTGCGCCGGCCTCGGCAATTTCGGGCCCAAGGGCCGGACGCAGTGTCTTTATGTGCCGGATTTCGGCCAATGATCGGCGACCGGCGATTGACGGACCGCGCGACTGCCCCACCTCTTCTGGACAAAGAGGATCACGTCATGTCACCTGAACTGCCGATGTTTCTCATGCAATGCGCCGCCCTGCTCCTGCTCGCAGGCGCCTTCTGCATCCGCGGGGCCGGCGACTAGCGCGTCGGTCTGGCCATGCCGAAAACGAAAAAAGCCCGCGGAAGCGGGCTTTTCGAGCTGGTCGGAGTGGAGTGATTCGAACACTCGACCCCCTCGTCCCGAACGAGGTGCGCTACCAGGCTGCGCTACACTCCGTGACCAGCGGCGTCCGTATAGAACAGGGTTTCGGTTTCGACAAGCGGAAAAAATCAAAAAAAATTCACGCATGCCGCCCGCCGGGCAGGCCGGTGCCCGGGCTGGCCCGGAGGCAATCCGCGCTGCCGGGTGCGGATGCGATGCGGGCGGGGCGGAACTTCCGCCGGGCGTGTGCGTTCGTGGGGGATGCAGGCGATCCTCGATGACATCTTCGCGACGACCGAGCTGCCGCTGGCGGTGATCTTCGCCCGGCTGACCGGCGCCGTCCTGCTCGGCGCCCTGATCGGCTTCGAGCGCGAGACGCGCAACCACCCCGCCGGCCTGCGCACGCACATCCTCGTCAGCCTCGCCGCCGCGGTCATCGCCGTCATCTCCGTCGAGATGGTGCACCTGCATCATCTCGACGACCAACAGGTGCGCATTGACCCCTTGCGGGTCGTCGAGGCGGTGACCTCGGGGGTCGCTTTTCTTGCCGCCGGCATGATCATCTTCTCGCAAGGCAAGGTCAGGAACCTGACCACCGGGGCCGGAATGTGGCTTTCCGGCGGCGTCGGTCTGTCGGTCGGGCTCGGATACTGGGCGATCGCCGCCTTCTCAACCCTTGCCTGTCTCGTGGTTCTCAATATACTTGGGCGGTTGGTAACGGACAGCGCGGGGGCGCAGGAAGGGGCAGGGGACGAAGCCGGCACGCAACCGGCGGCAGGGGAGTCCATTTCCGGGGCGGACGAGGCAAAACGGGTTTAGCCGTGCCGAATTGAACGACATGGTAGAATTTTGCTTTAGATGTCTCTAAAATGCCCTTTTACCGCCATTTTGTACTATTGATTTGTGAATAATACCGATCGTATATCGTCTTTACTCTGAGACGACACACCTGCCTTTGTCGCGGGCCGCCCTGACGGACCGGCGTGGCAGGTTTTTCGTGTTTTGATGTCGATGCCGACCATCGGTGGAAAGAGGGCAAAACGTGGCAATTCATGCTGACACTGCCGGTGCGGACGAACTTCGCGCCGCACTGAAGGAGAGCGCCCAGGCGTTTCTCGCGATGGGGCTGTTCAGCTTCTTCGTCAATCTTCTGGTCCTGACCGGGCCGCTGTTCATGCTCCAGATCTACGATCGCGTGCTCGCCTCGCGGTCCGAGGCGACGCTGGTGGCGCTGACCGGCCTGATCGTCGGCCTTTTTGCCATCATGGGTGTGCTCGACCATATCCGCGCCCGCCTTGCAGCCCGCGTCGGCGCGAAGTTCCAGGCGAAGTTCGACAAGCGCGTGTTCAACGCCGTGCTCGACCGCACCGGGCTGAACGCCCGCGGCATTTCCACGCTGACCGGCATGCGCGACCTCGACGCCATCCAGAAGGTGCTGTCGTCGCCGGCGGTCTTCACCGTATTCGACATTCCCTGGACGCCGTTCTTCCTCTTCGTCATCTTCATGTTCCATCCCTGGATGGGCATCCTCGGCATTGCCGGCGGCCTGGTCCTGGTGGCGCTCACCTGGCTGAACCAGAACGGCACCAAGGGCGACCAGGAACGCGCCATGGTGGCCGGCCGCCAGAGCGACGAGATGACCCAGACGCTGCAGAAGGAGAGCGACACCGTTCGCGCGCTCGGCATGCGCCGCTCGGTCGCCGCCCGCTGGCAGGTGCTGCGCGACCGCGCGCTCGAGGCGAATATCCGCTACAGCGACAGCAACGGCTTCTACGCCATCTCGTCCAAGACCTTCCGCGTCTTCCTGCAGTCGGCGATCCTGGCGCTCGGCGCCTATCTCGTGCTGCAGAACGAGATCTCGGCCGGCGCCATGATCGCAAGCTCGATCATCATCGGTCGCGCGCTCGCCCCGATCGAGGGCGCCATCGGCCAGTGGTCGCTGGTCCAGCGCGCCTTCCAGGGCTGGCGGCAGCTGTCGGAGCTCCTGTCCAAGGTGCCGGAAGAGGAGAGCCGCACGGCCCTGCCCAAGCCGCGCGCGATCCTCGAGGTCAACCAGGTCACCGCCATCCCGCCGGGCGAGAAGGTCGCCACCCTGCGCATGCTGAGCTTCGAGCTCGCCCCCGGCCAGGCGCTCGGCGTCATCGGCCAGAGCGCCTCGGGCAAGTCGACGCTGGCCCGCATCCTCACCGGCATCTGGCCGCCGGCCGGCGGCAATGCCCGCCTCGACGGCGCCTCGCTCGAGCAGTACGGCTTCGACGGGCTGGCCGACCACGTCGGCTACCTGCCGCAGGACGTCGTGCTCTTCGAAGGCACGGTCGCCGAGAACATCGCCCGCATGCAGGTCAATCCGGATGCCGAGAAGGTCGTGACGGCGGCCAAGAAGGCCGGCGCCCATGACATGATCCTGCGCCTGCCGGACGGCTACGACACCCGCCTGCCGCCCAATGGCGGACGCCTCTCGGGCGGCCAGAAGCAGCGCGTCGGCCTCGCCCGCGCGCTCTTCGGCGATCCCGTGCTGGTCGTGCTCGACGAACCGAACTCCAACCTCGACGCCGAGGGCTCGATGGCGCTGAACCTCGCCATCCGCAATCTCAAGGCCGAGGGCAAGTCCGTCGTCATCATGGCGCACCGGCCGGCTGCGATCGAGGAATGCGATCTCATTCTCATCCTCGAGAACGGCCAGCGCCTCGCCTTCGGCCCGCGCGACGAAGTGCTGCGCGCGCACCTGCGCAACCATGCCCAGGTCGTCCCGGGCACCGGCACCGGCGGCAGCAACAAGTAGGACGCCTGACGGCACCAGACGGAACAGGATATGAGTACCATGAACAAGACCTGGAGCGGGCGCAACTACGCTCTCATCGGCTACACCACCGTCTTCGTACTGCTGGGCGGCATGGCGGCATGGGCGGCCTTCACCCGGATCAACGGCGCGGTCGTGGCCAGCGGCATCATCGAGGTGGCGAGCAACCGCCAGGTCGTGCAGCACCTCACCGGTGGCGTCGTCGGCAAGATCAACGTGCACGAAGGCGACCGGGTCAATGCCGGCGACGTGCTGATGCGCCTCGACGACACCTTCGACCAGTCGGAACTCGCGGTCATCGAGAGCCAGCTCTACAGCCTGATGGGCACCGCCGCCCGCCTGATCGCCGAGCAGGACGAGAAGGACGAGATCCGCTTCGATCCGGAAATGGTCGAGCGTGCCAAGACCGATCCGGAAGTGGCCGAGATCATCGACGGCCAGACCCGGCTGATGAAGGCCCGTCGCGAGACCCGCGACAAGCAGATCGGCCAGCTGACCGAGCGCAAGAACCAGATCGCCAAGCAGAACGAGGGTCTCGACAGCCGTATCGCAGCCCTCGAAACACAGCTCGGGCTGATCAGCCAGGAACTGGAGGCGCAGAACAAGCTCCTGAAGCAGTCGCTGACGAATGCCAGCCGCGTTCTGCAACTGCAGCGCGAGGAGGCCGAGATCTCCGGCACGATCAGCCAGGCCAAGTCGAGCATTGCCGAGAACGCCGGCAAGGTCGCCGAGATCGAGCTTGCGGTCCTCAACATCGATTCCGACATGCGCGAGGAGGCGACGACGTCGCTGCGCGAGATCGAGGCCAAGATCGCCGAACTGAAGGAAAACCGCACCGCCAAGCACGAGACGCTGAGCCGCATGGACATCACCGCCCCGGTCCCGGGCGTGGTGCTCGGCATGCAGGTGCATGCGCTGCGCTCGGTCATCAAGCCGGCCGATGCGCTGATGTTCATCATCCCGCAGGAAAACGACCTCGTCATCAAGACGCAGATCTCGCCGACCCAGATCGACCAGGTCCATGTCGGACAGGTGGCCCACATCCGCTTCGGCGCCTTCGACCACCGCTCGACGCCGGAGATCTTCGGCCATGTGACCAAGGTGGCCGCCGATGTGCTGCAGGACCAGCGCACCGGCGCGACCTACTACCAGGCGGAAATCAAGCCGGATGCCGGCGAGATGCTGAAGCTCGGCGAGGACAAGCACGTCATGCCCGGCATGCCGGTGGAGACCTTCATCCAGACCTCCGAGCGCTCGCCGCTGGAGTATCTGGTCAAGCCGCTTGCCGATTATTTCGCCAAGGCCTTCCGCGAGCGATAGTTTCTGTCGCCGGAAGGCGGCTGGAAGCAAGTTTGTGAGATTCGCGATTGAAACCTCCGTCCCGCGGGCGTACTGCGGGGCGGATTTTTCGTTTTGGAGACTGTCGTGAAAGCCATCGCATCCCTTTCCGCCTTTGTCGGAAAGACATTCGCCCTCTGGGTCATCCTCTTCGCCGTCCTCGGTTTCGTCCTCCCCGACACGTTCAAGCAACTGACGCCCTACATCGTCACGCTGCTCGGCATCATCATGTTCGGCATGGGCCTGACGCTGTCGCTCGACGATTTCCGCGAGGTCGCGCGCCGTCCCGTGGACGTCGGCATCGGCGTCGCCTCGCAGTTCATCATCATGCCGGCCATCGCCGTGATCCTGACGATGCTGATCCCGATGTCGCCCGAGGTGGCTGCCGGCGTCATCCTCGTCGGCTGCTGCCCCGGCGGCACGTCCAGCAACGTCATGACCTATCTTTCGAAGGGCGACGTAGCACTCAGCGTCGCCTGCACCAGCGTCACCACGCTGGCGGCCCCTGTCGTAACGCCGTTCCTCGTCTGGCTGTTTGCCAGCCAGTATCTGCCGGTGGACGCCATGGCGATGCTGATCAGCATCATCAAGGTCGTGCTGCTGCCGCTGGCGCTGGGTTTCGCCCTGCAGAAGCTGGTGCCCGGCATCGTCACCCGCGCGGTCCCGGCGCTGCCGCTCGTCAGCGTCGTCGGCATCGTCCTGATCGTCGCCGCCGTCGTCGGCGCCAGCAAGGCCGCCATCGCCAGCACCGGCTTCCTGATCTTCCTCGTCGTCGTCCTGCACAACGGCATCGGCTACCTCCTGGGGTATCTCGCCGCGAAGGTCAGCGGACTTTCGATTGCCAAGCGCAAGGCGATCGCGATCGAGGTCGGCATGCAGAACAGCGGCCTGGGAGCGGCCCTGGCGAACGCGCATTTCTCTCCGGTCGCAGCCGTCCCGAGCGCCATCTTCAGCGTTTGGCACAACATCTCGGGCGCCCTGATCGCCAACTACTTCGCGCGCGTGCCGAACGAGGAGACCGCCGACGAGGCTCTGGCCACGCGCTGACGGCGCTGACCCCGCTCAGGACATGACAAGCGGCCCCGCGCACAAGAAGGCGCGGGGCCGTTCCGTTTATGCCGGCGGCGCGAAAGCGGAGCCCAGGGATCAGTGGGGACGCCAAGGAACAAAGGGCCCGGTCGCTCGTTCTCTCCCCAGCGTTTTTGCAAAGGGAGAACAACATGCTTCGGGCATTGCTTCTGTGGTTGATGGGCGTTCCGCTCTTCGTCGTGCTTCTGATCTGGTATTTCTATTTCTGAGCCGACCACGGCGCCGGATCGCCAGAGCGTCCGGCGCCGTGCCCCTCAAGGGCGGCTACCGCCTGCGGCGACAGTTCCCGCACCAGCTTCCTCCTGAATGCCGCGGTGAAATCGCTGCCGCGCCTGACATCCATCACGAAAGCCCCGGCGCCGACGATCACGGACTTTTCGAAATAGGCCGCGAGGTCCGGCACGTCCTCCGATACCGTCAGGGCGTTGATGGTGACGCCCATCTCCCGCGCCCGCTGGCGCGCCGAGGGCAGCGACGCGACCTGCCGCCGTTTGGGCGCGATCGTCTCCCGGCCGTCGCCTGAGATGTTGATCAGCGTCCGGGCAGCGCAGAATTTCGGATCGGCCAGCATGTCCAGCGCGTTCCAGATCCCGCTGCCGATATCGGTATTGCCGTAGACCGTGCGCGGTGCCCGCTCGATCTCGCTGGCGAACGCCTCCAGCCCGATGCCCCCCTGAACGACGTGCCAGCGCACCTTCTGCACCGCGAATTCTCCGTCGCCCCAGAAGATCGCCGAAAGCGCCACCGTGCCCGCCGTTTCCAGCGCATGGCGGACCTCGCCGGTGCGGAGCGCGGTCGCGATCCCGCTCGTCTGGAAGGTGAATTCGTCATCCGTGATGCTGCCGGATCCGTCGATGGCCAGCACCAGCGCCAGATCGACGCAAGGGGCCGCACCGGCAGCCGGTGCGGCCGTCACCCCCAATGCGACCATCATCCCCAATACGACCATCATCCCCAGAAATGTCCTGATCATACCCGAACCTCCGCCCCCGCGTTCAGCCTGGTATGGGTCCGACTATGCCAGCTTGCCGCTTTTGCGCCGTTAAATTAGCGTTACATGAAGAATGGGATTCGGGCTTTCTGCGAGGATCCGATGCGCTTTTCGCTGCGCTTGTACGGCCGGTTCCAATTGCTCGCCCCGAATGGCGAAAGCATCGCCATTCCGTCACGCAAGCACCGTGTCCTGATCGCCATGCTGGCATTGGCCGGCGGCAAGCCCGTCCCGCGCTCGAAGCTCGCGGGCCTCCTGTGGCCCGAGCAGAACGAGGAGCATGCGCGAAACAGCCTCAGGCAGGCCCTCTTCGCCATCCGCCACGCCGTCGAGGGCCACGGCCCGTCGCCCGTCGTGATCGACCATGCCGCCGGCTGGATCGAGAAGGGCGCGCTCGCCTGCGATGTCGATGCCCTTGCGGAAGCGACCGCGACCGGATGGCTGGACCTGTCCGGCGACAGCTATGACGGCGAGTTGCTGGAGGGGCTGAGCTTCCAGGATGAGACGCTCGATACGTGGCTGCACATCGAACGCGACCGTCACCGCGACCGCCTGATCGACTGCCTGACGGCCTTTGCCGTGGCGATGGAGAAGGCCGGCGATGCCGGGCAGGCGCTGGCTGCGGCGCGCTGCACCCTGCTGCACGATCCCTATCACGAGCCCGCCCACCGCGTCATCCTGCGCGGCCACCTCGAACGCGGCGAGCGCGCCCGCGCCCTGCGCCATTGCGACACGCTGCAGGCGCTGCTGGAGAGCGGCCTCGGCGTCCCGATGGACCCCGAGACGCGGAAGCTCGTGGACCACATCCGTGGCGAGGCCGGCGGCATCCCGGCCCCGGACGGCCCGCCGGCCTACAGTCCCACAGCGCAGAACCGGCCGCGGGTCGCCGTCCTGCCGATGGTCAATCTCTCCCGCAACGACGCCCTCGACGGCGTCACGGAGACGCTGACGCGGCGGATGATCGCCGAACTGGGGCGGTTCTCGCCCGTCTCGGTGGTCGCGGCGGCGACGATGCTGGCGCTGAGGACGAAGGATCTCACGATGGAGGAGATCGGTCGCCGCGTGAATGCGGCCTATGTGGTGGAACTGTCCTGCGAAGCCGCGCAGGAGGGCGGGGCGGTGCTGGTGCAACTGGTCTCCGTGCACAGCGGCACGCAGATCTGGAGCCGCCGATATCCGGCGACAGCGCTCGATGCCGCCGACGGGCAGGACAGGCTGATCCGCGCCATTGTCGGCAGCCTGTACCAGATCCTGATGTGGCACGCCGCCGGCGACGCCGATGCCGAGCCGCAGGAGAATGCCGGCGCCGAGCAGCTCTATTTGCAGGTGTTTTATCACATCCAGCGGCCGACGAGGGCGGGGATGGTGCTGGCGCGCCGGCTGTGCGACCGGTTGCTCGAGGCCGATCCGCGCCATGTGCTCGTCCGCGAGAGCCTGGCCTGGGCCGATTTCCACTGCGCCTTCAACGGCTGGACCGAAGACCCGCAGGAGGCGTTCCGGCAGGCGCGCGACCGCGTGCTCGCCGGCCTCCGGCTGAACGATCGCGAGCCCTATCTGCTGAGCGCCCTCGGCCTCGCGCAGACCTATCTGGGCGACGTCCGCGCCGGTCTCGATGCGCTCCGCCGCGCCACCGACCTCAATCCCAACGACGCCGAATTCCACACCTGGCTCGGCACGGGGCTGACCTGCGCCGGCCGGATCGAGGAGGCGCACGCGGCCTTCGACCAGGCCGACCAGATCAACCCCGGCTATCACCCGGTGTTTCTCTTCCGTGCCGACGCCCATCTGTCGTCCGGCGAGTTCGAGCGGGCGGTCGCCGGGCTCGACCATTTCCTCGCGGTCCTGCCGGAATATCACTGGGCCCGCCTTCTGCGGGCGGCGGCGCACGACGCCCTGGGGGAGACGGAGCGGGCGAGGGCGGACGTCGACCATGTCCGCCAGGCGACGCCGTCCCTCGATGGCCGATACCTCCAGCGCCTCCTCCTGGCCCGCGCGGAGGGCTACCGCGACTGGCTGACGGAGCGCCTTGGCGCAGCAGGACTTCTCTGACGGGCGGCGTCCCCGCCCGTCGCATCGTCTCTCCCAGCTCCTCTCCCTGTCCCGCCGCCGCACAGTTTTGCCCAAGCCCGGTAACCGGCCGCCCCGCCCGATCTGGCAGGTTGATCGCCTGACGCGCGCCGTTAGTCTGCGCCCGTCCAAGGACACGCACCCTCCGATTCCCAAGAGCGAAGGAAATCACGATGCCCACCTTGAGCAATGGCAGCGAGCTTGATGTCTGGAACGACGTCGACAACGAGAGCCCCGATGCGATCCTGTTTCGCATCACCGGGAGCGACGGCGAGGTCCACGGGCCGGTCGGCGCCGTCGCCGACTTCCCGTTCGGCTCGATCGACATCGCCTCCATCGACGTCTTCGACGGCTTCTTCACCCTCACCACCTTCACCAATGAAGGCCGCACCCAGACATATACGACGGTGGACACGATCGTCTTCGACAACGACGGCAACTATATCCGCACCCTGTCCGCGCGGGCGGCCTACCGCTCGACCGAGATCCTGTCAGTGACCGCCGAAAGCCCCGACGACATCACCGTGGCCTGGCAGGGCGCCACCGAATATTTCGGCGGCCAGAACACCCAGTACGGCAGGCATGAGATCATCCTGGAGGACGGCGTTCTCAAGCCCGATCCCTTCGTCAACCACGCGCCGGTCACCACCGACATGAGCTTCACCCTTGTGTCGGGGCAGACGCTCGACGACGTCGCCTTTGCCGCGTCGGATGCCGACTACGACCTTTTGTCCTTCGTCGTCGTCGACGGCCCGGACCATGGGACGCTGTCGCAGGAGACGCGGTTTCAGGAGGGGCACTATCCCTTTCCGCAGGGCCACTACTTCGACAGCCTCCACTATCACCCCTTCCTGAACGGCAATCTCTTCGACTATGCTGCCGAAGCAGGCTTCACCGGCACCGACACCTTCACCGTCTACGCCACCGACGGCCAGGCCAATAGCGGCTACGCCACCATCACCATCACGGTCGCGCCGCCGGCAGAGACGATCACCCTGAGCGGAGCGAAGGACGTCGTCAGCTATAAGGCCTACGACCATGCCGTGCTGGTCGCAGCGCTGGGCGGCAACGACCGCATCACGGGCAGCGATTTCGGCGATACGCTGGAAGGCGGAGCTGGCAACGATCGCCTGCGCGGCGCCGCCGGCGACGATTTCCTCGACGGAGGCAAGGGCAACGATGTCATGAGCGGCGGCAAGGGGGACGATGTGCTTGACGGCGGAACCGGCCGCGACGTTCTGATCGGCGGCAAGGGCAGCGATGCCTTCGTCTTCGACACGAAGCCCGGCCGCGGTAATGTCGACTGGATCATCGACTTCTCCTCCGGCACCGACGAGATCCGGCTGGACGGCGCCGTCTTTGCGGGCACCGCCACCGGCGCCCTCGATCCGGATGCTTTCGTCAGGGGCAAGGCGGCGCTCGATGCCGACGACCGCATCATCTACCACAAGGCCTCCGGCCGGCTGATGTTCGACGCGGACGGGACCGGCGATGCGGATGCGGTGTCGTTTACGATGCTGACCCCACGCACAACCGTGACCGCCGACGACTTCAGCTTCGTCTGAGGCTCTGTCCGAGGCCTGTCCTCGCGAGACCTTCGGCCTGAAGGTCTCGCGAGCCTAAGTATCCGCCTGTCCGGCCTCGCTCGGCGGACGCATGATGTCGAGCAGGATTCGGCGATAGAGCATCTGCAGGCGATCCTGGTCGATTTCGAGGACGTCCTGTACCCGCAAGGCGCCATGGTACTTGAAGGGCCGGATCTCCCCGGCGTGCAGACGATCGTTCCTGGAAAACTGAAATCCGAAGGCATCCTTCAACATGGCGATGTCGGGCGCGGCCGCAGCGGCGATTGCCGCACGAACGCCCGGCTTCAGCTTCGGCTTGCCGAAGTAGTTCTTGCCGCCGAGGTCCGCTTCCGCCTTCCTGATGGCCTTGATGAAGTCTTTGGTTTCCCGGTTGGAGACGTTGTTCACCTCCGGAAAGAAGTCCTTCCGGAACGCCTGCAGGATCGCCGTGCCCTCGGGCGAAAGTCCGATATTGGTGGAACTGGGAACGTCGTCGAGCTCCACGCCGACATAGGAACGCACGAAGTCCGTCACCGCATCTCCTTCCGCCAGGAGGTCGCGGTCAAATTCGCGGAGCACGACTTCGCCGAAGGGCGCGAAGGCTTCGATCCTCGGTGAATACGGCACATAGACGGTCTGGGGCAGCCGGTGCGAAGCCTTGATCGCCTGTTGCAGCAAGGAAGGGTAGAGATCGTACGGATTCCTCAGATAGCATACGACGGTGGTCTTTGGCGTCCCGGCCGCGTCCAAGATCGCCTGTCGAAATCCCTCGTGGTCGCGGGTGTTGAGCAATTGCTCTCCCGAAAGGATGATCTTGCGGGGCTTGTGCTTTTCAACCTGTCGGCCGAAATCGCGCCAGGCCTTGCGCGCCTTTGCCAGCGCCTTGTCCCCCCTGCCCAGCTTCTGCCAGAACTCCCTGGGAACGCGGCCGTTCGAATAGGGTATCGCCAGCAGGGAGTGCCGGTCGAAACCAAGGCAGCGCGGGTATAGGATGCCGTTGTCCAGCAGGTGCTTGCGGTTCAGATGCAGAGCTTTCTGGATCGAGGATGTGCCGGTCTTGGCTCCCCCGATGTGAAGAACAAGTTCCATTCCCGACCTTCCCTAGCGTCCCGGTCCCCGTCAGGTGCCTCCCTCGGTCAGCGGCACCACTTCAATATGCAGGGAAACCAGAAGGCTCCCACACTACGCCTCTGCCACATCTGGCAGGTAGAGTTCAAGGGTCGCGCAACGTGAAGTGGTATGAGGGGACGAAAAAGAGGCTGCAGCGGTCAGGACGGACGTGGCTTGGGGAGCGGAACGTCCGCGGCCTTGTCGTCGGCCCAGGTCCTGATCGCGTGCACCTGTGCGGGGATCTGATCGCGCAGATAGGTTTCATGGCCCGGAAGGCCCATCGGGTAGAGGGCGTCCCGGCTCGCCTCGTAGGCCGCGCTCTTGTCGGTGCAGAGGCGGATGCGCATGTCCTGCGGGGCGACGTCGGTGCGGTTTCGCAGCTTGTCCACGGGTCCGGCAGCGGAAGACAGGCGGCCTTCGAAGGCCTGCGTCAGATATTGCGCGGAGCGTTCGTTGCGTTCGCGTTCCGTGGTCGCGCCCAGGATGACCACCATGACGCGCTTTCCGTTGCGCGTGGCAAGCCCGACGAAGTTTCGTCCGGAGGCGCACAGGAATCCGGTCTTCATCCCGATGGTGCCGCTGAAGCGGGTCAGAAGCAGGTTGTTGGACTTGATTTCCTTGCCGTCGATCGTGACGGCCGAGGCCAGGAAGAAGCGCCGGTATTCGGGAAACGTCCGGTCCACCTCCAGTCCGAGGATCGCCAGATCGCGTGCCGTCGAATAGGTGTTCCGGTCGAACAGGCCGTTCGGATTGGCGAAATGGGTGCCGGTAAGACGGAGGCGCGCTGCCGTGTCGTTCATGCGCCGGACGAAGGACGCCTCGTCGGTGGACACCGCCTCCGCAAGCGCGACCGCGACGTCGTTCGCCGAAGCGGTGATCAGGGCGTAGAGCGCATCTTCGAGCGTCATCGCGCGACCGACGGTCAGGCCCGACTCCAGAAACGCCTGTTTCATCGCATTGCGCGACATGGTGACCGGCGTCGTCAGGCTCACCTCGCCGGATCGAAGGGCCTCGAACACCACGAGAGCCGTCATCAGCTTGGCCGTCGAGGCCGGATACCACTGCACGTCGGCATCCTCCTGATGGAGCACCTGGCGGCTGTCGGCGTCCACGACGAGCACGGGCGTCGCATTTGCCGGCATCCACGCAAGGAGGGATGCGGTCAATACAAGCCCTTTTAACGCTCGTCCGGCCATGCGGGTTTTCATCATGTCTCGGTCTCCGGAAGGAAGACGTCCTAATGCCACGATGCTTGATGCGAGCACAAGCACTTGCTGCACGCGAGGCGCGTTCGCAGGATGAAGCCTGCCCGGTGGTCCGGCCAAAGAAATGCCGCCTGCAACGTCGGCGCTGCAGGCGGTTTCTTGTCGATCTTCAGGCGAGGGGCCGCACCTGCGGCCCGGCCAAAGCGTTCCGGAACGTCCGCCTACTCGTCGAGGTCGGCGAGGATCTCGGCGGCGCGGCCGGCGCTGGTGTGGCGCACGTCCGCGTCGTGGCGGCGATTGGCGAAGATCTCGGTCGCCATCAGTCTGTCGGCGAGATCGGCCGGCAGCGACAGGATCACCCGCTCGTCGTCCTTGTGGATGCCGCCTAGCTCGGAATGCCGGCCGGTGATCATCCCGCCGGCGACGGTGTTGTGCGTGTCGGGATCGATCAGGATGAAGGCGCCGGTCGTGCGGTTCTGCTCGTAGGTGTCGAAGATCGCCTGCTCGTCGAAGGACAGCGCCACCTTGCCGATGGCGTTCATCGCAAGCCTGTCGGTCGCGGTCCAGTGGCCGTTCTTCAGGTCGAGCTGGCTTGCCGGCGCGACGCTGACGCGCTGGCGGCGGCTGCCGCTCTTCAGCCAGTAGCGCTTGCCCGGCTCGATGCCTTCCGGCTGCAGGGCGACGATCTGGGCATCGAAGCTGCGGCCGGTCATCGGCTGGCTGTCGATCGAGACGATCATGTCGCCGCGCGAGACGTCGACCTGCCGGTCGAGGACGAGGGTGATGGCGTCGCCGCCGACCGCGGCATTGCGCACGAGGTCGAAGGTGACGATCTGCTTGACGTTGGCGACCATGCCGGAGGGAACGACGACGACGCTGTCGCCGGGCTTGACCGCGCCGCCGGCAACCGTGCCCTGGTAGCCGCGGAAGCTTTCGCCCGGGCGCGAGACGCGCTGGACGGGCAGGCGGAAGCCGACCGTCTGGTTGGAGCGGGCGGTTGCCTTCTCCAGCGTCTCGACCAGCGTCGGACCCTCGTACCACGGCATGGAGGCGCGGCCGTCATAGACGACGTTCTCGCCCTTCAGCGCCGAGACCGGGATCGCGGTGATCTGCTTGACGCCGAGCGACAGCGCCAATTCCCTGAATTCGTGGCTGATCTCCTCGAAGCGGGCGCGGTCGTAGCCGGTCAGGTCGATCTTGTTGACGGCGAGCACGAACTGGCGGATGCCCATCAGCGTCGCGATCGTAGCGTGCCGGCGCGTCTGCTCCAGGATGCCGGTGCGGGCATCGACGAGCAGCACGGCGAGATCGGCGGTCGAGGCTCCGGTCGCCATGTTGCGGGTATACTGCTCGTGGCCGGGCGTGTCGGCGACGATGAAGGAGCGCCGGTCGGTCGAGAAATAGCGGTAGGCGACGTCAATGGTGATGCCCTGTTCGCGCTCGGCCTGCAGGCCGTCGAGCAGAAGCGCGAAATCGGGCAGGCCGAGATCGTTCTGCTTGCCGGAGGAATCGCGCGCGAGCGTGGCGGCCTGGTCTTCCTTGACCGCCTTGGTATCCCAGAGCAGGCGGCCGATCAGCGTCGACTTGCCGTCATCCACGCTGCCGCAGGTGATGAGCCGCAGCGGGCGCGAATCGCGCGTGACGCGCTCGGTCTCGACGGCCGGGAAGGCGCTGACGGTTGCAGTTGCCGATGCGGTCATTTCAGAAATACCCTTCGCGCTTCTTCTTTTCCATGGAGCCGGACTGGTCGCGGTCGATCGCGCGGCCCTGGCGTTCGGAGACGGTTGCGGTTTCCAGCTCGGTGATGATGTCGTCGAGCGTCGTCGCAGTCGAGCGGATCGCGCCCGTCAGCGGGAAGCAGCCGAGCGTGCGGAAGCGGATGACGCCCTCCTGCTTCGTTTCGCCGGGCAGAAGCTCCAGCCGCGGGTCCTCGGCGAGGATCATCATGCCGTCGCGCTCCACGAAGGGGCGCTTTTCGGCGAAGTAGAGCGGCACGATCGGGATGTTCTCGGCCTGGATGTAGCGCCAGATGTCGACCTCGGTCCAGTTCGACAGCGGGAAGGCGCGCACGCTCTCGCCGCGGTTGATCATGCCGTTATAGATGTTCCACAGTTCCGGGCGCTGGTTGCGCGGGTCCCAGCGGTGGTCGGGGGTGCGGAACGAATAGATGCGCTCCTTGGCGCGCGAGGCCTCCTCGTCGCGCCGCGCGCCGCCGAAGGCCGCGTCGTATTTGCCGGCGTCGAGCGCCTGGCGCAGCGCCTCGGTCTTCATGATGTCGGTGTAACGGGCCGAGCCGTGGGTGAACGGCGTGACGTTCTCGGCAGCGCCGCGCGGGTTGACGTGCTCGATCAGGTCGAGGTCGTAGCGCTTCACGATCTCGTCGCGGAAGGCGATCATCTCGGCGAACTTCCAGCCCGTGTTGACGTGCAGCAGCGGGAAGGGGACGCGGCCGGGATGGAAGGCCTTGCGGGCGAGATGCAGAAGGACCGACGAATCCTTGCCGATCGAATAGAGCATCACCGGCCGTTCGAACTCGGCGGCAACCTCGCGGAAGATGTGGATGGCCTCGTTTTCGAGCGCCTTGAGATGGGGATCGAGCGGCGGCTTGGATGCGGCGGCACCCTTGGCTTCCGCCTCGTTGCGGATATCGGACATTCTCTGACGGTCTCCGGAAATCTGTTCGGCCGGGGAAGGGGCCTTAGAGCGAACTGGAATTGAGCGAAGGGATGGCGGCTTCGGGAACGTGGAGACCGCATTCGCGCTTCTCGTCGTTTTCCCACCACCAGCGGCCGGCGCGCTCGGGCTCGCCCGGCTTGATGGCACGGGTGCACGGCTCGCAGCCGATCGAGGGATAGCCGCGCGCATGCAGGGGGTTCACCGGCACGGCGTTGTCGGCGACGTAGGCCTTGATCGTGTCGAGGTCCCAGTCGGCAAGGGGGTTCACCTTGATCAGGTTGCGCTCGGCGTCGTACTCGGCAAAGGGCGTCTCCGCCCGGTTGCCGGACTGGCCGCGGCGCAGGCCGGTGATCCAGAAGGATGCCCCTTCGAGCGCACGCGCAAGCGGCTTCAGCTTGCGCGCGCCACAACAGGCGTGCCTGGCTTCGACGCTTTCATAGAAGCCGTTCAGGCCGTACTGGGCGATGTAGGCGTCCAGGTCGTCCTTCTGCGGGTGGAAGCGGGTGATCTCGATGCCGAAGCGCTCCTCGGTCTCGCCGATCAGATCCGACGTCTCCTTGAAGAGGCGGCCGGTCTCGAGCGTGGCGACGTCGATCGGCAGGCGGTTCAGGCCGATCTCGGCGGTGATCACCTGGTCCTCGATGCCGAGGCTGGTGGTGAAGACGGTGCGGCCGCCGAGGCCTGCGACGAGCGCGAGCCGCCCGGCGAGGTCGAGTTCGGCCAGTTGTTCGTTGAGCGTCCTGGCGGCGCTGTGTTCCGTCATTGCAGTCATGGAAAAGACCCTGTCCAAAGTTGGCCGGATTATCGCAGGCGGGCTCCGGGGCGGACAGAAAAACGGATTTCCATTCGTTCTGGCTTAGAGCAAATATCTCTCTATCTCGCGCCGATGACAGAAATCCTGCCGCCCCGCAGTCGCGGCCGTCCCTTCGGCGGAGGGGCTTCCCCAAGGCCTCGCAGGAGTGCCGCCGGGCCAGCTTCCGGGCGGCGATCGGATCGTCACGGGACCATGGCCGCCCGATGCGGCGGCTTCCGCAGGCGTGGTTTCTGGCCTAAGGTGGCGGGGTCCGTGCCGCGGCAATGCGCGTTCTGCGGGCCGGGAGGCGGTGGAAAACCCGCTTCTGCCCGGCCAATTCGGTGCCGGTCGCGTTTCGCGTCGCGGCGTTTTTGCGGCAGAAGCATGTCGCCGGGCCCCCCGGCCACGGGAACGATTTTGCAGTCCGAAGCGCCGCAGGGAACCACTTTTGCGAAGTCCGCCTTCAATGTTGACTTACTCTACTGACTAGATAGAGTTTGTTCACAAACCGAAGAGGGAGTGGAAAATGTCCATAATTTCCAAACGCTTGAGCGCAGTCGTCCTGGGCCTCGGCCTGGCTGCCGGCAGCCTCACCGCCGCCTGGGCGCAAACGACACTGCTGAATGTGTCCTACGATCCGACCCGTGAACTCTACAAGCAGTACAACACCGCCTTCATCGCCCACTGGAAGGCCGAGACCGGCGAAGACGTCTCGATCCAGCAGTCGCATGGCGGTTCCGGCAAGCAGGCCCGCTCCGTCATCGACGGTCTGGAGGCCGACGTCGTGACGCTGGCGCTCGAGGCCGACATCGACGCCATTGCCGAGCACTCCAAGAAGATCCCGGAAAACTGGCGCACGCTGCTTCCGAACAAGTCGACGCCCTATTCGTCGACGATCGTCTTCCTCGTCCGCAAGGGCAATCCGAAGGGCATCAAGGACTGGGGCGACCTGATCAAGGACGACATCCAGGTGATCACGCCGAACCCGAAGACGTCCGGCGGCGCGCGCTGGAACTTCCTTGCCGCCTGGGCCTGGGCCGAGAAGGAATTCGGCGGCGACAAGGCCAAGGTGACCGAATACGTCACCACGCTGTTCAAGCACGTTCCGGTTCTCGACACCGGCGCGCGCGGCTCCACCACCACCTTCGTCGAGCGCGGCATCGGCGACGTGCTGCTGGCCTGGGAGAACGAGGCCTGGCTGGCGCTCGAGGAACTCGGCCCTGAGGAATTCGAGATTGTCGCCCCGTCGATCTCCGTCTACGCCGAGCCGCCGGTGGCCGTGGTCAAGGGCAATGCCGAGGCCAAGGGCACGGAAAAGCTTGCCAACGCCTATCTCGAGTATCTTTATAGCAAGGACGGCCAGAATCTCGCGGCCAAGAACTTCTACCGCCCGTCGGATCCGTCCATCGTCGATCCGGCGCTGCTGGAGAAGTTTCCGAAGCTGGAACTCGTGACGATCGAGGCCTTCGGCGGATGGAAGAAGGCGCAGCCCGAATTCTTCGGTGACGGCGGCATCTTCGACCAGGTCTACAAGCCCGGCAACTGAGACCGAGGGGAACCGATTAACACATGACATCCGCCCGCAGCGCTGCGCGGTGGCACTGGAAAAACCCGAGCGTCATTCCGGGATTCGGACTGACGCTCGGGTTTACTCTGGCCTACCTGACGCTCATCATCCTCATTCCGCTGGCCGCTCTCGCCTGGCGTTCGGCTTCTCTCGGGTGGACCGATTTTCTCCGCCTCGTCCTCGATCCCCGCACGCTGGCGGCACTCAGGATCTCGTTTTCGACCGCGCTGATCGCCGCCGTCGTCAACGTCGTCTTCGGCGTCGTCGCCGCCTGGGTACTGGTGCGCTACAATTTCCCCGGCCGCCGCATCGTCGACGCGGTCGTCGACCTGCCGTTCGCGATCCCGACCGCCGTCGCCGGCATCGCGCTGACGGCGATCTATGCGCCGAACGGCCTGATCGGCAGCCTGCTCGCACCGCTCGGCATCAAGGTGGCCTATTCGCCGCTCGGCATCGTCGTGGCGCTGATCGCGATCGGCCTGCCCTTCGTCGTGCGCACGGTGCAGCCAGTCATGCAGGAGATCAGCCAGGAGGTGGAGGAAGCCGCGGCCTCGCTCGGCGCCAGCCGCTTCCAGACGATCTTCCGCGTCATCCTGCCCGGCCTGACACCGGCGATCCTCACCGGCTTCGCGCTGGCACTCGCCCGCGGCATCGGCGAATACGGCTCCGTCATCTTCATCGCCGGCAACATTCCCTTCGTCTCGGAGATCGCGCCGCTTCTGATCGTCATCCGGCTGGAGGAGTTCGACTATGGCGCGGCGACGGTGATCGCGACCGTCATGCTGATCATCTCGTTTCTGATGCTGTTCCTCATCAATTTCATCCAGGCCTGGAGCAGGCGGAGGTTCGGCTATGAGCAATGAGCGCTTCAAGAACCCGATCACCGAAAGCGCGCCCGTCCGCTGGATGCTGATCGCAGCCGTTCTCGCCTTCCTCTCTCTCTTCGTCCTCACGCCGCTGGTGATCGTCTTCACCGAGGCCTTCAGCAAGGGCTGGGAGGAATATATTCTGGCCCTGCAGGAGCCAGACGCCGTGAAGGCGATCAGGCTGACGCTGCTGGTCGCCGCCATCGCCGTTCCCGCAAACCTTCTCTTCGGCCTCGCCGCTTCCTGGGCGATCGCCAAGTTCGAGTTTCGCGGAAAGTCGTTCCTGATCACGCTGATCGACCTGCCGTTCTCGGTTTCCCCGGTCATCTCCGGCCTGGTCTACGTGCTGCTGTTCGGCGCCAATTCCTTCCTGGGGCCGATCCTGAAGTCGTATGGCATGCAGATCGTCTTCGCCGTGCCCGGCATCGTGCTGGCGACGATCTTCGTCACCTTTCCCTTCGTCGCCCGCGAACTGATCCCGCTGATGCAGGACCAGGGCACCGGCGACGAGGAGGCGGCGATCTCGCTCGGCGCCAACGGCTGGCAGACCTTCTGGTACGTCACCCTGCCGAACGTCAAATGGGCGCTTCTCTACGGCGTGCTGCTCTGCAACGCCCGCGCCATGGGCGAATTCGGGGCCGTCTCGGTCGTTTCTGGCCATATCCGCGGCCTGACAAACACCATGCCGCTGCATGTCGAGATCCTCTACAACGACTACAACGTGGTCGGCGCCTTCGCCGTCGCATCGCTTCTGGCGCTCCTGGCGCTGCTGACGCTCGTGCTTCGCACAGTCCTTGAAACCCGCTACGGTTCCGAACTGTCGGCCGGCCAGAAACACTGAGAAGAACAGATCGCACATGGAAATTCGCGTTGAAAAGATCCGCAAGGAATTCGACCTCTACCCCGCTCTGCACGACGTCTCGCTGAAGATCGAATCGGGCGAACTGATCGCCTTGCTCGGCCCCTCCGGGTCGGGCAAGACGACGCTTTTGCGCCTGATCGCCGGCCTCGAACAGCCGACCCAGGGCCGCATCTTCTTCGGCAACGAGGACGCCTCCTACCGGTCGGTGCAGGAACGGAACGTCGGCTTCGTGTTCCAGCACTATGCCCTGTTCCGCCACATGAGCGTGCTCGACAACGTTGCCTTCGGCCTCAAGGTCCGCCCCAAGGGGCAGCGCCCGCCCAAGGCCGAGATCCGCCGCCGCGCGCTGGAGCTGCTCGATATGGTGCAGCTGACCGGCCTGGAGAAGCGCTTCCCCAACCAGCTCTCCGGCGGCCAGCGCCAGCGCGTGGCGCTCGCCCGCGCCATGGCGATCGAGCCGAAGGTGCTCCTCCTCGACGAGCCGTTCGGCGCGCTCGATGCCAAGGTGCGCAAGGAACTGCGCCGCTGGCTGCGCGAGTTCCACGACCGCACTGGTCACACCACCGTCTTCGTCACCCACGACCAGGAAGAAGCGCTGGAACTCGCCGACCGCGTCGTCGTCATGAGCCAGGGCAAGATCGAGCAGGTCGGCTCGTCGGACGACGTCTACGACCGCCCGAATTCGCCCTTCGTCTTTTCCTTCATCGGCGAAAGCGCCAACCTGCCGGTCAGGGTCGAGGGCGGCGTGGTGCATTTCCATGGCGCCCCGACCGGGCTGACGGCGCAGCGCGACGGCGAGGCGCGCCTGTTCTTCCGCCCGCAGGACGTCGCGCTGATCGAGGAGGGGCCGGGCATGACCGGACCTGTCACCTCCAGCCGCCGCCTCGCCGGCACCCGCATCGCCGAGATCGAACTCGGCTCTTCCCAGGAGCCCTGTCACGTCGAGATCGAGGTGCCGCTGGAAGCGGCCGCCTCGAACGGTTCGATCCTGTCCTTCCGCCCGACCCGCTGGAAGCTGTTCTACTGACGGCCTTGCCGGCCGCCGGAGGCGGCGGCCCGCAAGGACTTCCGCCTCCGCCGTCAGTCCCCGGCCGGCACCGTTCACGTGCCCGGGGGCAACCGATCAAGCAATGGTGATCCCGTTCGCCTTCCAGTGGAGGTACGCTACCTATGGTCCCAGCCATCGGAAGGAAAGGAACGCGCCATGCACCTGAGGAACGCCGTGTTCACGGCGGGCGCCGCCGCCGTCGTCTTCGCCGCCACCGCAGCGCTCGCCCATCACGGGTGGGGCTGGGCCGAGGAAGAGCAGACCGAACTGACCGGCACGATCCGCACGGTCACCATCGCCCCGCCGCATCCTTCGCTGGAGGTGGAGACGACGAGCGACGGTCTGTGGAAGATCGAGCTTGGCAATCCGCGCCAGACGCAGCGGGCGGGCTTCGTCGAGGGCTCGGCCAAGCCGGGCGACGAGGTCGTCGTGCTCGGCAACCGTTCGCTCGACCAGGGCGAGAAGCGGATGAAGGCCGTTCGTATCACCGTCAACGGCAAGGTCTTCGACATCTATCCCGACCGGATCCGGACGAACTAGGCGGCGCGCATGCAGGCGCTGGACTGGCTCCCGGGCTGGATCGCGGGATCCGCACTCGCGACGGCCCTGAAGGGATCGGCGACGCTGTACCTCTTCGTCAACGCGGCGCACATCCTGTCGATCGGCATGCTGTTCGGGGCGATCCTGGCGCTGGACCTGCGGCTGCTCGGGCTGGCGCGGCCGGTCCCGCTTGCGGCCGTGGCGCCCTACCTGTCGCGGATCGCCGCCACCGGCCTCGCGCTCGCCATCGCGACCGGCCTCTGCCTGTTCTCGGTCCGGCCGGCCGAATACGCGGCCAACCCCGCCTTCCTCGCCAAGCTCGGCCTGATCGCGCTCGGTCTCGTCAACGTCGCAGCCGTCCATCTCGGCTCTGGCTGGAAGACCGTGCTGGAAGGCGGCGCGCCGGGCCCCATGCTCCGCCTCGGCGCCACCGCCTCGCTCCTTGTCTGGATTGCCGCCGTCGTCGCCGGCCGCTGGATCGGCTTTCTCTGACCGGCTTGATCGCAACCCCGCCCTCGGCCATACTGCATCGCAATTGCAACGCAAGAGGTGCCGCCATGCCGACCGGGTCCGCGAAGACCGCCACCATTCCATCGCTGCGCGTCGAACCCGAGCTGCGCGCGGCCGCCGAGAGCGTGCTGAAGGAGGGCGAGACGCTGTCCTCCTTCGTGGAGAGCTCGCTGCGGCGGCAGGTCGAGTACCGCAAGACGCAGGCGGAGTTCATCGCCCGCGGGCTGGCCTCGCTGGCCGAGGCCGAGCGGACAGGCGTGTATTACACGACCGACGATGTCCTTTCGATGATGAGGAGGAAGCTTGAAGCGGCGAAGGCCGCGAAGCGGAAATGAAGTACCGGCTTCGCTATACCGAAGAAGCCTTGGAGGATTTCGACAGACTGTATGACTTCCTGATCGCCTATGACGTCGCTCTCGCCGAGAGGGCTTCCTCGGCAATCCAGTCCGCCCTCGCAATGCTTACCGAATTCCCGTTCAGTTGCCGCAAGGCGCAAGGCGATCCGCTGCTGCGCGAGCTCCTGGTACCCTTCGGGTCTTCGGGTTACGTCGTCCTCTTCAGGATCGAAGACGCCAGGACGGTGACGATCGCCGCCGTCCGCCACCAGCGCGAGGACGACTACCACTGATCGCCCTCGCCATCCCTTGCCTTACCTGTCGCTCGTCTCCCAGCGCGGATTGATCCACGGCTCCTGGTTGGAGCGGGGCAGGGGCTGCTTGCCGAGGATGTGATCGGCAGCCTTCTCGCCGGTCATGATCGAGGGGCCGTTGAGGTTGCCGTAGGTCACATGCGGGAAGATCGACGAGTCCGCCACCCGCAGGGCCTCGACACCGATCACCTTCGTCTCCGGGTCGACCACGGCGAGCGGGTCGTTCCTGTCGCCCATCCGGCAGGTGCCGCAGGGGTGATAGGCGCTCTCCAGGTGCTCGCGCAGGAAGGTATCGATCTCTTCGTCGCTCTGGACGCTCTCGCCCGGCTGGATCTCCGGGCCGCGATAGGGATCGAAGGCCTTCTGGCCGAAGATTTCGCGCGTCAGCCGCACGCAGTGGCGGAACTTCTCCCAGTCCTCCGGATGGCTCATGTAGTTGAAGCGGATGACGGGATCGGCCATCGGATCAGCCGACCGCAAGGTCACGTTGCCGCGCGACTTCGACAGGTTGTAGCCGACATGCACCTGGAAGCCGTGGCTCTTCGCCGCCGCCTTGCCGTCATAGGAGATGGCGACGGGCAGGAAGTGGTACTGGATATCCGGCTGCCTGACGCCCGGGGCCGAGCGCAGGAAGGCGCAGGCCTCGAACTGGTTGGAGGCGCCGAGCCCGCCCTTGGACAGAAGCCATTGCGCGCCCGCCACCCCCTGCCAGAACCAGGGCAGCCAGGAATAAAGCGACACCGGCTTGGTCGAGACCTGCTGGAAATAGAACTCCATGTGGTCCTGCAGGTTGGCGCCGACGCCCGGCCGGTCGACCTTCACCTCGATGCCCATGTCCTTCAGGTGCTGCGCCGGGCCGATGCCCGACAGCATCAGCAGCTTCGGCGAGTTGAACGAGGAGGCAGAGACGATCACCTCGCGGTTTGCCCGCACCACCTCGATCCTGCCGCCGCGCTCGATCTCCACGCCGACGGCCCGGCCGTTCTCGATCACGATCTTCCGGGCAAAGCAGCGCACCAGTTCGACGTTCGGTCGCTTCATCGCCGGCCTGAGATAGGCATTCGCCGCCGACCAGCGCCGTCCCTGCCAGACGGTCTGCTCCATCAGCCCGAAGCCTTCCTGCTTGGAGCCGTTATAGTCGTCGGTGAGCTCGAAGCCGGCCTCCTTGCCGGCCTCGACGAAGGCGCGGAACAGCGGGTTCCTCACCGGCCCGCGCCGGACATGCAGCGGCCCGTCGGTGCCGCGCCAGCCCTCTTCGCCGCCATGGCTGTGTTCCATCCGCTTGTAGTAGGGCAGCACGTCGGCATAGGCCCAGCCGCGCGCGCCGAGCGCTTCCCAGCGGTTGAAGTCCTCCGCATGGCCGCGCACATAGACCAGTCCGTTGATCGACGACGACCCGCCGATCACCTTGCCGCGCGGTGCGGTGATCCTGCGATTGTTCAGGTTCGGCTCCGGTTCGGACAGATAGCCCCAGTTGTAGCGCTTCATGCTCATCGGCCAGGCAAGCGCTGCCGGCATCTGGATGAACGGCCCGATGTCGGAACCGCCATATTCCAGCACCATGACGCTATGCTTGCCGTCCTCGGAGAGGCGGTAGGCGAGGGCGGAACCGGCCGAACCGGAGCCGATGATGATGAAGTCTGCCTGCTGCATGGTCTGATCCTAAAAGTTCAATTGCCCCTCATCCGGCTGCCGCCACCTTCACCCCGTAAACGGGGAGAAGGGAGACGCCGCGCCGTATCCGTCCCTCGCGAACGCCGCCTGGGGCTACGTCCCCTCTCCCCGCTTGCGGGGAGAGGGTTAGGGTGAGGGGCGTCGCCCGCAGGCGCACATCATCTCAATACGGCGCCTCGACAGGCCCCATCGCCACGTACACCGTCTTCAGCTCCGAATAGTGCTGCAACGCCGCCAGCGAATTCTCGCGGCCGAAGCCCGACTGCTTCGAGCCGCCGAAGGGGATCTCGACCGGGCAGAGGTTGTAGGTGTTGATCCACAGCGTCCCCGCCTCCAGCCTGTCGACCACGCGGTGGGCGCGGGTGATGTCGGATGTGAAGACGCCGCCGGAGAGGCCGAATTCGGTGGCGTTGCCGCGGGCGATCACCTCGTCCTCGTGGTCGAAGTCGAGCACGCACATGACCGGCCCGAAGATCTCTTCGCGCGCGATCGTCATCTCGTCGGTGACGTCGGAAAAGACGGTCGGCTGGATGTAGGTGCCCTCGCCGGAAACGTGGTTCGGAATGCCGCCGCCGGTGAGGAGCGTCGCGCCCTCGGCCTTGCCCTTTTCGATATAGTCCAGCACCTTGTCGCGCTGCGCCTTCGACACCATCGGGCCGAGTTGCGTCGCCTCGTCCAGCGGCTCGCCGATGACGATCTTCTCCGTCCGCTCCTTCAGCCGCGCCAGGAATTTCTCCTTGATGCCCTTCTGCACGAAAACGCGGGTGCCGTTCGAGCAGACCTGCCCGGTCGAATAGAAATTGCCGAGCATCGCGCCCCCGATGGCGCTTTCGAGATCGGCGTCGTCGAAGACGATCAGCGGCGACTTGCCGCCGAGCTCCATCGTCACGTGCTTCAGCGACGACGCTGCCGCCCCCGCCACCTTCTTGCCGGTCGGTACCGATCCCGTCAGCGACACCTTGGCGACGTCAGGGTGCTCGACCAGCAGGGGCCCCGTCGTCCGGTCCCCCTGGATGACGTTGAACAGCCCCTTCGGCAGGCCGGCCTCGATCAGGATCTCGGCGATGGCCAGTGCGCCGAGCGGCGTATTCTCCGACGGCTTGAACACCATGGCGTTGCCGCAGACGAGCGCCGGAGCCGCCTTCCAGCAGGCGATCTGCTGCGGATAGTTCCAGGCGCCGATGCCGACGCAGACACCGAGCGGCACACGCTTGGTGATGGCGAAATCCTGGCCCAGCGGAATATAATCGCCGTTCAACCCGGCCGCCGCGATCCCGCCGAAGAATTCGAGGCTGTCGGCGCCCGAGGTCGGATCGGCGACGATCGTCTCCTGGATCGGCTTGCCGGTGTCGAGCGTCTCCAGTTCGGAAAGCGCGCGATTCCGCTCGCGCATGATCTCGGCGGCACGCTTGAGGATGCGTCCGCGCGCGGTCGGGCTCATCGCCGCCCAATCCTTCTGCGCCCGCTTCGCAGAGGCGATCGCCTTCTCGATGATCGCAGGCGTTGCCGCATGCAGCTTGGCGATCACCTCGCCGGTGGCGGGATAGAGGCTTTCGAACGGCGTGCCGGCGGTGTCCTCGACATATGCGCCGTCGATGAAGTGGCTGGCTTTCGGCTGGGCTCTCATCTCATTCTCCCCGCGGGTAGCGTTTGGATTCCTCAAGATTGTCGAGGTTCATGTGGTTGCGCATGTAGCGCTCGGAGGCCTTTTGCAGCGGCTGGTGGTCCCAGGGGTAGTAGGCGCCGTTGCGCAGCGCCTCGTAGACGACCCAGCGCCGCGCCTGGCTTTCGCGCACCGCCTGGTCGAAGGCCACCATGTCCCAGCGGGCCTCGCGCATCTGCCTGAACGCCTCCAGTGTCGCCCGGATGACGGGATTGTCCGAGGTCGCGAGATTGTTCAGCTCCAGTGGGTCGGCGGAAAGGTCGTAGAGCTGTTCCGGGTCGAGTTCGCAGTGGATGTATTTCCACTTGCCCTCGCGAATGCCGACGATCGGCGCGTAGGAGGCTTCCGCCGCATATTCCATCAGAACAGGCGTCGTCCGCTCCGCCCCGTTGATGACGGGCACGAGGCTTTCGCCGTCCGTCCACGGCATCACCTCTTCCATCGAGATCCCGGCGAGATCGCAGAGCGTCGGCGTCACGTCGAGGTTGGAGACGGGGCTTGTGTGCAGGCCGGGGGCGACGCCGGGGCCGGCGATCATCAGCGGCACCCGCGCCGAGCCCTCGAAGAAGGTCATCTTGAACCACAGCCCGCGCTCGCCGAGCATGTCGCCGTGGTCGGAGCAGAACAGGACGAGTGTGTCATCGAGCATCCGCGTCCGCTCGAGCGTGTCGACCAGTTCGCCGACCTTGTCGTCGAGATAGGAGATGTTGGCGAAATAGGCCCGGCGCGAGCGGCGGACGTCCTCCTCGGTGATCGACATGCCCGCATAGTCGCAGGACTGCAGGATGCGCTGCGAATGCGGGTCCTGCGTCTCCAGCATGCCGATTTCGGGCGTCAGGTGCGCGCAATCCTCGTAGAGGTCCCAGTATTTCTTCCGCGCCACATAGGGGTCGTGCGGATGGGTGAAGGAGACGGTGAGGCACCAGGGGCGGCGGGCCTCGTCGTCGTTCTCGCGGGCGAGGTGATAGAGCTTCTGGTTGGCGAGGAAGGCGACCTCGTCGTCATACTCCATCTGGTTGGTGATCTCGGCGACGCCCGCGCCGGTCACCGAGCCCATGTTGTGGTACCACCAGTCGATGCGCTCGCCGGGCTTGCGGTAGTCCGGCGTCCAGCCGAAATCGGCCGGGTAGATGTCGGTCGTCAGCCGCTCCTCGAAGCCGTGCAACTGGTCGGGGCCGACGAAGTGCATCTTGCCCGAGAGCGCCGTGTAGTAGCCGGCCCGGCGCAGGTGATGGGCGAAGGTCGGGATCGAGGAGACGTATTCGGCGGCGTTGTCGTAGACGCGCGTACGGCTCGGCAGCTGCCCGGCCATGAACGAGGCACGCGCAGGCGCGCAGAGCGGCGAGGAGGTGTAGTTGTTGGCAAACCGCGCCGAGCGCTTCGCCAGCGCCTTGATATGCGGGGCATGCAGAAACGCCGCCGGCCCGTCCGGAAACAGCTTTCCGTTCAACTGGTCGACCATGATGATCAGGATATTGGGCTTTCTGGCGGTCACGGGGTGCGGTTCCTTGGGGTGAGGGAGATCGTGGCGGATGCGGCGCGCACCCTACCTCCCCCTTGAGGAGGGAGGTCGCCGCGCAGCGGCGGGTGGGGGTGATCCTGCGACAGGCCGGGCCGTGCGTGGGTTTGGACACCCCCCTCTGTCCTGCCGGACATCTCCCCCTCAAGGGGGGAGATCGGACGGGGGCGATGCCTTGCCCGAAACGAGCCTTGTGATCCTTGCCGATACGTCTCGTCTATCGCATGCGTCGCGGGTGAACTATGACCGCGCCGTCTTGCCGATCTCCCCCCTTGAGGGGGAGATGCCCGGCAGGGCAGAGGGGGGTGGTACATGTCCTCAGCCATCGCCGCCAACCTCGCCATGACCTTGAAATACCCGCAACTGCGCCTCCAGGTAGTCCTCGGTCAGCGCGATCGATGCGGCCGCACTGATCGGGGCGGCCCTGAGGCCCTGGCGGATGTAGAGCCCGTCGATCATGGCGGCGGCCCCTTCGGCGATGCGGACGGCGTCCTCGCGCGGGCAGAGCGTGGCAAGCCGGGCGACGAGGTTCGAGCGCAGGCGCCGGGCATAGAGCACGAGCAGCCGCCGGGTTTCCTCCGATCGCTGCGCCTCGGCATAGAAGGCGAGCCAGGCGGCGATCGTCTCGGGCGCGAATTGGTCGGCGTGGAAACTGACGCGGATGATCGCCGACAGCTTCTCGCGCGGCGTGTGAACGGCCTGGACGGCTTTCACCGCATCGTCGCGCAATTGCTGGAGAAGGTTCCGGATCGTGGCGAGCAGCAATTGCTCCTTGGAACCGAAATAGTGGTGCGCCAGCGCCGGCGAGACGCCGGCATGGCGGGCGATCTCCGACATGGTGACGGCCAGAGAGCCGTGGTCTCCGACCGCCTTCAGCGTCGCATCCATCAGCGCCCTGCGGCGCACCGGTTCCATTCCGACTTTCGGCAAGGCCTGTCTCCCTTTGCCGCAATGTTATTTTTAATTGATTGGCCAATCAATAAAAATCTGATCGTTACCGGCGCGTATCCCGCAGGCGATGACAACCGCCGATTTCGTGATACTATCGAATTGTTTTGTTTCAGCTATCGGGGGGTCGTCATGGCTGTGCATTCGTCAATACCGCGTCTTTCGGAAGTGCGCGGCAAGTGGGGCTGGTTCGTCGCCCTCGGCTTCGCGCTCCTCGTCTTCGGCTTCATCGCCGCGGGCAACCTTCTCTGGGCCACCGCCGTCACCGTCTATTATGTCGGCATGCTGATGATCGTCGGCGGCGCCGTCTATCTCGCCCATGCCTTCCAGGTGAAGGCGTGGAAGGACACGATCTACTGGGTGCTGAGCGCGCTGCTCTACCTGGCCGCCGGCGTGCTCGCCTTCAGCAATCCCATGCTCACCGCCAAGGTGCTGACGCTGCTCATGGCCTGGGCGCTGATCATCTCCGGCCTGTTCCGCATCTGGGTGGCGATGCGCGCCCGCCAGGAGGGCGGCTGGGGCTGGCTGCTGGCAGGCGGCATCGTGACCGCGCTCGCCGGCCTCGTCTTCCTGATCGGCTGGCCGGTGAACAGCCTGTGGCTGCTCGGCCTGTTTCTCGCCTTCGATCTCGCCATGCAGGGCTGGGCCCTGATCGGCTTCGGCCTGGCGCTGCGCAAGGCATAGGACTTCCGGCGGCGCTGCCGTTTGACAGCGCCGCCGCATCCGCGATAGGAATTTTGCGTGTGATGGGGATGGAGCTCCCCGACAACCGCCATAACGGCTGATAGCTCCTGCCAGAGGCGTACCGGAAGGTCGCCCGGTGCAGGCCTGCGACCAGCAGCCGCTCTTGGGTGGTTTCCGTTGCCGCCACATCGTGGAAAGGTGACGACATGAACTATCTCATCGTGTTTCTCGGGGCAGGGGTCGGCGGCGCCGGCCGCCATGGCGTCAATGTGCTTGCCGCGCGCCTGTTCGGCAGCGGCTTTCCGCTGGGAACGCTGATCGTCAACATCCTCGGCTGCATGGCGATGGGCCTGCTCGCCGGCTATTTCGCCTTTCGCGGCCACCTGCCGCAGGAAGCCCGGCTGTTTTTGACCACCGGCATCCTCGGCGGCTTCACCACGTTCTCCGCCTTCGCCCTCGATTCCGCCGTGCTGTGGGAGCGCGGCAATATCGGCCACGCGCTCGTCTACGTGCTTTCGAGCGTGGTGCTTTCGCTCGCAGCCGTCGCGGCCGGCCTGTTTCTCGCACGCCTCGTCCCGGTGAGCCTGACGTGAAGCCGCTCCTGCTTTCCTGGCAGTTCTGGGCAATCGGCTCGGCGGTCTTCGCGGCGCTGACGGCGATCTTTGCCAAGGTCGGCATCGAGGGTGTCGGGTCCGATTTCGCCACCTTCATCCGCACGCTCGTCATCCTCGTCTCGATCGCCTTCATCCTGCAGGTGACGGGCGGCTGGCAGGCGCCCTCGACCGTATCGCCGAAAAGCTGGCTGTTCCTCGTCCTCTCCGGCCTTGCGACCGGCGCGTCGTGGCTCTGCTATTTCCGCGCACTCAAGCTTGCAGACGCCTCCCGGGTCGCCCCCGTCGACAAGCTGAGCGTGGTTCTGGTGGCGGCGTTCGCGGCGATCTTCCTCGGCGAACGCCTCTCGCCGGCGCATTGGCTGGCGGTCTGCATGATCGCCGCCGGCGCCATCATGCTGACGCTTCGCATTTGAAGGAAACTTTACTTAACCCTTTGCAGTCATTGAAGTTTCATCAAACTGTCACGTGGCATAAAGGGAATGTTCAGATTCGATACAGAAGAGTCGGGCCGCAATGTGATGACCCGGAGCTTCCGATCCATGTCCGCCGCCGAAATGATCTCACTGCGCCGCTTCGGCGACGATCAGATTGTCACGCTTGCCAAGCTCGTGATCGAGACGGCGTTCCAGCCGATCGTGGAGACGGCCTCGGGCGCGGTGTTCGGCTATGAATCCCTCATGCGCGGCCACGACCGGCTCGGCTTTGCCTCGCCGCTCGATCTTCTCGACCGGGCGCACGAGGCCGGGCAGTTGCTGGCGCTGGAGCACATGGTCAACAGCCGGGCGCTCGCGGCCTTCGCCGCCCTGCCGGACTTCGCCAGCCGCACCCTGTTCGTCAACCTCGATTCCCGCCTCGTCACCGACGCCTCCGACGTCGTCGACCGCCTGTCGGGCCACCTGAAACGGGCCGGTATCCCGGCCTCCTCCATCTGCTTCGAGATCTCGGAGCGCTTCGACAACGGCAGCATGCCCGAGTTCGGCACCCTGATCGCGCGCCTGCGCCAGGAAGGCTTCAAGCTCGCCATCGACGATTTCGGCGCCGGCCACAGCGGCATGAAGGCGCTGTGCGACCACCCGTTTGACTATCTCAAGATCGACCGGCACTTCATGTCCGGCCTCGACACGGATGCCCGCAAGCGCCATCTGGTCAAGAGCACGGTCAACCTCGCCCATGTGCTGGGCATCCGGGTGATCGCCGAGGGCGTGGAGACGGAAGCGGAGTTCGTCGCCTGCCGCGATTGCGGCTGCGATCTGGTGCAGGGCTGGTACATCGCCCGCCCGCAGACCGACATGTCCGCCCTGCAGTCGGTCTATGCGCCGGTGGCGCGCGCGGCGACCGGCCGGCGCAGTTCGGCCTCGCTCGACAGCATCCTCATCCGCCGCCAGATCGAGCACCTGCCGGCCGTCCACGAGGGCGACAGCCTGGAATCCGTCTTCGAGCTCTTCCGCCGGGATCCGCGGCGCACCTTCTTCCCGGTGCTCAACGCCAATGACGAGCCGCGCGGCATCCTGCACGAATACCATGTCCGCGAACTCAGCTACCATCCGTTCGGCCGCGATCTGCTGAAGAACAAGATCTACCAGAAGAGCCTGTCGCATTTCTCCACCATGGCGCCCGTCGCCGATCTCGAGACCCCGGCCGAGCAACTGCTCTCCATCTTCGCCGACATGGGTGGCAGCGAATGCGTGATCCTGACGGAGAACATGCGCTACGCCGGCATCCTCAGCGCCTCCTCGCTCCTGAAGATCATCAGCGAGAAGCAATTGAAGAATGCCGAGGACCAGAACCCGCTGAGCGGGCTTCCCGGCAATCGCTCGATCCACGACTACCTGCAGGACCGGACGCTCGACGGCGACCAGCTGCGCTGCTTCTGCTATTTCGACTTCGACAACTTCAAGCCGTTCAACGACCATTACGGCTTCCAGATGGGCGACCGCGCCATCCTGCAGTTCGCCTCGCTGCTGCGCCGTCACTTCATCGGCGAGGACGTGTTCATCGGCCATCTCGGCGGCGACGATTTCTTCGCCGGCGTCTCCGGTCGGGACGTCGGCGCCGTGCGCGAACTGATCGAGCGCCTGCTCGGCGATTTCGCCCACGAAGCCCGGCAGCTCTATGCGCCGGCGGACCTGCTCGCCGGCGTGATCCGCGGCCACGACCGCGACGGAAACGAGCGCAATTTTCCGCTGATGCGCTGCTCGGCGGTGGTGCTGGTCGTTCCCGAGGAGGAACTGGTCGCAGATCCGCAGCAGATCAGCGCCCGCATCGCCACGCTCAAGGGACAGGCGAAGACGAGCAAGGACGGGATCGTCCTCTTCGGCGCCGGTCCGCACGTCGCCGGATGAGTGTATGACACGAAGGAAGGGCGGGCCCGGCCACGGACCCGCCCTCTTTCGGCCGGCCAGCGGTACACACACAGCGCTGGTGCGGCCTATCCTGAGCGGTCCATGTAGGGTCGGGGCAGACCGCTCAAGCCTGCGGATGTCACTGCAGGATCCTTCCTGCGGAAATTACTGCAGGATCTTCACAGTCTTGGCTTCATGCTTTTTCCCGACCATGTCGTAGGCGATCGATACCTTCTCGCCGGCCTTGATGCCGGGGTCCTTGAAGCCCTTCGGCAGCATGTAGCTCGTGCCGTCCGACAGCGTCAGCGTCTGCGCTGCCGGGCTGAAGGCCTTGACTGTCCCGGTCGTCGTCTGGGCTGCCAGAGCAACGGCCGGAGCGGTGAGAACGGTCACGATCGCGAGGTTGGAAAGAAGAACACGCATGAGACTTGTCCCTGGGTAATCTGCCCTGGGAGAGGGCATTGGATGAAGCCGTCCGGAAGGCGTCGCGTCGCGGCGAAAACCGCCGGCGCTTCCCGGCTTCGAGCAGAACGTTATGCCCGGCGGAAGGGCACTTCAAATTAAAGATAATTAATCCGGCAAGCCCATGAAATGTCGCTATTTCAATGGTTTGTGGCAAATTGTGGCGGCATTCCAGATGACCGAAATTTAATGTTCCGGGGGCGCGGGCCCGTCTCTGCGGCTGTCTTGGCCGTCCGCTTTCGGCTATGGTCGGAACCCGTCGCGCAGGAATTGCATTGCCGTATCGCAGCCGGAGGAAAGCCCATGCCGTCGCCCGAAGCCATGTTGCCCGAGACCATGTCCCATGTCGAAGTGCGGGAGCCGGGCGGGCCGGAGCATCTCGTCATCGCCAGCGGTCCCCTTCCGCTGCTTCGCACGGGCGAGATCCTGGTTCGGGTCGCAGCCGCCGGCATCAATCGCCCCGACATCATGCAGCGCAAGGGCGACTATCCCCCGCCGCCCGGCGCAAGCCCGATCCTCGGCCTCGAGGTCGCCGGCGAAGTGGTCGCGCTCGGCCCCGGGGTGACGGCGTTTTCGGTCGGCGACAAGGTCTGCGCGCTGGCGAACGGCGGCGGCTATGCGGAATATTGCGCCGTCCCGGCCTCCCAGGCGCTGCGGTATCCGAAAGGCTACGACGCCGGCAGGGCGGCGGCCCTTCCCGAGACCTTCTTCACCGTCTGGGCCAATCTCTTCATGATGGCGGAACTGAAGGCCGGCGAGACCGTGCTCGTCCACGGCGGCACGAGCGGCATCGGCACCACGGCGATCCAGCTTGCCCGGGCCTTCGGCGCAAGGGTCTATGCGACCGCGGGAACGGCGGAGAAATGCGAGGCCTGCGTCGGCCTCGGCGCGCACCGGGCGATCAACTACCGCACCGAGGACTTCGCCGCCGTCATCGCCGAGGAGACCGGCAGGCGCGGCGTCGATGTCATCCTCGACATGGTCGGCGCCACCTATTTCGACCGCAACCTCAAGTCGCTCGGGCTGGACGGACGGCTGTCGATCATCGCCTTCCTCGGCGGCACCTTCGCCGAGAAGGTCAACCTCGGCCCGATCCTGCGCAAGCGGCTGCGGATCATGGGATCGGCCATGCGCCCGCGCACGGCCGAGGAGAAGCAGGCGATCCGCGACGACCTCCAGGAAAGGGTCTGGCCGCTGCTCGACGCCGGGCGGCTGGCGCCGGTGATCCAGGCCGTGTTGCCGTTCGCCGAGGTCGCCAATGCCCACCGCATGCTCGAGCACGGCGACCATATCGGCAAGGTGGTGATCGCCTTCGATTGATGACTGATCAGCCGTCAGTCGCGCTCTCGCAGCAGCGAGACGGCGAGGCCGAAGGCGGCAAGGCCCGGGAGCGCGAACAGGCCATAGAGCCAGGCGGCGGCGGAGACGTTGCCGGCGATGCCGCCGGGATCGAGGAGGCCGGTGCTGTTGGCGACCACGCCGGCAAGGGCCGCCCCGAAGGCGGTGCCGAGCGCCTGCATCGTCACGATCGCCGCCGAGGCCTTGTCCTTCTCGTCGTCGGGCGCAAGCCTGAGCACCAGGGTGACGAGGTGCGCCCAGCCCATGCCGACGCCGAAGCCCATGCCGAAGATCGCAACCGTCGCCGCCGCCAGCACGGCGATGTCGCCTTGCGGATTGTGGCGCGCCAAAAGCAGCACCAGCAGCCCGGTCGAGACGGCCTCGAGCAGCGTTCCGCCGGCGATCGAGGCGATCGCGCGCCGTCCCGTCAGGCCGGCCGTCAGGAAGGCCGCGGCCGTCCAGCCGAGCGCCAGCAGCGCCACCAGATAGCCCGATGCGAGCGGCGCCACCCCGTGCAGTTCCTGCAGGAAATAGGGGATGTAGATGTCCGAGGCGAGCGCCACCAGCATCAGCAGCATGATCAGGTAGATCCGGGCAAGCGCGGATGAAAGCTCGACGGCGCCGGTCGGCAGCAGCCGTGCGCTCGCCCGCCGTTCGGCAAGCACCATCGCCGTCACGGCCACGACTGCAGCCACGGCCAGCGCCCCCCGCAGCCATATCGCCGTCACCGAGCCGGCGAAGGAGACGAGCATGGCCGAGGCCAGGATCAGCGCGATCTGGACGAAGGGGGCGGGGGTTGCGGCATGGCGATCCTCGCCGGCCGGAAGCCTGCGCGGCGCGAGCCAGGCCATGAGAAGCGCGATCGGCACGAGGATGAGGAAGGCTTCGCGCCAGGCGCTGCCGCTGGCGAAGATGCCGCCGATGCTCGGGCCGACGAAGGTGGCGATCCCCCAGACCGCGGCATAGAGCGTCGAGGCCCGGCTCCACAGCGCCTCGGGATAGACGAAGCGGATGAAGGCATAGCCGAGCGTCACCAGCAGCCCGGCCCCCAGCCCCTGCACGGCGCGGCCGGCGAGCACGATCTCCATGACCGGTGCGAGCGCGCAGACCAGGCTGCCGGCGCCGAAGAGCACGGCACCCCAGACATAGCATCGGTTCAGCGACACGCCGGCCGGCCGCACGGCGACATAGATCGAGCCGACCACCGAGGCGATCACGTAGATCGTCGTCGCCCAGGCGAACAGCGGCAGCCCGCCGATGTCGCGCACGATCGAGGGCATCAGCGTGGCAGTGATATACGTCTCGACCGCATGCAGCGCGATGCCGCCGCCAAGCATCATCGTCGCCAGCAGGTTTTCGGGGCGAAAGAGCGCCGAAAGGCGCGCCGTGTCTGCTTGCGGGGTCATGTCTGCCATGGGGATCTGACGGGAGCCGGTGTGTCGGGACGGGGTTGCACCCGACCACATTTTCACGCCCGCCGCAATGTCCGCGGAGGGAAGGGTCATGATGGGGCTGTTGCCATGATAGAACCCCCTCTGGCCTGCCGGCCATCTCCCCCGCAAGGGGGGAGAAGACCCCGGGGGAGCCCGCTTGCCCGATTGAAGCCTCGACGGCGCGGCCGGGTTAAGTCCTCTCCCTTGGGAGGGTTGGGGAGGGGCCTTGCTTTCCGATCCCGCAGCGCCCCCTATATCCCGATGCGCCCCAGCGCCGGGAACTTCACGCCCGGCCGCATGATGTCGATGCCGGCGACGAGGCCGGCGAGGTGGATCTCCAGCCCGCTGCGCAGGCCGGCGGAGAAGCCGATCAGCCCGAACAAGCTCGCATGCACGTCGCGCCCGTCAGGGGCGATGTAGACGAAGGTGCCGAAGGGCAGGAAGTCGCGCCCGACCGCGTCCGGCGGCAGCACCGCGCCGAGTTCGGGGACGTTCCGCAGCACATGGGCGACGAAGGTGTTGGAGTTCGGCCCCGGCCACATCCGGTAGCCGCCGGCCTCGGCATAAGGGTAGGAGGCGATCGCCGCCTCGACTTTCGTAATGAGGCTTGCCGCCTCCTCGCCGGCAAGGCTGACGACGGCGCGCGGCCGGTTGGAATACCAGTATGCATCGGCCGGATAGCCGTTCTTCCGGATCGGGCTTCCCCAGCCGACCTTGTCGTAGCGGTCGTAGCGTTCCGCGCCCTCCTTCTTGGTGACGATCCAGGCGTGGCTGGCAAAGGCGCCCTTCATGCCGCCGGTCGCAGCCGAGAAGACGTGGATCGTCGCCCGCGGCTCGTCGTCCGGATGCGGCAGGATGCCGGCCGAGGACCAGTTCGCCTCGCGCCACGAGCCTGGCCGGTCGAGCAGGTACCAGTAGCCGGCGCTAGCAAGCGCCGGCACCAGGTAGATGGCCAGGAACAGGGCCAGGAATTTCCTGCCGATTTTCATGCAGCCTTCTCCGTTTCCACTGCTGCGCCGGGGCGAGAATTCCGCTAATACCACAGCCGATATCGGAATTTTGAAGGCACCGGCAATGGAAAATCCCGTTCTCGTCGAGGTGACGCGCGGAAATCGCGTCGAGAGCCGCCATCGCGGCATGGTGGTGGCGGTCGATGGCGACGGCAAGGTGGCGTTTGCCCGCGGCGACATCGAGGCTGCAATCTTTCCGCGTTCGGCCTGCAAGGCGATGCAGGCGCTGCCGCTGGTCGAAGGCGGCGCGGCCGATGCCTATGGCTTCGGCGACAGGGAACTGGCGCTCGCCTGCGCCTCGCACAGCGGCGAGCCGAAGCACGTGGCGCTGGCGGCCGGCATGCTGGCTGCGGCCGGGCAGGAGGCGGGCGTTTTGGAATGCGGCGCGCACTGGTCTTTCGACCAACCCGTCCTGATCGGCCAGGCGCGCACGCTCGAGCGCCCGACGGCCCTGCACAACAATTGCTCGGGCAAGCATGCCGGCTTCGTCTGCGCCGCCTGCCACGGCGGTCTCGATCCGAAGGGCTATGTCGGCTACGACCATCCCGTCCAGGCGGAGATCCGCGCCGTCATGCAGGACCTGACGAGCACGCCGCTCGGCCGCGACGATTGCGGCATCGATGGCTGCTCCATCCCCACCTATGCCGTGCCGCTGAAGGCGCTGGCACACGGCTTTGCCAGGATGGTGACGGGCGCCGGCCTGCCGCCCGCCCGCGCAAGGGCCGCGCGCCGGCTGGTCGACGCCTGCATGGCCGAGCCCTTCTACGTCGCCGGCACCCGCCGCGCCTGCACCCGGCTGATGGAGACGGCGCCGGGGCGCATCTTCGCCAAGACGGGCGCGGAGGGCGTCTTCTGCGCCGCCGTCCCCGAAAAGGGCATCGCGATCGCGCTGAAATGCGAGGACGGCGCCACCCGCGCCGCCGAAGCCATGGTCGCTGCCACGCTCGCCCGCTTCTTCGACGACGACCCCGCCGTCGCCGCCGCCCTGATGCGCCAGGCCGACCACGCCATGAAGAACTGGAACGGCCTCCCCGTCGCCGCCGTCCGGGTGACCGAAGCGCTGCGGGGATAGCCCCGCCGGACCGCCGCTTCCCCATTTCGCAAACCGAGCCGGCCGCATCCACCCGGCCGCCCCCGCTCCCCTCCGTCATCCCGGCCCCCGAGCCGGGATGACGGGGAAGAACTGGCCCGACAAACCATCCGTTGGCACCGCCGTTCCCTTTCTCCAGCCGGTGCCGGCCGCATCCGCCTCCGTATGCCGCTCACCTTCGTCATCCCGGCCCCGAGCCGGGATCCAGCGGCGTCGCGTCCGCGGCGCGGGGAATGCGCTTTTTCGCGCAAGGACTCGCGTGGGTTGGATACCAGCGCAAGGCCGATATGCCGGGGAGGGCACTGTATCCGCCTTGGCGCCATCCCCTTTCTGCTTCGCCACCCGGAGCCGTCCGCGGCGGCCTCTCGGCAGGCCTCTTTCCCGTGCCGGTGGAAAAAAGTCGGCGGCACCTGTCGGTCCGCGCCCTATATGCGCGTCCTTGGGGCATCGGCGGCCGCGAGAGGCGGGCCGCGACCAACCGGAGGACTGATCGCATGCGCATGATTTTCGTCAACCTGCCCGTCAAGGACATGCCCGCCACCCGTCGCTTCTTCGGCGCCCTCGGCTTCACCTTCAACGAACAGTTCAGCGACGAGCAGGCCGCCTGCATGGTCGTCTCCGACGCGATCTTCGTCATGCTGATGGTGGAGGCCCGCTTCCAGGAATTCGTCAACGGCAAGGTCGGCGACCCGGAGAAGGAGACGCAGGTGCTGACCTGCCTCTCCGCCGCAAGCCGCGCCGAGGTCGACGAGTTCAAGGCCAAGGCGCTCGCCGCCGGCGCCCGCGAATGGAAGCCCAATATCGAGTTCGGCCCGATGTACGGCTGCAGCTTCCAGGACATCAACGGCCATGTCTGGGAAATGATGCATATGGCGCAGGAATAGTCGCCAGCCGCGTCCGCTCGGTTGCCGGCCTCGCAGGAGGCTCGCCCTCGTCCCCGGCCCTGTGCCGGGGATGCCGGCGCGGAAGGGGCACCGGCGCCGCCGGCTCTGCCCGCAGTCCGTCTTGGCCGCCGCGGCGGAAAACGCGGCCGGATGGTGTCCCGCTTCCCGGCTTGCCATCCGCCGGCATATGCGCTCTGTTGCGGCGGCGACCAACGGCCCGGAGGATTTCGCCATGCTGACGCTTCACTTCGCCCCGAACACCTGCGCGCTGGCATCGCTGATCGCGCTGGAGGAGAGCGGGCTGGCCTTTGAGGTGAAGACGGTGGATTTCGCCGTTTCCGAGCAGCGCTCGCCGGCCTATCTCGAGATCAACCCCAAGGGCCGCGTGCCGGCGCTTGCCACCGATCGCGGCGTCCTGACCGAGACGCCGGCGATCCTCGCCTATATCGCCCAGGTCGTGCCGGAAAAGCGCCTCGCGCCGCTGGACGATCCCTTCGCCTTCGCGCAGTTGCAGGCCTTCACCGCCTATCTGTGCTCGACGGTCCACGTGGCCCACGCCCACTTCCGCCGCGGCGCGCGATGGTCGGACGATCCGGCCGCGCAGGAGACGATGCGGGCGAAGGTGCCGCAGAACATGGCCGAGTGCTTCGGCCTGATCGAGGCGACGATGCCTTCCGGCCCCTGGGCGATGGGCGAAGCCTATAGCGTCGCCGATCCCTATCTCTTCACCATCAGCGGCTGGCTGAAATCGGACGGCGTCGATATCGACAGCTTTCCGCGGGTCGCCGCGCATCGCGCCCGCATGCTGGAACGCCCCGCCGTCGCCCGGGCGCTGGAGCGGGCGGCGGGCTGAGCCGCGCCGGGTCGCTGCCGCAACCACGCGCCGGCAATCTTCGGATTGCAGAAGGACACGCGAGACGGACGGTTCGCCCGCTGCCGCCCCGGCCCGTCGCTATCCGTCGCCGGCCGGCAGCAGCTTGCGCAGCTTCGCCGGCGCCCGCCTGAGCCAGGCCTCGCCGAGGCGCTGGCGCAGTTCGTCGTCGCCGATCGCGCCGGCGCGCACCAGCACGGCCGGCCAGCCGTGATAATGCGGCGTCTCGTAGTAGATCTCCGGCGCCAGTTCGAGGAAATGCTCCTTCTCGTCGAGCGGCATCGACAGCACGACGGTCCCGGCGTCCCTCGCCGTGGCGATCATCCTGCCTGCGACCTTCAGCGCGGCGGCACCATAGGAGGTGCCGGTCTCGACGCCGGGCAGACCCGCCGCCAACCGCTCCAGGCGCGCCACGAGCGCTGCCGTCTCCGTCCCTGTCTCCGCCATGACGCCGTCTCCCTCCGGACAGACACTAGCGCATCGGCGGCCTTGCCGCGACTGCCTTGCCTGAAAGGCGGCTTGCGACAGGCTCAGGGCCGGCACGCCGCCGGTGCGGAAAGGTCCGGGACCCTCTGAAGGCTATGGAAGGGCAGGTCGGCGCGCTGGCGCTCGTCCATCGCCTCGATGTCGGGATGCGCCAGCGGATCGCGGATCCAGATGCAGTCCCGGTCGTCGGGCTTACGCACCAATGTGTCGACTGGGGTGAAAAGGTTCAAGAAAAGCTTCAGCATCGTCCTCTCCCGTTCAAGGGATTGGCCGCTCGTGTCTTGCGAGTGGGCGTTGGGATCAAAGGAGTATGGTTGGATACTGGATCAGCCCGGCCGTGAATTCAATTGAGCAGTTCAGGCGTATGCTATAGAAAAACTATATGAATCCGTTGAACAGCATCCATCTGAACGGCCTGCGGGCGATCGAGGCGGTCGGGCGGCTCGGCTCGCTGCAGGCGGCGGCGGACGAACTGGGCGTCACCGTCGGCGCCGTCAGCCAGCAGGTGATCAAGGCCGAGGCGCAACTGGGGCGCACGGTGTTCGAGCGCACCGCCCGCGGCATGCGGCCGACGCCCTTCGGCGCCCCGTTCCTGCGCAAGCTTTCGGCGGGCTTTCGCGAGCTGGCCGAGGCGGTCGGCAGCGCCCGCCATCGCGACGATACGATCCTCGTGATCTCGGTCGCGCCGATCTTCGCCTCGCGCTGGCTGATCCACCGCATCCATCAGTTCAGCGCCGCCCACCCCGAGATCAGCCTGCGGATCGAATCGACCACCGCGCTTGCCGACCTGTCGGGCTCGGATGTCGATCTCGGCATCCGCATCGGTCCGGGCACCTGGCCGGGCGTGCGGGCGGAATTCGTGCTGCCGCAGGAGATGTTTCCGGTCTGCACGCCGGACCTGGCGAAGCGGCTGAAGACGCCGGCCGACCTCGTCGACATGCCGGCGGTGATCGATGCGAACGACGAATTCACCTGGGACCGCTGGCTTGCGGCAGCGGGGCTGGACCAGCCGGCGCCGCGCACCCGCCATGTGTTCAGCGACGCCTCGCTCTGCCTCGACGCCGCGCTCGCCGGCCAGGGGGTGCTGCTGGCCTGGCCGATCCTCGCCTCCTGGGCGCTGGCGGAAGGCCGGCTGGTCGCCCCCTTCGGCATCCGGGTGAAGACCGGCATGGGCTATTACTTCATCACCGCGCCGGACGTGCGCGAGCCGCGCAAGGTGACGCTCTTCAAGGCATGGATGCGCCGCGCGATCGCCGAAAGCATCGGCGACGATGGCGGCGGCGGGCCTATTCCAGCTCCTGCTGGCGCGCCGCCATCATCGCCTTGAAGGCCGGCCGCGCCTGGCAGGCGGCAAGCCATGCCCTGACGTTCGGCGCGGCGTCGAAGAGTTCCGTCTCGCTCATCGTATAGCGGAACACCTCGGCGAGGTTCAGGTCGGCGACGGTGAAGCGGTCGGAGACGACATGGCCGGTCGCGGCGAGCCGCCGGTCGAGCAGCGCGAATGCCTTCTTCAATGCCTTGGTGGCGGCGCGGATCGTCAGCCGTCCCTGCTCGCTCGCGGCCGCATGGGTGTCGAGCGTCAGGATGATCTTGACCGCATGCGGTTCGACCTCCGTCGCAGCCCATGTCGTCCATTGCAGCATCTCCGCCTCTTCCTTGAGCGTCAGGCCGGACAGCGGGCCGCCATGTTTGCGGGCGAGGTAGAGGTTGATCGCCAGCGATTCGCTCATCACGAAGCCGCCGTCGTCGATGCAGGGGATAAGGCCGGTCGGATTGACGGCGAGGAAATCCGGCGACTGCGTGTTCAGCGGCGCATCGGCCGCAGCCGGATCGTCGAGCCGCCGCGCCTGGATCACCGGCACGGAGGCGAAGGCAAGGCCGAGTTCACCTGCCATCCAGTAGTTTCGCGACGCGCGCGAGCGATAGACGCCGTAGATCGTGAGCATGTGCGGTCCTCCGTTTCGGTGCCGCACCATAGGCAAGCGGCGGGCAGGATGACAGCGCGTGCCGGTGATCGAACGATGAATTGTGGTGATCGGATGTGCCGCGGCCGGGCAGGAGGCGAAAGGTCAGGCGCGATGCGGTATGATCGCGCGTGACCGTTCGCGTCCGCGGGGCTCCTGTCGGGGTTGCCGTGCCGCTTCCGCGTGATTGCCGCACGGGCATCACAGGCGGGCGCGCCCGCGAAGGGTTGGGATCAACAGGGGGACCCGGGATGAAGCGGCTTTTCAACATTCTTTCGGCGGCGCTGCTGCTTCTGGCCCCGCTTCTTCTGGCCCCTACCTTCGGCGCGGCGCGCGACTACAAGGCCGGCAGCATCGAGATCCTCCAGCCGGTTGCCAAGGCGACGATGCCCGGCCAGCCGGTCGGCGGCGGCTTCTTCACCCTCGTCAATCACGGCGCCGAGCCCGATCGCCTCGTCTCCATCACCTCGCCGGTCTCCGGCGAGATGCAGATGCATGAGATGAGCCTGCAGGACGACGTCATGCAGATGCGCAAGCTCCCCGACGGCATCCCGGTCCCGCCCGGCGCGACGGTCAGGCTCGAGACCGGCGGGATGCACGTGATGTTCATGAGGATCGCCGCCCCCTTCCGGGAAGGCGAGAGCATCCCCGCCACCCTGACCTTCGAGAAGGCGGGCGTGGTCGAGGTCGAGTTCGAGGTGGAGGCGTTCAGGTCCGGCAGCGCGGCGGGCGCGGGCCACAAGGCACATTAGAGCATTGCCGGCGATCATAGAACCGCCGGCAATGCTCCGGTTTTTACGCCACTTTTGCTGGAGTTGCTCTAGCCGGAGCGGTTTCATACATCATGGCGTTCCTTTCAGTGCGTTCGACGGTCAGGAGCCCGCACCTGCGAGACGCGCTGACGGATCGACTGCAATCGCGATCTTTCCTCGAAGACCGTTGTTCGGGGTCTCCAGCCGGGCATGGGCGAGCGCAATGTCGGCAAGCGGATAGACGGCGCCCACATGCGGCCGCAGCTGGCCACGCTCCACCAAGGTGCTCAACTCGTCGAGCTTGCCGCGGTTTTGCCTTGTGAACACGAAGTGAAAACTGGCGTTCTTGCCCCATGCTTCGATGAGGTTCTGCGGCTGGGCGATGTCCACGATCGAGACAACGCGACCCAGTTGTGCGAGCGCGTCGGGGCTGCGGGACAACGCGTCCCCGCCAATCGTGTCGAACACGACATCGACGCCGCGGCCATCCGTTTCCCGCATGACGGCGTCGACATAATCTTCCTTCGTGTAGTCGATGACGACATCGGCCCCGACACTGCGGGCGAACGCGAAGTTGTCTTCGCGCACCGTCGTGAACACCTTCGCACCGATGGCTTTCGCCACCTGGATCGCCACATGACCGACCCCGCCCGCGCCGCCATGGATCAGGATGCTTTCTCCCACCCTGAGCGCCACGCGCCCGACCAGGGCTTCCCACACCGTCCCGCCGACGAGGCTCAGGCTGGCCGCTTCGAGATGGCTGAGCGAGGCGGGCTTCCTTGCGATGATGCCCTCGTTCGCAACGTGGTACTCGGCATAGCTTCCCGGACCGTCGAATATCCGCGGGGTGTACCAGACCTCGTCTCCCGGCGAGAACGCCGTCACGCCCGGACCGACGGCTTCGACAACGCCGGAAACGTCATGACCGGTGATGGCCGGCAAGGGGACCAGGTCGCGATAGTCGCCGCGCCGAACCTGGTAGTCCAGGGGGTTGATCGACGTGGCATGGACCCGCACCAGGACTTGTCCGGCCTGCGGAACGGGCTTTGGCATGTCGCGAAGCTCGAACGCGTCCGGGCCGCCAAAGGAATTGAGTGTCATCGCTTTCATTTCCAGATCCTCACTTCGTTAAAAAGGAATATCGAGAAATCTCGATATTTCATGTCAAAAAATTACAGGTCCTTGCCGATGATCTCGGCCAGGGCACGGATGGTTGCTTCATTCCGCTTGTAGTAGGTCCACTGACCAATGCGCCGGACTTCGACCAGGCCTGCGCGTTGCAGCGTTGCCAGATAGTCGGACACCGTCGACTGCGACAGCCCGACGCCTTCTTGAATACTGCTGACGCAGACCCCTACTGTATGAACGTCGCCTTCATCCTGTGGAGGGAAGTTCTTCGCGGGATCCTTCAGACCTTTCACGATTTCGAGACGTGTCCGGTTCGAGAGGGCTTTGAATATTTCGAGCAATTCCATGCCCTGATAATATCGATATTTACCGATATGTCAATACGCAGGGCAGCGGCCATGTCGGCGGCATTGGTAACAGGGTACCGGATGGCAGCGCAGCGACGGGCCGGGGCGGGCCGATCGGGGCGGACGGAGATGGGAAAGGCACGCAGAGTAACCTTCCCCATCCCGCCCCATCGCCCCCTCCGGCGTTCGGGAAACCGGAAGGAGCGAGTTCCAGAGGCCGCGAGGCGGATCGCCCGGCGGCCTGTCTTCGAGTTGACCGCGGGCGCGTCGGCCAGACGCGCACCGCGGGAGCGCCTGCCCGGCTTATCCCGTCCGGTTGCGCTCGATCGTGAGATGGGCGAAGGGCTCCGCCCCGTCCGCAAGCTCGCCCGTCGTCCGCTCGTTCCAGCGGTAGCCGGCGATGGCGCCCTGCGGCGTTTCCGAAAAGACGTTGCCCGAGATGAGCGCCGTGCCGGCGCCCTCGACCACGGTCACGGCGCAGCCGATAGGCGCGGCGCGCACGAGATTGCCGTTGACGACGAGGCCGCGCATGTAGGGCCCCCAGCCGAGCATCAGGCCGTATCTCGGTGCGTTCTCGATGGTGTTGCCGCTGACGACGGTGTCGGCCTCCACGGCGATGCCGAAGCCGAAGCCGGCGCCGTCGTGGACGTAGGGGCCGTCGAGCTTCAGGTTGCGCACGACGTTGCCGGTGACCGTCGCGAGCCGCCCGCCCTCGTTGAAGTTGACGATCAGGATGCCGTTGGCCGCCCCGTCGATCAGGTTGCCGCTGACGATCGCGCCCTCGAAGCCGAACTCGGAATAGATCGCCGTCTCCCCCGAGGCGAGGCAGGTGTTCGCGGATATCTGGACGTTGGAGCCGGCATTGGAGCGGATCGCGGAAAACGCGCAGTCGGAGAGGTGATTGTTCGTCACCATCACGTTGTCGGCGCGGAAGATGTTGATGCCGTTGCCGTATTCGCCGGTGCCGCCGCTGCGCGCGCCGATGCCTGAGACCCGGTTGCCGGTCACCATCGTGCCGTCCGGCCCCTTGGTCCAGCGGTGCACGAGGATGCCGCCGTCGGCGCAGTCGAGCACGGTGTTGGCGGCGATCGAAAGCCCGGTGCTCTCGATCGCATGGATCGCATGCTCCGCCGCGCCCGAAATGCGGTTCTTCTCGATGCGGCCGCCGCAACGCTCCAGGTGGAGCGCGGATTTCGACGAGCCCTTGATCTCGCAGTTCTCGATCCTGACGTCGCTGGCGGCGGCAAGATGGACGAGGCCTTCCACCGTGTCGTCGAGCCAGCGGTTGTTGCCGTCGATCACCAGGTCTTCGAGCACGATGCTGCCGGCGCCCTGGCAGGCGAACAGGTAGCCGTCGCCGCCGTAGAGGATCCGGGTGGCGCCGGCAACGCCGGTCAGCCGCGTGTTGTCGGGCAGGTCGATGTTGGAGACGACATAATCGCCGGGCGGCAGGAAGACCGGCATCTGCTTCGCCGTGGCCTCCTTCAGGAGTCGGGAAAAGGCCTTGCTCTTGCGGTCGCCGCCGCCTGGCCGCACGCCATGCGCCGAGGCGTCGATGGCGCCGCGCAGGTCGACCTCGATTGCCGCCGGCATGCCTGCGGCGCGCGCCGGCGCGGCTGCGCCGAGCACCCCGAGGCCGATCGAAGAGATGATTAGGCGTCTGGTAACCATTTCTGCTCCTTGGCCTACGGGGAGCAGGAACCGTGCCAGATTGTTCTGTGCCAAAATGACACGGATTCCGCGTGATTGCGCCCGCCCGCCGCCGGAGGGCCTGTCCATCGCGGGACGGCTTGCGAAAACGGGGCACCGGCCGGCCTGCGCGGCCGGCCCGGCCGCCGTGCCGTTTCCGTGCGGAAGTCGCCGGATATCCGGCATTGGAACGAATGGATTCAGCTTTGGATAATGGTCTGGAGTGTAGCTTTGGGTTGCAATGACGAGGTCCTGCCGCACACAAGGCAGGCAGGTTGGGGAATTGCGGATGCAGCTGTCAGAGCATTTGTCGCCGCCGGAAGGCGAGACGATAGATCCGACATCGCGCCTGCTTGCGGCGAGCGAGCGGCTGATGGCGGAGGCTGCGCGCCGTTTTCCCATCGCCGGCGATCCGCACAGTCGCGCCTACTGGATGGAGGCGATGATCAACCAGGCGCCGGACTATTTCTTCTTCAAGGACCGCGACAGCCGCTTCCTGCTGGCCAATCACTCCGTCATCTCCGACCTCTACAGGGAGACGGACCTGACCGGCAGGACCGATTTCGACCTCTTTCCGCCCGAACTCGCGCAGCAGTTCTTCGAGATCGAGCAGGAGATCATGCGCTCGGGCGAGCCGATGCTGGACATGGAGGAGAAGATCCCGGACGGCCGGGGCGGGCTGAAGTGCCTGCTCACCTCCAAGCTGCCGATGCGCAACGAGCAGGGCGAAATCGTCGGCATCATCGGCATTGCCCGCGATATCACCGAGCGCATGCGCCAGGAGCAACTGCATCTCGGCCAGGCGGAGCTTCTGAAGATGATCGCGGTCGGCGCGCCGCTGAAGGATGTCTTCACCGCGCTCATCCACCTGATCGAGGGGCAGGTCGCCGATGTCGCGGGCTCGATCCTGCTGCTCGACCCGGCGGAAAACTGCCTGCGGCACGTCGCTGCCCCCAATCTCGATCCGGACTGCTTCACCCGCATCGACGGCATCCCGATCGGCCCGGCGGTCGGCTCCTGCGGCACCACCATGTGGCGCGGCGAGCCGGTGTTCGTCGCCGACATCGCGGCCGATCCGCTCTGGGAAGGCTATCGCGACCTCGCTTTGCCTTTCGGCTTCCGCTCCTGCTGGTCGGCGCCGATCCTTTCCTATCAGGGCCAGGTGCTCGGTTCGCTCGGGCTCTACGGGCGCACGCCCGGCCTGCCGTCCGCCGCCTGCCAGAAGCTGCTCGGCATGGCCACGCACATCGCCGGCATCGCGATCGAGCGCAAGCAGGCCGAGGACCGCATCCAGTTCGTCGCCCATCATGACGTTCTGACCGGCCTGCCCAACCGCAGCATGCTCGACGAGCGCATCTCCAGCGCGATCGAGGCCGCCGACGACGCCAACGGCACGATCGCCGTCGCCTTCATCGACCTCGACAACTTCAAGCTGGTCAACGACAGCCTCGGCCATCACGCCGGCGACGAACTGCTCAAGACGGTGTCGCGGCGGATGCTGGACAAGCTGCGCCCGGAGGATTCGCTGGTGCGCCTCGGCGGCGACGAGTTTGTCGTCCTCCTCACCGGCCCGCGCCGCAGGAACGAGCAGCTGTCGGTCCGGCTGGAATCGATCCGCAGGGCGGTCGCCGATCCCGTCCTGCTCGAGGGCCACAGCGTGCAGGTCACCTGCAGCATGGGCGTCGCCCTCTATCCCGGCCACGGCCGCAACGCCACGGAACTGCTCGCCAATGCCGACCTCGCCATGTACCGCTCCAAGGAGATCGGCCGCGACGCGCTGCAGTTCTTCACCGCCGAGATGGCGTCGAGCGCGCATGAGAAGCTGCGCTACCAGGAGGAACTGCGCCGGGCGATCGCGCGCCAGGAGTTCGTGCTCCACTATCAGCCGCAGATGGACCTGAAGACCGGGCACATCTTCGCCGTCGAGGCGCTGATCCGCTGGAACCACCCCGAGCGCGGGCTGCTGATGCCCGGCGACTTCATTCCCTTCGCCGAGGAGGCCGGCCTGATCGGCCAGATCGGCGACTGGACGCTCCGGGCCGCCTGCCGGCAGAACAAGGCCTGGCAGGACGCCGGACTGCCGCCGGTCGTCGTCAGCGTCAACGTCTCCGCCCGCCAGTTCCAGGAGCCGGAATGGGTCGAGCGCGTCGCCTCGGCCCTGAAGCGAAGCGGGCTTGAGGCGCGCTATCTCGAGCTCGAGCTGACCGAAAGCGTGATCATGGCCGACGTGCAGCAGGCCGTCGCCCTCATGCACCGGCTGGAGGAACTGGGCGTGCATCTGGCGATCGACGATTTCGGCACCGGCTATTCCAGCCTCAGCGCGCTCAAGCGCTTCCCGGTCGACCGCCTCAAGATCGACCGCTCCTTCGTCCAGGACCTGCCCGACGATCCCGACGACGCGGCGATCGCCCGCGCCATCATCTCGCTCGCCCATACGCTGCAACTGAAGGTGATCGCCGAGGGCGTGGAGACCCGCGAGCAACTGGATTTCTTGCGCGGCGCCGGCTGCGACGAGATCCAGGGCTACTATCTGAGCAAGCCCGTGCGCGCCGAAGGCATCGAGACCCTGCTCCGCATTCCCAATATCTGAGCTGTCACGACGTGTGCGGTGGACGCCGGCCCTCCGCGAAGGACAAGGCGACATCATCGCCTTGTCCTGTCCTGCTCCGGATCAAGCCGCCTTGGCGACGACAGGAAGGCGGAAAGGGGCACCCAGGCGATTGAAGGCGTTCATGGCCGCTATGGCAATCGTCAGATCGACCAGCTCTTTCGGTGCGAACGCCGCAGACGCCGCCGCGTAGGCCTCGTCGGAGGCATGGGTTTCGCTGAGCCGGGTCACTTCCTCGGCCCACGCCAGGGCGGCGCGCTCCTGATCGGAGAACAGATGCGGGACTTCATCCCACACCGGCACCAGCGTGATCCTGTCGACCGACATGGTCTTGCGCAGATCGCGGCTGTGCAGATCGATGCAATGGGCGCAGCCGTTGATCTGCGATACCCGGAGAAACACAAGATGGATAAGGTCTTCGGGCAGGTTCGTGCTCTTCATCACGTAGTGATGGACACCCAGCAACGCTTTCGCGCCTTCCGGCGCGATCTCATACCAGTTCATGCGGGCCATATGTTTGACTTTCCTGTCATTGGTTCATGGTGTTTCGTCGCCGGTGCTTCGCACCGCCGGCAAATCGTCGCGACTTCTGCAAGAACTTGCTGTGAGAAGGTCGGGCGCTTCCTGCAGCGCAGCTTATGACAAGCTTTCCGTCGTCATCCGTGTCGCCTCGTATTCGCGCGCGAGCAGGGTTCGTTTTCTTTCAAGCCCCCAGGTGTACCCGAAGAACGTGCCGTCGCTTTTCACCACCCGATGACACGGAATGGCAACAGCAAGCGGATTCGAAGCACAGGCGCTGGCAACTGCACTGACGGCCCGGGGGTGACCGACGCGCCTCGCAATCTCGTCGTATGAGACCGTGCTTCCGGCAGGAACCGACTGCAGGGCATGCCATACGCGCCGCTGGAAGACGGTTCCCCGGATGTCCAGCGGCAGATCCTTCGAAAGATTGGGAGCCTCGATCAGGCCGACGACCTGGGCGACGGTGCGTTCGTAGTCGGCATCGCCTCCGACCAGGATCGCTTTCGGAAAACGATCCTGCAGGTCGCGAAGCAAGGTCTCCGGGTCGTCGCCGATCAGGATTGCGGCGATACCCTTTGGACTTGAGGCGACGACGATTGCCCCGAGCGAGGTTTGTCCAACGGCAAAATGCAGCGTTTCCTGCGTTCCGCCATCCCTGAAATGACGCGGCGTCATGCCGAGCGACCTGTTGGTGACGGCGTAGAACCGCCCGCTCGAACCATAGCCCGCGTCATAGAACGCCTCGGTCACGGGACGCCCGCGGACAAGTTTTTCCCTCACGTCCGCCGCTCGCTTTTGCTCCCGGTACGCCCGCGGCGTCAGGCCGGTGTGCTTGCGAAAAAGTCGATGGAAATGTCCTTCACTCACGCCGACAGCATGCGCCAGCGCGGATACGGAAGCGGCATCGTCAGCCTCTTCGATCAGCCTGCATGCTTCGGCGATGATTTCGCCATTTCGTTGCTCGACGTTTCCCTCGTTCGGCCGGCAGCGACGGCAGGGTCGAAATCCGGCACGCTCGGCCTCTTCCGCGGATCGGAAACGACGGAGGTTCTCGGCGCGCGGCGCACGGGAGCCACAGGAATTCAGGCAGTAGATGCCAGTGGTGATGACGCCGCGCCAGATGCCGTCAACGCGGGTATCTGCGCCCGGATCAGGCTTGAGCGCGCCCTCGGTCATCAGGATTGGTCCCGGCGCTGCGCGCCGAATGGATTGTCGATCAGATAACGCCACAAGCCGTCGTCACCTCGTCGTGCAATATCCGTTGCCGTCGCCACCATGTTGATCTCGGTCCCGTCGCGAGCGGTGCCGATGTAGGACCAGTCGAGGATGAGCAACGCCGTATCCGCTGCGACAAACAGGTGGCGTTGCGTGATCGACATTTGCAGGCCGAGAGAAAAATACTTCTCAAGTTCGGCTCCGATTGCCGCGCGCCCTTTGTGCTCATGCCCGGCCGCGTCGATAATCATACCGTCCGAATGGTAGTAGCCGAGCATTGTTTCGACGTCGAGGGAGTTGAGGTGGGCCAGCAAGGCCGGGACGATACCTTCCGGCGTGGCTGCCAGGGCGTGATTCTGCATCATGTCGTCTATCCTGTCTTCATGTCGCCCGCCGTCTGCGGGGCAGGACGTTGATGACACGAACACAAGGACCAGAAACTCCGTTTTCTGATCTCAGATTTTCCTTTTTGGCAATGACGGCCTTTGGCGGCTTTGAACGGACCAAACGGGCGGGGCTTCTCCGATCGGCGGGCGCTTGCGGTCCGCTGGTTTCGCTATTTCTTCTTCGCTTGATCGTAATGCCACTTGATGGCGAAGAACATGCCCGTGCCTAACACGAGAATCTTGAGCGGAAAGAAGACTATAGGGAACCAATCCCACATTTCGGATATTTCCAGGCTATTGCTTGACGCTATCTGTCGTGACGGATCACTACCTCAAGACTGCTGCATGCGACATCAGCCATGTTGACGCAGAGATCGTGACATTCCCACGCACACGGCATGAGTGGGCTTGCCCGGAGGTATCGGCCAGTGCTTTCGAGCTTGGTGCGATCGGGCAGAACCGGGGCGGCCCACCGCCCGCGATGGGACAGGTCCACGACATCATCGTTTGCCGTTGCCGACCCTTCGCAGACATTGTCCGAAGACCGTGCAGGCAAACCGGCTTCCGCCCGCACGCTCGACTTACGGCACGTGCTGCATGATGATCTGCGTGTGCAGCATCGGGGCTTCGGCGCCGAAATAGGTTTCCAGCAGCGGCAGGAAATCGTCGGACAGGTAGAAGTCCGTCAGCGCCCGGTCTGCCAGCAGGCGGAAGTCGGCGTCGCCGCGGCGGAGCGCAATCGCATAGGGTTCATGCGTGATCAGGCGGTCGCCGACCTTGAGCGCGGACGGATCGCGCGCCCGCTTGGCCAGGCTGACGAGCAGCGCCTGATCGGCGATGTAGGCATCGATCTTGCGATCCTCCAGCGCCTTGAGCCCGTCCTCATGCGTGTTGAAATCGGCAAGCCGGGTCTTGGATTCCTGGATCGCCAGCGCCTCGTGCAGGGTCGCCGTCGTCGTCGTGTTCGCGCGCATGCCGATGACGTTCGTGGCCGGGCGCTCGCTGACGGCGTGAACGGCGGGTCCGTCGAGAAAGAGCGTCTGCAGGTAGTCGGGTGAATCCTTGCGCAGCAGCGCGCTCGCGCCGGTGAGAAAGATCGGCTGCGAGAAATCGACGATCTCCCGCCTCTGCAAGGTCACGGTGATCGAACCGCAAAGCAGGTCGATCTCTTCGTTCCTGACCTCATCGAAGCCGTTGGCGAGCGTCATCTCGACATATTCGCGTTTCAACTGCGGAAACTGATGTTCGATCTCGTCGGCGATCCTGCCGCACAGGTCGATGGCATATCCCGCAGGTTCGGCCCCCGGTTGGCCGGAGGAAAAGGGCGCCTGGTCGGCGATGTAGCCGATCCGCACGGTTCCACGTTTCGCGATCGTGTCGAGCGTTGCGGCCGCGGTCGCCAGGGCGGAAAGGCAAAGAGCGAGGCTCGCCAGCAGAAGCCGCCTCATGCGCCTGGCCATACGTGTCTGCGGGGCACCTGCATGATCCCTGTCTCCCAAAACGGTGTCGATGCCAAAGGCGTGCCCGCAGCTTATGGGCTGCCCCCCATATGTCAACCGAGGACGCCCGGTGTCGTCCGGCTGTCTCGCCATCATCGCAAGGTCGATCCGCCCATGGCCGCAAATGGCGCAGGGACGCCTCCGCGCCTGCGGCACCGCGCCCGCTGCGCCTCCTGCGTCCCTTCTCCCCGCAGGCGGGGAGAAGGACGATCGCCTATCGGCGCCGCCAGTAGTGGACTTCCATCATCTTCTCCCAGCCCTTGCCCGGCTTGTTGACGATCGCGGTCAGCGTGCGGTGGTCGTCGTCGATGAAGGTGATCACGTCCTGATAGGGCAGGCGCTTGCCCTCGTTCTCGAAATCCGGGCCCTCGCTGTGCAGCGCCAGCACGTTGCCGGTCGGCTCCAGGATCCCGTCATAGTGCCACAGATGCGTCATCATCGAGCCGATCCAGGTGCCGGTATAGCGGTCGCGGGCGGGATCGTAGCCGATCGTCATCACCGATTCGCCCGGCTCGCCGTCCGGCATCAGCCCGCGGCCCTCGCACAGCACCCACAGCCCGCCGACGCGGCGGACGGTTTCCGTCCAGGTGGTTTCCGCCGGCGGTCCGGCTGTCGCCTCGTCGGAGACGTCCCAGGTGCCCACCAGCCGCTCCAGCCACCGGTGCTGTGTCGTGATCTCTGCCATTGCCGCTACCTCCCGTGCGTGTCGTCCGCGATAGAAACTCGGAGCCATCCCCTGTCCGCCAAGGCCAGCTTAGGACCTGCGGCATGGTGGCTCTTGACAAGACTACGTTGATATCAACAGTAGTGCAAATGACCGAGCATGCTGCCATCCCCGCCGTTTCCCACGATACCACGCTGCACGTGCGTGACCATTGCCTCTGCCTGCATGCCCAGAGGGCCGCCCGCGCGCTCGGGCGCCGCTTCGACGAGGCGCTGCGCCCGGTGGGCCTGACCAACGGCCAGTTCTCGCTGCTGATGGCGCTCAATCGTCCCGAGCCGCCGCCGATGGCGCCCGTCGCGGCCCTGCTCGCCATGGACCGGACGACGCTGACGGCGGCCGTCAAGCCGTTGTCGCGCCGCGGCCTCGTCGCCGTCCTGCCCGATCCGCGCGACCGCCGCGGCCGCAGGCTGGCGCTGACCGAAGCGGGCAGGGACCTTCTGGCCCGCGCCCTGCCGATCTGGGTCGAAACCCATGCCGCAGTCGAAGCCGGCCTTACCGGCGTCGACGTCGACGCGCTGCGGCAGGGATTGACGATGCTGTCCTGAGCGGTGGTCATCCCGAGCGCCCGTCATGCGGCGCGATGGCGGAGCGGCCGGGTTCGCCGGAGCATGCCTCCGCAAAGTCGCCGCCCGCTCTGGCGGCCCGCGCAAATTCGCCTATCTTTCCGGGGATGAAGCCAGATCAGCTGCTCTATCCTGCGCCCGCCGGCCTCTATTGCCCCTCCGGCGATTTCTACGTCGATCCGATGCGGCCGGTCGCCCGCGCGCTGATCACCCACGGCCATTTCGACCATGCCCGCGCCGGCCACGGCGCGGTGCTGGCCACCCGCGAGACGCTCGACATCATGGCGATCCGCCACGGCGCGGATTTCTGCGGGACCGCGCAGGCCGTCGCCTTCGGCGAGACGATCGACCTCTCGGGCACGAAGGTCTCCTTCCATCCGGCCGGTCACGTGCTCGGCTCGGCGCAGATCGCGATTTCGGCCGGCGGCATCCGCTTCTGCGTCTCCGGCGACTACAAGCGCAGCCCCGACCCCACCTGCGCGCCCTACGAGCCGGTCGCCTGCGACGTCTTCATCACCGAGGCGACCTTTGGCCTGCCGGTGTTCCACCACCCCGACCCGAAGGGCGAGATCGGCAAGCTTCTGACCTCGCTGAGGCAGTTTCCCGGGCGCAGCCACCTCGTCGGCGCCTATTCGCTCGGCAAGGCGCAGCGCGTCATCCGGCTCCTGCGCGACTGCGGCTACGACCGGCCGATCTACATCCATGGTTCGCTGGCAAGGCTCTGCGACTACTACGTCTCGCGCGGCATCGATCTCGGCGAGTTGCGCCCGGCGACGCTGGAAAAGGGGGACCTGACCGATCTCTCCGGCGCCGTGATCGTCGGCCCGCCGTCCGCCTTCGGCGAGCGCTGGGCGCGCCGCTTCCCCGAGCCGCTGGTCGCGTTCGCCTCCGGCTGGATGATGGTGCGCCAGCGCGCCCGGCAGGGCGGCGTCGAGCTGCCGCTGGTTATCTCCGACCATTGCGACTGGCCCGAGTTGACCGAAACCATCCGCGACCTCGCCCCGGCCGAGGTCTGGGTCACCCATGGCCGCGAGGAGGCGCTGGTGCGCTGGTGCGAACTCACCAACATCCCCGCCCGCCCGCTGCACCTCGTGGGGTATGAGGACGAGGGGGATTGATGGTGCTTCATCGCAATCGGACTGGCGACCTCATTGCGGCCGTGCCATCCCCGCCGCCCCCCTCATCCGCCTGCCGGCACCTTCTCCCCGGTGGGGAGAAGAGCCCGGGCGGCCACGCCCTCGCCAAAGGAAAGCTCGGTAACGTTGCGCCACCTGCGCACTCCCTCTTCTCCCCGTCGGGGAGAAGGTGGCCCGCAGGGCCGGATGAGGGGGGCTTCGCCGCGGTGCACCGGATGGCCGACAGCTTCGGCCGGCGCCGGCCGAACCCCTCTCCCTTGTGGGGAGGGGGTGGGGAGAGGACTTGCTGCACGGCGGCACCCCCATGAAAGCCTTCGCCAGCCTCCTCGATCGCCTCGTGCTCACCCCGTCGCGCAACGGCAAGCTGAAGCTTCTCGCCGACTATTTCCGCGACACGCCCGATCCCGATCGCGGTTATGGCCTTGCGGCGATCGCCGGCACGCTGGACCTGAAGAGCGTCAAGCCGGCGCTGCTGCGCGATCTGGTGCTGGAGCGGATGGACGAGGTGCTGTTCCGCTATTCCTACGATTACGTGGGTGACCTCGCCGAGACTATCGCGCTCGTCTGGGACCAGGAGCGAAAGGAGCGGATCGACGAGGCCGGCCAGCCGCGCCTGTCCGCCGTCGTCACCCGCATGAACGCGCTCGGCCGCACCGAGGTGCGGGGAGCCGTGCGCGACCTGCTCGACCGGCTCGATCCGTCCGCCCGTTTCGCCTTCATCAAGCTCGCCACCGGCGCCCTGCGCATCGGCGTCTCGGCGAGGCTCGCCAAGCAGGCGCTCGCCGATTTCTCCGGCCGCGACATCATCGAGATCGAGACCCTGTGGCACGGGCTCGAGCCGCCCTACGAGGCGCTGTTTGCCTGGCTGGAGGGCAGGGCGGAACGCCCGGTGCTGGCGACGCCGGCGATCTTCCATTCGGTCATGCTGGCAAATCCCGTGGGCGAGGGCGATCTCGACGGCCTCGATCCGGCCGATTTCGCCGCCGAATGGAAATGGGACGGCATCCGCGTCCAGCTCTCGGCCGCGGGCAGCACCCGCAGGCTCTATTCCCGCTCCGGCGACGACATCTCGGCCGCCTTCCCCGACATCGTCGAGGCCATGACCTTTCAGGGCGTGATCGACGGCGAACTTCTGGTCGGTGGCACCGCCCGCTCCAACAGCGCGACGCGCAGCTTCTCAGACCTGCAGCAACGGCTGAACCGCAAGACGGTCAACGCCCGCATGCTGGAGGACTATCCCGCCTTCGTGCGCGCCTACGATATCCTGTTTGATGCCGAGGCGGACGTGCGCCCGGAAACCTTCGTCGCGCGCAGGTCCCGCCTCGCCGGGCTGGTCGAAAAGGCCCCGCACGACCGCTTCGACCTCTCGCCGCTGGTGCCGTTCTCAAGCTGGGACGAGCTCGAACGCCTGCGCGCCGATCCGCCCGATCCGGTCATCGAGGGCGTGATGATCAAGCGTCTCGACAGCGCCTATCAGGCCGGCCGACTGAAGGGTCCGTGGTTCAAGTGGAAGCGCGATCCCTACAATGTCGATGCCGTGCTGATGTATGCCCAGCGCGGCCACGGCAAGCGCTCCAGCTATTATTCCGACTTCACCTTCGGCGTCTGGGCGCAAGGTCCGGAAGGTGGGGCGGAGGGCGAGGTGCTGGTGCCGGTCGGCAAGGCCTATTTCGGCTTCACCGACGCCGAGCTCGAGGTGCTCGACCGCTTCGTGCGCAACAACACCGTCGAGCGCTTCGGCCCGGTGCGCGCGGTGCGCGCCGAGCCCGGCTTCGGCTTCGTCGTCGAGGTCGCCTTCGAGGGCATCAACCGCTCCACCCGCCACAAGTCCGGCGTCGCCATGCGCTTCCCCCGCATCGCCCGCCTGCGCGACGACAAGCTCCCCCGCGATGCCGACCGGCTGGAGACGCTGATGGCGCTGGTGGAGGCGAAAGAGGCGGGGTAGGGGGCGGAGGCAACCCGAATGCCGCCGCGGCGCAAGAATCTGAGTTCTTTCAGGGGGTTTTCCTTTGAAATACGACCTCCCCGCCCTACAACTTGTCTATCGCGCAAAGATAAGGCCGCTCCCGCAAGTTGAGGGCCGCCGAGGCGAGGAACTGACGCTCTGACGAGCAGGCATCTCAAATAGCAGCGACACCCCAGTGCCAGAAACCTTTTTGGATGGAGTTTTGAGAATGCGTACAGCCAGATTTTTGACCGGTCTTTCCATTATCGCGCTCATCGCAGGCAGCGGGGCTCCCGCCCATTCGCAGGACGCGGCGACACAGAAGGACGCCACGGCGGCAACGCGGGCCGCAAACGATGCCCTGCTGACCCAACTGCCCTTCGACGACACATCGGACTTCGACGACGCCAAGCGGGGCCTGATCGCGCCGCTGCCGGCCGATGTGATCCGGGGCGCCGGCGGCAATCCGATCTGGAACCCGCAGCAATACGGCTTCATCGCCGAAGGCGCAGAGGCGCCCGCGACCGTCAATCCCAGCCTGTGGCGGCAGTCGCAACTGATCAATATCAGCGGCCTGTTCGAGGTCACCGAGGGGCTCTACCAGGTCCGCAACTACGACCTGTCGAACATGACGATCATCGAGGGCACCGAGGGCATCACCATTGTCGATCCGCTCGTATCCGCCGAAACGGCAAAAGCCGCCCTCGACCTCTATCGCCAGCATCGCGGCGACAAGCCCGTGAAGGCAGTGATCTATACGCACAGCCACGTCGACCACTATGGCGGCGTTCGCGGTATCGTCGAGGAGGCCGACGTGGCCTCCGGCGCCGTGAAGATCTATGCCCCAGAGGGTTTCCTCGAAGCCGCGGTCGCCGAGAACGTCATGGCGGGCACCGCGATGAGCCGCCGTGCCAGCTACATGTACGGCAACCTACTGAACGCCGACCCGAAAGGACAGGTCGGCGCCGGTCTCGGCACCACGACCTCCGCAGGTACGGTGACGCTGATCCCACCGACCAACATCATCACGGAGACGGGCCAGAAGGAAACGATCGACGGCCTGACCTACGAGTTCCTGATGGCGCCGGGGTCGGAGGCGCCTTCCGAAATGCTCTGGTACATCGAGGAGAAGAAGGCGATCCAGACCTCCGAGGACGCGACGCATACGCTGCACAACACCTATTCGCTGCGCGGCGCCAAGATTCGCGAGCCGCTGCCGTGGTCGAAGTATCTCAACGAAGCGCTGATCATGTGGGGCGACGAGGCGGAGATCATCTTCGCCCAGCATCATTGGCCGACCTGGGGCAACGACAACGTCAGGGAACTGCTTTCCAAGCAGCGTGACCTCTACCGGTTCATCAACGATCAGACCCTGCACATGGTGAACCAGGGCATGACCATGCGCGAGATCGCCGAGGCGTTCAAACTGCCGGACAGCCTGGCCACGTTCTGGGCCAACCGGGGCTATTACGGCTCCGTCTACCACGATGTGGCGGCGACCTATGTGCTCTACCTCGGCTGGTTCGACGGCAATCCTTCGACGCTGCACGAACTGCCCCCGGTCGAGGCCAGCAAGAGATATGTCGAGTTCATGGGCGGGGCCGATGCCGTCATGGAGAAGGCGAGGAAGTCCTATGAGGACGGCGACTACCGCTGGGTCGCCGAGGTCGTGAACCATGTCGTCTTTGCCGATCCGGACAATCAGGCGGCAAAGAACCTCGTCGCCGATGCGCTGGAGCAGCAGGGCTACCAGGCCGAATCCGGGCCGTGGCGCAACTTCTATCTGACCGGGGCGAAGGAGTTGCGCGAAGGCGTCACGCAACTGCCGACGCCGAACACCGCAAGCCCGGATACGGTGCGGGCGATGTCGCTCGATCTGTTCTTCGACTATCTCGGCGTGCGTCTGAACAGCCAGAAGGCCGGCGATACGAAGCTGACCTTCAACTTCGACTTCGGCGAAAAGGACGGCAAGTACCTGCTTCAGCTGGAAAACGGCGTTCTGAACAACACGGCTGGCCGGCAGGCCGACAATGCCGACGCCACGATCACGCTGACCCGCGACAGCCTGAACGGCATCGTGCTGGGGGAAACGACGCTGGACAAGGCAACCGCGGATGGCAGCGTCAAGGTGACGGGCGACAATGCCAAGCTCGGCCAGCTCGTGTCCATGCTCGACAACTTCGAGTTCTGGTTCAACATCGTGACACCCTAGGGTGAGCGGCGGCAGGCCGGCGTCCGGCGAAAGGGTTGCGGGAGGGGCAGCCTGCACCAGGCGAGAGCGCCGGGTGCGATGGACGCCGCGCCGCGGCTGACGTAAAATTCCGGCATGCGACACGATCCCGACGAGGGGAGCGGGCGATGCCGATATTCATGGACAGGCACGACCTGACGGGCGCGACCTCGGAGGAGGTGGCCGAAGCGCATCTGAAGGATCTCGGCATTCAGGACCAGTACGGGGTCAAGTTCCTGACCTACTGGTTCGACCACCGCAACGGCCGGACCTTCTGCCTGATCGATGCGCCCGACATGGAAACCGCCCAGTGTGTCCACCGCGAGGCGCACGGCTTCGTCGCAAGCGAGGTCGTCGAGGTGGCGCTCTCGGCCGTGGAGGCCTTCCTCGGCCGGATCGACGATCTGGAAGGCCGGGGCTCCGGTGCCGAAAGCCGGGATGCCGGTCACCGGGCGGTGCTGTTCACCGACATCGTCGGCTCGACGGAAATGACCTCGCGCCTCGGCGACCGCAGGGCCACCGAGCTCGTTCGGGCGCATGATTCGGTCGTCCGCCGCTGCCTGTCGCGCTCCGCCGGCCGCGAGGTCAAGCACACCGGCGACGGCATCATGGCCGCCTTCCCGTCGTCCGTGGCCGCCGTCGACTGTGCCGTGAAGATCCAGCGCGAGTTCCAGCGCTTCAATGCCGACAACCCCGAAGAGCTTCACATCCGCATCGGGCTCGATTCCGGCGAGCCGGTCGAGGACAGCAACGACCTCTTCGGCACGACGGTCCAGACGGCCGCGCGGCTCTGCGCCGCCGCCGGCGCCGACCAGATCCTCGCCTCCGAGAAGGTCTTCCAGGAATGCGGCACAGCCGACCGCTTCGCCCGCGCCGGCCGCTTCCGGCTGAAGGGCTTCTCCAAGCGGGTGCTCGCCTATCAGTGCGCCTGGAGCGGATAGCCGCGAGTTCCCCGGATGCGGCTCGGCCGGCCTCCGCTAACGCTGGACAATGCCGCCGTGGTCGGCCAAGGTGCCGCGGAAGTTGCATGCCTTGCGTCTCTGTCGATCTCGACCTGCTGGAGGAATGTGAATGCTGCGTCTCGGGGAGAAATACCGTCATCTGATCCATGGTGGCGGTTGCGCCTGCCAGTCGCTCGAGGTCCAGCAGGCATCGTTGCGCCTGGAGCGACTGACCCGTCGCGCGCTGCTCGCCGGCGCCGGTGCGGCGCTCATTGCCGGCGTGCCGAAGCCCGTCCTTGCGCAGGCGTCCGACAAGCCGCCGCAGACCCTGTTCCGGCAGGCGAGGCTGTTCGACGGCACCTCGGCCGGCAGCGAGACCGGCGTGCAGGTCCTGGTCGAGGGCAGCCGGATCGCGGCCGTCGACCGGAGCAACAACCCGCCGCCGGCGGGGGCGACGGTCATCGATTGCGGCGACCGGTTCCTGATGCCCGGCATGATCGACGCGCACTGGCACACGCTCTTCGCCGCCGTGCCGGTGGGGGTTGCGACGACTGGCGATCCGGGGCTGATCTACACGGCGTCCACGGCCGAGGCCGAACGCACGCTGCTGCGCGGCTTCACGACCGTGCGCGACCTCGGCGGACCCGTCTTCACCTTCAAGCAGGCGATCGACACTGGTACGATTCCCGGCCCGCGAATCTATCCCTCCGGCGCCTTCATCACCACCTCAGGCGGGCACGGCGACCTTAGGATGCCCACGGAGATCCCCCGCGATCCCGCCCGGCTCAGCATCATGGAGCAGGTGGGCGGCGCGATGCTCGCAGACAGCCTGGGCGAGGTGCAGATGCGCGTGCGCGAGCAATTGTTGCAGGGCGCCTCCCAGATCAAGGTGATGGGCGGCGGCGGCGTGTCCTCGCCGCGCAGCCCGCTCGACATGACCACCTTCAGCGAGGAGGACCTGCGCGCAGCCGTCGCCGTGGCGCGCGACTGGAACACCTATGTGGCCGTGCACGCCTATGCGCCGCAAACGGTGCAGCGCGCCGTCAATGCCGGTGCCGCCTGCATCGAGCACGCGCACCTGATGGATGAGGCGACGGCAGCGCTGATGGCCGAAAAGGGCGCCTGGCTCAGCACCCAGCCGTTCCTGTCGACCGAGGATGCCGTGCCCCTGACCGGACCGTCCGCCGAACGCCTGAACCAGGTGATCGCCGGCACGCCCGTCGTCTACGAACTGGCGCGCAAGCACGGGCTCAAGCTCGCCTGGGGCTCCGACATGCTGTTCTCGCCGGCGATCACGATGCGCCAGAACACCATGCTGACGCATCTGTCGAAATGGTATTCCGGCGCCGAGATCCTGAAGATGGTAACCTCGACCAATGCCGAACTCCTCGGCCTCTCCGGCCCGCGCAACCCCTATCCGGCCAAGCTCGGCGTCGTCGAGCCCGGCGCCTTCGCCGATCTTCTCCTCGTCGATGGCAACCCGCTGGAGGACATCGCCCTCCTCGGCGACCCGCAGAAGAACCTCGCCGTCATCATGAAGGACGGCAGGATCCACAAGAACACGCTCTGAACAATGTCGCGCAGAGGTGCGCGACGGTCTTGCGACGACGACAGGCGTGGATCAAGGGGCTGAAGCACGGAAGCGAAGCTGGAAGATCGCGACGTGCTTCAGATGTCGGCCCGCGAGAACCAGACGTCGTCGTAGATCGCCAAGGCCGTCTCGTCCGGCGGCCCGTCGCGCGTCAGCCGGATCGAGCGGACGGCGGCCGCGTCGGCAACGCTTGGCGCCTTGCGGCAGCCGGAACGGTCCGATGCGCCGATGCAGGGGATGAAGGTCGCGCGCATCAGCGGGCGGACACGATGGCCGGCATCGGTCCGCGTCACCAGCAGCGCGAGCCCCACCCTGTCGGTCGGCTGCCAGGGAAAGATCAGCCGTCCGCCGCTCCGCAGCGCATCGAGCCAGCGAACCGGCGGGGCCACCACGCCGGCGTTCACGTAGATCAGGTCGGCCGGCGGCAGCGGCAGGGCCGTGGCGTCGCCGTCGATCACCTCCACCCCCTCGAACGGCCGGAGGTTCTCGCGCGCCCGCCCCGCAAGCGCCGCCTCGATCTCGTAGGCATGGACACGCCCGTTCGGCAGCACCAGCATCGAGAGCAGGGCGGTATAATAGCCGGTGCCGGCGCCGACATGGATGACCGTCTCGCCGGCGGCGGGGGCCGCGGCGCAGAGCCAGGCCGCATGCAGGAATGGCTCGCCGTTGTTGATGCCTTTTTCCGCATCGAGGGCGACGAGCACGTTCTGGTAGAGGAAGGCCGGATCGGCGCCGGGCGTCTCCAGATAGCCGCGGCCGGCCCTGATCTGCCACGGCCCCGGCCCGAGAAAGGCTTCCCGCGGCACGGCCTCGATGATGCGCGCGAGCCGGTCGTCGGTGGCATTGCCGGCAGCGGCCATCATCTTCGCATGGAAGAGGCGGATCTCGTCGAGGCTGGCACGGCGGATAGCGGTCACGGACAGGCTCCGGAATTGGTGTCGGAGCACAGATTAGGCAAACCGCGCGTGCGGGCAATGCCCACATCTTGCCTCCGCAGGGGCAGGGGACGGCGGCGTGGCGGCCGCAAGCCACGCGCCAGCCGGGTCTGCCACAATTGCGGCACGGTAACGACGTTATCTCGCCGGCAAGGAATCGTCCCCTATCTTCCTGCCTGCGTCTCTCGGACTTCATGGAATGCGTCGCTGATCATGGCCTCAGAACTCACTCTCTCCCGCCGCCGGTTCCTTCGGCTCTCCGGGCTTGCCGCGGCCACGGGCCTTGCCGGCTGCACGTCGTCGATGAACACCGACCGGTTCCGCTGGCAGACAGATGCGGTCTATCGCAATCCGGCGCTGGAAGGGGTCCCGGGGCCGTGGCTGGAGGGGCGCGATCCCGACCAGGGACCCTACGAGCAGCCGGTGCTGCCGACCGGCATCCCGGATCTCGACCCGGCCTATGCCGGCATGTACGACGTCCGCATCGACGGTGGCTTCACCATCCCGCAGGTTCCGTACCGGCAGATCGACGCCCGCTTCCTGCGCCACGAGGTGCAGGATCCGTTTGGCGAGGCGCCGGGCACGATCATCGTCGATACCGACAACCGCTATCTCTACCTGACGCTGTCCGGCGGCCGGGCCATGCGCTACGGCGTCGGCATCGGCCGCGAGGGCTTTGCCTGGGACGGCCGCGGCGTCATCCAGTGGAAGCAGGCCTGGCCGCGCTGGACCCCGCCCGACAGCATGATTGCCCGCCAGCCGGACCTGGAACGCTACTCCGCCCGCAACGGCGGCATGGCGCCTGGGCTGTCGAACCCGCTCGGCGCCCGCGCGCTCTACATCTTCCAGAACGGCCAGGACACGCTCTATCGCCTGCACGGCACTCCGGAATGGAAGTCGATCGGCCGCGCCGCCTCATCGGGCTGCGTGCGCCTGCTCAATCAGGACGTCATCGACCTCTATAGCCGCGTCCCGAACGGCTCCCCGATCGTGGTGCTGTAACGCCGGCGGTTCGGCTGACGGAAAGACCTGCCCCTCACCCCGACCCTCTCCCCGCAAGCGGGGAGAGGGGACGGAGACGCCGCGGCCATCGCCCTTCTCCCCGCTTGCGGGGAGAAGGTGCCCGGTAGGGCGGATGAGGGGCATCTTTGCAGGAACGCTGTGCCTATTCTCCAATGCAACGGTTCAAGTAGACGGAGGCGCGCGTCCCGTCAGGCCTCCAGAAGCGCCTGCATCTGCCGCAGGTGCTCGATGGTCAGCGGCTTTTCCAGGTAGCTCCTGACGAAGGGATAGCGCAGCGCCCGCTCGCGGTCGGAGCCGAGTTGCGAACTCGTCAGCATGGCGACGACCGGGGCATGGTGGGCGAATGTGCTGGCGTAGTGTTCCAGGAACTCGAAGCCGTTCATGATCGGCATGTTGATGTCGAGGATGATGGCATCCGGCGTCTCGGTCTTGAGGATCGCCAGCGCCTCGGTGCCGTCCTGCGCCTTCAGGATGGCGATGGCGGGATCGAACTTGCGGATCGTGTATTCGCAGATGAACTGGTCGTTCTCGTCGTCATCGACCACCAGTATGGTGTTCAGCTTCATGTCCGTCCCCGTTTGGCAGCTCGACGATGAAGCGGCTGCCCTTGTCCCTGGCCTCGAAGGTGACTGATCCGCCGAGCGATTCGGCGCTCTTCTTCAGAATATAGAGGCCGAGCCCGCTGCCGAAGGACCGGCTCGGGTGCAGGCGTTTGAACATGCGGAACAGAAGCGGGCGCTTCTCCTCCGGCACGCCGAGCCCGTTGTCCTCCACCACGAGACGGATCCTCCCGTCATGCTCCTCGATATGGACGTCGACCCGCGGATCCGTCTCCCCGGGATCATGGTACTTGATCGCGTTGGACAGGAGATTGCCGACGATGACCTCGAATTTCGATGGCTTGGTCGAGATTGTCAATTGCGGCGGGATATGGTTGGCGATCCGCACGCGCCCGTCCTCTTCCAGCGTCGACAGGGTGTCGGCCTGGCTCTGCACCACGTCGAAGGGGGAGATCCGGCGGTCCTCCTCCTCCAGCAGCCGGTCGCGCGTCAGCACGATGATGTTCTGGATCAGGTGGTCGAGCCGGGTGAAGTTGCGCTCCATCCGCTCCAGCGTGCCCGCCAGCGCGTCGTGGTCGCCGCTTTCCAGAAGCTCGCGCGAAATGTTGAGCAGGCCGATCGAGGAGGCGATCGGCGAGCGCAGGTCGTGCGAGGTGCGGTAGGCGAATTCCTCCAGTTCCGCATTGGCCGCCAGGAGCTGCCGCTCGAAGTGCTTGCGCTCGGAGATGTCGCGGATGATGGCGGTGTGGACGGTTCCCTCGGCAAGCTCGACCCTGGCCACGGAGAGCTCGACGGGGACGATGCGCCCGTCCTTGCGCCGTGCGTCCGTCTCGCCGCTGGCGACCACGTATCCGGCCCCGCTATGGCCGCCTCCGGTCGCCTCCGCCCCGTCACCGGGCGGCCCGGGCAGGAGCATCCTGACCGGCTTGCCGACGACGTCTTCCGGCGCATGGCCGAAGATGCGCTCGCAGGCGGGATTTGCCGAAAGGATGGTGCCGTTCGCGTCGACGGTCAGGATGCCGTCGACGGCGGCGTTGATGATCGCCGCAAGCCGCCCCTGGCTCTCGCTGAGATGGGTGGCGCTGCGGCGGTAGCGGCGCGAGCTCCAGTAGGAATAGGCGAGCAGCCCCGCATAGATCAGCCCGGACAGCAGGATGAGGTCGAGCAGCGTGGCCGCCGTCGAGGAAATCCCGTCGCGATCGATCGCAAACGGCAGCCTTTTCGCCTGTTCGCTGACCTTCAGATAGGCGAGCGTCAAGAGGATCAGGTAGGTCGCGACCCCGAGCGAGGCGGCGATCGCCAGCCGGTGATAGCCGGCCGTCCGCGCGCCGATGAAGAGGATGCCGACCCCCAGCGCCAGGAAGCAGGTGGCGCTCTGCACCGACATCCGCGTGTAGGCGACCCAGTCGTGGGCGGCGTCGAAATCGATCAGGTAGCCGATCAGCGCGGTGGCGGCGATCGCCACGGCCGCATAGCTGCAGGCGATCTGCACGATGTCGCTTTCGCCGCGCAGCGCGCGGCGGATGACGGCGAGGCTGATGAGGATGAAGCAGAGCGCGGTGTTCGGCGCGATCCGTCCGGGCAGGCTCGTGCCGATATCGGTGAACGGCCTGTAGAGCGCCTGGTCGATGCCGAGGTCGACGGCGAAGACGTGCTGCGCCAGCGCGACCACGCCGTAGCCGAGCACCGCGAGCGCGCCGATGGCCGGCAGCGCGCGGTGGCCGGAAAGCGCCAGGAGAAAGGCCGCGCCGAGCACCGTGAACGCCAGCGCCGCATTGAACTTCATGCCGAAAATCTCGGGATGGCGGGCGGCGAGCTCCGCAGGCTCCGCCAGCCAGAAGACGATCATGCCGAGGCCGACGACGATGCACCACAGCCCCGCCGACAGGCCGGTCAGACGCCATTGCCGGTCATCGTGCTGCATTCGGCCTCCATCGTCGGTGACGAACGGCAATATAGGGCGGGCGCCTGCCGGAGCCAGCCTATTTTCCCGGCGAGCCTTCCGGTATGCCTTCCGCGGGGCCGCCGGCCGGGTCGGGGCCGTGGCCGGCGCGCAGCTTGTCGGCCAGCGCCTGCAGCCCGGCGCCGAGGGCGCCCAGCTCTTCCGCCGTGCAGCCGGAGGCCTTGCCGATCTCCATCAGGATCCCGCGGGCCTCCTCCTTCATCTGCCGGCCCTTGCCGGTCAGCGTGATCAGCACCTGCCGCTCGTCGGCGCGGTCGCGCTTGCGGGCGACGTAGCCGCTCGCCTCCAGCCGCTTCAAGAGCGGCGAGAGCGTGCCGGAATCGAGGTGAAGCGCCTCGCCGAGCGCCTTGACGGTCTTCGCGTCGTCTTGCCAGAGCGACAGCAGCACCAGATACTGCGGATAGGTCAGGCCGTGCGGCTCGAGCAGCGGCTTGTAGGTACGGTTGAACGCATGCGCGGCTGAGTAGATGGCGAAGCAGAGCTGGCGGTCGAGCGCCAGCATGGCATCGTCGATCCGCATTGCGCCGTCGCCCGGCATCGCCTTGTTGCTCTGAATGTCCGCGATCGCGTGTTCCTTGGCCATGCCGTATTGTCGCAGGTGTTATCTCAAAATGCAATGCGCAAAATTATATTGCGCGCAATTAGATTATGCGCTACATAATTATTTATCGACAACCGAAGGAGACCCGACATGCCCATTCTCTACACCACCAAGGCATCTGCCACCGGCGGCCGTGCGGGCCACGGCGCCACCGAAGACGGCGTGCTCGACGTGACGCTGACCGTGCCGAAGGAACTCGGCGGCGACGGCGCCCGCGGCACCAATCCCGAACAGCTCTTCGCCACCGGTTATTCCGCCTGCTTCCTCGGTGCGCTGAAGTTCGTCGCCGGCAAGGAGAAGGTAAAGATCCCCGATGAAGCGAGAGTGACGGCCACTGTCGGCATCGGCCCGCGCGAAGACGGCGGCGGCTTCGGCATCGAGGCCGCCCTGCAGGTCTCCGTCCCCGGCGTCGACAAGGCCGTGGTCGAGGACCTGGTCAGCAAGGCCCACGTCGTCTGCCCCTACAGCCACGCCACCCGCGGCAACCTCGACGTCAAGACGACGGTCGTCTGATAGCGGTCGACATAACTTGGTCGATGCGGCCCGGCGAACTGCTTCGCCGGGCCTTTTTCATCAGGCTTCGGATAGATTGCGCCGGCTCATCGGGATGCCAAAGCCGGTTGGCACCGGCAAGCCTTCGCCAAGGGCGGCCCGAAGCTCGCCGGTCACGAACTCGTTCGGCTTGTTGCTGCGGAACGCCAGGCGCCAGCCGGCTGTCCAGTTGGCTGCTGCAGTGGTGCGGGGCGAGCGCCTGCCGGGGTAGTTCTCTGCGCTGCGTGTTTCTTCCGTCATGGCGAATGTCCTCCGCTCGTTTGGCACCGCGTGGGGCGGGCCTGCCGTTCGACAGCCAGGCCTGCCGGTCCCGATTCAGGCAAGGGTGGTTTCCACGTCGATGTTGCCGCGGGTTGCCTTGGAATAGGGGCAGATTTCGTGGGCAGCATGGATCAGTTCATGTGCGATGTCTCGGTCGATGCCCGGCAAACTGACGTTGAAGCGTGCCCGCAGGAAGTAGGAACCCTCATTGACGTTCAGGTCTATCTCGGCGTCGACGGCGGGGCCGTTCGGGAGCTTGACCTTGCGCTGGGCGGCGGCAAGTTCGATTGCGCCGATGTAGCAGGCCGACCATGCGGCGCCGAAGAGGTTTTCGGCGGCCGGGTGAGGCTGCGACAGGCGAAGGTCCAGCATTCCGTCGCTGCTTCGGGTGCCGCCGTCACGGCCGCCGGTGTTGTGGGTCTTGCCGCTGAGTACGAGCTTCTCAGTCATGTTTCATATCCTTTGATGATATTGATCGTGTCCGATCTAATCGGATGCGATGTGTATAGATTCATTCAATGCCTTTGTCAACCATATTGCGATTTAATCGGATACGATTAATATGGGTGCCAGAAACCGGATGGAGATGTTCATGCCCATTGTTCAGACCAGGACCATAGAGGATGCGCCCGCGCAGACGGGCAGCAGCGGAAGAAAGCTCGCGAATTTCATGTGCTTCGCCATCTACTCGGCCAATCTCGCCTTCGGGCGGGCGTACAAGCCGATCCTGGACAGGCTTGGCCTGACGTACACGCAATATATTACTCTCGTGGCGCTCTCCGAGGCGGACGAGCAGACCGTTCGTGCGCTCGGCGAGAAGTTGTTCCTGGAGTCGAACACCCTGACGCCGATCCTCAAGAAGCTCGAGGCCGAAGGCTACCTGCATCGCAGGCGCGATCCCGCCGACGAGAGGCAGGTGCGGGTGAGCCTTACCCCTGCCGGGCGTGACCTTGTGGAACTGGAACCGGGTTCAGTGCTGATGGAGGCCACCGGGCTGGGCGACGAGTTTCCAGTGGTGCAGGAATCTGTTGTGAAGTTGCGGGACAACCTGTTGCGCGCGACGCATGCCGATGATGCAGAGAAATGAACCGCCACCTGAAGGCAGGTCATCACTCCAAAGCAATACCAGCAAAAGTGGGAACAGGTTTTGCGTCTGGAATTGCGTAGAACCAAGAAGATGGAGCATAGTCGGCGATTCAATAATCGCCGACTATGCTCTAGGCGCAAGCGGCCACATCCAAGCCATGCAGCGGCAAGAAGGTGAGCGGCCTGGTCCGCTCACCTCCGCCATCGATCAGTTCGCCCTGGCCTCTGCAAAGAAGCGTTCCGCATCCTCCACCTCGACCAGTTTCCGCTTCTCGATCAGCCAGAAGCGGTTGGCGACCGCGCGGACGAAGCTTCGGTCGTGCGAGACGAACAGGCAGGTCGCCTGGCGCGCCATCAGTTCCTGCTCCAGCGCCTCCTGCCCCTCGATGTCGAGATGGTTGGTCGGCTCGTCGAGCAGGTAGAAGCTGGGCTCGGTCAGCCGCAGCACCAGCATGCCGAGCCGCGCCTTCTGCCCGCCGGAGAGGCGGCCGAGCGGCTGGCCCTGCTTTTCTATGGCGATACCGGCGCCGGCCAGCAGCGAACGCGCCCTCGGCTCGCCAAGAGCGAAGCGGTGGGTGAGCGCGGCAAGCGGCGTGTCCGTATCGGCAAGGTCGGCGAGCGCCTGGTCGGCATGGCCCAGCACCAGCGACGGCGTCGCCTTGATGCCGGAGACGGCGGCACCCTCGATCGCGGCCTTCAGCGCCGTGACGAACCGTGTCTTGCCGGTGCCGTTGAAGCCGAGCAGCACGATCCGGTCGCCCTGGCAGATGAACTGCCGGCCGGTGCGAAAGAGGGCCGTGCCGTCGGGCGTGGCGATCGTCGCATCCTCCAGCGTCACCAGCACCCTGGCATGGGTGCCCCGGCTGGAAAGCCGGATCGCCCCGGCGGAGCGCTCGAGATGGGCGGGCTTTGCCGCGTCCTCCAGCTTCTCCGCCCGCTGCTTCAGCTGCTTCGTCTTGACCACCAGCAGGTCGGAGCCGGAATTGATGCCGATATTGTTCAGCTTCGCCGCCTGCTGGCGCAACTGCGCCGCCTGCTTCATGTCGCGCTGGTAGCGCCGTGCGTCCGCCGCATCCGCCTCGTCCAGCGCCGCCCGCGCCCGGTCATAGGGCAGGGCGAAGGCAGCCGAATTTTCCGGCCGCAAAAACAGCGTGCGGCTCGTCGTGGCGTCGAGGAAGGCGCGGTCGTGGCTGGCGACGATCACCGCCGTGCCGCGCGGCAGCCCGTTTACGAAGCCCTCCAGTTGCAGGATGCGGGAGAGGTCGAGATGGTTGGTCGGCTCGTCGAGAAGCAGCACGTCCGGTTCGCGGATCCATGTGCGGGCGAGAAGGGCGAGCCGCTGCCAGCCGCCGCTGAGCTGCGACAGCGGCCGGGTGCGCAGCGCCTCCGGCACCTCCAACATCTCCATGACGACGTCGACGCGCCAGCGCTCGTCTCCCGCCTGCTCCGGCGAAAGCGCTGCGAGCACGGCGTCATGCAGGCTCGCCTCCATGAGGGCAGGGGGCACGCCCTGCTCGACATGGCCGACGGTCAGCCCGCGCGCGCGGGTGACCTCGCCCTCGCCGGGTTCGAGGCTGCCTGCGATCAGCCGCAGCAGGGTGGATTTGCCCCGGCCGTTGGCGGCGACGAGGCCGATCCGGTCGGAGGCGTTGACGGAGAGGTTCAGGCCGGAAAAGAGCGGCATGCCCAGCGTGACGCCGAGATTGCGAAGCGTGATGAGCGACATTGTCGGTCCCTGGTCGAATTGTCCGGGCAAACGCGGCATCGCGGGCATCGGCCATCGTCGAATGCAAGCGCGTTCAGGCTCGGAAGCATTGGAATTGGCGCAGCATCCCGCAAGGATGCGCGCTGCCACCAAGGGCAGACCAGAAGGGGTTCGTCGAAAAACGGTCTCTGGTCAGCCCTGCAAACGCATCTGCAGGGCACGATCGGGACCGTGCGAGAGATTGGACAGGAAATCGAATCTCACGTCCGCCCTCCTTTCGCAGCGTCGGTTGAGGCCGGCTGGATAGCACCGATCGCGGGAATTTTCAACTCTGGCGACACGGGGAGGGCTCGCGGAGGCGGGCAGGCCGTCACCGCTGCAGGAAGCGGACCGACCAGCGGCGGGGTATGAGGATCGAGGCGGCGGTGACGAGGGCGGCGACGATGAAGGGCGCCCAGACGGCCGCGCCGGCCGCATTGCGCTGCAGGCTCGCGCCCGCGATCGCGCCGGCCAGCATGCCGGTCCACGGCACGATCTGGACCAGCCATTTCCGGTCGCGCACGCCCAGGATGAAGCGCCCGAGCCCCCGTCCGAAGCGGGAGAGCGCGCCGGTGACATAGGTCAGCCCGATCGGCAGGCCCTCGATCTGCTCGACGGCGGCATTGATCGTGCCCATGGCGAAGATCAGAAGCAGGAAGCGCACCTCCCGCGGGTCCGGCACCAGGGCCGAGGCGGCGAGGAAAGCGGTGACGCAGAGGAGAACGCGGGAGGGCCGCGAGCGGGCGGCGACGATCACCCCGCAGGTGTTGCCGAGCACGAAGGCCACAAGCCCGGTCAGAAGCAGGATCGCCCGCTCCACGTCGCTTTCGGCGAGCGCCACCGCCGCGCGCGTGGTGTTGCCGCTCATGAAGGAGACGAACTCGCCGACCGCCATCAGCCCGATCGCATCGGTCATGCCGGCGAGGAAGGAGATGGCCGCGACGAGCGCGAGCCCGACAGAACTTCGCTGGCGCCTGATCAGGCGCCGCCGCCTTGCGACCGACATGGGAGACGTGATTCCAGATTGCGACGGACCGAGCTAATCAGAGGTTGCGCGGCCTGGCAAGACGGGCGCGGTCGTCTGGCGATTTGCAGGCTCCGGCGGTCGAGCCGATCGCCACGCCCACTGGGGAACCCGATCGTCGCCCCGCACCGCCGAACCCGTTCACCGGCGTCCCATCACCCCACCCCGGAGCTTCGCTCCGACCCTCCCCCTCAAGGGGAGGGTAAAGGCCCCGGCGTCGCGTCATCCACCCACCTCCCCCTTGAGGGGGAGGTCGCCGCGCAGCGGCGGGTGGGGGTGACCGACGGTGCGGCTGACGCTGTGATCTGCGATTTTGCTGTCGTCACCGGGGGGTCGGCTGGCGCTGTCGTCGGCAATATGTCGCGCCCGGTTGCCGCTCGTCGCGCGCACCGCCGAATTCCTCGCCGGCGTCACATCACCCCACCCCGGAGTTTCGCTCCAACCCTCCCCCTCAAGGGGAGGGTAGAGGCCCCGGCGTTCAACCGCCTCTCTCCCCGCATGGGGGCGAAGGGCCGGTGCGGGGAGACCGGATCGTCCTACCGCCGCAGGCTTCCCAGGATGCCGCGCACGATCGCGCGTCCGAGTGAGTTGGCGACGCTGCGGGCTGCGGATTTCATCGCTGCTTCCACCACCGTCTCGCGCTGGTAGCCGGAGCGCGCCTTGGTCTTTCCGGTCGTCGAGGCCTGGGTCGGCTCGTCGCCGAAGCCCGGTAGCGTCCAGCGGCCGCCGTTCTCCCCTTCCTGTTCCGGCGCCTGCTCGGCCTGTTGCTCCGCCTGCTGCGCCTCCTCCAGCTTCTTCGCCCGCCCCGCCAGCATCTCGTAGGCCGATTCCCGGTCGAAATCCTCGTCGTAGAGGCCGGCGACGGGGCTGACCTTCATCACATTTGCCCGCTCGGCGTCGGTGAGCGGGCCGACGCGCGAGGCCGGCGGGCGCACCAGCGTGCGCTCCACCATCGAGGGGATGCCCTTGCCCTCCAGCGTCGAGATCAGCGCCTCGCCGGTGCCGAGTTCGGTGATCACGGTGGCGCAGTCGAAATCGGGATTGGGGCGAAAGGTGTCGGCGGCTGTCTTCACCGCCTTCTGCTCGCGCGGCGTATAGGCGCGCAGCGCGTGCTGCACGCGGTTGCCGAGCTGGGCGAGCACGGTCTCGGGCACGTCCAGCGGGTTCTGCGTGACGAAATAGACGCCCACGCCCTTGGAGCGGATCAGGCGGACCACCTGCTCGACGCGCTCGATCAGCACCTTCGGCGCGTCCTTGAACAGAAGGTGCGCCTCGTCGAAGAAGAAGACGAGCTTCGGCTTTTCCGGGTCGCCCACTTCCGGCAGTTCCTCGAACAGCTCCGAGAGCAGCCACAGCAGGAAGGTGCCGTAGAGGCGCGGGTTCATCATCAGCTTGTCGGCGGCCAGCACCGAGATCGCGCCGCGCCCGTCATTGGTGGTGCGCATGATGTCGGAGATCTTCAATGCCGGTTCGCCGAAGAAGTGCTCGGCACCCTGCTGTTCGAGGATCAGGAGTTCGCGCTGGATCGAGCCGACCGAGGCCTTGGAGATGAAGCCGAACTTGTTGGAAAGCTCGGTGGCGTTCTCGCCCATGTAGTTCAGCAGCGCCTGCAGGTCCTTCAGGTCGAGCAGCGGCAGGCCGCCCTGGTCGGCGATCTTGAAGGCGATGTTGAGCACGCCTTCCTGCGCATCCGTGGCATTCATCAGCCGCGACAGCAAGAGCGGCCCCATCTCCGTCATGGTGGTGCGGACGCGATGGCCCTTCTCGCCGTAGAGGTCCCAGAAGATCACCGGGAACTCCTGGAAGTCGTAGGGCTCGAGCCCGATCTCCTCCGCGCGTTTGAGCAGGAAGTCCTTGGCCTCGCCCATCGCGCCGATGCCGGAGAGGTCGCCCTTCACGTCGGCGCAGAACACCGGCACGCCGGCATTGGAGAAGCCTTCGGCGAGGATCTGCAGGGTGATCGTCTTGCCGGTGCCGGTGGCGCCGGTGACGAGCCCGTGGCGGTTGCCGAATTTCAGTTCGAGGTATTCGGGCTTGTTGATCGTATTGTCCGGCTTGCGGCTGGTGCCGATGTAGAGCTTGCCGTCCTGAAGTATCGTCTCGCTCACCGTGTCACTCCCTTGTCGTGCCGGGCGGGGCAGGGCGTGTCGTTCCGCCGCGTCCCCGATTTCATCCCGAATTCATCATTGAATCGTATTTGCGACTTTATAAGGTGGATGCGGAACTTCAACACCTCTCGTAAGCCGCAGCGCGGTTGCGGATTGCCGTTGGACGGCGCTTGAGTTTGCTGCACGATTCCAATAACGTTGACGTTAACGTCAAAGAAAACATCGGAGGATTTCCATGAACGATCTCGTCAACCGCGTGGCGGAAAGCGTCGGCATCGACCCGGCCACGGCCGAGAAGGCGATCGGCATGATGCTGGGCTTCCTGCAGCGCGAGGCGGCGGAAGGGCCGGTGGCGCAGATGATCGAGGCCATCCCCGGCGCCTCCGATCTGGTCGCCCGCTACAACGGCGAGGGCGCCGGCGGCGGCGGCCTGCTCGGCGGGCTGATGAATGCTATGGGCGGTGGCGGCGTCATGGCGCTCGGCCAGCAGCTGATGAGCGAGGGTCTCGGCATGGGCGAGATCACCGGGCTTGCCAAGGAGACGATCGCCGTCGCCCGCGAATATGCCGGTGACGACGTCGTCGACGCGGTCGTGGGTTCCGTTCCCGGCCTCGGCCAGTTCGTCTGAGCACGAAAACGGCGGAAGGCGCGCCCGCGCAGGGTCCGGTCGCGCTTCTCGGCCTTCCGGCGCTGCTCCGGGGCAGCGCCTGTTTCTTCCTGGAGATCGCCGTCGCCGAAATTCCGTCGGTGACGGCGAGCGCCGCGCCGGGACGTGCCCGCCAGCCCCGAAATCAGCCCTGAAATCAGGCCTGCCGCCGTCCCGAGAGGGCAAAGTATCCCGTGAAGACGGCAAGGGCCGCTCCCACCATCAGCGGGCCGGCATCGAGCCCGACCACGCCCATCACCAGCCCCGTGAGGCTGGAGCCGGCGCCGCTGCCGACCGCGTAGGTCAAGGCGTAGGCAGCACTTCCCGCCACCAGCATGCTGCCGCGAAAGCGCTCGCCGAGCATGGTCAGCGCGCAGGTATAGAGCGAGAAGCTGGCCGCCCCGATCAGGCCGAAGGCGACGAGGATCAGCGCCGGCCGGTCGAGGAAGGGGAGCGCGACATAGCCGGCCGCCGCGACCGCCGCCGTCCCGACCGCGACCGCGTGCCGGGAGAGCCGGTCCAGCGCATAGCCGATGAAGGGCTGCGCCAGCGCCGTCGGCAGCGCCAGCACGGTGACGCTCAGTGCTGCAAAGGCTTCCGAGTGCCCGCTCTTGACGAAATAGACCGGCATCGCCGAGATCGCCGCGATGTCGGCAAAGCCGAAGGCGAACACCATCAGGACCAGCATCGGCGCATGGCGGAAGAAGGAAAACACGTCCTTCGTCGACGACGGTTCCGGCACGGTGCGGGTCTGGACCATCAACAGCCCGGTGGCGAACGCGACGAGCGCGAGATAGACTGCGGTCAGCGCGAAGCCGAAGCCGCCGGCGGTGCCGAACAGCGGGATTGCGAGCGGCCCGGCGGCAAAGCCGGCGCAGACCGCCGCACCATAGATCCCCGAGACGCGCCCGCGCAGCCGGTCGGGGCAAGCGACGTTCAGCCAGGCCTCGCTCAGCATGAAGATCAGGCTGGCGCAGAAGCCGAGCAGGAAGCGGGCGAGAAACCACACGGGCATCGACGAGAAGGCGGCGAATGTGGCGAGGCAGACCGAGCAGCCGACGAGGCCCGCGACGATCAGGTGCTGGGCGCGGAAACGCTGCGTCAGCCGCCCGATCATCAGCGTCGCCGCGGCGAGCCCGAGCGCGAAGCCGAAGGCGTTGACGCCGATCAGCGTCGGCGATACCCCGCGCGCCTCCAGCACCAGCGAAATCAGCGGATAGGTGACGCCCTGCGCCACCGAAAAGGCGGTGACGCCAAGCACGACGGCGGCAATCGCCGGCCAGTCCGGCATCGCCTGTGCCGAAAGGTTCTGGTTGGTCTGCATGGAAGTGTTCCCCGGGCGGCACCGTGACGGCCCACAACCGTCATAGCCGAGGCCGCGGCGGAAGGAAATGGGCGCGGGAACCTCCCGTCTTCTCCCCGGCGGGGAGACGGTGGCGAAAAGCGCTGGATGAGGGGGCCGCCGCAACGTCGACGCGGGCGAATTGTGCGAGGGGCCGCCCCTCGCCCGAACCCTCTCCCCGCGGGCGGGGAGAGGGGGGCGGGAACCGGTGTGGCATATGTCCTTCTCCCCGCTCGCGGGGAGAAGGTGCCCGAAGGGCGGATGAGGGGCGGGCGAGCTTGGAGCGAATGGCCGCCCGCCCGCAGCCCCCCAGCGCCGGCCCGCCTAGGCCCGGGCCGGATCGGCGCCGGCCTCGACGGAACCCGCATGGCCGCGCCGGTCCAGCGCGCCGCTGACGAGCGTGAAGCCGAGGGCGGCGGCGACCAGGATGGCGCCGACCCAGGGTGTGGCGCCGAGGCCGAGCGGGGAGGCGACGACCAGCCCGCCGATCCAGGCGCCGGCCGCGATGCCGAGATTGAAGGCGGCGATGTTCAGCGCCGAGGCGACGTCGACGGCGGCGGGGCGGTGACGTTTGGCGAGCTGTACCACGTAGAGCTGCAGGCCCGGCACGTTGGCGAAGGACAGGAAACCCAGCGCCGTCAGCGTGACGAGCGCCAGCACCGGCGACGGTGCCGTGAAGGTGAAGAGTACGAGCACGGCCGCCTGCGCTGCGAACAGCACCGTCAGCGCCCTGACCGGGTCGCGGTCGGCGATCCGTCCGCCGGCGATGTTGCCCGCGGCGATCGCAAGCCCGTAGAGCACCAGCACCAGGCTGACCGAGGAGGCCGAGAAGCCGGTGATCTCCTGCAAGACGGGAGCGAGATAGGTGAAGGTGACGAAGGTGCCGCCATAGCCGAGCGCCGTCATCGCGAAGACGAGCAGCAGCCGGCCGGAACCGAGCACGCGCACCTGCTCGGAAAGCTTCGCCGCCTTCTGGCGTTGCAGGTTGTTCGGCAGCAGTGCGGCGATGCCGACAAAGGCGATGACGCCAAGGGCTGCGACCGCCCAGAAGGTGGCGCGCCAGCCGAAGGTCTGGCCGATCACCGTGCCGAGCGGCACGCCGGTGACGATCGCGACCGTCAGCCCCATGAACATCATCGCGATCGCCGACGCCCGCCGGTCCTCGGGAACGAGTTCGGCCGCGATCGTCGCGCCGACGGAGAAGAACACGCCATGGGCAAACGCCGACAGCACGCGGGCGACAAGCAGGATCTCGTAGGAAGGCGACAGCGCCGCCAGCGTGTTGCCGGCGACGAACAGCGCCATCAGGCCGAGCAGCAGCGGCTTGCGGGCCGCCCGGCCGGTCAGGGCCGTCAGCACCGGCGCACCGAAGGTGACCCCCAGCGCATAGATGGAAACGATGAGGCCGGCGAGCGGCAGGGTGATGCCGAGGTCGGAGGCGACGGTCGGCAAGAGGCCGACGATGACGAATTCGGTGGTGCCGATCGCATAGGCGGCGATCGTCAGGGCAAAGAGCGCAAGGGGCATGGACTTCTCCTTCCGCAGCAGGCGCCGGGGCAGGGCCCGGGCCGGGCGGCAAAACGGGTGAACGGTTTGGTTGCCGCCAATATGGCCTGCGCGCCCTTGTTCGATAATCCGTGTGATAGGATAAGTATCTTTGAAGCCAATTCACAGGTGATCACCGCAATGGACAACCGCGCAGGCGAAATGGAAGTCTTCGTGACGGCCGTGGACATGAAAAGCTTTTCAGCCGCCGGCCGCAGGCTGGGCCTGTCGCCGTCCGCCGTCAGCAAGCTCGTCAGCCGGCTGGAGGACAGGCTGTCGACAAGGCTTCTGGTGCGCACCACCCGAAGGCTGGAGCCGACCCCGGAGGGCGAGGTCTATCTGGAGCGCGCGCGCCGGATCCTCTCGGAGATCGAGGAGACCGAGCAGACGGTCGCTGGCGGCGCCCGCGCCTCGCCGCGCGGCTCGATCCGCGTCAATGCCGCCGTCGCCATCGGCGAAAGCATCATCCTGCCGCTGCTTCCCGATTTCCTGGCGCTCTATCCCGAGATCCGGATCGACCTGACCCTGACCGACAGCGTCATCGACGTGGTCGGCGAGCGCACCGACGTGGCGATCCGCACGGGCCCCTTGCGCGATTCGTCGCTGCTGGCGCGCAAGCTGATGGAGAGCACGCCGGTCGTCATGGCGGCACCTGCCTATCTCGAGCGTCACGGTATGCCGAGGACGCCCGACGATCTCGCGACCCACAACTGCATCCGCTTCAACTTCCGCCGCAGCGTCGATGAATGGGCGTTCCGGCTGCCGGGCCGGTCCTCGCCGGTCCTCCACACGGTGTCCGGCAACGTCATGGCTTCGAGCGGCTCCATCGTCCGCCAGCTCTGCCTCGACGGCGTCGGCATCGGCCGCGTCGGCCGCTTCCATGTCGAGCCGGATATCGCCGCCGGCCGGCTGGTGCCGCTGCTGGAGGATTTCCATTCCGGCGAGATCGAGACCGTCTACGCCGTCTTCGCCGGCCACGAACACCTCGCAGCCCGCATCCGCGCCTTCGTCGATTTCCTGTCGGCGCGGATCGGCGGCTGAGCGACGGGTCGGCCTATCGCGCGTCCGCGATGGTTACGGCCGGCGGCCACCCGATGCGGGCCTCCGCTCGCTGCATAGGCGGATCCACGGGCAGGTCGATGTCGAGGGCAATCTCCCTTGCCAGCTTCCGGCGCAGGGCCAGGGTGTAGTCGCCCGTCGCCCGCGGCACCATGACGAAGGCTTCGAAACCGCCGATGACGTTGTCGGCAAAATAGGACGCCAGTGAACGGCCGGAACTCTCGTCCCTTCCATCCGGAATGGCGATCGCGTTGATCGTGTATCCCTTCTCGACGGCCTTCGTCCTGGAGTCCTGAACGGGCAGGCCGTCGTTGTTTTCGCCATTGCCGGAGATGTCGATGACCTTTCTGTCGGCGTGTCCCGGAAATTCGTCGAGAAGCAGTCTTCCGGCTTCGATCGCCGACGAGATGGATGTCCCGCCTCTGCTCCGCCGGCTGAAGCCGGTATCGCCTTTCCGGCTGATCACCCCGGCCGCCTTTTCGGCGTCTGCCGCTCCGCAGATCCGCGTCCACGGCAGGACGATCCTGATGTGCGCCGGGCTCGCCCATTCGAAATAGGTCACGCCGATGCAGCCGCGGGGATTGCCGGAAATGACCTTGATGATCTCCGGCGAGGTGAGGGCTGCAACATGCCCGTTCCGTTGCAGGTCGGCGATGTCCGGATCGATCGAGGAGGAGAAGTCGACCGCGAAGACGATGGCGACATCGACGTCGAAGCCGCGCGCCCCGTCGCCGTCGGCGGCGCGTGCCGGCGCCGGGAACGTCAATGCGGCTGCAAGCGCCGCCGCCAGTTTCCAGGAAGTGTCCATACCCGTCAGCCCCTCTTGCCGCTCGTCCTGCGGGGCATGATCCCCCGGCGCGGACGGAAGCATTGGCGGGGAAGACATTCGACCCCCTTTTGGGGGTTGATCGGGGCTTGGGCCGGTCGCGCAAAACTGTGCAAATGGGGGCGCCGAACCGCCCTGTAGTCAGCCGGTCCATATTGCACTAGGTTCTGCTTCAGGTTGTGCGCGCCGTTTGTGCCTGGCGATCACACAGGGGAGAGCACGCAGGGGAGAAGACGGGGGAGAGGGATGTCTATCGACATCGAGCGGTTGCAGCACGCGTCCATGCAGGTGTCGGACATCGTTGCCGATCCCTCGCGCTGGACGGAGCTCCTGGCGGAGGTGGCGGTGGCCACCGGCGCCATGGGGGCTGCCCTGATCCCGCAGACGGGATCGGCAGGGGCGCTGGCGACCGCGCATCTCACGGAATGCCTGGAAACCTATGTCCGCGAGAGCTGGCCCGAGCAGGACGCAGACAGTCACCGGCGCGCCCGGGTCCTGAACATGCGGGGCGAGGTTGCCTTCGATCGTGACCTGGTCGGCGCCGACGACCGGCGCGCGCCGTTCTTCGAAGAGTTCATGCCCCGCTTCGACGGCAGGTGGTGGGCGGGCATCGGCGTTCGGGGCGGCCCCGATTTCTGGTCCCTGACACTGCATCGGTCCCTGCGCCAGGGCGCGTTCGAACAGAGCGACAGGGCCGTCTTCCGGCAATTCTCCCTGCGGCTGAACGAAGTCGGCAGTCTTGCCCATCTCGCCGGCCGCGTCGCCTTGTCGTCCGTGGCCGATTCGTTCGACCAGATCGGCAAGGCGGTGGTGGCGATCGACGAGACCGGCAGGTTCATCCATGCCAACGCCGCCGCACGGCAACTGATGCGGGCGTCCATCCTTATCGTCGGCGAGCGCCTGATGTTCCGCGACCGTCACGCGGCGGCCGAATACGGCAAGGTCGTCGACCGGCTGCGGGGACTTCGCGAGGGCAAGACCCTGCTGGCGCCTCCGATCGTCGTCCGGCGGGAGAACGCCGCCCCGCTGGTGATCAGGACATTGCCCGTCGATGGCGCGGCGAAGTCCCCGTTTCTGTGCGCGCGGGCATTGCTGCTTCTCGAAGAGGTCGTCCGTCCGGCCAGGTCCGACTGGCAGGCATTCAGCCGCGCTTTCAGGCTCACGCCGGCAGAAGCGCGTCTCGCAGCGCTTCTGGCGACCGGCGAGACCCTCGAAAATGCGGCGGACGCGCTCGGTGTCACCAAGGAAACCGCCCGCAGCAGGATCAAGGCCATCTTCCAGAAGACCGACACCCATCGACAGGCCGCTCTGGTGGCGCTGCTGGCCTCGCTTGGAAGAAGCTGACGTCCTCCGCATGCCGGCCCCGCGCATCTCCTTCGCAAGCAGGGCAATCGCACCTGGACGGACAGCCCCGATGCGCTGATCTGCCGGGCCTTGGCGGGGCGCGACTTGTCCTTCCCATTTCCGCCACCATATGCGAAAAACGAGGCTCGACAGGATTTGCAGGAGCGTGCGCCGAAATGAAGTCTGGAATGAGCATTCTTGCCGCGCTTCGTGATCGTCCGGCCGCAACGGCGGGCCACCGTCCGGGTCTCTGCCTGCTGGCTGCGGGCGCCGTCCTCGTCTCGCTCGCGCTTGCACCAGTCCGGCCTGCCGCGGCCGCCGCGTGTTCGAACGCGCCCGCGCCGGGCGTCGACTGGAGCAACTGCGCCAAGAAGATGATCATGCTGCAGGGCAACGACTTCAGCGGCGCCGTACTTGTCGAGGCCGACTTCACCCTGACCGACCTCAGCAAGACCAATCTCGACGGCGCCAATCTCGAGGAAGCCGTCATGGCCCGCGCCTGGCTGACGGGGGCGAGCGCCGAGAAGACCAATTTCAACCGCGTCGAGGGTTATCGCACCGGCTTCGACAGGGTCAACGCCACCGGCGCCACCTTTGCCGCCGCCGAATTGCAGCGGGCGAGCTTCAAGGAAGCGGTGCTGACCAATGCGGTGTTCGACAAGGCCGAGCTCGGCCGCGCCGATTTCTCCGGCGCCGAGCTCACAGGCACCCGCTTCCGCTACACCAATCTGTCCCGCGCCGACCTCAGCAAGGCGAAATTCGAGGGCGGCCTCGATTTCTCCCATGCCTTCCTGTTCCTGACCCGGATCGAGGGCCTCGATCTTTCGTCCTCGACCGGGCTGGAGCAGGAGCAGGTCGATCTCGCCTGCGGCGACGCCGGAACCAAGCTGCCGCCCGGCTTCACCGTCCCGTCGAGCTGGCCCTGCCCCTTCGACTGAGGGGAGAGCGCCTGCCGCGAACCTGACGGGCTCAATCCCTGACTGCTCAAGCCCTGATCGCCACCAGGAACAGGCGCGGAAAGCGCAGCAGCACGCGCCCGTCGGCCGCCCTGGGATAGTCCTGTTCGATCCTCTGCCGGTAGGCTTCGAGGTATTCGTCCTGCTCTTCTGCCGGGAGTTTCGCCAGATAGGGCCGGATGCCCGTGCCCTTGACCCACTCGACGATCGCCGCCGCGTCGCGCATCGGGTGGTTGTAGATCGTATGCCAGATGTCGACGCGTGCGGCCTTGGCCGAGAGCGCGTCGTAATAGGCGAGCGGCGGCGGCAGCGTCGGGCGACGCGGGTGGTCGGCCGCGAAATGCCGCGCGAAACGGTCGTCCTCGGCTACGGTGTCCATCGCGACATGGCTCGGCTCCGTCCGGTTGTCCGGCATCTGCACGGCCAGCACCCCGCCGGGCACGAGGTGGTCCATCAGCCGCGAGAGCACCGCCAGATGCTTCGGCACCCATTGGAACACCGCGTTCGCATAGAGGAGCGCCGCTGGCGCCGGCGGGGTCCAGCCGGAAAGGTCGCCGAAGTCGAAGGCGAGCTGCGGCAGTCGCCTGCGGGCGGCGGCCAGCATGTCCGCGTCGCTGTCGATGCCGGTGACGGGATGGCCGGGAAAGCGGGCCAGCAGCAGTTCCGTCGAGTTGCCGGGCCCGCAGCCGAGGTCGTAGACGGTGCCCGCCGGCAGGTCCGGCACCTGCGAAAGCAGGTCGCGCGCCGGCCGCGTCCTCTCGTCCTCGAATTGCAGATATTGCGCCGCCGACCAGCCCATCCTGTCCTCCCGATCTCTAACCTTTTCCGGCCGCTGCCGGTATCCTCGCTACAACGCCTCCAGCGTCGGCAGGATCAGCGACGGCTTGAGGTCGGCATATTCGTCCGGCATGCCGCTGCGGTTGATCCAGACGGTGCGGAAGCCGAATTTCGTGGCTCCGGCCACGTCCCAGCGGTTGGAGGACTGGAACGACACGGCATCCGGATAGAGCCGGTAGCCGGTCGTCACCACGTCGTAGACGGCCGGCGCCGTCTTGTAGGTGCGCAGCGCATCGACGGAGAAGACGTCGTCGATCACCGTGTCGAGCGCGGCATTGGCGACCGCCGATCGCAGCATCGCCGGCGAGCCGTTGGACAGGATCGCCACCCGCGCGCCCCGGGCCTTCAGCGCCTTCAGCACGGCCGGAACTTCGGGATAGCAGTCGAGCTTCCAGTAGGCCTCCAGCAGCCGGTCCCTCAAGCCCGGATCGACGCCCGGGATGCGTTCGAGCGTGAAGTCGAGCGCCTCCTCGGTCAGTTGCCAGAAGTCGCGGTAGGCGCCCATCAGCGCCCGGGTCCAGGAATATTCGAGCTGCTTGGCCCGCCACAGTTCGGAAAAACGCTGGGAGTCCGGGCCGACGTCGCCGGCATGGCGGCGGACCGCCGCATGGACGTCGAACAGGGTGCCATAGGCATCGAAGACATAGGCGGCATAGGACAAGGCGATGGCTCAACTTTCCGAAAGCGCTGACATTCCAGATCGCTAGCGCCAGATCATTGGCCTCCGATCATGGCAATATTCGGTGCGCCGCACAATACCCGGCGCCGACATGCGCCAGCGTCGGCCGGTTGCCGGCCCGTTTCGCGCTCAGCCGCCCTTGGCCTTTCGCGGACGTGCCACGGCGTTCAGGTCGGCGGCGGCGCGCAGGAGCGCCTTCAGCGCCTCGCCGTCGATGGCCTCGCCCTTGCGGATATCGATGGCGCGCCGGGTATTGCCCTCCAGGCTGGCGTTGAAGAGGCCGGAAGGGTCTGCAAGGGCGGCCCCCTTGGCAAAGGTCAGCTTGACGACGTCCTTGTAGGTCTCGCCCGTGCAGAGGATGCCGCCATGCGACCATACCGGCACCCCGCGCCACTTCCATTCCTCGATCACGTCGGGAACCGCCTCCCTGACGAGGCTTCGCACCTGCGCCAGCGTCTCGCCGCGCCAGTCGCCGAGTTCGGCGATCCGCGCATCGATCAGCCGCGCGGGATCTTCGCCCACAGGCGCCGTCTTCGAACCGCTGGTCGTCATCCGCGTTCCTCCCTCCCTGGCCTCACAGCTTCTCGCCCGGCAGCCGGCTCGCCTGCGTCACCCAGCCGGAAAACTGCTCCTCGTCGAGCGCCTCGCCCTCGTGGATATGGAAATAGCGCGTGTCGCCGCTCTTGGACGCTTCCGGTGGGACGGGGTCGAGCGCGGTGCCGCGGAAGAAGGCCACCTTGATGTATTTCGTGAAGCAATGCAGGCTGAGAAACCAGCCCTGTCCCTCCAGCCCGTAGAACGGCGAGTTCCACTTGACCGCCTTGGTAACCTCCGGCACGGCGGCGACGATCAGCGCGTCGATCCGGCGTCCCGCAGCGCTCTTCCATCCCGGCATGGCGGCGATATAGGCCTGCACGGGCGCGTCGCCATAGCCCTTGGCGATCTGCGGATTGCCGCCCGACAGCAGCACCGGACCATTTTCAGCCCCGGTCGCCTCGGCGCCCTTGCCCGTCTTCTTGCTCGTCCCGTTCGCCATCGTCTTCCTCCCATTCGCCGGCCCGCATCCCGGCGGGGGACGCGCGATGGTCATAGGGCGGCTCCTGCTGCGGCGGCAAGGCCCGTCCAGCGACGGCCGCCTCAGAATGTCGTGATCACGCTGATACCGAGATCGGTCGCGCCGTCCATCGCCATCAGCGCGGGAATGGCCTCGGCGAGGCTGATTTCCCGGCCGATCAGCCGCTCCGGCTGCAGGCTGCCCGCCGCCATCATCGACAGCATGGCGTCGTAGCGCCAGGCCTGCATGCCGTGGCTGCCGTAGATCTCCAGTTCGTGGCCGATCACCTGCGCCATCGGGATTTCGGGCGTTGCATCGTCGCCGAGCATGAGCCCCACCTGCACGTGTCGCCCGCGGCGGCGCAGGTTCCTGATCGAATTGAAGCAGGTGACGGGCGAGCCGAGCGCGTCGATCGAGGCGTGCGCGCCGCCGCCGGTGATCTCGCGCACGGCCTCGGCGACATCGGCCACGGCACGCGCATTGACGGCCGCGACCGCGCCCATCTTTCGGGCGAACGACAGCTTCTCCTCGGAGATGTCGATCGCGATCGGCCGGGCGCCGAGCGCTGCCGCGATCATGATCGCCGACAGCCCCACGCCGCCGCAGCCGTGTACGGCGACCCATTCGCCGCCCTTGACCTTCGCCTGGTCGCAGACGGCGCGAAACGAGGTGGCGAAGCGGCAGCCGAGGCTGGCGGCGGTGGCGAAGGAGACGTTCTCCGGCAGGGGAACGAGGTTCTGGTCGGCATGGTCGAGTGCGACATATTCGGCAAACGAACCCCAATGGGTGAAGCCCGGCTGGAACTGCTCCTCGCAGACCTGCTGGTTGCCCGAGCGGCACTCGTGGCAATGGCCGCAGCCGGAGACGAAGGGGACGGTCACCCGGTCGCCGACTTTGAAGCGCGACACGCCCTGGCCGGCGGCGAGCACCGTGCCGGCGAGTTCGTGGCCCGGCACGTGCGGCAGCCGGATGTCGGGATCGTGCCCCTGCCAGCCGTGCCAGTCCGAGCGGCAGAGCCCGGTCGCCTCGACCTTGACCACCACTCCGTTGCGCGTCGGCGTCGGATCCGGCAGTTCGCGGATCTCGGGCACCGCACCGAAGGCCTCGTAGTACATTGCTTTCACCGGCGGTCCCTCCAGGTCTCTCTTGTCCTCTCTATGCCACGCGCCGGCCCCGCCTGCCACCGCACCACCCATGACAATGGCTGATGCATTCATCTAAGATCGTGAGTGGACAGCGTCCGCCGATTGGTTCAGGCCAGAGGCAGCTTGCCCCGAAGCGTCAGGCCGGACATGCGGCACGCCGGAGATAACTGAAATGCGGCACGCCGGAGAGAAAAGGAGTAACAAGATGGCAGTCGATACCTCCCCGCGGACCCCCACCTGGACCTATGTCGACGGCGAGTGGCTTCCCGGCAACCCGCCGCTGATCGGCCCCACCTCGCATGCGATGTGGCTCGCCTCGACGGTGTTCGACGGCGCCCGCTTCTTCGACGGCATCGCCCCGGACCTCGACCTGCATTGCCAGCGCGTCAACCGCTCGGCCGTGAGCCTCGGCCTGAACGCGACGATGCGCGCCGAGGAGATCCAGGCGCTCACCTGGGAGGGCGTGGAGAAGTTCGACGGCAGGACGGCGATCTACGTCAAGCCGATGTACTGGGCCGAGCACGGCGCCTTCGGCGTCGTCCCGGCCGATCCGGAGTCCACCCGCTTTGCGCTGTGCCTGTTCGAGGCGCCGATGGGCGACGCCCACGCCGGCAATTCGCTGACCGTCTCGCCCTTCCGCCGCCCGACGATCGAGTGCATGCCGACCGATGCCAAGGCCGGCTGCCTCTATCCCAACAACGGCCGCATCATCGTCGAGGCGAAGAAGCGTGGTTTCGACAATGCGCTGGTGCGCGACATGCTCGGCAACGTCGCCGAGACCGGTGCCTCCAACGTCTTCATGGTCAAGGACGGCGTCGTCTTCACCCCCGCCGCCAACCAGACCTTCCTCGCCGGCATCACGCGCTACCGGGTCATGACGCTGATGCGCCAGGAAGGCTTCGAGGTCGTCGAGAAGACGCTGACGGTGCAGGATTTCCAGACCGCCGACGAGATCTTCACCTCCGGCAACTATTCCAAGGTCGTCCCCGTCAACCGCCTCGACGACCGCCACCTCCAGCCCGGCCCGGTAACGGCCAAGGCGCGCGAGCTCTATTTCGACTGGGCCCACTCGACCGCCAACGGCTGAGGCGGGGCGGGCACTGCGCCCGGGTCGTCGACGGGCCGTGGAACCCGGGCGACGTCATCCTGGGCCTTGTACTGCACAGAGCCGAGGATGACGGAGGTCTTGGAGCTTGCCGGCAGGTGAGACCGTCCCCTTTCTCTCCGTCATGCCGGCCCCCGAGCCGGCCCCCGAGCCGGCATCCAGCAAGCCATTGCGCTATAAAGCTTTTCCTGCGCCGCCGACGCGGCGCTGCTGGATCCCGGCTCGAGGGCCGGGATGACGGCCTATCCCGAGCGCTGCAGTCAGCGTCATTCGGCGCCGTTGTCGTCGTCCGCCCCACCGTTCGCCTTCCGCCGTTCCTCCATCGCCGCGCGCTGCTTGTCGGTGATGACGCGGACGAATTCGCGGCCGATCGGCCCGGTCAGTTGCGCGGTCTTCGCCTGCTTGTCGTAGACGCAGGCGAAGGTCACGCGCGCCTTTTCGCTGGCCGAGCGGCCGGCGATCAGCGCCACGCCGTAGGCCTCGGTTCCGGTCTCGTCGACGAATACGGTCTGGTTCTTCAGCTTTTCCGGCAGCGCGGCCACGCATTTCGCCTCGACGTCCGCCTTGAACGCCGCCCAGGCCTCGTCGGAGGAGGCGAGTGCGGGCGCGGCGCCGAGGGCTGTGGCGAGCGGAAGGGCGAGGAGAAGGGGGCGGAGGAAGAAATCGGTCATGGTCAGAGCCTTTCATGATGCGAATCACGCAAGGTCAGGAATGGCCGAAGCCCGGGGCGGTTCCAAAGCAGGCGCGCAACTTGCGCGGGGGAAGGAAATTCCTGACCAAGCGCAAATTTTGGCATCCAGCCGGTTGCCGGGGAGGGGGCATCCCCCTATGTTCCGCTTCACGGATTTCTTTTTAAAATTCCGCGATTAAGAGGAGACGACCCATGGCTTTCGAACTTCCGCCGCTTCCCTACGACTACGATGCCCTTGCCCCGTTCATGTCGCGCGAAACGCTCGAATATCACCACGACAAGCACCACAAGGCCTATGTCGACAACGGCAACAAGCTCGCCGAGGAAGCCGGTCTCTCCAACCTGACGCTGGAAGAGATCGTCAAGAAGTCCTACGGCACCAACCAGGGCCTCTTCAACAATGCCGGCCAGCACTACAACCACGTCCATTTCTGGAAGTGGATGAAGAAGGGCGGCGGCGGCAAGTCGCTTCCGGGCGCGCTGCAGAAGGCGATCGACAGCGATCTCGGCGGCTATGACAAATTCAAGGCCGATTTCGTCGCTGCCGGCACAACCCAGTTCGGCTCCGGCTGGGCCTGGCTCTCGGTCAAGGACGGCAAGCTCGCCATCTCCAAGACCCCGAATGGCGAGAACCCGCTGGTCCACGGCGCATCCCCGATCCTCGGCGTCGACGTCTGGGAGCACTCCTACTACATCGACTACCGCAACGCCCGCCCGAAGTACCTCGAAGCCTTCGTCGACAGCCTGATCAACTGGGACTACGTCCTGGAAATGTACGAAGCCGCGACGAAGTAAGGCGCTTCGACCCTTGGCATTCGGAATGCCCCGGCCGGAAACGGCCGGGGCTTTTCCTGTCTTGGAGGGGCCGGGCCGCCTGTGCTAGCATGTACACAAACAAGCACAGGTGACGGGCATGAGCAGCACGACGATGACGATCCGTGTGAGCGCGGACCTCAAGCAGAAACTCGACCGGTTGGCCGCCGATACGCGGCGCAGCCGCTCCTTTCTCGCGGCCGAGGCGGTCTCCGCCTATGTCGCCCGCGAACTCGCGATCGTCGAAGGCGTCAACCAGGGCCTGGAGGACGTCCGGCAGGGCCGCACGGCCTCCCATGAGGAGGCCATGGCCGAACTGGCGTCCGTCGTGGATGCGGCCGAGCGCGATCGCCGGTGAAGCGGCCCGTCCGCTGGGCGCTTTCCGCTCTCGACGATCTCAAGCGGCAGACAGGCCATATTGCGCGCGACGATCCCGCGGCAGCCCGTTCCGTCGCCGGCCGGATCGATGCCGCCGCCATCCTGCTCGGCAAACGGCCAGTTGGCCGGCCGGGCCGGGTCGGCGGAACCTACGAGAAATCCGTGAACGGGCTGCCCTACGTCATCGCCTATTGCATCGGCACGCGGGATGGCCGGGAGACCATGTTCATCCTCCGCGTCATTCACACGGCACGCAACTGGCCCACGGACGCGTGGCCGGAATAGCGCTCATCCCGCATCCCGCCGGCTTTCCGCCCAGCCGGAAATCCACAATTGCCGCAGCCTGTCGCCGCCGCCGCGGAAATGCGTGCCGGTCGCCGCGCAGGCCTCCACCCGGTCGGCGCGGAAGTTGCGGATGGCTTCGCGCAATTCGCACCAGGCGACGATGTTGGCCGTCTCGGAATAGTAGATGAGGGCGATGGGGCGGACGGTGCGCCCGCTCGCACGGCCCTGTTCGTCCCGGTAGTCGATGACGAGCTTCTCCTCGTCGCGGATCGCGCGCCGCACGGTGGCAAGGTCGATGCCATCCGGCTGGCGCGGCGTCGTGCCCCAGGCGTGCAAGGAGCGGGCCGACAGCGTCTGGCGCAGCGGCGGCGGTACCGCGCCGGCGATCTTTTCGCCGACCCGGCGGGCGGCGGCCTTCAGTTCCGCATCGCCGGTGCGTTCCAGAAGCGCCAGCGCCAGCACGATCGCCTCCATCTCCTCGATGGAGAACATCAGTGGCGGCAGGTCGAAGCCGGGGCGCAGGATATAGCCGATGCCCCGTTCGCCCTCCACTGGCACCCGCATCGCCTGCAAGGCGGCGATGTCGCGGTAGATCGAGCGCACCGTCACCTCCAGCCGCCCGGCAATCTCGGCGGCGGTGACCGGGTGGCGCGCGAGGCGCAGGATCTGGATGATCTCGAACAGCCGCGAGGCCTTGCGCATGATGTCCTCCGTCACAACTGACACAGCGTTGTCAGTTGGCCTTCCTTATACCATGCCTCAACCGCTTGAAACAAAAGGCCGCATGGGGCGGCGATCCAGGCGAAGGCAATGGACAACTGACATGACCTACACGGAAAACCTTTGGCTCTTCTTCCTGCTCGTCTCCGGCATCATCATCGTGCCGGGCATGGACATGGTCTTCGTGCTGGCGAGCTCGCTCTCCGGCGGGCGCAGGGCGGGGCTCTCGGCGACCTTCGGCATCATGGCCGGCGGGCTCGTGCACACGCTCTATGCCGCGCTCGGCGTCGGCATGCTGCTGCATTTCGCGCCTGGCCTGTTCAACGGCCTGCTGCTCGTCGGCGCCGCCTATGTCGTCTACATCGGCTGGCAGCTCTTCCGTTCCTCGATCGTCGTCGATGCCGTAGGCTCCCTCGACCGGCGCGGCCTTGTCGCCCGCTTCCGCCAGGGCGCGCTGACGAGCCTGATGAATCCGAAGGCCTATCTGTTCATGCTCGCCGTCTTCCCGCAGTTCCTGCGCCCGGAATTCGGCCCGCTCTGGCGCCAGACGCTCGTCATGCTGGCGATGATCTGGGCGACGCAGCTTGCCGTCTATGGCGGCCTGGCGCTCGCCGCCGCCCGCAGCCGCGATGCCCTGACCGGCAGCCCCGCCGCCACGCGCTTCATCGGCCGTGCTGCCGGCGTGCTGCTCGTCGCGATCGCCGTGGTCACGGTCTGGCGCGGCTGGGGGACGGTATGAAGGCCGGCAAATGAAACGTCCCGGCGTGGCCGCGGATGCGGCACGACCCCCATCGCCCTCGGCCTCTGCGCGGGTCAACATATTGTTACTTGGACTGGGCCGCCCGCATGCAATCATGCCGCCGCCCGGCGGGGGTACCGGCGGGCACGAGATCTTACCGGGAGTGATCCATGAACCTGAAGACAATTGCCGCGGCCACCTTTCTCTGTCTTGGCGCCGCCGCTGCCACCGGTGTCGCGGTGGCGCAGGAGCCGCAGGCCGCCCGCCAGCAGATGATGAAGGACGTCGGCCGCTCGATGGGCGCGCTGGCTGGCATCGCCAAGGGCGAGAAGCCCTATGACGCCGAGGTGGTGCGCGTCTCGCTTGCGACGATCAGCGAGGTCTCCAAGACCTTCCCCGACCAGTTCCCGGCCGGCACCGAGACCGGCGCCGAAACCGAGGCGAGCCCGAAGATCTGGGAGAACCCGGACGACTTCCACGCCAAGTCGCTCCAGCTCGGCAAGGACGCCGATGCAGCGCTTGCCGCCCTGCCGGGCGACCAGGCCGCGGTGGCCGCCGCGATCGGCCCGATCGGCAAGAACTGCGGCGCCTGTCACGAGACCTACCGCATCAAGAAGTAGCGCGGGTCCGGAGCAGGTCGCGCAGGAGCGGACCGCGGTCTTGCGACAACGACATGAGAAAAAACAACGATTTGAAGCGCGCAAGGCGATCCGGAGGATCGCGGCGCGCTTCAAGGCCCGGGACCTTTCCGGGACCGCACCCCGGAAAGGTTGCCTTTTGCCGCCTCCGTGCGACGATGCGGGCGGGCGCCTTTCCATCCATGCGGACCACACATTCGGGCCGGGCGTGCGGGCCGGCGCCATGAGCCCTGGAACGAGACCATGAAACTTCGCAGTCTTGCCACCGCAGCACTCCTCGCAGGCGTTGTCGGCATCGGCGCCTTCGCGTGGATCACGGCACCGGCGCGCAGCGCCTCGGAAAGCTGGCAGGGGCTCGGCGAGCCCGACGTCGCAAACGGCGAGCGCGTCTTTTCCGAAGGCGGCTGTGCCAGCTGTCATGCCGCCCCCGGTGCCGGCGAGGAAAACCGGCTCGTCCTGGCCGGTGGAGCGCCGCTCAAGAGCCCCTTCGGCACGTTTCATCCGCCCAACATCTCCTCCGATCCCGAGGCCGGCATCGGGGCGTGGACCCTGCAGGAATTCGGCGATGCCATGCTTGGCGGCGTCGGCCGGCGCGGCGAGCATCTCTATCCCTCCTTTCCCTACGCCTCCTATGCGCGGATGACGCCGCGCGACATCAACGATCTCTACGGCTACCTGCGCACGCTCCCCGCCAGCGACAACGTCGCCCCGCCGCACGACCTGCCGTTTCCGTTCAACCTGCGGCCGCTGCTCGGCGCGTGGAAGTTCCTGTATCTGAACGATGCGCCGCGCGTGACGCTCGCCGGCGCCGATGCCAAGATCGAGCGCGGCCAGTATCTGGTGGAGGGCCCCGGCCACTGCGGCGAGTGCCACACGCCGCGCACGGCCCTCGGCGGTCTCGAGACGGCGCAATGGCTCGCCGGTGCGCCGAACCCTGAAGGCGGCCCGGGGCGGGTGCCGAACATCACCGCCGGCGAAGGCGGGATCGGCGGCTGGAGCGCCGGAGACATCGCCTCCTATCTCGAGACCGGCTTCACGCCGGACTATGATTCGGTGGGCGGCGCGATGGTGGCGGTGCAGAAGAACATGGCCCGCCTGCCGGCCGCCGACCGCGAGGCCATCGCCGCCTATCTGAAGGCGATCCCGGCGCATTGACGTCAAGGAGCAGAGAAAGGCGCGGACAGGGCAGGGGAGTGCCGCGCCGGAGCCCGGGCGCGGCACCGCCGCATCATGCCAGTTGCTGGACGTAGCGCATGCCGGTGACGGGGCCGGCCTGGAAGTTCATCTCCTCGTAGAAGCGGTGCGCGCCGAAATTGCCGGTGGCGGCGCTGACCGACAGGTACGAGCAGCCGGACATGCGGGCCTGCTCGCGGGCGCGGGCGACCAGATGGCGGCCGATGCCGGTGCCGCGGTGCCCCTCGCGCACGAAGATCTGGTGCAGTTCCATGCCGCGGCGGCCTTCCATGGCCCGGTAGAGCGGCACGAGGATGGCATAGCCGATCAACTGGCCGCCGGCCTCCGCGACGAGCGCGGTGATCCAGGGCGAGGTGCCGAACAGGTCGCGGTCGAGGTCGGTGGCGGTGATCTTCGCCGCGTCGCCGTGGCATTCGGCATGCAGCGCGATCATGTCGAGCAGCGGCCGCAGGTCGCCGGGCCGCGCGGCGCGGATCGTCAGCACGGCAGGGCGTTCGACGGGTGGTGTTTCAAGCTTGAGGACGGCGGTCATGGTCGGGCTCCTTCGGGTCTCTTGTGCCACCAGGTGCCTTAAAACAACAAAGCCGCCTGATGGCGGCTTGTTGACATGATGATCGAACAGCCGCTCCTATCGGAACAGCCAAAAATACGTATGCGCGATGGGTGCGTTCGTGATCATGGCGGCGATATTCTCCGTTTCCTTGCGGATGTCAATCGGGAAAATCGCGCGAAGGTTGGCAATCGTAAGAGTGCCGCATATGACCGCCGCCGAAGATCCATTTGTCCGGGGTGCCACATACGCCACCGTCACGAACCGCGCCGCCGTCACCGCCGCCCCTCATCCGCCTGCCGGCACCTTCTCCCCGCGGGCGGGGAGAAGGGGGGATGCCGCGGCGTCTCGATCTCCCTCTCCCCGCCTGCGGGGAGAGGGTTGGGGTGAGGGGCAGCCTCGCGAACCCCCGTCGCCGCGGCCCGCCCTCAATCCTCGTGGATCAGGCTGTGGTCGCGGGTGTCGCGCATGCGGATGTAGACGATCAGCGATAGGCCGATCATGATCGTCACGTACCAGAAGAACCAGCTCTCGTGGCCGATCTGCTTGAACTTCAGCGCCACCCATTCCGCCGTGCCGCCGAAGATGGTGTTGGCGAGCGCGTAGGGCAGGGCCACGCCGAGCGCGCGGATATGGGCGGGAAACAGCTCGGCCTTCACCACCGCGTTGATCGAGGTGTAGCCGGTGACGATCAGAAGGCCGGCGAGCACCAGGCCGAAGGCGACATAGGGATCGCTGGTGCCTGACAGCGTCGAGAAGATCAGGTGGGTGAAGAGGACGCCCAGCACGCCGAAACCGACCATGATCGGCTTGCGGCCGATGCGGTCGGAGAGCGCGCCGGCGAGCGGCTGGCAGAGCATGAAGATGAACAGCGCCGCCGTGGTGATCTCCGTCGCCACTTCCTTGCTGAAGCCCGAGGTGTTGACCAGGAACTTCTGCAGGTAAGTCGTGTAGGCATAGAAGGCCAGCGTGCCGCCGGCGGTCAGCGCCAGCACCATGAAGGCTTCCTTCGGATACTTGACGAACAGCGTCCAGCCCGAGGACTTCGGCGTGCCGCCCGCCTTGGCGTTTTCGAACGACTGCGTCTCGGCCAAGCCCCGGCGGATGTAGAAGACCACGATCGCCAGCACCCCGCCGATGAAGAACGGAATGCGCCAGCCCCAGTCCGTCAGCTGCTCGGGCGTCAGCACCCGCTGCAGCACGAGCAGCACGGCGAGCGCCAGCAACTGCCCGGAGATCAGCGTCACGTACTGGAAGGAGGAGAAGAAGCCGCGCCGGCTCTTGCCGGCCATTTCGGAAAGATAGGTGGCGCTGGCGCCGTACTCGCCGCCGACGCTGATGCCCTGCAAGAGGCGGGCGAAGACGAGGATGGCCGGGGCCAGGACGCCAATCGTCGCATGTCCGGGGGTGACCGCGATCAGCAGCGAGCCGAGGCACATCAGCGTGACGGACAGGGTGAGGCCCGCCTTGCGGCCGCGCCGGTCGGCGTAGATCCCCATGAACCAGGCTCCGATCGGCCGCATCAGGAAGCCGACCGCGAAGACGGCGGCAGCGCTCAGAAGCTCGGCCGTCTGGTCGCCGGAGGGGAAGAACACGGGGGCGAAGTAGAGCGTGAAGGCGGAATAGACGTACCAGTCGTACCATTCCACGAGATTACCGGCAGAGCCGCCGATGATGGATTTCAGACGCGTGCGCTGGTCCGGTGCGGCCGGTACCCCGACGTCTCGAAGTGTAACTGTCATTGATGGATCCACATGGAACTGCGGGCTGGCCTTCGTGCGCTTGGCTGCGCGGCCGGTCGGCCCGGTCGTTGATGTTGTCCGCAAACTGCCAGGAACCGGCGGGAGGGCGACGGTTCAGCGGATGGCATCCTCCTATCCCCATGTGCGACGACAGGCAATGTTCACATGTTAATTTTCTCTTGCGTCGGTGATTTTCGCGGACGTGTCCAAGGCCGCGCCCGCCGGCATTGTCGCCTTGGATGCGGCGGGCGCGGCCAGGCAAGCGCGTGTGACGCGACGCCCTCTGCCCTGCCGGGCATCTCCCCAAAAAGGGCAGGAAAACCAGAGGCATGCGCTTGCCCGATCGAGGGGCTTGGCGGCGCGTCCGGGCTAAACCCTCCCCCTTCCGGGGAGGGTTGGGGAGCGGTTTTCTTCCCTAGGCGTTTGCCTCGGGATCGCATCCATCACGATCAGAGATCGGTGCCCGCGACGTCGTCCGCAGCCTCGGTGGGGTCTTCCGCCATGCCGATCTTCTCCTCGATCGCCTTGCGGATGTCGGCTTCGACCGCCGCGCGTTCCTCGGGCGACATCGCCTCCAGGTCGTCCTCGGATATCCCCATCGACTGCAGGATCTGCGCGCGCAGGCGCTCGGTCGGGTCCATGTCCGCCCATTCGAGGAACTCGTCGCGCGGGCTGGGGAGGGGGCTGTCCTCGGATGCCTTGAGCGTCCACAGCGAGCTGGCAAGGCCCGAGGTGCCGAGCGAGGGCCCGACGGTCGGCGCGCCGACGCTGGCGACCGAGGCGGTGCGGCCGGGGCCATCGCCGTCATTGGCGAAGTTGCGCGGCTGCTGGAAGGAATATGCGTAGGCCGTCAGGCGGCCGCTATCGATCTTCATCGGATCTCTCCCCGTGGCGCGGGAGCCCCGCGCGATCGTCTGGTTGCGATTCCCGCGCATGTCGCGGGAACGGGGGCACGCTAGGTTGCACAGCTTATGCGAGCCTTGCAGGTCCTACGGCAGCGTATAGGCGATCACGTAGTCGCCCGGCTTGGTGCCGATCGAGCCGTGTCCGCCGGCCACGATCAGCACGTACTGCTTGTCGCCGACGGTATAGGTCATCGGCGTCGACTGGCCGCCGGCGGGAAGGCGGGCCTGCCAGAGTTCTTCCCCGGTGGTCACGTCGTAGGCGCGCAGGTAGTCGTCGACGGCGGCCCCCAGGAAGGCGACGCCGCCCTTGGTGATGATCGGCCCGCCGATGCCGGGCACGCCCACCTTCAAGGGCAGCGGCACCGGCGCCATGTCGCGCACCGTGCCGTTCTTCAGTTTGTAGGCGATCTTGCCGGTGCGCAGGTCGGCGCCGGCGACATAGCCCCATGGCGGCGCCTGGCAGGGGATGGCGAGCGGACCGAGGAAGGGCCCCATGTAGACGCCGTAGGGCGCGCCCTCGTTGCGGTTCAGCCCCTGCTCGGAGCCCTTTTCGTCCTGCTCCTTCGGCGGGATCTGGTCGCGCGGCACGAGCTTGGAGGTGAAGGCGAGATAGGTCGGCATGCCGAACATGATCTGCCGTTCGGGGTCGACGGCGACCGAGCCCCAGTTGAACACGCCGAAATTGCCGGGATAGACGAGCGTGCCCTCGAGCGAGGGCGGCGTATAGCGCCCCTCGTACTTCAGCCGGCGGAAGTCGATGCGGCAGGCGAGTTGGTCGAACATCGTCACCCCCCACATATCCTTTTCCGTCAGCGGATCCGGCATGAAGGTGAGGTCGGAGACCGGCTGCGTCGGCGCGGTGAAATCCTCCGGGATCGCGCCCGAAGGCGCGGGGAACTCGGTCACCGCCAGGATCGGCTCGCCGGTGCGCCGGTCGAGCACGTAGATGTCGCCCTGCTTGGTCGGGCCGACCAGCGCCGGCACCACCGTGCCGTCCTCCTTGGTGATGTCGAGCAGGGCCGGCTGGGCGGGAACGTCCATGTCCCACAGGTCGTGGTGCACGGTCTGGCGCGCCCAGCGCACCTGCCCGGTCTCGATGTCGAGGGCGACGATGGAGGAGGAATATTTCTCGACATTGTCGCTGCGGTTCATGCCGAGCTGGTCCGGCACCTGGTTGCCGAGCGGCACGTAGATGAGCCCGAGCGCCTCGTCATAGCTGGAAACCGACCAACTGTTCGGCGAGTTGGTGGTGTAGGTCTGTCCCGGCTGCAGCGGCGTGGTGACGTCAGGATTGCCGCTGTCCCAGTTCCACACGAGCGCGCCGGTGGCGATGTCGAAGGCTCGGATCACCCCGGATTGCTCGTGGATCGAGTAGTTGTCGTTGACCGCGCCGGCCACGATGATCTTGCCGGCGACGGCGACCGGCGGCGAGGTCGAGTAGTAGTAGCCGGCCGGATTGTACTGCATGCCGGTTTCCAGGTGCAGCACGCCGTTGTCGGCAAAGGTCGTGCAGATCTCGCCGCTCGCCGCGTCGAGCGCGATCAGCCGCGCGTCCGAGGTCGGCAGGTAGACGCGCTCGGCGCAGGGCGCGCCGGCGGCTGCCGCCGGGTCCTTCCAGTAGGTGACGCCCCGGCAGGTCTGGTGCTGGCGGTCGGGGTTCATGCCGGAGTTGCTGTCGAACTTCCACTTCTCCTGCCCCGTCGCCGCGTCGAGCGCGATTGCCCAGTTGTGCGGCGTGCAGAGGTAGAGCGTGTCGCCGACCTTGAGCGGCGTCACCTGATAGGTGGTCTCGCCGACATCGTCCGGCAGCTTCACGTCGCCCGTCTGGTATTGCCAGGCGACCTGAAGCGTGCCGACATTGCCGGTGGTGATCTGGTCGAGCGGCGAATAGCGCTGGCCGTAGGGCGTGCGGCCGTACTGGTGCCACTCGCCGGGCGGCACGTCGCCGCCGAGCGCCGGCGTGGTGTTCAGCGCCGTCACCGGCAGGCTGCCGCGGATGTCGCGCACGTCCCGGGTCATCGCATAGGCCGCGACCACGACGGCGACGCCGCAGGCGACCGCGAGCGGCAGCCACGAGGCCGGGTAGACCTGCCCGGTCGGGCTCGAAAAGCCGAGCGGCCGGCGGATCGCCGGCAGCATCAGCCACAGCCCGAGCAGCACGATGATGCCCCCGCGCGGACCGAGCTGCCACCAGTCGAACCCGACCTCCCACACCGCCCAGGCGAGCGAGCCGAGGATGAGCGCCGCATAGATCCAGATCGACGCCGGCCGCTTCAGGAACAGGAAGATGCCGGTCGCCAGGAAGAACAGCCCGGCCACCAGATAGTAGGGGCTGCCCCCCAGCGCCACCAGCCAGCCGCCGCCCGCAAGGAGGACGATGCCGATGATGTCGAACAGGATGGCGGTGAGGATGAGGAGCATGGGCATTCTCCAAAAAGCGCAGGTGGCGACACGGGATAGGCCGGCCGGAACCCCGGACCGGGATCCTTCCACGAAGAACTAGTGCTCGCTTTCGTTCAATCAACAGGTGCGTGCGACAGCGCTTTCGGCAGGGCGCGGGCCGGGGCCGCGCGGGGATGCGCAGGGCAGTCGCCGTCGCCAAAACCCCTCTGGCCCTCTTCCATGTGGGGCGGGCGGAGAGGGGCCTTCATTCCACAAGCAGCCGGCCCCGATCAGCGGGCCGAACTTGCGAGGAAGACCGCGCGCTGGGCCTCGAAGGCGCGCTTGTAGGCCGGCCGCGCCTGTCCGCGGGCGACATAGGCCGCAAGATTTGGATAGGCTTCCACCAGTCCCGATCCGCTTGCCCGCAGCAGCACCGACACCATCGCGAGGTCGCCGGCGCTGAACGCGCCGTCCAGCCATTCGCTGTCGCCGAGCCGGGTGGAGAGTTCGCCGAGCCGTGTGCGGATGCGGTCGTCGATGAGCGCCAGGCGCGCCTCGGTCCAGCTCTTGTCGCCTTCCGCATACCGGGCCGTCTCGCGCTCGACGATCACCGGCTCCATCGTGGTGAGCGCGGTGAAGATCCACATGATCGCCCGCGCCCGGGCAGTGGCGTCGTCGGGGAGCAGGCCGGCATGGTTTTGGGCGATGTGGAGCACGATCGCGCCGGACTCGAACAGCGAAAGCTCGCCCTCCTCGTAGGTAGGGATCTGCCCGAAGGGCTGAAGCGCCAGATGCGCCGGTTCCTTCATCGCCCTGAACGACAGAAGGCGGACCTCGTAGGGAAGGCCCGCCTCCTCGAGCGCCCAGCGCACGCGCATGTCCCGCGCCAGCCCCCTGCCGCGGTCTGGCGAACTATCGAAGGCGGTAAGGGTGATCGTCATCGCTCTCCTCCATGGCCGGGTCCTGCCCCTGTCCTTCCGAGGACGAATGGCGCGCCGCCATCCCGACAAGGCCTGTGCGATATGATATCGTCCCGTCCCATCGCGGTGCAGTTCGCGTGAGGGGGAACTCGAATGAAATTCATCGTGCTCTTGAGCCTGTTGCTGGTCGGCGGCGCTGCATTCGGGGCGGAACGGATACCGCAACAGATCGCCGACAGGGAAATCGAGCGCAAGGCCGTGCAGGCGGTGATCTGGGGCATGCCCGCCGTCAACTACGACCTGATGCGCCAGGAGATGCTGTCGAAGACGCCCGGCAAGGTCGGCCAGGTGATCTACTGGGGCCGCCCGCTTGACTGGCGGAACCAGACGCTGACGCCCAATCCGGACGCCCTCTACTTCATGGTCTTCTTCACCACCAGGGACGGCCCCGTCGTGCTCGACCTGCCGCCGGCCGAAGCCGGCGCCTCCTTCAACGGCAATATCGTCAACGCCTGGCAACTGCCGCTGGAAGACGCCGGCCTGCTCGGTCTCGACAAGGGCAAGGGCGGCCGGTACGTCGTGCTGCCGCCCGGCTATGCGGAGAAGCTGCCCGAGGGCTTCATCCCGCTGCCGTCGGAGGTGTTCGGCGGCTACATGCTGTTCCGGGCGAACCTGAAGAGCCACGCCGACGCCGACGTGCAGGCCTCGATCGACTATGGCAGGAAGATGAAGGTCTACCCGCTGTCTGCCGCCGCCGATCCGCCCGAGACCGTGTTTACCGACGTCAAGGACATCCTCTTCGATTCCACCATCAAGTGGGATGCGGGCTTCTTCGAAAACCTGAACCGCGTCGTCCAGGAGGAGCCGTGGATCGTCCGCGACCAGGTGATGATCGACCAGTTGACGTCGCTCGGCATCGAGAAGGGCAAGCCCTACCAGCCCGACGGACACATGAAGGCGCTGATGACGTCGGCGATCGAAGAGGGCCGGGCGCTGCTGGAAGCGAAATACGACGCCGGCCTGCCGCCGTTCTTCTCCGAGACGAGCCGCTGGACTTTCCCGACCTACCCGGACCTGATCCAGGCCGGCGGCCGGGGCTTCGACGAGGAGAATGCCTACCCCGTCGACCACCGCGGCGTCACCTACAGCTATGCCTATATCGGCATCAAGCGGCTCGGGGCGGGGCAGTTCTATTCGATCTCGATCCGCGACCGGGACGGCAACGCCTTCGACGGCGCCGGCACCTATCGGCTGAACGTGCCGCCGGACGTTCCCGTCCAGCAATACTGGTCGGTGACCGCCTACGACCGGGAAACCCACGCGCTGATCAGGAACGTCGCCCGGGCCAGCCGCTCGTCGCAGATCCCCGAGCTTCAAAAGAACGCCGATGGCTCGATCGACCTCTATTTCGGCCCGAAGGCGCCCGAGGGCCAGGAGGCGAACTGGGTGCCGACCGACCCGGCGCGGAACTTCGAGCTGATGTTCCGCGCCTACGGGCCGACGAAGGATTTCTTCGACCGGAAGTGGGTGCTGTCCGACGTCGTCACGGTCGGCGAGTAGGGCCTTACTGCATCGCCTCGCAGGCCTTCGTCATCTCCGCCTTCTTCACGCTGTCCGTTTCCATCTCGGCCATGTGCAGGCAGTCGGCCTTGGTTCCCGTAGTCGTCCCTGCCGCGGGCACAGCACCTGGCTGCGTCGCCTCGGTGCTCATGGTATCCGGCTGCAGGATGTCGGACTTCATCATGTCCTCGGCATGGACGGGTGCTGCGTGGGCCGCCGCGAGCAAGGCGCAGGCCGCGACGCCTCGGATCAGGCGGGGGATCAGGCTGGCGATGAAGCTGTTCATGTCGGGTCCTCCACGAGGTGCAACGGTGTCTGCTGGCCGAGAGCTTAGCACACGCGCAGGAGAAATCACGCGACGCGCTCTACTGTCCGATGCGGCGCTCCTGCATCTCCTCGCCCACGAAGCAATTGTAGCCCGCCCGGCCGGCCACGCGCTTGACGAGCGGATCGGGTCGCGGCAGTCCGCCGACGACCGGCCCGAGGATCTCGATGACGAGCTTCTTCAGAATGGCGTCTGCGAAGTCGCCGGGATCCTTGACCGTCAGCAGAAAGGCCCCGTCGCCGCCGATCACGCAGTTCTCGTAATAGGCGTCGAGGTCGGGGATCGATGCGGAATCCCGCGCCAGCATCACGGCAAGTCCGTCGATCACGATGCCCCGGGCGACGGTCGAATTGCGGGCCACGGGCGCCGGCACGCCCGCATTGTTCGGCCCGTCCCCCGATAGGTCGATCACCCGCCGCACGCCTCGGAACGGGTTGATCGCAAAGAGGTTTCGCGAAAAGGCAAGCGTGTTGGAAATGGAGGTGAACGAGATCCGCCGCAGCGGCTGCCGGCGCAGCGCCTCGGCGAACCGGGCCGCGCTGCCCGCGCCGTCGATCAGCGTCCAGGGGACGGTCTGCACCGCCGAGCCACCCCACTCGACATAGGTCACCGCGATCCTGCCGACCGCGCCGCTCTCGATCGCGCTGACGAGCACGGGCTGGAGAAACGCGTTCACATAGCCCTCGCGCTGCATCCGCTGCTCGTCGATCTCCATCGAATAGGAGACGTCGACGGCAAGCACCAGCGCGAGATCGACCACGACCGGAGCAGTCCGGGCGGGCACGCTGCCTCCCAGAAGGCCAAGGCAGACAAGAAGCGCACATTGCCGTTTCATCGCCATGGGAACCCCGCGCACGACCATGCCATGCCTGTTCGGCGCAGCCGAAAATCGTCGCTCTACGATCGCCCCGAGTGGCCGTCGCGACAAGTCTAACGATATTTCCAACCCTTCATGCACGAGATGCACCCTAATTTAATCGGGGTGCAACCAAGGGGGCGTTGCCACAATTCGGCGCCAGAATATTGACAATCCTTGTGGCGGGGCTCGCCAAGCGTATGATTCGGAGGAATGGTGCATGCGAAAAATTGGCACTCTGACGCTCGTGGCCTGCGTGTCTGCAACACTCGCTGCCACGCCTGTCGTCCTGGACCTGAAAAGCCCCCTGAAGCTGACCACATCGGCGGCGCTTGCCGGCAATGGCAACGGTGGTGGCAATGGCGGTGGTAACGGCGGTGGCAACGGCGGCGGGAATGGTGGCGGCAACGGCGGCGGGAATGGCGTCGGCAACGGTGGCGGCAAGGGCAGAAGCGAAAGCCATGCCTCGTCCGATCGTGGAAAATCCGGACAAACGTCCCGCGGCAAGAGCGAAACCGCCAGGTCGAACGATCCTGTAGCGAATGCATTCGGAAAGCTCTTCGGCACCCGCAAGAGCGAGGAAAGGCGCGTTGCCTCGAAGAAGACCGTGACGGAAAAGGACAGGGTTTCGCCGCGGGCCGACAAGGCGATCGTGAAGGCCGTCAAGCCCACGCCAAAGCCCAAGGTGGTGACGGAAGTCGCCGCGGTCGAAGTGGAAGAGCCGACCCTGAAGGCGAAGCCAAATCTGGCTGCCAGGCTCGGGGGGCTGAACTCGCTGAAGCGCAACTATCATGCCTACCTCAATTCCAGCGATCCGCGCATGGCCGCGATCCGCGCCTATGTTGTCTCCTATGCGCAGTTCGAGCTCGACAACGGCGTCGATGCGGTCCCGACCGATCCCGCCCTCGGCGACGAGGCCCTGAGTGCGGCCCTGCTGGCCGCATCCAACAAGGAAATCGGCACCGTGCAGCAGCCCGGCGACGTCGTGGTGACGGATCCGGAAGTGATGGCGTGGGCAAAGGATGTCCTCGGCGTCGGCCCGGCCGTCGGAAAGATCGACGAGGTGCGCGACGTCCTGGCCGCCGAACAGCCGACAGAGCCCGAGACGGGGCCGGAAACGGCAGAGGTGACCGAGTAGGCCGACGTTCAGAAAGACCGGCCCGGGCGTTCCGGGCCGGCGAGCGTTCACCCGGCCTTATTGTGCGGTGGCTTTTGCCTTCGCCGCATTTTCCTGGATCGCGGCCTCGACGTTTCGGGCGATCTGGTCGATCGAGAACGATGCCGGCTCCTGGCTCGGCGGATACTCGACGAAGGTTTCCAGGAACTGGGCCGCATGCATCGTGATCTGGGCGATCTTGAAATCGTTCCTGACGAGCCAGTCGTTGTATTGATCCGAAACGATGTCGGCCTGTTCGTAAGGGTCCATGCGCAGATGAAACAGCTTCGGGACCCGGAGCGGCGTGAACGGCTCCTGCCACACCTGAAAGCCTCCCGGAAACTTCATTTCAACGAAGACGGCCTTCCAGTCTCCAAGCCGGTAGGCGACGAGAACGCCGTCGTCGTTGAAATAGGCGAACGCGTCGCGCGCGCCCTTCTGTTCCGATCCGGTGAGGTAGGGTAGCTGGTTGTAGCCGTCGAGGTGGACCTTGAAGGTCTTGCCGCTGACGTCGGCCCCCTGAAGCAGCCGATCCTTGATGTCGGCATCGCCGGCAGCCGCAAGAAGCGTGGGGAACCAGTCGAGACCGGAAAACATCTCGCGGGAGATCTTGCCCGAGGGAATTTTTCCGGGCCAGCGAACCATGGCGGGGACGCGGAAGGCGCCTTCGAAGTTGGAGTCCTTTTCGTTCCGGAACGGCGAGCTCGCAGCGTCCGGCCATGACCATTTGTTCGGGCCGTTGTCCGTGGTGTAGACGACGATCGTGTTTTCGGTAATCCGAGGTCGTCCAGCGTCTTGAGCAGCTTGCCGACGTGCCCGTCGTGTTCGATCATGCCGTCCGCATAGAAGTTGCCGGGCATGCCGCTCTGGCCGAGCATCGATTCCCGCACATGCGTGAAGAGGTGCATGCGGGTCGCGTTCATCCAGGTGAAGAACGGCTTTCCCTGCTCGACCTGGCGCTTGATGAAGTCGATCGCGGCATCCGTCGTTTCGTCGTCGATCGTCTCCATGCGCTTCTTGTTCAGCGCGCCGGTGTCCTCGATTTTCCCGTCGGCCGTCGCTTTGACGACGCCCCGTGGAGAGTTCATCTTCGTGAAGGCTTCATCGTCCTTCGGCCAGGTCGGGTTCTCCGGTTCTTCCTCCGCGTTCAGGTGGTAGAGGTTGCCGAAGAACTCGTCGAAACCGTGATTGGTCGGCAGGTACTCGTCGCGGTCTCCGAGATGGTTCTTGCCGAACTGCCCGGTGGCATAGCCCAGCGGCTTCAATGCCTGGGCGATGGTGATGTCGCGGTCCTGCAGGCCGACAGTCGCTCCGGGGACGCCCACCTTGGACAGGCCGGTGCGTTTCGGCGTCTGGCCGGTGATGAAGGAAGACCGGCCCGCCGTGCAACTGTTCTCGGCATAGTAGTCGGTAAAGATCGTGCCTTCTTTCGCGATGCGGTCAATATTCGGTGTCTCGAAGCCCATCAGGCCCATCGAATAGGCGCTGACGTTGGTCAGGCCGATGTCGTCCCCGAAAATGACGAGGATGTTGGGCCGATCCGTCGGCGAACCGGAAGGCGCCGGGCTCGCCGCCTGCTGCGCATTTGCGTCGTCTGTCCCCGCCGTGCCGACGATGCCGGCGGCGGCCAGTGCTGATCCTGCTAGAAGAATGTTTCGTCTGGTCAAAGAAATTTTGCCTGGCGCGGACGCCGGGCTTTCATTGGTGCTGTCGTCACGCATGCGGAGGCTCCCACTCAATCCTCGCCACACCCGCCATGAGCATGGCAAGCGTCAACTTAGGGCCGTGACGGCGAATGGGAAGGGCGGTTGTACAAGGACGATATTTCACCGAAGCGCGAAGCCCGCTTCCGCGGCCACCCGGAAGGAGGCCGGCGATTGGGGCTCGCCCGAAACTTCCGCGAGGCCGGGCGATGGCGACCTGCCGTTCATGCGCCCGCCGCCTGCCTTAGTCCCGGCTACAGGATGAAATCGCTCTTGGTGAAGTCGATGGTGGCGTCGAGCCGGAGGGAGAATTCGGTCTTCCGGTCGCCGTCCACGTCGCCACGGAGGTAGGTGTCGCCCTTCTGGTTGACATAGCGCAGTTCACCCGCCTTGCCGCTGAAGGCCTTCTCGCCGATGAAGGTGAAGGCCTGATCGCCCGAACTGTTGCTGCGGGCGTCGATCCTGGAAAGATCGATCCGGTCTCCGGCGCCGCGTGAAAAATCGTAGATCGTGTCGGGGTTGTTCGCCGTGCTGTCCGAGACCTTCTTGAAGATGAACCGGTCCGCGCCGGATCCGCCATAGAGCTTGTCGGCCCCGGAGCCGCCGGTGAGGCGATCGTTGCCGGCGCCGCCGCTGAGCGTGTTCGCCCCCGAATTGCCCTCCAGCCGGTCGGCGAAGGACGAGCCGCGCAGGCTTTCGATGGAGGAGTATGTGTCGCCTTTTGCGTCCCCCGTGTTGGAGGAACGGTTGGCGAGGCTGGCGACGACGCCCTTTTGCGCGCCTTCATAGGACGCCGTGTCGCGACCGGAACCACCCCTGAGCTGGTCGGCGCCTGCGCCGCCGATCAGGACGTCGTTGCCGTCCTTGCCGGACAGCCGGTTGGCAAGGGCGTTGCCTTCCAGCCTGTCGGAATGGTCGGAGCCGGTCAGCCGCTCGATCGAGGAATAGGTGTCGCCCTTTGCCTCGCCGGTGTTGGAGGACGGCCGCTGCAGGCTCGCGGTAACGCCCTTGGACGCATCGGCATAGGAGGCCGTGTCCGTCCCGCTGCCGCCAGCCAGCCTGTCGGCACCGACCCCGCCCTCCAGCGTGTCCTGCCCCGACCCGCCGCGCAGGACATTGTTGGCCGCGTTGCCGGTGATCTTGTTGGCAGCGCCGTTTCCGCTGCCGTGGATGGCGGTCGTGCCCAGCAGTTCGAGGTTCTCGATATTCGCCCCGAGCTTCCAGTCGATACTGGAGCGAACGGTATCGGTGCCCCCGCGGGCCAGCTCTATCGTCTGGTCCCCAGCGGAGTTGACGATGTAGATATCGTTGCCCGATCCGCCCTGCATGATGTCGTCGCCACCGCGGCCGTTGAGCGTGTTGTCCGCACTGTTGCCGTCCAGGCGGTCGTTGGCGCTTCCGCCGACCGCAGCCTCGATCACGACACCCGGCCCGATGGTGACGGAGTTCCTCATTTCCCCGGCGCCGGCGATGTTCTCGCTGAGCGTGCTGAATTCACCGGGCGTCAGCCTTATCCAGGCGAATTTCGATCCGTTGTAGACGATCTTGTCGTATCCGCCGGAATCGTCGATCGTCTCGAAATACTTCTTTCCTTCGTCGTAGGAATAGGTCGTGTTCCCTTTGTTGACCTTTCTCGCTCCATAAAGCTCCTTGATGGAGAGAAGGTCGAAATACATCGGCGTCGTCGGGAAGAATTGAAGAAGGCTGCCGGTGACGCCGGGAAGGTTCTTGTTGTAGCTCATGACGGTGTGCATGATGCTGTCGTACTGGCTTGGCATGCGGGTCCCCTCATGGGGATGCTTGAGGCCAAGCGCATGGCCTATCTCGTGCAACATCACGAAATAGACCTCCGATCCCTTCATGAGGGACCGGTCGTGCGGCACATACAAGCCGGTTGCCGTGTCTATGAAGAGGTGTTCGTCGTACCAGATGTCGCCCGCATTGGGGCTGTTGTTCGGAAAGAACGCCAGGCCGTCCACATGCGTGCCGCTCGCGTCGCGCAGATTGTTGATCTCCGAAAACCGCAACTCGCCCACCCGGCTCGGAGTGTCCACGACCTTTTTGAAAGTCACGTTTGCGGACTTGGACCACGCCTTGAGGGCCTCGTTGTTCCACTCCCGTATCCACGGGTCGGCGGAGGCAGCACCCCCGTTGAGGCTGTCGGCACGGCTGGTGTCGATGAAGCCCGGGTAGGAATTGGACCAGTACCCGTCGAGATAGGTGGGATCCGACGGATTTCCTTCGTAGTAGCTGTAGGTGAGGGTCACGCCCGAACCGAGCGCGCCACCCCATTTTGAGCCGGAGAGCAGGTATTTGGCAGCACCGGTCGAAGCGGCATCGAAGAACCTGGCCGAAACCGAATTCGAGTTTGGTGTTGCCATGGAGCCTGACCCCTCGCGATGTATCGGTGATTGAACGCCTGCACGCTAATGCACACGCTAGTTGATCGCGAGGTCGAATGCTACCCGAACAAGGATGCGGCCCGACTTGAGCACCCGCTGGTGCAGACGTGCAACACCACAACTCGGGCTTGCCCCGCCGCCCCCCCGGCCGCCTCACGTCCCGCAGAAGGTCTGCAACACCTCCTCGCCGGGCTTCGGAGGCGCGGCGAAGGCGGCGAGCGCCGACCGGTCCTCGTAGGGGCGGGCCAGCACGTCGTTCATCGCCGCAAACAGCGAGAAGTCCTGTTCCTCGACGGCGGCGGCGATCGCCTCTTCGATGCGGTGGTTGCGGGGGATGAAGGCGGGATTGACGGCGCGCATCGCGGCGGCGCGTTCGGCCGCGGGCCGGGCATCGCGCCCAAGCCGGGCGCGCCAGCGGATAAGGAAGGGCGCTGCCGCCTCGGGATCGGCCAGAAGGGCGGCGAAGGCGGGATCGGCGGCCTCGCCGGCGGCTGCGTCCGAGAGCCTGCGGAAGGAGAGCGTGAAATCGGCCTTCTGCCCGGCCATCAGCGCCAGGAAGGCGCGGACGAGTTCGGTGTCCTCGTCGTCTCCAGCTTCGCCACTGCCTTCGCCTGCCGTCCCGCCGAGCCCCAGCTTGGCGCGGATCACGCCGTCCCATTCCGCCTGGAAGCGCTGCATGTAGCGGTCGACCGCATCGTTGGCGAGGTCCACCGCCTCGCCGGGCGTCTCGTGCAGGAGCGCAAGCAGCGTCTCGGCGAAGCGGGCGATGTTCCACTGGCCGATCATCGGCTGGTTGCCATAGGCATAGCGCCCGGTCTGGTCGATCGAGGAGAACACCGTGCGCGGATCGTAATTGTCCATGAAGGCGCAGGGGCCGTAATCGATCGTCTCGCCGGACACGGCCATGTTGTCGGTGTTCATGACGCCATGAATGAAGCCGACGCCGAGCCAGCGGGCGATCAGCGCCGCCTGCCGCGCCGCCACCGCGTCGAGCAGCTTCAGGTAGCGGCCATCCGCGTCCTTCAGTTCCGGATAATGCCGGTCGATCACGTGGTCGGCGAGGATGCGGATGCTGTCGGTGTCGCCGCGCGCGGCGAAGAACTGGAAGGTGCCGACGCGGATATGGCTCGCGGCGACACGGGTGACGATCGCGCCGGGCAGGACCCGCTCGCGGTAGACCGGCTGCCCGGTGGTCACCGCCGCCAAGGCCCGGGTGGTCGGAATGCCGAGGGCCGCCATCGCCTCGCTGACGATGTATTCGCGGAGCACCGGGCCGAGCGCCGCCCGCCCGTCGCCGCGCCGCGAAAACGGGGTCGGGCCCGATCCCTTCAGCTGGATGTCGCGCCGCGCCCCGCCCGGGCGCACGACTTCGCCGAGCAGGATCGCTCGCCCGTCACCGAGCTGCGGCACGAACTGGCCGAACTGGTGGCCGGCATAGGCCATCGCGATCGGCTCGGAGCCGGGCAGGATGCGGTTGCCGGAAAAGACCGCCGCCCCGTCCGCCTCCAGCGCGTCCGCGTCGAGGCCCATATCTTCCGCGAGTGCGCGGTTGAACTTGATGAGCTTCGGCGCCGCCACCGACGTCGGCTCGACGCGCGCAAAGAAGCCCTGCGGCAGCCGCGCGTAGGAATTGTCGAACGCGATTGGCCCCGCATCGATCCGCTTTTCTCGGCTCGCCGTCTCGGACATGGCCCGCTCGCTTTCCCTGATTGTGGTGTCTCCAGCCTATTAGATAGGAACGCGCGAGGCGAGCGAAAGTCCGTTGGAAGCCGGCCAGCGGTCGATCGGCAAGCGCCCAACTTGGCCCGGACGCCAAACAGAGCCGTCATACCGGCCCCCGAGCCGGTATCCAGCCGCGCAAGTCCTTGCGCCAAAAGAGCATGTCCCGCGCCGCGGACGCGGCGCCTTTGGACCACGGAACCGGGGAGACGGCGGGAATGCGGAATCCCCCGCAAGAAAACGGCCCGCCTTTCGGCGGGCCGCTGGCTTTCGTGGACTGCCGGGTTCCGGGCTACCGGCCGTGGCGGCGGTTGCGGCCGGTACCGCTCGGGTTCCGGAACTCGGAGCGCCGGGCGATGTGGCCGTCGAGGCCCTCCGATCCGGCAAGGTCGATCGGGCCGCAGCCCCAGTCGTAGTTGGGCCGCCCGAGCCAGCCGGAAAACAGCCGCCCGAACAGGCCGGTGCCGTGCCGCTTGCCGGCGGCGTGTCTATGGCCTTTGCTCTGATGCTCCTTCGTCGACATGACGATGTCTCCTCAAGATCTTCTCCTCAGGCGCTCATGGCCGGCTGCGACATGCAGGCCCGGCAGATGGCGCCGATATGGCGATGGTCGGTGCCACAGCAGCCGCCGAGAAGGCGCAATTGCGGCATCCGGCCGACGAAGGCGCGGTAGCGCCGGCCGAAGTCTTCGGGGTCGCCGGCGTCCAGCGTCTCGCTCTCGTCGAGCTCCTGGTGGCTCAGCGCCGAGGCGTTGGCGCGGATGCCGCCGACCCGCCTGATCCAGCCGCTGCCGTGATCGAGCGCATCCTCGAAGTGGCTCGGATGCGCGCAGTTGACCATGTAGAACAGCGGATAGCTGCCGGTGGCGGCGTCCACCGCCTCGATCGCCTCCTGCAGGGTCCTGCCGGTGACGATCCTGCCGTCCGTCTCGACGGTGAAGGCGATCACGCAGGGGATCGCGGCCTTCCGGGCCGCCCTTGCCACGCCGATCGCCTCGTCGATGTTGGTGAGCGTCACCGCGCTGACCATGTCGGCCTCGGTGGCGGCGAAGGTCTCGACCTGCGGCCGGTGATAGGCCTCGGCCTCGTCGGCGCTCATGGTGCCGGCCTTGTAGCCGTCGCCGCGCGGGCCGATGGCGCCGTTCAGGACGATCGGCTGGCCGGGACGCTCGTAAAGCTTGCGAAGCTGGACGAGCATGCCGATCGCCTCTTCGTTCACGGCCTTCAGTGCGTCTGCGTCGTAGCCGAGCTTGTCCGCCCAGTCCGGGCTTGCCCGCCAGGTCGGCGTGTCGAGCACGAAGCCGACGCCGGCGCTGCGGGCCAGCTCGAGATAGCGGATGTAGTAGTCCTTCAGCTTACGCCGCCCTTCGGGGCTGGCCATCAGCACGAAAGAGGCGAAATGCGGCAGATCCACGCCCTCGTGGAAGATCAGCGTCGTCTCCATGCCGCCATCGGTGAGAAACCGTTCTCCCCGCGTCAGCGGCAGGCCATGTCTGTACTTTGCCATAACTTTCTCCACTCGTTACACTTCCGTCCCGGAAAAGCCTGGAGCGGGCGCGGTCTTGCGAACGCGCCAAATGAGAGCCATGTCATCAGCAGTGTTTTGGTTATCCCTCAATGCGATTTCGTCTTGAGGATTTTTCCCACATTTTCCGAAACGCGTGTGGATTTTTGCCTGTTTTCCGCCCGTAAAACTAGGCGTCTCGTGGTCAAGCTCCAGCAGGAAGAGCTCATATGAGCGATTAATCAATTGCTTGGAGGCCGCTTTCACGTCAATGTTAACGCTAGTGGCGGGGCGTGAAGGGCAAAAACTGTACCGGCGGTACAGGAGGCTGCGCATGCGCAAGGGCGACGAGACGCGCGCACGAATACTGCAGGTGGCAGAGGCCGCCGTGCTCGCCAAGGGCTTCGGTGCGACCTCGATCGAGGAACTGATCACCGAGACCGGCATCACCAAGAGCGGGTTCTTCTATCACTTCCACGACAAGAACGAGCTCGCCAGGGCGCTGCTGGAGCGCTACCTGGAAAACGACAACCGCATCTACGACGAGATCTTCGGCCGCGCCCGCGAACTTGCGGACGATCCGCTGCAGGCGTTCCTGCTCGGCCTGAAGCTTTTGTCCGAGCAACTCGCCGACCTGCCGAACGGCCACCCCGGCTGCCTCGTCGCCGTCATGTGCGTGCACGAACGCGCCTTCGACCGCGGCATCCAGGAGATCAACCGCCAGGCGGCGCTGGCATGGCGCCGCCGGTTCCGGGCGATGTTTGCCGAGATCATGGAGGTCTACGAGCCGCGCGAGCCCCTCGACCCCGACCAGCTCGCCGATATGGTCTCCACCGTGCTCGAAGGCGGCATCGTCATGTCCAAGGCGCTGCGCGAGCCCAGGAGCCTGCCCGACCAGCTGCTCGTCCTGCGTTCCTTCGTCAGGATGCTGTTTCGCGGCGGCATCGAACGGCGGGCGGCCGCGGCGTCCTGAGCGGGCGGGCCGCGGCAGGGGAGCGCTACGCCACGAGCATCAGGCAGCCGAGCCCCTGGCCGAAGGCGGCCAGCCGGCGGAGGCGGTAGGAGACTGCCTCGGCGGCGCGCTTCAGCGCCGGCCGCAGCGTCGGCAGCCAGCCCCGGGCATAGAGCCGCCCGCGCCAGGTGCGGGCGATCGTATAGGTGCCGAGCCCGACGATGCGGTTGCTCCAGCTGTCCTTGTAGGCGGTCGGGTTGGCGAGCAGGTCGTAGGTCGAAACGCCGTTGTCGATCAGCCAGCAGACGGTCATCTCCATCTGCACCTTGCCGGGCGAGGCGTCGCGCAGGTCCCAGTCGAAGGCGCCGAGATAGCAATAATAGTGGCCGGCGTGCAGAAAGCCCAGTTCGATCGCCGCGATCCGCTCGCCCGCTTCCAGCACGAACAGGCAGGCGCCCTCGCGGCGGCCCCGGTCGCCCTGCAGCCCGGCGAGGAAGCCGGCGAAGCCCGGCTGCGACAGGCCGATGCCGAGCCGTCCCGTCTCGGCCAGCCAGCGCCGCTTCATCGCCAGCGCCTGCCGGACGGTCGGCGCAAACGCCGGCTCGTCCGGCCACAGCACCGAAAACCGCAACGCCCCGTGGCGGGCGAGATGGTTGCGCCGGCGGTTGCGGTTGCGCCGCTGCAGCTTGCCGAGCCCGGCGAGATAGGCGTCCGAGGAGGAAAATCCGGTCAGGTCGAGCAGGGAAGCGGCGTTGCGCACGGTCGCGGCCGGGGCGGCCCGCGACAGCATCGCCGCCAGCGCCGAACCGTCCGGAACCGCCTCGAACAGCGCGACGTCGAAGCCGCCCGATGCGGTCAGTGAAGAGAGCAGCCTGTCTGCGATCTCCGCCGTCCGGTCGGAAAATTCCGGGTCGAGGATGAGCGTGCTGTACTGGCTGTGCGTGCCGCCGAGCGTCTCGATGCGGCGCAGCGTCCCGCGCAGGCCGCCCACCATCAGAGGCCACACGGCGACCAGCCGGTCGCCCGCCCGGACAGTGGCGACGAAGGGCCGGGGGGTGCCGCTGCCGCCGCCGCCGGCAAAGCATTCCGCCCAGGCCCGGCACCACAGGTAGCTCTGGAAGAACGACAGCCCGCCGTCGCAGCGCCGCTCCAGCGCCCGCCATTCGTCCGCGATCGCCTCCATGCCGGCGATGTCCGTCAGGACGCGGACTGATATAGCGTCTAAGCGCCTTCGTCTTGCTTCTCTGCTCCCTGCCATGCCACCTGATTGCCTCGCTTGCCCGGGCGCAAGCTAGGCGCAAACGATGAACAAATGCTTGGGGAGCGCCGTGGAAGGCTTACGTGTCGTTGTCAAAAGTAGGCTAACGGAGTTCACCATAGTCATCGAAGTGGTGACGGTTTAACGCATAGAGTTGATTAAACAGTCCTTCGGCTCCCAAAGCTTTTGAAGCAATTGCAAAGTGCATAACAGTACGCTGAAGATATTGAGAATACTGATTAATTAAGTCGACTAGCGGCTTGTCGCCTTCCTGTAAATGGATGTGAAAGGAGCGTCCGTCATAGACGTCCATCGTGTGCGCGCCGGCCCCATGCACATAACCGGAAAATGTGGTCTCTATTGTGCGAGTTACCTCTACGGCTTGATTGACGTCAGCCGTCGACGAGAATGTGCGTGCAACATACGCCCTGACTTGCCGACGACTAACGCGATCTCGCTTTTGTGACGAGTTTATCGGATCAGGAGTATCAAATTCCTCCTGAAAGAATTCGTCCAAATAACGAGAATGGCTATTCTCGGGTTCATGTCGGAATATCAAGGGACCAGCCAAAAATAAAATGTCCGATCCTACCTCGTCACTCACTCTCATCAGGGCGCCGGCATCTAGTGCAAGACCTTCATCTAGCAGCGACTTTATTGCGATGAGTGCGCTCAAGGCTCGCGTACACTTCAGCACGATTGCTTGTTGAGGCAGCTTCTCGCGATAGCGATATGCGTTGCCCGTCGCTATCCTAGTTTGTTGCGGCGGTGGAACGGAAGCACTGAGATGCGCCAACGCCCTTTGGAGCGAGAGTATGACGTCGGTATAGACCCCTGCATAGGAAGCCATCGTGTACTGATATTTGTGATCAGTCACGAACGACCCTCACATCTTCCCCGCCACCTTGATCGCAAACGCGTATTCGAAGGCGATTTCCTCCAGGCGCTGGAAGCGGCCGGAGGCACCGCCGTGGCCGGCGCCCATGTTGGTGCGCAAGAGGATCGGCTGATTGCCGGTCGCCTTCTCGCGCAGCTTCGCCACCCACTTGGTCGGCTCCCAGTAGGTCACCCGCGGATCGGTCAGGCCGGACAGCGCCAGGATCGGCGGATAGGCCTTGGCCTCGACGTTGTCATAGGGCGAATAGGACGCCATCAGCCGGTAGAAGTCGGCGCTCTCGATGGGGTTGCCCCATTCGGCCCATTCCGGCGGCGTCAGCGGCAGGGTGTCGTCGAGCATGGTGTTGAGCACGTCGACGAAGGGCACGGCGGCGATGATGCCGCCGAACTTTTCCGGCGCCATGTTGGCGATCGCCCCCATCAGCATGCCGCCGGCCGAGCCGCCTTCTGCGACGATCTTCGCGTAGGAGGTGAACTTCTCCCGATTCAGAAAATCCGCCGCTGCGATGAAGTCCTTGAAGGTATTGGTCTTCTTCTCCATCTTGCCGTCTTCGTACCAGGCATATCCCTTCTCCTTGCCGCCGCGGATATGGGCGATGGCATAGACGAAGCCGCGGTCGGCAAGGGACAGGCAGTTGGTGTTGAAGCCGGCGGGAATGGAGATGCCGTAGGCGCCGTAGCCGTAGAGCAGGCAGGGCGCCGTGCCGTCGAGCGGCGTATCCTTGCGGTAGAGCAGGGTGACCGGCACCCGCTCGCCGTCCCAGGCGGGCGCGAAGACGCGGCGGGTGACGTAGTCGTCGATCACGTGGCCCGACGGCACCTCCTGCGTCTTCAAAAGCGTGCGCTTGCGCGTCGCCATGTCGTAGTCGAACAGTTGCGAGGGCGTCGTCATCGAGGAATAGGTGAAGCGGATGACATCGGTGTCGTATTCCGCGGCTCCGGAAAGCCCGAGCGAATAGGCTTCCTCGGCAAAGGCGATCTCGTGCTGCTCGCCGCTTTTCCGGTCGCGCACGATGATGCGCGGCAGCCCTTCGTGGCGCTCCAGCCAGACGAGGTGGCGGGCAAAGGCGAGGTGGTTGAGGATCAGCGTGCCCGGCCGGTGCGGCACCACTTCCTTCCAGTTCTCGCGGCCCGGCGCATTCACCGGCGCCTCCATGATCTTGAAGTCCTTGGCGCCGTCGGCATTGGTGAGGATATAGAAGACGTCGCCGCCCTCCGTCATCGAATATTCGAGCCCCGTCTGGCGCGGCGCGACGATCGCCGGTTCGGCCAAAAGGTCCTTGGTCGAAAGCAGCCGGTATTCGCTGGTCTCGTGGTCGTGGATGTCGATATAGATGACGTCGTCGAGCAGCGAGCCGCCGACCGACAGGAAGAAGCCCGGATCCTTCTCCTCGTAGACGAGCCGGTCCTGCGCCTGCTGCTCGCCGAGGATGTGGTGGAAGATCTTCGACGGCCGGTGGTTCTCGTCCTGCAGCGTGTAGAAGAAGCTCTTGCCGTCCGGCGCCCAGACGCCGCCGCCGCCGGTGTTCTCGATCAGGTCCTCGCGGTCCTGGAGCGTCGCAAGATCGCGCACCCTCAGCGTGAAATATTCCGAGCCCTTGTCGTCATAGCCCCAGATGCCGAGCGTGTGGTCGGTGCTGTGGTCGATGCCGGAAAGCCGGAAATAGCCCTTGCCCTCGGCTTCCTTGTCGCCGTCGAGCAAAAGCGTCTGCTCGCCGCCGTCGCGCGGGGTGCGGAAGTAGCGCGGCTGCTCGCCGCCGGTGACGTAGGACGTGCCGTAGGCGAAGGGGCCGTCCTTCACCGGCACCGAGCTGTCGTCCTCCTTGATCCGCCCGCGCATCTCCGAAAAGAGCTTCTTCTGCAGGCCCTTCGTGTCCTCCATCGCCGCTTCCATATAGGCGTTCTCCGCCTCCAGATGAGCGCGGATCTCCGGGTCGAGGATCGAGGTGTCCTTGAACATCGCCTGCCAGTTGTCGGCGCGGAACCAGGCGTAGTCGTCGGTCCGGGTGATGCCGTGGCGCGTGTCCTGCACCGGCTTCTTCGTGGCGATCGGGGCTGCGGGCAGGGACTTGAAGGCGGACAAGGCGGTACTCCGGATGGGGCCGGTGGATCGATAGGGATCCGCTGCGGCGGGAACGACAGAGATAGAGAGCGCGCGCCCGCGCATCAAGTCGCTTTGGCCGCCGACGACAGCAGCCGGCCGCCGCCGCGACGGCTCCTCCAGTGCCGCCGCCATTGCCGCCAGCCGGTTTGCGAGCGTTTCCGTCCTTCTCTTCCGTCATGCCGGACTTGATCCGGCATCCAGCGGCGCCGCGTCCGCGGTGCGGAGAATGCTCTTTTCGCGCAAGGACTTGCGCGGGCTGGATACCGGCTCGGAGGCCGGCATGACGGAGGTAGAGGAGGCCGGCCGCAGGTGTCCGGTGCTGCTTCAGGCCCCGGAAGCGCGCCATTCACCGCCGCACGGCGCGGATGTCCATGTCGAACTTGACGACGTTGAGGTAGATCGGCGTGCCGACGTCCATCCGGTAGCGCGAGCGGTAGACGTTGCCGGTGACGTTGAAGGCGATCGTGCTGCCGCTGAGTTGCCGCAGCCGCACGGCGAACTGCTCGCGACGGGTGATGCCGCGGGCAGTCAGCATGCCGTCGACCACCGCCGCGTCCGCGCCGGTCTGGCGCACCGCCGTCGAGCGGAAGGTCACGGTCGGGTAGGCGGCCGCGTCGAAGACGGCGCTGGAGCGCAGGAAGTTCTCGATGCGCGCCTCCGCGGCGGAAACGCTCTGCGGGTAGAGCGTGAACGACACCGTCGAGGCGCCGATCCGGCGGCCGTCGATCCGCACCGCGCCGGAGAATTTCCCGAAGCTGCCGCGGATGCCGCCGCCGCCGATCTGGTCGACGGAGAAGCGGATCTGCGAGGCGCTGCTGATGTCGTAGGTCCCGGCCGCTTCCGAGAGCGCCGGCGTGCGCGCCAGTGCCGGCAGGGGAGAGGCGAATGGGATGCAGAACAGGGCCGCAAGGGCGACCATCGGGCCGGTCCGGTCATTCATCGTCGTGTTCCTCTGCGCGCAGGGCCACGGGTGCCACCGGGCCCGCCTGGATCGTTCGCTGCCGGCCGGCCGAGCATGCGCAGGAGCACGCCGTTGCGGCGGATGAAATGGTGATGGAGGGCGGCCGCGACGTGGAGGGCCGCGAGCGTCAGCAGCAGATAGGCCGACCCCGCATGCACGAGCGACCAGAAGGCCTCGCCGGCCGCGCTGCGCACAAGCGGCAGGGCGGGGACGAGCACGCGGTCGAACAGGAGTGTGGGAATGGCGAGCGTCGAGGTCGAGGCGACCGCCCAGCCGGACAGCGGCACGAACAGACAGAGCAGCGCCAGTACGACATGCGTCGTCCGCGAAGCCTGCCGCTCGAGCGGCCCGAGATCGGCCACCGGCTGCGGATGGCGGGCGAACAGCCAGTGGATCTCGCGGAGCGCTGCGAGCGCCAGCACGGTCAGCCCCAGCGACTTGTGCCACTGGTAGAGCGAGAACTGCAGCGCCGGGTCGATCTCCGTCCGGCGCATGACAAAGCCGATGCCGATCAGGGCGAAGATCAGCGCCGCGATCAGCCAGTGCAGGCAGATCGAGAGCGGGCCATAGGGTGTGTCATGGGCCGTGCCGCCCGATGTGGCGTATCCCGCCTGCCGTCGCCCCTGCATGCCGCGACCTCCCGAAACCGACCGGCGCACCGGCCGACGCGCCGGAAGCCGCCGACAAAGGGCGGCCGCCGCATTGTACCCGATCCGTGCCCGCCTGCGCAGATGCCGGCGCGTCTATGTCCTGTTCATTCGTATTCTGCCCGGTGTCCTGACAGACAACCGACGGCCGCCGAATATTCCCGCGCCGGCGCGCCTTGCGGCAGGCACCCGCCCGCACGGCGGAACGACGCATCGCCGCTGCCCGCGACGGCGATGTCGTCATCGCCCGTATCAACCATCCGACCCATTCCGCCGGCGAGGGCGTGGCCAGGGGTGTCCTGGCGCTGAAGGCGAGGGGCGTGCATTTCGTCCGGCTCTCGGATGCCGAGGCGATGGAAGCCCCGCCGGCGCTGTAGGTCCGGCACTGGCCGTCCCGGCCGGCCAGGAAGCGCGGAGCGGTCAGCCGGGAAGCACGGGCTGGATCTTGCGGCCGGGGCGAAGCTCGTCGACGATCGTCATGCCGATGATCGACAGCGGCAGCGCCAGCATCGCGCCGGCGGCCCCCCACATCCAGCTCCAGAACACGATCGCGGTGAAGATGACGAAGGCGTTCACCTCGAACCGTCGCCCCATGATCGCCGGCAGCACGAAGTTCTCGATCACCAGATGAATGGAGACGAAGGCCAGCGCCGGCATAAGGCCGGGCAGCACGGTGTCGTGCGCCAGAAGCCCGCCGGCGGCGAGCGCCAGCGTCATCACGGTCACGCCGAGGAAGGGGACGAAGGAGGAGACGAAGGCGAACAGCCCCCACATCCAGGGAAGGCCGAGGTCGCCGGCAAGGGCGATCAGCGTCGTGATCAGCCCCAGCGCGCCGTAGACCAGCGATGCGGTGGCGAAGTAGTAGCCGAGCGCGCAGTCGATCGCGTTCATCACCCGGATCGTCGTCAGCCGCTGCCGGCGGTGCGGGAAGGCGAGGATCAGCATCCGCCGCAGCTTCACCCGCCCCGACAGGAACAAGACGAGCGCGGCAAAGAAGATCAGCACCTGGATCAGGGCGGGCGTGATCCCGGCCGTGACCATGCCGAGCACGCTTCCGGCCTTGTCGAGCAGCCCGTCCAGCGTCACCGAGCCGGCGGTGAGGCTGCGCGGGTCGAGATGCAGCCATTCCAGCTTGCCCAGGAGCGGCGCGAAGCGCTCGATCGTGGCGTTGACGATGTCCGGCGCTTCGGCGGCAAGCCGCATCAGCGGGCCGGACAGGGCGGCGACGGCGAAGAAGGCGCCGGTGGCGAAGCCGGTCGCCAGCAAAAGCGCGGTCGGCAGCGGCGGAATGCCGAGGTCGTTCAGCTTCTCGGCGGCGACGCCGAGGATGAGGCCGACGACGACCGCCAGCGTCAGCGGAATGAGGATATGCGCCATCAGGTAGATGACGCCGAGCGCCAGGATGACGAAGATACCGATCATCGCCCAGCGCCAGGAGAGCTCCAGCCCGCTGATCGTCGGCGGCGGCCCGTCTTCCGCAGCCCCGTCGATCAGACGCAGCGCAGAGCCGTCTTGTCGCGCGAGCGCGCGTCCTTCTCGCTTGCGCGCAATCTGATGGATGGCTGCCGACGAAATCTTGTGCATGGTGCGGGTCCCCGGATCGCGAAGACAACGCGCAAGAACGCCCGCAGTTCCCTGAAACGCCGGGATGCTGCGGCCGGCCGTCCTGTGTAAAACATGCCAGGTGCGGTTTTGGACTCGTAATCGCCCCATTTCTGTCGCAGGAGCGGCTGTCCCAGCATCGGAGTGAACCAAACGCATGAAGACTGCCATCCCGCTGCTCGTCGGCGTCTGCGCGCTCGCGTCCGCCGCATCCGCAATGGACGCAAGCATCCGGCGCCAGCTGTCCAAGCTCGATCCCCAGACCCGCCTCGAGCAGCGCTGCGACATGGAGGCGATGAACCGGATCCGCAAGGCGAAGGAAGGCTACCAGCCCGACAAGGTGATCGCCTATTCCTTCGGCGATCCGACGACCTCCGGCAACATGCTCAAGACCAAGGGCGCCGTCTTCCGCAGCAAGGGCGAATGGTACCGCCTCGCCTTCCGGTGCGAGACCACGCCGGACCATTTCGACGTCACCGCCTTCAAGTTCAAGATCGGCGAGATGGTGCCGCGCGAGGCCTGGGACGAGCATTACCTCTACGACTGAGACGCCCCCGGCCGGCGCATCGGCCTGAAGCCTTGCCTCAGGCCGACAGGTTGAGGCCGATCCCCCAGGGGTCGACCAGCGAGACGACGCCGCCCTGCCGCGTTGTTGCGATTTCCATCGTCTCGAGCCTGTCGACCGCCTGCTGCAGCCGGCCGGGCTCGGCGAAGCGGATCGTGTAGTCGGCAAGGCCGCTCATCGCCGGCTCGCGCCTGGCCGCCCCGCGCGAATTCCAGACATTGGCCGCGACAAGGTGGTGGTACTTGCCGGAGGCGAAGAAGCTCGCCCCGGGATAGCGCGCCATCAGGTCGAGGCCGAGCACGTCGCGGAAGAAGGCGTCGGCCTGGGGGATGTCCGACACCTGCAGGTGGATGTGGCCCATAGCGGTTTCCTCGGAAAGGCCGCTCCAGGCTTCGTCCTTGGGAGCCTCGTCGTAGAGCCGCTGCAGGTCGAGCGGCAGCGTTGCCATCTCCACCGTGCCGTCTTGCTGGTAGTTCCAGTCCTCGCGGCTGCGGTCGCGATAGACCTCGATGCCGTTGCCTTCCGGATCGTCCAGGTAGATCGCCTCGCTGACCAGGTGGTCGGAGGCGCCTGTCAGGTGCACGCCGCCATGGGCGGCATGGGCGAGCCAGCGCGAAAGTTCCTTGCGGTCCGGTACCAGGAAGGCGTTGTGGAACAGCCCCGGCGCGCGGCGCGAGGCGCGGGCGGCCTTGCCGTCGGTGGACAGCGTCAGGAGCGGCCGGCCGCCGACGCCCAGCGTCAGGCCCGAAGGTGAACGCTCCAGCACCGAAAGGCCCATGATCTTCTGGTACCAGTCCGCCACCATCGGCAGGTCCATGACGACGAGGTGCGCATGGTCGACATGGGCCGGCATGTTGACGGCATGGTTGGGCGAGGCGAGCGCCGTCTGTTCGGTCATGAACCTTACTCCGCTGTGATTTCCATCGTGCCGGTCCGAGAGCTTCGGACCGGTTTCGGGCTTCGGTTTTCGGTAAAACCGATCTGTCGTGAATATGGCTGCGGGCGGTCGTTCGGAATAGGTGGTGATCTGGCGAAATATTGTCAACATGGAGTTGACGGTGGGGCCGCGCCGGTTCGGTAACCGCATGCCGGCGGCCGGTTTGGCGCGGTCCTTCAGTTTTGGCTTGATCCTCGTCAATGTCGCGTGCAGTCTCGGCATGCGACGTTTGCTCCGTGATAAGGAGAAAAGGGAGCCGGGCATGTACAAGAAGATCATCGTTCCCGTTGCAATGGACCAGATGGAGCGCGGCGAGCAGATCCTGAAAAGGGCCGTCGGGCTCCTGTCGGAAGGCGGCGAGGTCGTCCTGGTCAACGTCATCGAGATCGCCACGAGCTACATCTCGATCGAGTTTCCCGCCGGCATGGTCGAAATGGAACTCAAGCAGGCCGAGGAGCGCCTCGCCCGCCTGCGCGACAAGCTCGGCCTGAAGGCGACGATCGACATCCGCTACGGCGCCAGTGCCCGCGAAATTCTCGCCGCCGCGCAGGAACATGGCGGCGATCTCATCATTGTTGCCTCGCATCGCCCGGGGCTGGCAAACTACCTGCTGGGCTCGACTGCGGACCGGGTCGTACGCCATGCGCCGATCTCGGTTCTCGTCGATCGCTGACGCCCCGACCGCCGGCCCGTGACGGGGCGGCAATGGGAGGTGGGACGCAGGCTCCTCCCATGTCGTGCAGTCGCGTTGCCGCCGCGCCGGGGCGGGCATCCCCGCCGTCTTCGACGGACGGGTATTTTCTGGAAAGGACAGCCGATGCTGGATACCGCACAATTCAAGGACAGGCTTCTCGGCCGCAAGCACGAACTCTATCGCCGCCTGCACAAGATCGAAGGCGACCTGGAGGCGACGCCCAATCCGGACGCCGAGGAGCGCGCGACCGAGCGCGAGAACGACGAGGTGCTGGAGGAGATCGGCAATACTGGCCTCGGCGAACTCGCCGCCATCGACGCCGCGCTGAACCGCATCGAGGCCGGCACCTTCGGCATCTGCCCCAAATGCGGCAACCCGATCTCGCCGGCGCGGCTCGCAGCCGTCCCGCATGCGGCGCTCTGCGAGGAGTGCATCCACCCGTAGGCTTTTTTCCTCACAAGCATGTCGCGCAAAAGTGTGCAGCAGTTTTGCGGCGACGACATGCGCAATCAAAAAATGCATGTCGCGCAAAAGTGTGCAGCGGTTTTGCGGCGGCGACATGCGCAGGATCAGAAATCCGAAGCGCGGAAGCGACCCTGAAAGATCGCTTTCGCGCTCTAGAGTCCTCGCCAAACCGTTACCGAGGTTACCAAACGTGAAGCCCTGGCGGCTTTCCCGGCGCCTGCCGGCCTTGAAGGCTGCGCCCGCAATTGGCACCATGGGATGCCCGCAACGTCTCGATGGGGCGCTCCCTTCCGGGAGGGGAGTGGGGCAGCATGGCGCCGATGGTCCTGGCTTGCCGGACGCGCCTTCGAAGCCTGACGTCGGCAATGTAGCGCGTGGAACGGGGTCGCATGGAACTCGAAGGCATCCGATGGGACTACGACCGCCATGAACTGATCGCCGACGGCATCGTTCATGGAATCGGCGTCGTGCTTGCCCTCATCGGGGTCACCGCGCTGATCTTCTACGCCACCGTCTGGACCACGAGCGGACAGATCGCCGCCGCCTGGATCTACGGTCTCGGCCTGCTGATGTCGCTCGGCATATCCTTCGCCTACAATCTCTGGCCCGCCTCGAAGGTGAAGTGGATGCTGCGCCGCTTCGACCATTCGGCGATCTTCGTCCTGATCGCGGCCACCTACACGCCGTTTCTGCAGCGCGGGCTGCACGATCCCGTTCTGGCGGGCATGCTGGTCGCCGTCTGGCTGATCGCGGCCGCCGGCGTGGCGCTCAAGTTCCTGCTGCCGGGACGCTACGACCGGCTGGCGATCCTGCTCTATCTCGGCATGGGCTGGAGCGGCGTCATCGCCTCCGGGCCCTTGAGCGCGACTTTGTCGGAAACGACGATCCTGCTGATCCTCGCCGGCGGCATCGTCTATTCGCTCGGCGTCGTCTTCTACATCTGGCAGAGCCTGCGCTTCCAGAGCGCGATCTGGCACGGCTTCGTCGTTGCCGCCGCCGGCATCCACTATTCCGCGGTGATTTCCTGCGTCAGCGCCTGACGGGATCCGGGCGGCCGGCAGGTCTCGCAACACCGTGCTGCGGTTTGCCGGCACGACATGCGCAAGGTCAGGGACCCGGCGAACGGCGCTCGCCCTTGAGCAGGACGACAAGGTAGCGGCAAGGCTGCTTGCCGTCGTTGACGAAGACGCAGTCGACCGGCGCGCCGAGGGTCAGGCAGTCGCCCGCTTCGAGCCGGTGGGTCGTCTCGCCCTCGACGAAGGTCAGCACGCCGCAGCCGACGCGCAGAATCTGGCGCTGGAAGGCGAAGGCCGCGGCGGGATAGGCGACCCGGGCGCCGGGCGGCAGTTCCACCTCGACCAGTTCGGCGGGCGCTGCGACCGGCGAGACCTGGCGGCGGCGGTAGCCGGTTTCCGGGTCGACCCAGACGGGCTGGTCGGCGTGGCGCATCAGGCGCTCGGAACCGGCTTCGGCGCGCGCGATCAGCGTCGAGACGGAAAAGCCGAAGGCGCCGCACAGCCGTCCGAGCAGGGCCGCCGTCGGACTGCTCTCGCCGCGCTCGACCTTGTGGATCATCGCGCGCGAGACGCCGGCGCGTTCGGAAAGTTCGGTCAGCGACCAGCCGCGGCCCTCGCGCTCGGCGCGGACGCGAAGGCCTAGACTCCGGTCGAAATCATCTGCTAAAATGGACATATTGTAACAATAGTGGACAGACGATCATGAGGCAAGCGACGACGGAACAGGCGGCGCTCATCCGCGATGCGCGCGAGGACGACATGGGCGCGGTCATGGAGATCTACAACGACGCCGTCGCCAACACGACCGCCATCTGGAACGACGAACAGGTCGATCTGGAAAACCGGCTCGACTGGTTCCGCACCCGTCGCGCCCGCGGCTTTCCGGTGCTCGTCGCCGAGATCGAGGGCAGGGTGGTCGGATATGCTTCCTACGGCGACTGGCGCGCCTTCGACGGCTACCGCCACACCGCCGAGCATTCGATCTACGTGCACCGGGACGTTCGTGGCAGGGGCGTCGGGCGCACGCTGCTCGAAAGCCTGATCGCCCGGGCGAAGGATGCCGGCATCCACGTCATGATTGCCGGCATCGAGGCGGAGAACGAAGCCTCGATCCGCCTGCACGAAAGCCTCGGCTTCCGCGTCGTCGGCCGGTTCGAGGAGGTCGGCACCAAATTCGGCCGCTGGCTCGACCTGACCTGCATGGAGCTCTGCCTCAGGCGCCAGAAAAACGTTGCCTGACAAGGCCTTGGGCGGATCAGGCGAATCCTTGTCTGATCCGAAGCGAACCCGACCGCTCCGCCAGGGGCAGCGGCGGCGCTGCTGCGCCGCCGAACGGAATCGGATTCTCGGAAGATTCCATCAAGTCATTGCTTAATATTGCTTTTTATTTCGTTCGGGCAGGTGGCCTGTCGCAGGGCGCCGGTGGCGCAACCTCCTCTGCCCTGCGGGGTATCTCCCCCACAAGGGGGGAGAAAGCCCGCGGCAACGTCCTGCCCGACTGGAGCCCCGACGATGCGCCTGGGGTAAGCCCTCCCCCTGTGGGGAGGGTCGGGAGGGGGCTTCGTCTCCGCGCGACCGCTTGGCTATTGCTCCTCGAAGGACAGCGCCACGCCGTTCATGCAGTAGCGCAGCCCGGCCGGCGGCGGGCCGTCGGGGAAGACGTGGCCGAGATGGGCGTCGCAGTCGGCGCAGCGGATTTCCACCCGGTTCATGCCGTAGGACAGGTCCCGGTGGTTGGTCACCGCATCGGGCGCGATCGGCTGGGTGAAGCTCGGCCAGCCGGTTCCGGAGTTGAACTTCGCCTCCGAACTGTAGAGCGGGCGATCGCAGCAGATGCAGCGATAGGTGCCGCTCTTGGAACTGTCGAAGTCCGGGCTGGAAAACGCCCGTTCGGTGCCATGCTGCCGGGTGATCCGATACTGCTCGGGCGTCAGGATCTGCCGCCACTCCTCGTCCGTCTTGAAGACCTTCAGCTTCGCATTGTCGCTCATGTTCGCCTTGTCGCTCATGGGAGCCTCCTTTGCGCCTGATGTAGGGCCCGGCAGGGCGGAATGCAATCGAGAGGGGCGTTGCGCAATTTGGCAACGTCTTCAAAATCGGCTAAGTAATACTTTGGAATAGCGAAGTCTTACCGAGGCGATCATGGCAAACACAGTCACGGCGAAAGGGCAGGTCACCATCCCCAAGGCGGTGCGCGACATATTGGGGCTCAAGGCCGGAAGCCGCGTCGAATTCCGGCGCGATCCGAACGGCAGGATCGTGCTTGTCGCATTGGATGAAAAGCCGGGCCCGAGCCGTTTCGAGCGCTTGCGAGGGCAGGCAGGACGAGGCCTTTCCACCGATGAGATCATGGCGCTGACCCGCGGCGAGGGCTAATTGTTCCTGGTCGATTCCAACGTTCTGCTCGACCTTGTGACGGACGACCCGGTATGGGCCGGCTGGTCGGTGCGACAACTGGAGATCGCCTCGCTCGCCGGCCCCGTCCACGTCAACGATGTCATCTATGCGGAGGTCTCGATCCGGTACGGGCGGATAGAGGAACTGGATGCGATGCTGGCTGGTGCCCAGATCGACGTGCGGCGCACGCCCCGGGCTGCGCTCTTTCTGGCCGGCAAGGCATTCGAGCGCTATCGCCGCGCCGGCGGAACACGGACGGGCGTCCTGCCTGATTTCTTCATCGGCGCCCATGCGGCGGTGAGCGATCTCATCCTGATCACGCGCGACGTCGCACGTTATCATACCTATTTCCCCAGGCTCTCCATCGTCGCCCCGGATCGCCCATGAGCCTGTTCCTCTATGGGAAAAACAGGCCCCTCTGCTTTTCAAGGGTGGCGATTTCGGCCATACCGACATAGAACCTGCCCGTTGACGGAGCGACCGAATCGGATCGCCGCGCGTCCGTGATCCGTTCCGCACGGCGGGATCGCGGCCCGCGATCGGGGTTGGCGGGCGCACGGCCGCTGACGGCGACGATGGGATCGCCGGCCGTAAATTAAGGGTTCCTGCCTTGGCGGGAACCGGGTGCCGCAGGACTTGAGGGGGAGGGCGCATGCAGACGGATAAGATGGCCATGACCTTCATTGCCTTCTGTCTGCCGTTCCTCGGCGCGCTCGTTGCCCCTGTGCTGACCCGCCTTCTCGGCCACCGGGCCGCCTGGCCGCTGGCGCTGTTTCCGGCGGCGATCTTCGCGCATTTTTCCGGCTTTCTGTCCGAAGTGGCCGCCGGTGGCGTCGTCACCGGCGGCTATGCCTGGGTGCCCGCCTATGATGTCAGCTTCTCCTGGCTGATCGACGGCCTCTCGCTCACCTTCCTGCTGCTGATTTCCGGCATCGGCGCGCTGATCGTCCTCTATTCCGGCGGCTACCTGAAAGGCCATCCCCATCAGGGGCGCTTCTTCTCCTTCATCCTGATGTTCATGGGCGCGATGCTCGGCCTCGTCGCCTCCGACAGCTTCCTGATGCTGTTCGTGTTCTGGGAACTCACCTCGATCACCTCGTTCCTGCTGATCGGCTTCGACCATGCGCGCGAGGCCTCGCGCCGGGCGGCGCTGCAGGCGCTCGTCGTCACCGGCGGCGGCGGGCTTTTGCTGCTCGCCGGCCTACTCGTGCTGTGGAACGTCACCGGCGTCACGCAGCTGTCGCTGCTGCTCTCCCAGGGCGAGGCGGTGCGTGCCAGCCCCTTCTATCTGGCGATCCTCCTGCTCGTGCTCGGCGGCGCCTTCACCAAGTCGGCGCAGTTCCCGTTCCATTTCTGGCTGCCGAACGCCATGGAGGCGCCGACGCCGGTCTCCGCCTACCTGCATTCGGCGACCATGGTGAAGGCCGGCGTTTATCTCTTGATGCGGCTCAACCCGGTGCTCGGCGACACCACCTCGTGGGCGACGATCCTGCCGGTCTTCGGCGGGCTGACGCTCGTGGTCGGCGGCGTGCTGGCGATCCGCCAGACCGATCTGAAGCTGATGCTCGCCTATACCACCGTCGCCTCGCTTGGCCTGCTGGTGATGCTGACCGGCTTCGGCTCGGAACATGCCGCCGCCGCCGCGGCGCTCTATCTGGTGGCCCATTCGCTGTTCAAGGGCGCGCTCTTCATGGTCGCCGGCGTGATCGACCACGAGACGGGCACGCGCGACGTCACCCGCCTCGGCGGCCTTGCGCGCCTGATGCCGGTGACCTTCGTCGCAGCGCTGCTCGCCGCGCTGTCGATGGGTGGCCTGCCGCCCTTCTTCGGCTTCCTTGCCAAGGAGGAGGTCTATGCGGCGCTCGAAGGCGGCAATCTGTGGGCGATCGCTGCCACGCTCGCCGCCGTGATCGGCAACGCCCTGATGCTCGCAGTCGCCTTCGCCGTCGCGCTGAAGCCCTTCCTCGGCCCGCGCGTCGAGACGCCGAAGGCGCCGCATGAAGGGCCGTTGCTGCTCTGGCTGGGGCCGGCGGTCCTTGCAGTCCTCGGTCTCGGCGCCGGCCTCTTCTCCGGAGCGGTCCATCCGCTTGTCTCCTCGCCGCTGGCGACCGCCATCGCCGGAACGCCGGAGGCGGTGACCATCTCCGCAATCCCGCATGTGAGCCTGCCGCTGCTTCTGTCGGCGGTCACGGTCGCGCTCGGGGTCACCGTCTTCCTGCTGCTCGACCGCGCGCGCGCCGCTGCGGATCGGCTGGTGCAGACGATCGGCTGGGGACCGGACCGCGGCTTCGACCAGTTCATGGCCGGGCTCGTCCGCGTTTCTCACCGGCTGTCGCTTCGTCTGCAGCCCGGCCTGATGGAGACCTATCTCACCGTGACGTTCGTGGTCGTGGCGCTGGCGCTCCTCGTCCCGCTCGCCTGGTACGGCGAATGGCCGCGGCTGCCGATCTGGCCGGCCGACGCGCAGTTCCACGAACTCGCCGTGATGGCGCTGGCGCTCGCCGGCGTGTTCGGCGTGCTGTCGGCGAAGAACCGGTTGAACGCGATCCTGGCGCTAGGCATCCAGGGCTTCGCCGTCGCCCTGCTGTTCCTGCTCTTCGGCGCGCCGGACCTGTCCTTCACCCAGTTCATGGTCGAGACGCTTTCGGTCGTCATCCTCGCCCTCGTCATGACGCGGCTGCACCTGCAGCCGCGTGATTCCCGGCCGCTGCCCGAGAGGCTGCCCGATGCGGCCATCGCCATCGCCTGTGGCCTCGGCCTCTCGCTCTATCTTCTGAAGGTGACGCAGGGCCGCTTCGATCCGGTTCTGACCGAGTTCTTCGACCTCTATTCCAAGTCGATCGCCCACGGCGCCAATGTCGTCAACGTCATCATCGTCGATTTCCGCGGCACCGATACGCTGGGCGAGATCGCCGTCGTCATGACCACCGGCCTCGCCATCCTGTCGCTGATCCGCATCCGCAAGGGACTTTCGGGGACGGCCGCCGCGCCGGCCGCCCGGGGCGCTGAAAAGGTCGCAAAGGAGCGTCAGCCGTGAACACCGTCATCTTCCGCACGCTCGCCCCCTTCCTCACCGCGCTGATGCTGCTCTTTTCCGTCTTCGTGCTGCTGCGCGGCCACAACGAGCCGGGCGGCGGCTTCATCGGCGGGCTGATTGCGGCCTCCGCGCTGGCGATCTACGGCATCGCCCGCGGCATCCGCCCGGTGCGCGAGGCGCTGTGGTTCCATCCGATGACGATCGCCGCCTTCGGCCTGCTGCTCGCCTGCATCGCCGGCCTCGTCTCCATCTTCGCCGCCGTCCCCTTCATGACGGGCCTGTGGATCTATCCGGCCCTGTTCGGCGTGCAGGTCCCGCTGTCGACGGTGATGCTGTTCGATTTCGGCGTCTACCTGGTCGTGGTCGGTGCCGTCACCTCGATCGCGCTGGCGCTGGAAAGGGAGGACATCTGATGGAAGTGCCCTTCGTCATCCTGATCGGCATCTTCTTCGCCGCCGCCGTCTACCTGATGCTGTCGAAATTCCTCGTGCGCATCCTGCTCGGCGTCGCTATCCTCGGCAATGCGGTGAACCTTCTGCTCTTCACCAATGGCCGGATCGTGCGCGAGGTGCCGCCGATCGTGCCCGCCGCCTTCGATCACCAGGTGGCCGTCACCGCCAATCCGCTGCCGCAGGCGCTGATCCTGACGGCGATCGTGATCTCGTTCTCGTTCTTCGCCTTCCTGCTGGTGCTTTCCTACCGCGCCTTCCAGGACCTCGGCACCGACAACGCCAATGAGATGCGCGTCGCCGAACCCGCGGCCGACAGCGCGCCGCCGACGGGATACTAGACAGATGGCCGCTCCTGCCGCTTCCGCGATCGACCTCTCCAGGGCGCTGGTGCTGACGCCGCCGGCGCTTGCCGACTGGCTGGTGATCCTCCCCGTCGCCTGGTGCCTGGCAAGCGGCGCCATCCTGCTGATGCTGCGCAAGAACGTGCGGCTGCAGGCGCCGCTGGCGATCACCGCCTTGACCGTGCTTCTCGTGCTCGATGCGGCCCTGCTCTGGCGGGTGGTTGAGGGCGGCCCCGTGACCATGGTGATGGGGCGGTGGCTGCCGCCCTTCGGCATCGCCTTCACCGTCGATCTCGCCGGCGCGCTGTTCGCCCTGTCTTCGGCGCTGGTGGCCCTTGCCGGCGGCGTCTACGCGGCGGAAAGCATCGATGCCTCCGGCCGCCGCTACGGCTTCTACCCGTTCCTGATGCTGCTGATGGCGGGCGTCTCCGGGGCGTTTCTGACCGGCGACATCTTCAATCTCTACGTCTGGTTCGAAGTGCTCCTGATCTCCTCCTTCGGCCTGCTGGTGCTCGGCTCGGAGCCGAAGCAGATCGACGGCGCCATCAAGTACGCCTTCCTCAACCTGATCGCCACGACGCTGTTTCTGATCTCGGTCGGCTTTCTCTACGGCCTGTTCGGCACCCTCAACATGGCCGACATCGCGGCAAAGGCCGTCGAGCGCCGCGCCGGCCTGCCGCTGATGACGCTCGGCGTCCTGTTCGTGCTGGCCTTCGGCATGAAGGCCGCCGCCTTCCCGGTCAATTTCTGGCTGCCAGCCTCCTATCACACCCCGCGCATCGTCGTCTCCGCGCTGTTCGCCGGCCTGCTGACCAAGGTCGGCATCTATGCGCTGATCCGCGTCATGGTCATGCTCTTTCCGGTCGAGGGCGACGAATTGAGCGTGGTGATCGCGGCCGCGGCCGCCGCAACGATGATCTTCGGCGCGCTCGGCGCCATCGGCCAGAGCGACACCCGCCGCCTGCTCGGCTATCTGGTGATCTCCGGCATCGGCGTGATGCTCGCCGGCATCGCCGTCGGCGGCCCCGGCGGCGTCGGCGGCGCGCTGTTCTATGCGCTCCATTCCATGGTGGTGATGACCGCGCTCTACATGGCGGCGGGCATGGCCGGGCGCCTGTCCGGCGCTTTCGACCTGAACCGGGCGGGCGGGCTCTACGGCCGCACCGCCTTCTTTTCCGCCCTGTCGTTCATCCTGTTCCTCTCCGTTTCCGGCATGCCGCCGTTCTCGGGCTTCTGGCCGAAGGTGATGGTGGCCAGGGCCGCGCTCGACATCGGCGCCTGGTGGCTGGCGGGCACGGTGCTTTTGACCGGCTTCCTCACCATGATCGCCGTCGGCCGCGTCTGGCTGCTGGCCTATTGGCGCCCGGCGGGAGCGGCGGCCACGCCCGGCGGCGACGACGCCATCCGCACGAGCGCCATCCTGTCGCTCTCGGCGCTGGTGCTGGTGACGGTGCTGGTCGGCCTCTTTCCCGATCCGCTGCTGCGGCAGGTCCAGCAGGCGGCGAGCGGGCTGGTGGAACCGTCCGCCTATCTGAACTCGGTCTTCCCGCAAGGAGCGCGATGATGGTGACCCTCTTCACCGGCCTCGTCTTCGCCGTCGTCTGGGCCGCCGTCACCGGCAGCCTGTCGCCGCTGAACGTCATCCTCGGCTTCCTCCTCGGCCTGATCGCGCTCTGGATCATCCGCCGCGATTTCGCCGGCACCCCCACGGTCGTCCGGCCCCTTAAGTTGCTCTCGCTCCTGGTCCTGTTCGCCAGGGAACTGGCGCTGTCGGCCTGGCGCGTCGCCGTCCTCGTCGCCAGCCCGAAGATGGACCTCCGGCCCGGCATCTTCGCCTATCCCCTGAAGGTCGACCGCGACATCGAGATCACGCTTCTCGCCAACCTGATCACGCTGACCCCCGGCACCTTGTCGGTGGACGTCTCCGAGGATCGCCGCTTCCTTTATGTCCACGCGCTCGACTGCTCCGATCCCGCAGCCGCCAAACAAGACATCGCCACCGGCTTCGAACGCAAGATCCTGGAGGCCCTTCGCTGATGACCGCCGAGACCTTTGCTCAAACCGTCGTGCTCTTCGCCTGCTCGGTCGCCCTGTTCCTGATGTGCGTCGCCTTCTTCCTCACCGTCTGGCGCGTCATCAGCGGCCCGACCCTGCCGGACAGGATCGTCGCGCTCGACATGCTGGTGGCGATCGCGATCGGCTTCCTGGCGGTGATCGCGATCAAGACCGGCTTCAATCTCTATATCGACATCGCCATCTCGCTCGGCCTGGTCGGCTTCCTGGCCACCGTCGCCCTGGCCCGCTTCGTGCTCACCCAGGGCATGCCGGAGGACGACCGGGATCCGCTCGCCTCCACCGCTGCGCGTCACGGCAAGGGCCCGGCGCCGCGCAAGCAGCGCGCCTCCAGGCGGGGGAGGGCGCGGTGATGGCGGTCGTGCTCGCGCTCGTCGTCGCCGTCATGCTGATCGGCGGCGGCATCTTCACCCTTTTGGCCGCGGTCGGCGTCGTCCGCCTGCCGGACGTCTATACCCGCATGCATGCCGCCTCGAAGGCGGGCACCGTCGGATCCGGGCTGATGCTGGTCGCAGCCGGCCTGCATGCCGGCGAGTTCGCCGTGCTCGCCCGCGCCTTCGCCGGCTTCTTCTTCTTCGTCCTCACCGCGCCCGTGGCGGCACATCTGGTGGCCAAGGCCGCCCACCATGCCGGCTACCGCCTCTCGCGCGGTGCCACCTGCGACGACATGCGTGATCACACGAAGAAGTGATGGGCTGACGGGCGCTCGATCACCCCCAAAAAACACGCTTTTTTCTCGGGATTTCACCCATCTGGGGGATGTACAAGAATCGTTTGATCTTGGTCAAAATAATATTGGACTTTGGGATAAACGATGCTATTCCACTTTAAGTAAAGCTGCTGTGTTGAATTTGCTTGCGCGAAGAGCTCCAGTCTAAGTTGCGACCATTCTAAAGTGCTCTTTTTCAGGCACGGTTGTGATAAAGATTTGGGTAGCGGAGGGGCGCTCCGGTAACGGAAGTAATATTAGCGATTAGTGAAGTCTGCCCTCGTGGGGCGTCCTTTCATGGATGCGGGCAGGTTCACCCAGCCAAAACAAGGTATGCTTTGCAAGAGAGCGTAGTTTGTTCCGCGCTCGCGTACGCGAGTCAGGCGGTTCGACCCACAGGAGAAGAAGATGACTGAGATTTCCGACGGTAACGGCTCCAATTTGCTAGTTGAGCTGACAGCCGATATCGTTGCCGCCTATGTCAGCAATCATGTCGTTCCGGTTGCAGAACTTTCGACCTTGATCGCCGATGTGCATTCCGCACTGAACAACACCTCGCAACCCGTCGCCGTTGCCGAAGCCCCGGTCCAGGCCGAGAAGCCCAAGCCGCCGGTTCCGATCCGCAAGTCGGTCCAGAGCGACTACATCATCTGCCTCGAGGACGGTCAGAAGTTCAAGTCGCTCAAGCGCCACCTGATGACCCACTACGGCATGACCCCCGAGGAATACCGCGAGAAGTGGGACCTGCCGGCGGACTATCCGATGGTCGCCCCGTCCTATGCGGAAGCGCGCTCGCGCCTCGCCAAGGAAATGGGCCTCGGCCAGCGCCGCAAGGCGGCCGCCGCCAAGCGCTGAGAAAGCGATCCGCGGAGCCCGCCCGGGCTTCGCAGCAACCATGCGCAGGCCGGGGCATCGCCCCGCCGCGCCTCCTGCGGGACCTCCCCCGGTCCCGGCGCAGTGTCCATTCCTGCGCCCCTTTTTCCAGAAAGCCGATCCCTTGCGCCGATGCGGGCATGATGTCCGCGTCGCGCTGGCGTTTTCCCGCCCGCGGCGGCGGCGAGGGGATGCGCGCGTGCGCCGCCGGGGCCGTTGCCTTTATGTGAAAGAAGGAAAATAAACCTATATTGGGGATAATCATTCGAGTTTCCTTTGGGAATTCAAGGAATGGTTGTGTCTATGCGCTTCATTCGTCCCCGTTTCCTTCGTAGGGTGTATGAATAAATTCCTACAAAGGAGATGCGCCCATGCAGACACAGCTTTCTCTTCCGTTTCCACCTCCGTCCATCGTGACCCCGGCGCCCGGTCGGGCCGGACCAGCCGCGCCGGCGCAAGGCTGCGGGCCAGGAGCGACCGGCTGCACGCCGTGACCTTCACCGGCGCCGGCAGGTTCCACCAGGCCGAGCCGTCCGCCCGTTCGGTCTGCCGCACGGTGCGCCAGCTCGTTGCCGAGCTCCTGCAACTTGTCGCCGACCGCCCGCAGCAGCGGCGCAGCGCCAGGCGGTCGGCCGCCCATGTCCGCCAGATCGCCATGTATATCTGCCATGTGGCGCTGCAGCTTTCCTTCGCCGACATCGGCCAGGCCTTCGGCCGCGACAGGACCACGGTCAGCCACGCCTGCAACGTGGTCGAGGACCGTCGCGACGACAGCGCCTTCGACGATTTCGTGGCGACGCTCGAGCGCATCACGCTGTCCGTCTTCGCCGTCTCCGGGGCGGCAGAGCATGAGTAGGCCGGGCATGAGGAGGCCGGACATGAACAGGCCGGGCACGGGCAAGACCGGCCAGCCGTCCGCGGTCCCGGCGAAGCGGCCGCTGGCGGCGCTCCTGCGCTTTCTCGCAGCCGCGGGCGAAGCGGAGATCTCCGGCGAGGATCCCTTTCGTCTCGCCGCGGCCGGCGGCCGGCAGGCGACGGCCGGCGCCTCCGTGGTCGCCGAGGCGCTTCGCCTTGGCCTTGCGATCCGCGAGGCCGGCATGTTGCGCGCCTCGCCCGAGACCCGCAGCCACCTGCGGCGGCTTATGGCCGGGGCCGATGGCTATCTCGACCAGCACCGCGACCTGACCGAACGCGCTCTCGTCACGGCTGCCGGAAGCGAGCGCGTCAGCGTCAACCAGCTGGAATCGCCGCTTGCGGCGCTGGCGCGCCTGAAGGACAAGGCCGGCGCGCTGTTTCTTCCCGAGGCTGCGATTGCGGCCGGGGAGCGGCTGGCGCGCGATTTCACCCGCGCCGGCCTGCAGCCGCGGCTGACCATGCGCTGGGAGCCGCGGCTCGCCGCGCGCGACGGCGGCGACCTCGGCCGGGCGCGCGAACTCTCCGATACCGCGCTCGCCGCGCGCGGCCGCCTGCAGCAGGCGATCGCGGCGATGGGGCCGGAGCTGTCTGGCGCCGCCCTCGACGTCTGCTGCTTCATGAAGGGTCTGGAGACGGTGGAGCGGGAGCGCCAGTGGCCGGCGCGTTCGGCCAAGCTGATGCTGCGCGCCGCCCTGATGGCGCTCTCGCGCCACTATGCGCCCGAAAGGAGCCCGAGGCCGCGCAGCCATTCCTGGGGGGCGGAAGGATACCGGCCGGAACTGGCCGGCCGCCTCGACCGGCCGGCGGCGCCGGATTGAGGAATGCGCCGCGACCGGCGCGCGAGGCTGGTTGGTATCAGGCGGCGACCCGCACCGTGGCTTCCTCGCGGATGCGCCGCACCATCGAGCGCAGGCCGTTGGCGCGCTGGGAGGAGAGGTGTTCGACGAGCCCGATCTTGTCGAACACGCCGATCGCGTCGGTGCGGGCGATCTCCGAGGCCGGCTTGCCGGAATAGACGGCGAGCACGATCGCCACCAGCCCGCGCACGATATGCGCGTCCGAATCGCCCTCGAAGGTGAGTACGGGGTCGGTGCCGCCGTCGGAATGGGTGACGAGCCAGACCTGGCTGGCGCAGCCCTGCACCTTGTTCTGCGCCGTCCGCTTGTCTTCGGCCAGTTCCGGCAGCGCCTTGCCGAGCTCGATCACATAGCGATAGCGGTCCTCCCACTCGTCGAGGAAGGCGAAGTCGTCGATGATCCGGTCAAGCTCTGTCATGTCGCGTCCAATTGGCTCCTGCCGGACATATAGTGCAATTGGACGGCAATTTGAACCGTGCGGCTGGATTGACGCGGCGGGAATATGGGGCGCACGACAAGAAGACGCCGCGAGGCATGGGCTGTCCTCGCGGCGGTTGCAAAGCAACAAGTCAGGCAGTTCCGGAGCATGTCTCCCGAAAGTGGTCTCCGGTTTCGGGATCGAGACATGCGTCGAAACAAAGAGCCAAGGCGCGCCGGCCAGGCAAAACGGCGCGGGTAAGGCAGTTAGCCGGCCGGATCGGGCCGGGGCGTCGGGATGGCGATGATCTCGAGCAGGGCGTCTGCCGCCGAGATCGCCGGTTTTGCGGCGACCGTGCCGGTGACGACGTTATCGGCGTCGTCTTCGGCGGTAGCGGCTGCCGGCAGCGGCTGGTCGAGTGCAGCGGCCAGTTCGGACGGGTCGGCGAACTGCGAGTCCAGCAGCTTGTAGGCGACATGGGCGCCTTCGCGCGCCCGGTGGCCGAGGGCCACGAAGGCTTCGGCGCCCTTTTCGCAGACCTCAGGCTTCTGCAGGCACATGGCCGACAGGTAGGAGATGGCCTCGCTGGCCGCGCTGACGGTATCGCCGAGCTCGACCGCCGGGCCCTGTTCCAGCTTCTGCGTCGCGTCCGTGTCGAACAGCGGCAGCAGCACCAGAACCAGCGAGAACCAGAACGCTCCCTTGATCAGAAACCACATCGCCTTGCCCATCCTCGTTGTCTGTCCGGCGCCGCTCTTTCCGGCCGCTGCCGTCTTGTCCGCCCCGCAAAAGCGTTCCGGACCGTCGCTGTGACAATAGGGGATACACCAAAACGGCCCTTTGCGGGAATCACTCGGCTTTTCCTCAAAACTGCATAAAATTTGAATCAATGCCCGCCGCCGGACATTTACCTCAACATTTAGCGATCGGCGTTAAACATCAAGGCAGGCAGCATCGGGGCAAGTCTCGGAAAGTTGGGGATTCCCTTCGCCGGCGTCCTGCCCGAGAGGTTAACGCGAACGAGAAAATGCCGCATTTCTAGACGCTTACCCGTCATTAACCACGAAATTCAAATGCCGTCGGCAACGGTTTGAAACGGGCCTTTTGGGCCTATTTGCCCCTTTTCCGACCCGGCCTGTTTATCCTTTTCTAAGCGGCCGGTGCGATTCTGCGGCCACATAAAAGAACAACTGACGGCAGGGTATTGCGTGCGTCTCTTGAGTGACATCGCTGACAGGATGGCAGCCTTCGCGGCAGCCGTTACGGGTGAGGCATGCGTCTCCACAAACGGTGACGCGGCACCCGCCGGCCTGCGCGCGATCCTGCTTTCCTCTGTCGCAGCCGTCCCGCTGCTACCGCTGGCGCTCGCCACCGTCATGCCCGTTTCGGCCGCGCTCCCGGCCGGCGCCGCGCTCGCTGCCTCCGGCGGCCTGCTGGCGACGGCGGCCTCGTCGGTGCTGTCGCGCCGCCGCATCGGCAGGGCCCCGGCCGCAGCCGCCCCGAAGGCCACCGCCCTTGATCCGGCCGCCTGCTACGATCTCTTCGCCGGTCTCGTCACGCTGCACGATCCGCGCGGCTACGTCACCGACGTCCGCGGCCGCGACCGCGAGGCCTATCTCCGCTCCATGCGCGATCCCGCCGGCCGCGGCTTCATCGACCAGATCCACGTCTCCGACCGGCTCGGCTTCCTGCAGGCGATCGACCGCCTGCGCCAGGGCCAGGCCCATGTCACAGTCGACCTTCGCCTGGAGCAGCGCCAGTCCGGCGAGGGCAGCCCGCAGTTCCTGCACGTCCGCACCGACATGACGGCGGTGCGCGATACGTCCGGGCTGCTCGCCTCCGTCGTCGCCCAGTCGCGCGATATCTCGCTCGAGGCGGAACTGCGCCACGACAGCGCCCGCAAGGCGGCTGAGGCGGAATCGGCCAACGACGCCAAGACCCGCTTCCTCGCCGCCGTCAGCCATGAGCTGCGCACGCCGCTGAACGCGATCCTCGGCTTTTCCGACATCCTCGCCGGCGAGTATTTCGGCAAGCTGGAGAACGACCGCCAGCGCGAATATGTCGGCCTCATCCACCAGTCCGGCGGCCATCTCCTGTCGGTCGTCAACACCATGCTCGACGTCAGCAAGATCGAGGCCGGCCGCTACGAACTGGTGCTGGAACCCTTCGCGGTTGCCGACAGCGTCAAGGCCTGCGAGCAGATGCTGGCGCTGCAGGCGCGCCAGAAGGGCGTGAAGCTGTCGAGCCGCGTGCCCTGCGACGTCGGCGAGGCGATCGCCGACCAGCGCGCGCTCCAGCAGATCCTGATCAATCTCGTCGGCAACGCCGTCAAGTTCACCGAGAAGGGCGGCATGGTCATGATCGATGCGGCCCGCCGCGGGCGCGACCTCGTCATCACCGTCAGCGACACCGGCATCGGCATCCCCGCCGAAAAGCTCGACCTGATCGGCCAGCCCTTCGTCCAGGTGGAAAACGAATATACCCGCAAATACGAGGGCACCGGCCTCGGCCTCTCGCTGGTCAAGGGCCTCGTCGCCCTGCATGGCGGCACCTTCACGATCCGCAGCGATGCGGGCGAGGGCACGCGCATCACCGTCTGCCTGCCCGCCGACGGCTCCGGCACGGTTGAGGCCGGCGAGCGCGTCTTCGACAATGACGGGGAATTTCCGCCGCGGCTGTTTCCCCGCGAGAGAAACGATGCGATACCGGCGGCCATGACGGAGGGAGACGTCTCCAACGCCAACAAGGGCAGCAGCAGGAGCAGGGGCCATGACGGCACGCGCGCGAAAACAGCCTGACCGCGGCGCCGGCAAGGGCAGGACCGCGGCTGCGCGCAAGCGGCAGGCTTCCGGCCCGGGCCTCCTCCAGCGTTCGCTCCTTTCGCTCGGCGCCTTCGCCGCGCGCCATCCCTCGATCGTCGGCGGCGGCGCTGCCTTTGCCGTCGTCTTCTCCTTTGTCGCCGCCAATGCGCTGTGGTACCAGCCGGGCGGCCATCCCTCGCCGATCCTCAAGACGCGCTCCGGCCAGAACACGCTGGGCTTTTCCGCCCTGCGCGAGGAACCCTCGGACGTCACCACTTTCGTGATCCGGCGCGAGGGTGAGGAACAGGCCGAGGGCGGCGGCGGGCAGGACGCCGGCCAGCCGAACGAACTCGTCCTCGACATCCAGACCGAACTCGCCCGCCAGGGCTTCTATGCCGGCGACCCGGACGGCCGCCTGCAGGAGGAGACGGTCTCGGCGATCCGAAGGTTCCAGCAGGAGCGGGGGCTTTCGCTCACCGGCACGCCGGATGCGGGATTGCTGGCTGCACTGCTTGCGGACGCCCCGCAGCAGGTGGCGGTGCTGCCGACCGAGCGACCGCTCGATACCGGCGGGGCGAGCGAGAAGGGCACGGAGATCGATCCGGTCGCAGCCGCGATCCGCGCCGCCGAGGCCGATACCGTGGCCGCCCCGGCAGCAGCGTCCGCGACGCCCGCACCGGCACCCGCGCCTGCAGGCCCCGGGCCGTCGAGCGCGCTGGTGATGAAGATCCAGAAAGGGCTGAGCAACATCGCCTATGCCGACATCACCGTCGACGGCGTCGCCGGCTCCAGGACCCGCGAGGCCATCCGCGCCTTCGAGAAGCACTACCGGCTGCCCGCCACCGGCGAGCCGAACGAACTGGTGCTGAACAAGCTCAAGGAGATCGGCGCGCTCTGAGCGCAGCACCTACCCCTTTTTCGGGGGCGTACCTCCTTTTTCGGAAATGAAATCCGCGCGTGAAACGTTAGAGTGCCGGAAGGCCGGCATCTGCCGGCATCGGGCGCGCGTCGCAACCTCGGCGCGCGGGATCAGCCTGTCGAGGGCGAGGGCGCTGTCGGCCGCACGGCGGGATATCTCCCGCGGGTGCCGCCTATCGGCATCTGCAACACGGGGATTTTCGCATGGCCAAGGGCAAATGGTACGCTTCTCTGGGCGATTACGGCCTCTTCGAGGATAAATGGTTTGGCGAATTGCGGGCACACAGCCACACCTCCACCAAGGTGACGCTGGTGGCCTCGAACGGCCTCAAGATGAGCGTCGTCGGCACCGGACTGAAGGTGAACAGCGACGGTGAGCCAGTCTCGGGCACCATCAAGACGATCACCTTCTCCACCCGCTCCGGCGACAAGCTGAACGAGTTCACCGGCCTGAACGTCAAGGCCGCCGAGATGCACAAATCGACCGTCAATTTCGGCTGGGAAGGCATGCGCATGCTCGTCCTCAAGGGCGACGACACGCTCACGGGCTCTTCCAAGTCCGACACGCTCTATGGCTATGGTGGCAACGACACCCTCAAGGGCGGCAAGGGTGACGACCGGGTCTACGGCTATGACGGCAAGGACAAGCTCTACGGCGACGCCGGCGACGACTGGCTGCTCGGCATGAACGGCAACGATACGCTCAAGGGCGGCTCCGGCAACGACATGCTGAACGGCGGCATGGGCCGCGACACCCTCGCCGGCGGCTCGGGCGCCGACCTGTTCCTGTTTGTCGTCCCGGAAGAATCCACGGTCGCCAAGTCCGGCCGCGACGTCATCACCGACTTCAGCCGCAGCCAGCGCGACAAGATCCAGCTCGACGTGATGGACGCGGACGTGAAGAAGAGCGGCGACCAGGATTTCACATTCATCGGCACCAAGGCCTTCACCGCCGCCGGCCAGATCCGCTACGAGAAGAGCGGCGGCGACACCATCGTCTACGGCAACATCGACAGCGACAAGACACCCGAATTCGCCTTCGTCCTCGACCTGTCGATCAGCCTCAAGGCCTCCGACTTCATCCTCTGAGGGCCGGATCGACGTCCGGGGGCAATCCTGTGGCGGCAAGTCCCCCCTCTGGCCTGCCGGCCATCTCCCCCACAAGGGGGGAGAGGACCCAGCGGGTGCCCTTCTGCCCGATAGGAACCCCGGCAGTGCGGCCGGGTTAAGCCCGCCCCCTTGTGGGGAGGGTTGGGGAGGAGCCTTCTTGGGGATAGGAGGGGCCTTCCTTCCCATGCGATCACCCTGCGACCGCCGCAGGCCCGGTTGCCACCGCGGGCAGGGGCCGCTATTGAGCGCCGATGCGCCTGAAAACCGAGATCTTCGCCGCTGCCCTGGTCCGCAACGTCTTCGCCCGCGGCGACTTTGCCGCGATCGAGCGCAAGGGGGCGGCCGAAGGCGGGGCGCTGTTCGTCCGCCAGTCCTGGCGCGACGGCACCGAGACGCTCTATGCACCGGCGCCGCAGAGCTTCTTCGACGAGGATGACAGCGGCAGCCGCCTGTTCGAGCGCCGGCTGGACCGCCAGCCGCGCGAGGCCGTCTCCGACGCGCTTTCCCGCGAGATCCGCTTTGATCCCGACCTCTGGATCGTGGCGCTGGAGACCGAGGCGATCGACGGCCTCCTCGAGATCGCGACGGACGACCGCGCGCAAGGCCGCGGGGACGACGGCCACCCCCTGTTCCGCCGGTAACAGCACGGCACCTCGACCTGTGCGAGAAGTGAAGTGTGGGAAATTTCTCCCGGCACGCACTTCAGGAGGTCCGTGATGTCTGCAGTTCTGCCAGCTTTCGTCGCTTTCGTCGCCTTCATGTACGTGGCCACCATGATTGCAGCGATCCGCACCGAGCGGCGCGAGCGGGTCCGGGCGCAGCACCGGCTCTTCTGATGTCCGCCCTGTTTATGTCGGCCCTGTCGCGCGAAGGCCCGCATGCGCCCGGCCTGTCGCATTCCCTTTGCCTGCCGCTATCGCTGCGCGGCCTGGCGCCGGTATTCGCCGTCCCGGTTGCCCGCGCCGTCGATGTCGGCTTGGCCCCGGTCGGAGCCCCTGTCCGAATTGGCCGGCGCCGGCGGCTGGCCGGCATAGGTATAGGCGTCGGCGCGCCGCCAGCTTTCCACCCGTTCGATGCAGGCCGCCCGTCCGAGATCGGCAACAAGCGCCGCGGCGCGATTTCCCCCCCGGGCCGCTTCCGCCGCCTCGGCAAGATGGGGATAGAGCCGCGCAAGCATCATGGCGCTGTCTTCGGCCGGCGCATCGAGCGCCACCAGCGTCGTTGCCAGCTGCAGTCCGGAAACGTCCAGCAGGATGCGTTCGCTGAGCCACTGGCTGCTGCCCAGCGCGTCGGCAAGCGTCACGCAGAACATGCCGGTCTCGCCGGCGCGGGCGAAGCGAACGATGAGGGCGAGATGAACCTCGCCGATCGCGACGAGCCCGGTTGGGCCCGTATCGGGGTCGGTTTCCGCCGGGGCCTGCGCCCGCACCAGCGCCTTGAGTTCCTCGCGCAGGTCCTCCTCGCGGGCGAGACGCCGGGCCTCCGTCGCCGCCGGCTCGACCGTGACCGGGCCGCGGCTGCGATGCTCGCGGTGCAGGTCGACGAGGCGCTCGATCGTCTGCGGCGAGAGGTCGTCGCGGCATTCGATGGCGCGGGCATGCGCGGGCGAGGCGGTGTGCAGGAGCTCCATCAGCAGGCGCGGGGAGAGCGCTGCCGAGCGGGTGAGGAAGATCGCGGCGATCCCGATCGGCTCGCGGGCGATGAACAGCGCCGTCGCCTCGGGCACGGCTGCGCATTGCGACAGGGCTGCGACCGCCTGGCGGCGCGCCTCGTCGCTGGAGGCGAGATAGGTGGGCACGAACAGTTCGTGGAATTGCCGCTGGTCGGATCGGGAGGGATGGGCGAGGCTCTCGAAGCTGGAGACCGTCGCCATCAGGACGATGTCCTTCTGCCGCCCCGGCTGCGGTCTCTCCAGCGCTCGAAAACTGTCCCCCACGACGCACCACTCTTACGCAAAGACAGCCATTTCCCGGTGCATTCCCCGCCGATCCCTACCGCTTTGGGATGGCGTGGCCTGCGGCGGGTCAGCGGTTCGAACCGAACCGCAAAGCCGCGTGAAATCCTTGATCGCCAACAATTAGACGAAAAGAATTAGCAAGATGTTAACCGTATTGACGCAACTTCTCGGACATAGGGATGGGCAGTGCCGGGGGCGTCCCCGTGCTATTCTTCCCTTCAAGCGCGATCGTTGCGTCGAAGCCGATGCAACGACGTTTCGAAGGCAAGGTGCGATGCACCGGATCCCTTCGCCGCAGGCCCCTGTTCGGGGATGGTGCCGGACAGGCGCGGATGCGGAGACAAGGGAAGTCGCGTCGGCGATGCAGATGATTGCACTCCGCGCAGGACGGCAGCTGGAAGAACTTTTCCCCGATCGGGAAACCTTTGCAGCGCCTTTGCCGTTCAAGGTCCGGTTGTGGTGTTATGGTTCAGCGTGTGAAGCCGCAGCCCCGGACGGATCCGGTGGCACTGGCCCGTCAGGCGGGCAGGATGAGATTTGTGCAGTACTTCATCCGTCTCGGTTCTTGTAAGGAGGCGAGAATGGCAGACGTGGTACGAATTCAGGAACGCATGGCCCGCAGGCCGCAGCGCGCGAAGGTATGGCACGAGGCCCCGGCCGCCGTGCTGTTCTTCACCGGCGTCCGCTACGAGCGGCTGACCCCGGCGCTCGTTGCCGCAGAAGCGCGCGCGAGCCGGCGTCGGCCGACGAAGCCGGGCAAGGACGCCTGCCGCTGAGGCGAGGCCGGCCCTGCCGCAGGGCGAACCTGCCGTGGCAGGCCAGCGTTGTCTTGCGGGCATCGCGCGGGCTCACGCGTCCCGGCGATGCGGGCAGGCGGCGTCCGTTCGGCGATCCCGGTCGCCGCCTTGCGTGCGCGAACTGAAAATCCACAATGCTCCAGGAACTGGCCGCCGGCGGCACGATCTATTCGATCGTGCTCTCGTCGATCGCCTCGCAGCCGGCATTGCCGAGGAAGGCGCGGGCGGCCTCGTCCATCGTCGCGGTCGGCACGAAGGTGCGCAGCACCGCATAGCCCTCGTCGACGGGCATCTCCACCAGGATCGACTGGGCAAGGGCCGCCGGCAGCGCCTTGCGGATGGCGTTGAGCTGGATCGGTGTGGCGACGACGACGTCGAGCGCACCGGCCACCGCCGTCCGGTCGTTCATGCTGAACACCTCGTTGGCCGAGCTGTCGAACACGCCCACCGACCAGAACGGCACGCCGGCCGGCGCATAGAGCCGCACCGGCGCGTCGGCGACCGAAAACGCGCACGCCGCGACCCGCAGGCCCGGATCGTCGTTGACCAGTCCGCCGCGGCTCGCCGCCGTGTTCGGCAGCGGATAGAAGCGCAACGGTTCGCCGAGGTCGCCGATCCGGGTATAGGCGTCGTTGCCGGTGAAATAGGGCACGGCGAGGATGATCAGGATGTGCAGCGCGGCCGCGCCCACCACCCCGACGAGGATCGCAAACAGGATGCTACGCATCGGCGCATCCCGTCCGCTCGATCGACGGCATCGACAGGTCGATGACGCCGGAACTGCCGGCCGTCGGCGTGTCGAGCAGCGTCATCACCAGCCGGAAGGGCCGGCCCGGCGCGACCGAGAGCCAGTTGCCCGGCTGCGCTGTGGGCGCCACATGCACGACGATCCTGCCGTCGGCCTCGCGCAGCGTCGTCCACGAGTTCAGCCCGGCCGGCATGCCGGGCGCCAGCGCCATCGGCCGGCCGTCGGGCGTGCTCGCATGCAGCGTCCACAGCCGGGCAGGGGGCGTCAGCCCGACGATGTCGTAGGCGCAGCGGCCGGAAAGCGCATGGCCGCCGCTGTCCTGGGTGGCGCGGAAGATCAGTCCCTCGGCGCTGCCGAACAGGAGCGCGCCGTCGCGGGCGCGATGGGCCTTGGCATAGGGATCGGCGCCGGCCGTCTGCGCATCGGGAAAGGCGTGCCAGGGGCCGAGCGCGATCGACCCGAACCCGATCGTCGCCTTCAGCGCCCAGACGGCCGATGCCGTGCCGAGGCCGAAGGTGATGGCGAGCGCAAGGGCGACGAGAAGCGGAATACGGAACAAATCGGCCTACCGGTTGGACACGCGAGAACCGATCGCCACGAAGAAGGGGCCGCGGCGCAGGCTCTGGCAGCGAGCATTGCATGATTCCGTTGCGAAAATCGATGACAAAGGCAAGGCCCGTGGGGAAGTGCGCCCTTAGGCCCCGTCCGCGTCAGCCCCTCATCCGCCCTGCCGGGCACCTTCTCCCCGCAGGCGGGGAGAAGGACGCGCACCCGAAACGCCGTGATTTTCGGAAGGAAGATGCCCCGGCTAAGCTGGCGCCATCCGTCGCGGCCGGAGAACAGGGCACGTCCCCTCTCCCCGCTTGCGGGGAGAGGGTTAGGGTGAGGGGCAGCCGTGGAGAGAACAGGGTGAGGGGCAGCCGGGGCAACAGGGCGAAGGCCGTGCCGCGCCTGTCGCCGCCCCTACAGCGCCGCCACGCGCCCGTCGGCCGAAAGCGGCTTGGCCTCGTTGAGGTCCTTTGCGATCGAGCGCAGCAGCCTCGTCACGCCGACCGAGAGCGAGCGCGGGCGCACCAGGGCCGGAAGCGCGTTGTCGGGCTGCTGTTCGGCGGCGGCGGTGGCTGCGCCGGGCGCCTGCGGGCCGGGCAGCGGGTTCTCGATGCCGGGGATCGCGCGCAGTTCGATGCCCTGGTGGGCGTAGTCCATCAGCCGCTTGAAGGTCATCGCCGGCAGCGAGCCGCCAGTCATATTGTTGGTCGAGGTGTAGTCGTCGTTGCCGAACCAGACGGCGGTCGTGTAGTTGCCGGTGTAGCCGACGAACCAGGCGTCGCGATAGGCCTGTGTCGTCCCGGTCTTGCCGCCGGTGACGATGCCGCCGTTGAGCGCCGCCTTGCGGGCGGTGCCGTTGACGGGGATGTTGACGAGCATGCGGTTCATGTCGGCACTGGCCCGCTCGGAGAGCACGCGCCCGGCCGGCGACGCGTCGCGCGAGAAGTCGTAGAGGATGTCGCCGTCATAGTTCAGGATCTGGGTGATGCCGTGCCGGCGCGACTGCACCCCGCCCGCCGGAAAGACCGCATAGGCGGTCGCTTGGTCGAGCACGGTGACCTCCGAGGTGCCGAGCGGCATCGTCTTGTCGGTGCGGATCGGCGTCTCCACCCCCATCGCCTTCGCCATGTCGGCGATCGCCTCGGTGCCGAGATAGTCCTTGGCGAGCCGCACCGGGACGGTGTTGATCGAGCGGGCGATCGCCGTCATCATCGTCACCCGGCCGGCATAGCTGCGGCCGTAGTTCTGCGGCGACCAGCCCCGCCAGGTGATCGGCGCGTCGACGATCGTGTCCTCCGGCGTCTTGCCCTTCTCCATCGCCGCCGCATAGGTATAGACCTTGAACGACGAGCCCGGCTGGCGCAGCGCCTTGGTGGCGCGGTTGAACTGGCTTTCGCCGTAGTCGCGCCCGCCGACCATGGCGCGCACCGCCCCGCCGTTCTCGACCATCACCAGCGCGCCCTGCTTGACGTGGAAGCTCTCGCCATACTGCCGCAAGCCTGTCTCGACCGATTCCTCGGCCGCCGCCTGCAGGCCGGGGTCGATCGTGGTGCGCACGATCAGCGAATGCTGGGCGAAGGGGCGGGCGATGCGCTGGACCTCCTCGAAGGCCCAGTCGAGGAAGAAATCGGGCGCGGTCCGCTCCTGCCGGTCGATGACGCTCGCGGGATTCCGCCGCGCGGCGATCACCTGGCCCTCCGACATCAGCCGGCCCTGCACGAGATTGGTCAGCACCTCGTTGGCGCGGGCGCGCGCCGCCGGCAGGTTGACGTGCGGCGCATAGCGGGCAGGGGCCTTGAACAGCCCGGCCAGCATGGCGCTTTCGGCGAGATCGACATCGGTGATGTCCTTGCCGAAATAGAATTGCGAGGCCGCCGCCACGCCAAAAGTGCCGCCGCCCATGTAGGCGCGGTCGAGATAGAGCCTGAGGATCTCCTTCTTCGACAGGTTCGCCTCCAGCCACAGCGCCAGGAAGGCCTCCTTGATCTTGCGCTCGATCGTCCGCTCGTTGGTGAGGAACAGGTTCTTGGCGAGCTGCTGCGTCAGGGTCGAGCCGCCCTGCACGACGCCGCCGGCGCGCGCGTTCTCGGTCATGGCGCGGGCAAGCCCGAGGAAATCGATGCCGAAATGGTCGAAGAAGCGGCGATCCTCGGTCGCCAGCACCGCCTTGATCAGGTGGTCCGGCAACTGGTCGACCGGCACGGAATCCTCGTGGATGATGCCGCGGTGGCCGATCTCGTTGCCGTAGCGGTCGAGGAAGGTGACGGCGAAGTCGCTCTGGTTGCGCCAGTTGCCCTTGGTCTCCTCGAAGGCCGGAAGTGCCAGCGCAAGCAAAAGCACGAAGCCGGCGGTGCCCAGGTTCATGCCTTCGCCGAGGATCTCGAACACCGCCCGCTTCCAGCCCTTCGTCTGGAAGCGGCGGAAGAAGATGGTGATCTCCTCCCACAGTTCGGCCAGCCGGAAGCCGGCGTTCCAGATGGTGCTGTCGATCCAGCTGTCGATCCGCAGGAGGATGTGCCGCCGGCGGCGGCGCGGCTTCTGCTCGGGCCCCGGGGCGTCCAGACGGTCGTCCATATGGTCGTCCTGCACGGCGGTTCATCCTCATGCGCGCGCGCCCGGGGCGCGCGATCTCATAGAAACGATATCAGGCTATCGCCACCGATAAAACAACAGGGTTTCCGATCCGTTGCGGCCGCGTTCACGTTGTCGCGAAGGCTTGCGCGCAGGACACAGTGGGGTGGACAGCGGCGTGAAGCGGCAGGGCCGGAAAGCAGGTTCCGCAGGCCCGTTCTCGCCCGTACGGGCGCTTTTGCTTGACCTTTTCGCCCGCGGGGTCCAGTGGACGGGAATGAGCGCGAAGAACGAGGTGAAGAAGGCCCCCGTTGCCGACGGTTCCGGCGACGATGCGCCCTTCTGGCGGACCAAGACGCTGTCCGAGATGTCGGACGGCGAATGGGAGAGCCTGTGCGACGGCTGCGGGCTCTGTTGCCTCAACAAGCTCGAGGACTGGGACACTGGCGAGGTCGTCTGGACCTCGATCCGCTGTCAGCTGCTCGACGAGCACAGCTGTCGCTGCAAGGACTACGAAAACCGCCAGGCGACCGTGCCCGACTGCATCCGCCTGACGGTGAAGTCGGTGGCCGAGATTTCCTGGCTGCCGCCGACCTGCGGCTATCGCCTCGTCCGCGATGGCCACGACCTCTACTGGTGGCACCCGCTCGTCTCCGGCGATCCCGAGACGGTGCACCAGGCCGGCATCTCCGCCCGCGGCCGCACAGTGGATGAAGTGGGCATCGACGTCGAGGACTACGAGGACTATCTCGTCACCTGGCCGCTGGAGGTGGGCAAGGCGGCCAAGCGCTAACCGCGGCAGTCTCCGTCGTCCCGCGCCGCCTGCCAGCCGCGGTTGCGGTCCTCCCGCAATGCCCGCGGCGATCACGCAAAAGTCATCGCGTCCATGCCATTCGTCATCTTCGAGCCCTAGAGCGGTCACGGGCGGCTCCTATCTTTCTTCCCGTAGGGACGAATGCCAAGGAGAAACAGAATGATAACCGATATTCATCAGACCCGTTCCGGAGGATTGCGCAAGGCGCTGGTGCTGGCGCTCGCCCTGCCGCTGGCGCTGCCCATGGCCGGTGCCGGCGCGCTGCCGGCGCTGGCGCAGGACGCAAGCCCGCCGCCGGCCGTCTCCGGCGAGCGCGGACCGGACATGTCGAAACGGGAAGCCCGCATGGATCGCGGCCACGGCGACCGCGGCGGCATGGGCCACGACCGTCGTGGCTACCGGCACGATCGCGACGGCGACCGGGACCGCGACCGGGCCCGCGCCCATCGCTGGCACCAGCAATGGTCGGGCGAGCGGCTGGCGACGCGCCTTGCCGCAGCCGAGGTCGCAGCCGGCATCAAGACGTCCCAGCTCGACGCCTGGCGCAGCTTCACCGCGGCCCTCGTCGATTTCGCAACCCCCATGCCGCATCGCGGCCGCCCCGGCGGACCGGGCGGTCCCGGCGAGGGGATGCCGATGGAAGACCGGATGGACGATACGAGCACCGGCGACACGCCGGCCGTCGGCCAGCAGGCGGCTCCAGGCGATGCGGGCGATGCGCCCGCAGCCGGCACGGGCGAACAGGTCACCCGTCCCGATAGCCCCCGCCTTGGCCGCAGCCGGCCCTCCGGCTTCGATTTCCTCGACCGGGTGATCCTGCGCGTGGAGGACCGGGCGGCAAAGGCCGAACGGCTGAAGACGGCCAAGAGCGAGCTCGAAGCCGTACTGGAACCGGGCCAGCGCGAGATCATCGAGCGCTACCTGACCCCGAAGCGCGGCCACGGCAAAAAGCGCTAGCCACAGGCCCGGCCGCCGGGTCACAGAGACGACGGATCGTGGCGGGGCGGCATGCGCGAAGTGCGCGGCACCTCCGCCCCTCATTCGCCTGCCGGCACCTTCTCCCCGTGAACGGGGAGAAGGGCGATGCCGCGACGCCTCCATCCCCCTCTCCCCGCCTGCGGGGAGAGGGTCGGGGTGAGGGGCGGCACGGGGTGTGGGGTGAGCGGCAGCGCGGGTGCGGGGTGAACGTCGATCCGAAGATGGGCCGCAAGGAGGCGATGCACCGTCGGCCTGCAGCGTTGTGCCTGGATGCCTGGTGCTGCAGGAGCCGCAGAAGCGGGCCGCAGGCGGCTTTTCCTCGCGTCAGAACGCGTCCCGCGCCCGGCTTCGCGGATCGTCGCTCCCGTTCTGCCGGTAGATCCCGCCCTCCCGCGCCAGCGCCCGCCAGGGGCGCGCCTTCCGCAGCACCGTCTCGTAGGCCGGGTCGTCCCTGTCGAGCACGGCGGTCGCAATCGCCGCCTCCGGCGCCTGCGGCCCATGCGCCGCCGTCTTGCCGTCCGGGCCGAGGATGCCCGCCGGGCTACGGTCGCCGACCGTCTGCGCCGGCGTGGCGGCGCTGATCCAGAGGCAGTTCAGGGCCGCATGCGCCCGAAGCGCGATCAGGAACCGCACGGGGATGCCCCAGGACGAAAACAGCACGGCATCGACGCCTTGCCGCTCGTAGCCGGAAAACACCTCGAAGAACTGCGCCTCGATGCAGATCGCGCAGCCGAAGCGGTAGCCGTCGACCGCAAAGGTGACCGGCTCGGTCCCGGGCGTGTACCACCCCTGCAGTTCGCTGTTCGACAGGTAGCGCTTGTCGTAGCGGGTGAGGAGTTCGCCGGCATCGGACAGAACGTAGAGGCTGTTGTGCGGCGGAAAAGCGCCCGAGAGCCGGTGCGCGCCGCCGACGACCGCGAAGATCCGCAGCCGCCGGCAAAGGGCGGCGATCGCACGCAACTCGGCCTCCTGTGCCGCCCAGTCGAAGCGCGTCCAGGCCTCGGGATGGTCGATCTGGGCCTTGGCATAGCCCGACAGCGCGCCCTCGCAGAAATGGACGAGCCGTGCCCCTTCCTCGGCCGCCGCCGCGATCATGCCCCGTATGGCCTCCCCGTTGGCGGCGAGGGAGGTGGAAACGGCGGTCTGGGCTGCGGCGATCTTCAAGGCGGGCGTCTCCTGTCTGCGCGAGTCGCATTGTCGATGCGAACGCTGCGACATGAAACCGGAAATCGCGCCGGCGGACGATTGAGGCCGGAATGCCGCCGGCGGCCGGGATAGCCGCGTAGGAATGAAAACCGCGCGCGACTGCCTTGCCGCCCCACCGCCGTTGCAGGCCGGGATCGGCGCTGCCCGCCGTTGACGGCCGTTGGCGTTCCGGGCTAGCCCAATGCAGGAACCATGCGCCGGGACCACGCGGCCGTGCATTGGGCGTTTTGGAGCAAGAGGCATGACGAAACGGGACAGCTTGAAGGCGCGCCTGCGGCAGGCCGAGGCGCTGCGCGAGGAGGGACGCTTCGAGGCGGCGCTGGAGATCCTGGAGGCGATGGCCGCCGACCCGGAAAATGGTGCGCTCGGCCCGGCCACCGTGCTCGGCCTGCCGCGGCCGCTGCACTCGGCCTTCCTCAAGGTGGCCAAGCGCCGGAGCGACCCGGTCGCCCGCATCGGCTACCAGCACACGCTCGTTCCGCCGCCGGGCCTGCTTGCACCGTTCGGCCGCTTCACCTCCGGGGAACGCCGCGCGATCGCCGAGGCCGGCCGCAAGCCCGTCCCGCACCTGCTGCACCAGGTCTGGATCGGCACGGCCGCCCTGCCGGCGGCGACTGCCGCCTGGGCCGACCATGCCGCGCGGCACGGCTATGAATACCGGCTCTGGCGCGAGGCCGATCTCGCCGCACTCGGCATCGACGCCCATCCGGTCTTCGCCGCGATGCTGGCGGCCGGCGACCTGCCGGGCGCGGTCGATGTCGCCCGCTACCTGATCCTTCAGCGCTTCGGCGGCATCTATCTCGACTGCGACTGGTATCCCGCCCGCCGCGATATCCCATTCCATGCCGTCCTGCCGCTCACCGGGCTTTCGGTTCTGGCGGAGGATATCCCGCGCGACACCGGATCCGGCAGCCTGCTTCTCGCCAATTCCTTCATCGCCGCTCCCCCGGGCCATCCCGCCATCAGCCGTATCCTCGAAGCGCTTCCGCAGGCCGCGGCCGCCCTTCCGGGCGCGCCCGCCTGGTGGTCCACCGGCCCGCTGCTCTTCACCGTCGTCTGCCGCGGCGGCGCCGTCACGATCGCCGACGCCGCCCTCGTCGCCGGCACGCTCCCCCGCGGAGCGCCGGTCGAAGACGTGCTCGCGCTGTGCGACGAGGCCGAACGCACCGACGGCGGCCTGCTGGTCGCCTGGAAGCCCTGGTAGGAGCCTCGACGTTCGTCCGTGCCGACGGGATGGATCGCGACGCCGCCGCAATCGTCCTTCTCCCCGCCTGCGGGGAGAAGGTGCCGGCAGGCGGATGAGGGGCGCCCCGCTGCCACCATACGGCACGGAAAAGAACATGCCCCTCACCCCGCAAACGGGAAGGGAGAGGGGCGAAGCGCCGCTATGAAGCAAGGCCATGCGGCTGATGGAGTGGAGGACGGATGCAAGCGGTGGGAATTTCCAGGCAGGTTCAGGATACCGTCTCGGCGCTTTCCGAACTTTTCGAAGATGCGCTTCTCGGCATCTATCTGCATGGCTCGGCAGTGCAGAGCCGGTTGCAGCCGCAAAGCGATGTCGACATCCTCGTGATCGTCGCAGGACCGGTGACGGAATGCCAGCGCCGCGCGCTCGTGACTGCGCTTCTGCGCCTTTCAGGGCGTCATCCCCGTCGTGACCCGGAGCCGAGATGTCTCGAGGTCATGGTGTTCGACTTCAACGGGCAAGGCATGCATCTCTATCCGGCGCAGGCGGAAATAGTCTATGGCGAGTGGCTTCGCGATGCGTTCGAGACCGGGGAGACAGCCGGCCCGGCGAGCGACCCCGAGAACACCATCGTCCTCGCGCAGGCGCGGGAAAATGCGATACCGCTGTTCGGTCCCGAAGCCGTCGAACTGCTCCCCGAAGTGTCGGCCGGTGCGATCCGCGCGGCCATGCGCGAGGGCCTTCCCGCCCTGCTGGACGGATTGCAGGGAGATGAGCGGAACGTCTTGCTGACGCTTGCCCGGATGTGGCGGACATCCGAACACGGCGACTTCGTCTCGAAGGATGCCGCCGCCGCCTGGGCCCGCCCACGGCTTCCAGGGCGGCATGCCTTGATCCTCGACCATGCGCGAAGGGCGTATCTCGGTGAGATCGTCGATACATGGACCGACAGGCAGGCGGCTGCGAGATCGGCTGCGGAACATATGCGCGGGCAGATCGCCCTTCTGCTTTGAGGCGCCCGCAGGGACGGCGGAGCGCTACCTAACTCTCACCCCGCTCACTGCACCAGCGCGCAGGCCGCCTCGTCGCGCAGCACGTCGATGCAGTCGGGCGAGCGGCGGAAGTCGTCGTAGTAGAGCGTCCACTGGCCGGCGCCGGCGGCGCGGTAGGGGCCGAACTTGAAGTACTGGTTCTCGCCGAGGCCGTGGTCGTTGTGGCCGATGAAGCCCTTGGCGGTGACGATCCACTGGCCGTTGGCGAAGAGTTCGACGCGCCCGTCGCCGTCCGGGCCGGGATGGGAATAGACGGCGAAGTCGATCCAGCCGGAATCGGGGGTCGGCAGCGGGTTTCCGTGACGGGTCAGGATCAGCTTGTCGGTGCAGCCGGGAAAGACCCCGCCGTCTTCCACGGGCCGCCATTGGTCGTCGTGGGCGATGAGCGAGCGCATCTGGTTGGCCTCCGGGCGCAGCCAGACCGGCGCCTGGCCGCCCGCGCAGGTGGCGATGCCGCCCTCCGTGGCGGCCTCGGTTCCCGGCTGGTAATTGCTCTCGATCGTGGCGAACAGCCGGCCGTTGTCGAGCCGCAGCGCCAGGAACGGGCTGAAGTCGCCCTCGGCATCCGGGCCGATCTCGCGCTTCCACTGCGCGATCAGGTAGCGGTGGTCGTCCTGCGGGATCGGATCGCCGAACTTCACCGCAAAGCCGAACCAGACGCCCTTGTCGTAGGGCACCCGCAGCGCCGTCTCCTCCCAGATCTCCGCCCTCTCGCTGCAACCCTCGCTGTCGGGCTTGCACAGCGGGCGGACGCTGAGTTCCAGCGCGCCGGTGCCGACCTTCTTCTCCACGCTCTGGAAGGTCGCCGTGCCCGCCTTCTGCTCGGCATTCTTGCGATAGTAGAGGCCGCCGGTCTCGGCAAAGCCGGTGCCGTCGAAGCCGTCGTGCAGCTTGCGCGAGGCGGCGTCCTCGGCCGCCGCGGGAAGGGCCGCGCCGAGAAGGACGGAAACGGCAAGGAGGCGGCGGATGAGGGGCAAGGTCATGGCGGGCTCTCTGTTTGGGTGCTTCGGGCGGACTCTCTGGCGGACGCATGGCGGGCCGGACAGCACACAACTAGCGTAAAAATGGTTTTCGGCCTATCAATTTCGCGCGAGGATCGCTTCCGGATTTCAAGGCGTTAGCGAGGCTGCGGCCGTCACGGCGGCTTCCCTTCGGCGCCCGATGGCTCTAAACCGTGGGACATGAAGATCGCCTTCCATGCGCCGCTGAAATCGCCGGACCATCCCGTTCCCTCCGGGGACCGGCTGATGGCGCGGGTCCTGATCGAGGCGCTGGCGCAAGCGGGCCACGAGGTCACGGTCGCCTCGCACCTGCGCAGCTTCTCCTCCGACCCGGACGGCGCGGGGAGGGCGGCGATCGAACAGGCGGCGAGCGCGGAGGTCGCGCGGCTGACGGCGCTCTGGCAGGCCGGGGGGGCACCGGATGCCTGGTTCTGCTACCACCCCTATTACAAGGCCCCCGACCTGATCGGCCCGGAACTCGCCCGTCGCTTCGGCTTCGCCTATGTCACCGCCGAAGCCTCCTATTCGGCGCGCCGCAACCAGGGCCAGTGGGCGGAGAACCAGCGGCGGCTGGCGCAGACGATCGGTGCGGCGGCGGTCAACATCTGCCTGACCCGCCGCGACCGCGACGGCCTCGCTGCCGCCATCCCGGAGGGGCGCACGGCGCTGCTGCAGCCCTTCATCGACCCGTCGCCCTACGTGGCCGTGGAGCCGGCCCCGCAGCCGCATGCGCTCGTCACGGTCGCGATGATGCGGCCCGGCGACAAGATGGAGAGCTACCGCATGCTGGCGGCAGCGCTCTCCCAGCTTCAGCACCTGCCGTGGACCCTTTCTGTCGCAGGCGACGGCGCGCTGCGCGGCGAGGTCGAGGCGCTGTTTTCGGCGGTGGAAGGCGGGCGGATCGTCTGGCACGGCGAGCGCGGCACTGCCGGGATCGCGGCCCTCCTCGGCGCGTCCGCCGTCTATGCCTGGCCGGGCACCGGCGAGGCCTACGGGCTCGCCTATCTGGAGGCGCAGGCGGCCGGCTTGCCGGTCGTGGCCCAGGCGACAGCCGGCGTGCCGGAGGTGGTCCGCCACGGCGTCACCGGGCTGCTCACGCCGCCGGGCGACGTGGGCGCCTATGCCGCGGCGCTGGAACGGATGCTGACGGAGGATGCGGTGCGGCAGGACATGGCCCGTGCCGCCCGGCGCTTCGTTGTCGAGGAATGCTCGCTCGCGCGCGCCTCGCAGCGCCTCGACGACATCCTGCGCCGGTACGTGAGGGGACACGCATGACAGATCGCATGAACGATGCAGGGATGGCGGACGCCGCATGGGCGCCGCTGGAGGATGAACTCGACCGCTGGGCGCGCGCCGGGCGGGTCGCGCGCTTCTGGCTTCGCGACGACGACGCGGTGGAGCCGACGGCGGCGCTCGAACGGCTGCTGGCCCAGTCGGCCGGCCATGCCGTGCCGGTGGCGCTGGCGGTCATCCCCGCCTTCACCGGCGCGGCACTCGCCCGCCGACTTGCCGCTGCCCCCGATGCCGAAGTCGCGGTGCATGGCTGGTCGCACGAGAATTTCGCCCCGCCGGACCAGAAGAAGCAGGAACTTGGGCCCCATCGGCCGGCCGAGGTCGTGCTCGCCTCGCTGCAGCGCGGCGCCTCGACCCTGGCGAACCTCTTCGGCCCCCGCTTCGTGCCGGTGCTGGTGCCGCCGTGGAACCGCATCGATCCCGCGCTCGTGCCCCGTCTCGGCGGCATCGGCTTCCGCGCGCTGTCGGTCTTCGGCCCGGAAAGGAGCCTCGGCCTGCCCGCGGTCAACACCCATGTCGACGTGATCGACTGGCACGGCACGCGCGGCGGCCGGGACACCGGCGTTCTCGTCGGCGAAATGGTGGCGCGGCTGAAGGCGCTCGAAAGTGGCAACGAGAACGGTGAGGGCACGCTCGGCCTTCTCACCCATCACCTCGTCCATGACGAGGCGGTCTGGCGCTTTCTGGACGGCCTGTTCGCGCGGACGGCAAGGCATCCGGCCTGCCGGTGGAACCGGCTCTCCGAGATTGTCGGATAGGCGCGCCCTGGCGCAAGCGTGCCGAGATCGGCTTACGCGTCGATTGCGACCAGCTCCAGCACCTGCCCGTCGCGGGCGGAGAAGGCGTTCGGGAATTCGGCCGCGGCCTGCCGGTCGATCTCCTGCAACTCGGCGTCGGTGCGCCAGGGGGCGTGGTGCATGAAGGCGACGGCCTTGGCGTTGGCGGCCCGGGCGAGGCGGATGGCCTGCTGCCAGGTGGAGTGGCCGTAGCCTTTGAACGTCTCCATTTCCGCATCGACATAGCAGGCGTCGTAGATGAAGAGGTCCGCGTCCCGGATCAGCTTCAGCACTTCCGCGTCGAGGACGCCGGGCTCGTGTTCGGTATCGGTGATCACCGCCACCGCGCGGCCGCCCCATTCGACCCGGTAGCCGATCGCGCCGCCCGGATGGTTCAGCTTGCCGGTCTGGACCGCGATGTTCTCGCGCGGTGCGAGCACGTCGCCGGCGTGGAAATCGCCGTAGTTCAGGTGCGCGCGGCACACCTTGGGCCCGACGGGGAACCATGGTGGGCTCATGAATTCCTGCACCATCTGGCAGGTGGACATCTGGCCGGCAAGGTGCCCCGACCAGATCTTCACGTCGCAGTCGGGGTTGTAGAGCGGCTTGAAATAGGGAAGGCCGATGATGTGGTCGTAGTGACAGTGGCTGAAGAACAGGTCGACCTTCTTCGTCCCTTCGGCCTTCATCGCAAAGCCCGCGGGCGTGATGCCGGAGCCGGCGTCGAACAGCAGGACCTCGTCGCCGCAGCGCATTTCGATGCAGACCGTGTTGCCGCCGTAGCGGCTGAACTCTTCGCCGGAAACCGGAATGCTGCCGCGCGTGCCCCAGAACTTGACCGACAGCACGCCCTTTGCGCCGTTACTCTGCCGGAGCCGGCGGGGTCCTGCGGTCTTCTGGTTCGAATGCGGCGGCCTTCCAATCATGTTCATGTCTGCCTGACCTCTTCCAGTTCGCCCGGCAAGGCGAAAGTCCTAGAATGTCGGATGCTCGACCCGGCCCTTTGCGCTTCGGTCATCCCCGCGCCCGACACACATTATATGGGGTGTCGGTGCGACGTTTTTGACCCTGCGCAAACCGCGACCGGAATATCGGATCCATTCGAGCATTCGTCGCACTAACCTTCCATAGTTTCCGGTTGCACCCGAGGCACGGTCGGTCTCCCAAGCGTAGCGAATATGAAACTGTTTTGCGAGGACGAAGTTCGCACGCGGGATTTATGCCTTTCCGGGGCCGAAACCGCGTCCCGCGCGTCCTTCTCCGGCCTCCCTCTGAAACGCACGACTTCGAAAAACGTTCCCGGCCTGCCGGAGCGCGCCTGGCGCCCGGTTCTCGCATGCGCAAATGGGGCGGAAAATGCGTCAGTCGGATTTCCTTGCGCGGGCCCGCTCGTCGGTGAGTTCCATCGTCGTGCGGCTCAGGCGGCTTGCCAGCTCCCGCATGATCTCGATGGTCATCTCGGGGAAATCGGTCAGAAGCTTGAGGAAGTGGTCCTTGCTGATGCGCAGGGCTTCGAGGTTGGTGCTGGCCTTGACGGTGGCCGTTCGCGAGACGTCGCAGAGGATGGCGATCTCGCCGACGATCGAGTTGTTCTCCACCTCGGCGACCTTGATCTGCCCGCCGGGCGCTTCCACCAGGATATCGGCGCGGCCGGTGAGGATGACATAGGCCGCATCGCCATTGTCGCCCTGCCGGAACAGGATCTCGCCGGCGGCGTAGTGCACCCTGTCCGAGGTGAAGGCGAGAAGCTTCAGCTTCGTCGGATCCACGCCCGAAAACAGCGGCACCCGCCGCAACATCTGTACCTCGTCCTTCAATAGCATCGTCTTCGTCCGTCCCCTCGGTCGTCTGGCATTTTAGCCATATTATGACATTATGACACCAATTCCCTGAATGTCGCGTTGTCCGCAAGTTCGGCGTGCTTGCCGTCGCCGACGAGCCGTCCCTTGTCGAAGATCAGCACCCGGTCGAACAGGTCGGTCAGGGTCGTGTTGGTCAGCACCCAGATGATCGAGACGTCCTTGTCGTTGTTGTCGCGCACAAGGGTCAGGACATTGCGGCAGATCTGCTCCTGGGTGCGTCCGTCGAGCGCCGGCAGCGGCCGGTTGAAGATGTAGTAGTCCGACCGGCGCAGCAGCGCGCGGGCGAGGTTCAGCTTCTGGCGTTGCACCTGGGTGAGCCTGCGTCCGCCGGCCCCGAGGTTGAATTCCAGGCCGATCGACAGCACCTGGTCGTAGAGGCCGGGCTCGCTGAGGAGTTCGATCACCATGGTGCGCACCCGCTCCGGCCCGTCGGCGTGGCGGTGGCTGACGCGGCCGAACAGCACGTTGTCCATCAGGCTGGCGGACGCCATGTAGCTGTGCGGATCGTAGCGGTCGATCGCGCCCTTCAGGCTCTCCGGCAGCCCCTCGTGGAAGGCGAGCCGGACCTCGACGATCGTCTTCATCAAGTCGTCGGTCAGAAGACCGAAGCGGTGCCGCGGCTCGATATAGGCGAAGCTGAGGCGGATGATGTTGTGCTTGTCCTCGTCCGTCGTTTCGGCGAAATCCTTGCCCTTCAGCTTTTGCAGAAGCTGCTGGTACATCGGGATGTCGTCGGGCGTCATGAAGGTCAGTTGCTGGAAGAACGGATGGTCCGGCGGCAGCCCGGCGAAGAGCTCGACGGCGTTCTCGGCGATCTCGTAGCCCATCTGGTAGAGCATGCGGTCGAGGCCTGCGCGGCCCACCACCTCGCGGAAATAGGCGTTGCGGCCGATCGCCCGGCCGACCAGCTGCTCGCCGAGGGCGGTGCCGAACAGGAGGTTCTCGCCGACGGTGGCCTCGATGTTGTAGCGGTCCGGCTCGAACGGCACGACGAGGTTGGAAAGCCCCGCCTTGTCGAGTTCCTCGCGGAAGGTGTGGCGCAGCTTGACGATATGGGTCGTCAGCTCCTCGTGGGTGTGCGGATCGACCGCCGAGCGCAGCGCCAGCTCGAGGATGTCCTTGGTGAGGTAGACGCTGTCGAGCACGGAGACGACCGAGGGGAACAGATCCTCGGGCCCGGTGGCGCCGGCGGCCTCGTAGTCGATCCAGTCGCTCTCGATGTCGTGGTCCGGATTGCCGGCCATCCGCGCCTCGCCGACCTCCCATTTGCGGAAGTTGGCATGGGCGTCCTCGTATTCCGGCTCGCGCAGCGGCGCGTGCTTGAGGCTGTAGAGCAGGTTGTCGCGCAGCGTGCCGAAGAAGAAATAGGCGTCCGAGGAGACATAGGTGATGCGCCGCCCGACGACGGATTCGGGCAGGCCGAACAGGTCGGCGTCGCCGAGCGCGATGCGCCCGCTCTCCGGCCAGACCGAACGGCCGATCGCTTCGGCGAGCGCGTCGCCGCCCGCAGCCGCGCCGCCGATGATGGCGGCATATTCGCCGCGCGGGAACTGCACCGAGACGTGCTCGACCGTGTGCGCGCCGCTGTCGTCGGCAAGCGTCAGGTTGGCGACGGCGAGCGCGCCGGCCAGCGGCGCGACCTTGTCGGTCGAAAGCTCCTGCAGTGCGGGATCGATGAGGCTGTCGACCTTGAACTGCTCGACCACCTGATTGTACTTCACCTGCACGTCCTGGCGCGCCTGGTCCCAGTCGATCAGCTCCTTCAGCGGGCCGGGCAGGTCCTTGTAGGCGGCGATGACGGCCACGAGCTGGCCGATGTCCAGCCGGCCCTGCAGCGCGAGATAGCCGCCGATCAGGTAGAACAGGAACGGCGTGACGGAGGCGAGGAAGTTGTTGATGAACTTGACCAGGAATTTCCACTGGTAGAGGTCGTAGCGGATCTTGAAGATCCGCCCGAGCCGGGCGGCGATGTCGGCGCGCTCGAAGTTCGAGGTGTCGTAGGCGTGGATCGTGTTGACCCCCTCGACGATCTCGCTGACGCGGCCGGCAAGCTCCCGCGCTGTCAGCTGCCGTTCGCGGCCGAGCACCAGCAGCCGCCGGCGCATGCGCGGGATCAGCACCGCCTGCACGGCGACGATGATGCCCGCGATCATGCCGAGCCAGACGTTCTGGACGAAGATGAAGAACAGCGCGGTGGCCGCCTGGCCGCCGAGCAGCGCCGGCGCCACGAAGGCGTCGCCGGTGAAGCCGCCCATCGGCTCCACCTCGTCCTTGATCATGCTGGCGATTTCGGCGCCCTTGATGCGCTTGAACTGCGAGGGCGGGAAGCGCAGCACCCGATCGACCAGCTCGAAGCGGATGCGGCGCAGCAGCCGTTCGCCGAGGCGGCCCTTGTAGGTATTGATGTAGAGCTTGAACAGGCCGTTGACGACCACGAGTGCGAGAAACACCATGCTCAGCGCGATCAGCATCTGCAGCCGGTTCAGCTCGATGCCGGGGAAGAACACAACGTTGCCGAAGACGGGCAGGGCGAACTCGATGCGCATGAACAGCTGGCGCGCCGCCTCGCCCTCGAAGCCCTGGCCCTGGATCGGCCCGTTGACGATCTGCTTGGGCAGGTCGAACGAGAGGAAATAGGGGATCATCGAGGCGGCGACGACGAGCAGGATCCACAGCTGCTGCGGCCGCGTGTGTGTCCAGATGTAGTGGGTTAGGCCTTTTTCCATGAACCGATCAGACCGTGGAGAAAACGGGGACCCGGACGCTTCGAACCCGGTGGGGCGGGGAATTCGCATCCGTATTGAATGAGCAACGCGCCAGGGCGACGTCGAACTGCGATATAGTCATCATCGGCGCTCCAGAAAAGGCCGGCCCGCCCGGCACGGACCGGTTTCATCGCCCGGATGTTCGTCTGTTCCTCCGCCGCAGGCACGCGATGCGATTTGCTGCCTCGATGATGCAGTGAAGATCGTTTTGGCTTTGATTGCAAGGCCGTAGGCGGGGATTGCAACGTCAGGGGCAGGGAATCGCAGGTGGCATCGGGCGCGGGGCGGGCGGCGACGTCAGCGTGCGGCGCTGTCCCGCGCGAGCCTTGTGACCGCGGCGCCGGCGACGAGACGGCGCAGCAGCGCTGCCGTCCCGGCCGCCCCGTCGAGATCGAGCGGCGGCATCGGCTGCGCCGGACTGTCGAGCGCCGCGCTGATCGCTTCGGTCAGGCTCTGAGGCGTCAGCGCCCGCTCCGCCACGACACGCGCGAGCCCGCGCTTTTCCAGCCGCGTCGCCCTTGCCGTCTGCTCGGTCTCGCCGCCGGCCGTGAACGGCACGAAGACGGCGCGGCAGCCGGCCCGCAGGATGTCGCAGACGGTGTTGTAACCCGCCTGCGAGACCGACAGGCGCGCCGCCGTCAGGAGGCTCGGGAAATCGGTGCGAAAGCGCACGACGGAGACGTTGTCCGGCGCTGCCTCCACCGTGGCGTCGAAGGCCGCCTGCGGCAGGTTGGGTCCGGCGATGACGCACCAGCGCAGCGCCTGTGGCAGCGTGCGGGCGGCAGCGATCGCCGCCTCGTTCAGCGCCGCGCCGACGGCGCCGCCGCCGGCCGAGACGAGGATGTCGAAGCGCTCTGCCGCAGGCTGCGGCGGTGGGGCGGCGACGAGGCCGGTATAGATCACCTTGTCGGCGATCTGGGCCGCCAGCGGAAAGCTGTCGTCGATGCGGGCGAAACCCGGATCGCCATGGACGAGGACGGCGTCGAAGCGGTCGCGGACCAGCGCCACGCTCTCCTCGTCGCGGCCGGGCTTGGCGCGCTCCTGCAGGATGTCGCGCAGCGAGGAGAGCACGATCGGCCTTTCCTCCATGGCTGCGATCTCGTCCAGCAGCGGGATCAGCTCGAAGCGGACCTGGCGGCGGCCGAAGGGGAAGGCCTCGATGACGACGACATCGGGCCGCGCTGCGCGGAAGGCCGAAAGCAGCGTCTCCCGCCGCCTCTCCTTGAAGGCGTCGTCGACCGGGTTGCCGCCCAGGTCGGTGAGGCCGGAAAAGCCGGCGTCGCCCGCAACCACCGCCGGCAGTTCGACATGGCGGATGCCGGGGCCGGGAAAGCCCGCGACCGGCGTGCCGCCGGTGACCATGGTGACGTCGAAGCCGTCCTCGGCAAGAGCCTGCGAGATCCGGCTGGCACGGGCGAGGTGGCCGATGCCGAGCAGGTGCTGGACATAGAAGAAGACGCGCGGCGCCCGGCCTCCGATCCCCTCCATCAGGCGGCCCGCCATTCGTTCTCGAACAGGTTCTTCAGCTGGCGGATGCTGACGTGGTGGTCGAATTCGGAGCGCACGCGCCGCTCGGCGGCCTCGCCGAGCCTTTGCCTGAGCGCCGGATCGCGGATCAGCCGTTCGATCGCGGCCGCCAGCGCCTGCGGGTCCTCCGGCGGAACGACCAGGCCATTCACCCCGTCCTGCAGCAGTTCGGGAATGCCGGAGATATTGGTGGAGACGCAGACGAGCCGCTGGCTCGACGCCTCCACCAGCACGTTCGGCAACCCGTCGCGGTCGCCGTCGGCGGTGATGCGGCAGGCGAGCGCGAACAGGTCCGCCTGGCGGTAGAGCTCCAGCACGTCCTTCTGGTCCGTCGCACCCTGCCAGGTGATGCGCTCGGCGATGCCGAGCTTCTGCGAAAGCGCCTTCAGCTGCGGCAGGTTCGCTCCGCCGCCGATATGCACGAAGCGCCAGGAAAGATCGGCCGGCAGCAGCGTCAGCGCCTTGAGCAGGATGTCGTAGCCCTTCTTGTCCACCGCGCGGCCGACGCTGATGATCTTCACCGGGTCGCCGGCATCGGAGCCGTCGCGCGCCGAATGGCTCCCGGCAAACGGACCGAAGCGGTCGAGGTCGAGCCCGTGATAGGACAGGTGCACGTGGTTCCTGCCGTTGGCGAGCCCGCGCAACCGGTCGAAGCCGGTCTGGTTGCAGGTCACCGTCCAGCGCGTGTCGGAGAGCTTTCCGGCCAGCTCCCAGTCCGGCGAGGTCCAGATGTCCTTGGCATGCGCCGAGCAGGTCCAGGGGATGCCGTTCATCAGGCTTGCATAGCGCGCGACCGATGCGGGCGTGTGGATGAAATGCGCGTGCAGCCAGTCCGCCCCTTCCGGCCATTCGGTGCAGAGCACGGCCGCCTGGCCGAACCGGCGCACCCGGTTGGGCGTCGGGTCGCGGCGGAGATCCTTGAGGAAGGCGCGCAGCGCCGCGCCGAATCCGGGAAGCCGGCGGCATGCCGACAGCCCGCGCAGGACCCGCAGCGGCTCCTGGTAGAGATATTCGGGAAGGTAATGCACCGGCGCCCTGATCTCGTCATGGACCGGATGACGCTTGGCATCGGTCGGATGGCGCATCGAGATCAGCGTCAGGTCGAAGCCGACGCGCTCCAGGCCCAAAAGTTCCTGTGCGATGAAAGTCTCCGAAAGACGCGGGTAGCCCTTCAGGACGACGACGATTTTCTTGTTCGGTGTCAATGCGATGTCAGCCTTTTACGACGGTCAGCTGCGCGCCGGTCTCCTCCAGCAGATCGCTGACGATCTGGGAGATGTTGCGCAGGCCCTCGAGCCTCAGCGCCTGCGAGGTCTGCGACGGCGGCGGCCGGTGGACCAGTTCCCTCAGTGCCTTCGCCATCACCGGCGGCTGGCAGGATTCCTCCGACGACAGCATGCTGACCAGCCCCAGTTCGGCGGCGCGGGTGGCGCGGATCAGCTGTTCCTCGCGCGGGTTGACGCGCGGCACGATCAGCGCCGGCTTGTCGAAGGAGAGGATCTCGCAATAGGTGTTGTAGCCGCCCATCGCCACCACGGCCTTGGCGCCGGCGATCAGCTCTTCCATCCGGTTGTCGAACTCGATCACCTCGACATAGGGGATCTTCGCGCCCTTCTTCATGAGCTTCTGGCGCTGCTCGCCGGGCATGTAGGGGCCGAGCACGATCAGCGCCCTGTGCGTCAGGTCCGGGTCTTCCTTGTAGGCGTGCAGCACGTCGTGGATCAGCGAGGCGCCGTCGCCGCCGCCGCCCGTCGTCACCAGGATGTAGTCGCCCTTGGGTCGGTGCTCCGGCCCCGGCTCGTGCGAGACGCTGCGCTGCAGGAAGCCGACGAAATCCATGCGCCCGCGTACCTGCGAGGGCACGTCGAGCCCGATCAGCGGATCGTAGAAATCCGGTGGCCCGTAGACCCAGACACGGTCGTAATAGCGGCCGATCTTGCGCATCACGTCGTGGCGCTTCCACTCGGCGTCGAGCAGGTGCGGCGCGTCCATGACGTCGCGCAGGCCGAGCACCAGCGTCGTGCCGCAGGCCTTGAGATAGGCGAGCGTGTCCTCGACCTCGCCGCGCAGGCCCATCGGCTCCTTGTCGACGATGAAGATGTCCGGCTGGAAGCTCTCGGCAGTGTGGCGGATGATCGCCTGCCGCATCTTCAGCGTTTCCTGCAGGTCGATGTGCTGCTCCATCGACGTGTACTCGCCGTTGCGCAGCTTGATGACGCTGGGGATCTTCACGAAATCCACGCGGGCGCGATAGTCGAAGGCACCGGCGATCGGCGATCCGGAGATGATGAGGATGTTCAGCCCGCGGAAATCCTCGACCAGCGAATGGGCGATCGCACGGCAACGCCGAAGGTGGCCAAGACCGAACGTGTCATGGCTGTACATCAGAATTCGGGCGTCTTCCAGCCGTCGCGTCATCGCGCAGTGCTCATCGTACGGGTCAAGCGACCGAACTCTCCAATACCGATATCCATGGCATATTTTCTCGTCACTTGTAAGGGTCGGCAGCGTCGCGCAACCCGTCCCCGAGGAAGTTGAAGGCGAGGATGACAAGTATGACGGGTATCATCGGATACAAGAGCCAGGGATAAAAAGCGATCACGCTGACGCTTCGCGCTTCCGTGAGCAGGATGCCCCAGCTCGTGATCGGGGGCCTGAGACCAAGCCCCAGGAAGCTCAGCGCGGTCTCGCCGAGGATCATCCCGGGGATGGAAATCGTGGCGCTGGCGATCAGGTGCGACATGAAGCCGGGGACGAGATGGCGGCCGATGATGCGGCTGCTCTTCGCCCCCATCAGCTGCGCGGCCAGCACGTAGTCCTCCTCGCGCAGCGCCAGAAGCTTCGAGCGGACGGCGCGCGCGAGCCCCGTCCAGTCGAGCAGGCCGAGAATGACTGTGATGCCGAGATAGACCAGAATCGGACTCCAGCTCACCGGCATGATCGCCGCGAGCGCCATCCACAGCGGAATGCTGGGTATTGATTGCAATACCTCGATGACGCGCTGCACCATGAGGTCGAGATAGCCGCCGTGATAACCGGCGAGGCCGCCGATGACAATGCCGAGCGTGAAGCTGACAGCGATGCCGATCAGGCCGATCGTCAGCGAGATCCGCGCGCCGTAGATGATCCTCGAAAGCACGTCGCGGCCGAGCCGGTCGGTGCCGAGCGCGAAGAACTGGCCGTCCTTGGCCGGGCAGACGAGGTGGAAGCTCGCCTCCCACAGCCCCCAGAATTTATAGGGGTCGCCGGAGCAGAAGAAGCGCAGCCGCTGCACGTCGGCGGTGTTGTCGCTGTAGACCCGGCGCAGCGTCTCCATGTCGAGCTGCATCGTCCGGCCATAGACGAACGGTCCGACCAGCTGGCCGTCGTGGAACAGCCGCACCCGCTGCGGCGGCGAATGGATGAAATCCATGTTGCGGGTATGCAGGTTATAGGGTGCCAGGAATTCCGCGATGACGATCGCAAGGTAGAGCGCCAGCAGGAAGATGCCGGAGACCAGCGCGATCCTGTGCTTCTTGAACTTCCACCACATCAGCCTGAGTTGCGAGGCCTGGTAGATCTTCGCCTGGCCGGCGGTCATCGCCTCCACCGAATAGGGATCGAAGGGGGCGGTGGAGACGTAGTGGGGAAGCGGCGCGCCGGGCGGGGGAAGGGGGGCCGTCATTTGGTGCTCCCGCCCTGCAGCCGGATGCGCGGATCGAGGAAGGCGAGCGCGATGTCGGACACGAGCACGCCGATGACGGTGAGGAAGGCGAGGAACATCAGGAACGAGCCGGCGAGGTACATGTCCTGGCTCTGCAGCGCCTTGATCAGCATCGGCCCGGTGGTCTCGAGCGACAGCACGATGGCGGTGATCTCGGCGCCGGAGATGATCTGCGGCAGGATCGAGCCGATGTCGGAGATGAAGAAGTTGAGCGACATGCGCAGCGGGTATTTGACGAGCGCGCGGAAGGGGTTCATGCCCTTGGCCCGCGCCGTCACCACGTACTGTTTCTGCAGCTCGTCCAGAAGGTTGGCCCTGAGCCGCCGCACCATGCCGGCCGTGCCCGCCGTGCCGATGATGATGACGGGGATCCACAGGTGTTCGAGGATCGACTTGGCCTTGGCCCAGCTCATCGGCTCGTTGAGGTATTTCTGGTCCATCAGGTGGCCGATCGAGGTGCCGAACCAGATGTTGGCGAAATACATCAGGATCAGCGCCAGGATGAAGTTCGGCACCGCGAGCCCGAGCAGCCCGAGGAAGGTCAGGCCGTAGTCACCCCAGCTATACTGGTGGGTGGCCGAGTAGATGCCGATCGGAAACGCGATGATCCAGGTGACGAGGATCGTCACGAAGGAGACGAGCACCGTCAGCCATAATCGGTCCCCGACCACGTCGGACACGGGCAGCTGGTATTCGAACGAGTAGCCGAAGTCGCCGTGCAGCATGCCGCCGACCCAGTGCAGGTAGCGGATCGGCGCCGGCTGGTCGAAACCGTAGCGCTCGCGCAGCGCCTCGATCTCCTCCATGTCGGCGGCCTCGCCCATGGCGCGCAGCTCGGCGACGTAGCTCTCGAAGTAGTCGCCGGGCGGCAGCTCGATGATGGTGAAGACGAGCATCGAGATCAGAAGCAGCGTCGGCACCATGACGGCGATGCGCCAGAAGATGTATCTCAGCATCGATCAGGCGCTCCTGTCGAACCAGAAGGTGTCGGGCAGGTAGACGCCCAGGAAGGCGGTGGGATCGAAGCCATAGAGCCCTTCCTTGGGAACATTCTGCATCTTCCTGGAGTGGACGACGGGCTGCAGCGTGCCGTTGACGATGCCGATGGAGAAGACCTGCTGGGTGTAGATCGACAGCATCTCGGTCCAGATGCCGGTCCGCTCCTCAGTCGAGGTCGAGCGCTTCCACTGCCGCATCAGCCGCACGAGTTCCGCCGCCTCCGGCAGGTCGGGCGCCTCGCCCTTCTGCTGGGCCGAAAGGTAGTGCAGGCCCCAGACCGGCCATTGCAACTGCTCGTCGCCGGTCGGCGCCAGGGCCGAAGGCGACATGTCGGCGGTCGGAATACCGTTGTCGATGCCCTGCTGCACCGAGATCATGATCTCGCCGCCCAGCGCCCGGCTCCTGAAGACGTCGCGCTGCGAGGTGCGCACGTGCAGCGCCAGCCCCACCTGCCGCCAGTGGTCGGTGACGAGTTCCAGCACGTCGGTCTCCAGCGTGCTCTCGCCGGCGGATTCGACGATGAGGCTGGCGGGCCGTCCGTCCGGCAGAAGCCGCACGCCGTCGCTCTTGCGCTCGGTCAGGCCGGCCTCGTCGAGCAGCTTGTCGGCGAGGTCCGGATCGAACTGCGCCCAGGCGTGCTGGTACTCGGGCTTGAACAGCGGGCTCTGCGGCAGGATCGTGTCGGCGCTTTCGCGGGCGAGCCCGAAGAAGCTCGCCTTGTTGATCTCCTCGCGGTCGATCGCCACCGACAGCGCCCGGCGGAAGCGCACGTCGCGGAACAGCCCGCGCCAGACCTTGTCGCCGCAATTGAGATTGGGCAGGAGCGCGACGCGCGAGCCCTGCGTCCGCTCCCAGAGGTTGACCGTGACCGGATAGCGATGCTCGGCGTCCTTGAGGAAAGTGTAGTCGGCAAAATCGAGGCCGACCGACTGCAGGTCGGTCTCGCCGGCGCCGGCCTTGGCGGGGATGATGCCTGAGGCCGAGACGTTGAGGACGACCTTGTCCATGTAGGGCAGTTGCTGGCCGGTCTCGTCGACCCGGTGGAAGAACGGGTTGCGCTCGAAGATGAACTGCTCGGCCGGCGGCGCGATCAGGTTGCGCCACGGATCGAGCGTCGGAAGATCGGGGTTCTCCGGCCGGTAGGTGCGCGAGCGGTTGATGTGCACGCTCGTCCAGTCGTCCTCGCCTTCCTTCTCGATGATCTTCTTCAGGGCATCGGCGTCGGCATATTTCGGATGGAATTGCTTCATGTAGTGCGCCGGCAGCGCCAGCGTCAGCGGCTGCGGCGAGGCGAGCTTCAGCAGGAATTCCGGGTTGGGATTGTCCCACTCGTAGCGCACCGTCAGGGGATCGACCACCGTGAAGCGCGGCGGCTTCAGGTACGACAGGAGATCGAGCGGCAGCCCGCGCGGCCGCATCTCCTTGTTGTTGAGCACATCCTCCCAGTAATAGACGAAATCGTCGACCGTGAACGGGTGGCCGTCCGACCAGCGGTGGCCCTCGCGCAGCTTGAAGGTGTAGATGCGGTTGTCGACCTGCTCGAAGCTTTCCAGGATGTCCGGCTGCAGCACGAGATGCTCGTCGAAGCCGACGAGCCGCGCATAGCCGTTGATGGTCATCAGGCGGATGTCCTTCTGGCCGCCGATGATCGTCCGCGCCGTCCCGCCATACTGGCCGGGCTTGCGGCCCATGGCGGCGAGGTTGACGACGCGCGGCACCTTGGGCAGCCGCTCGGCCATCGCCGGCAGCGTGCCGTCGGCGAGCTTTTCCTTGAGGAACTCCGGTTCTTGCAAGGCGAGCGTCGCCCGGGCCCGCGAGGGGGCCAGCGCGGCGGGAAGGCAGGTGGCGGCAAGCATGCCGAGGGTGGTTCGACGCGTGATCACGGGCGTAGCTCTCTCACATCCGCGTTGCTACGGGCGAGCACGAGATGGCCTTCGCCGAGATCGGCGGTTGCCAGGCCGTGTCCGTCGTCGTCCTGGCGGAACGGAGCGGACCAGTTCCGCATGTCGCTGGCGTTCGCCGTCTTGAGCGTCGAAAAGTCCAGCGGCCGGTCGAGGTCCGGGAAGGGCACGGCGGCCAGGAGCGATTTCGTATAGGGGTGAACGGGCGCCCGCATGAGGATTTCACGCGGTGCGAGTTCGACGATCCGTCCTGCGCACATGACCGCGATCCGGTCGGCCATATAATCGACGACCGCCAGATTGTGCGAAATGAACAGGTAGGTCAAGCCGAGGTCCTTCTGCAGGTCCTTCAGCAGGTTGAGGATCTGCGCCTGTACCGAGACGTCGAGCGCGGAGACCGGTTCGTCGCAGATCAGAAGCTCCGGCCCGAGCGCCAGCGCCCGGGCGATCCCGATCCTCTGGCGCTGGCCGCCGGAGAAGGAATGCGGATAGCGGTTGAGGTAGCGCCGGTTCAGCCCGATCACCTCCATCAGCGCGCTCACCGTCTCCAGCCGCGACTTCGGCGTGCCGCGCTTGTGGATCTCCAGCGGCTCGGAGAGGATGTTCTGCACCGTCATGCGCGGCGACAGCGAGGAGACCGGATCCTGGAACACCATCTGGATCTTGCCGCGCAGTTTCTGCAACGCGTCCCCTTCGGCGCCGAGCACGTCCACCGGCCCGTTGCGGTCGTGGAAGATGATCGAGCCGGAATCCGGCGTCACCGCCCGCATCAGCATCTTGCTGACGGTGGTCTTGCCGCAGCCGCTCTCGCCGACGAGCCCCAGGCATTCGCCGCGGCGGATGTCGAAGCTGACGCCGTCGACCGCGCGCACCGGCGCCTCGTCCGGGCGGCGGAAGAACCCGGTCTTGCGGATCTTGTAGGACTTGGTGACGTCGCGCACGGAGAGCAGGATCTCCGGTCCCGGCTCCTTGCCCCGGTCCTCCGAGACGCCGAGCAGATGCGAGGCATTGACCGGCACCTCGCGCAGCGCCTTCAGCCGCTCGCCGGGCTTCATGTCGAAATGCGGTACGGCCGCCATCAGGCCCTTGAGGTAGGGGTGGCCGGGACGGCGGAAGATGTCCTCCACCGGGCCGGCCTCCATGATCTCGCCGTGGTAGATCACCACCACCTCGTCGGCGACGTTGGCGACGACGCCGAGATCGTGGGTGATCAGGAGCATCGCCATGTTGAATTCCTGCTGCAGGTCCTTCAGCAGCCGCAGGATCTGTGCCTGGATCGTGACGTCGAGCGCGGTCGTCGGCTCGTCGGCGATCAAAAGCGCCGGCCGGCAGATCAGCGCCAGTGCGATCATCGCGCGCTGGCGCATGCCGCCCGAAAGCTCGAAGGGATACATCTTGAAGGCGCGCTCGGGCCGGGTGAAGCCGACCATGCGCAGCATCTCGATCGTGCGCTCCTGGCGCTCGTCCCTCGACATGTCCTCGTGGATGGTGAGCACCTCGCTCACCTGGTCGCCGATCGTGTGCAGCGGCGACAGCGAGGTCATCGGCTCCTGGAAGATCTTGCCGATGCGCCGGCCGCGGATGGCGCGGATGTCCGGCCCGTCCGGCGACAGCTGCAGCATGTCGGTCTCGGTGCCGGTCAGCGGATCGTTGAACAGGATCCGGCCGCTGGCCGAGGCCGCTTTCGGCAGGATGCGCATGATCGACTGGCTGATGACGGACTTGCCCGAGCCGCTTTCGCCGACGAGCGCCGTCACCCTGCCGGGAAGCACCCGCAGGTTGGCCTTCTTCACGGCGTCGATCTGGCCCCCGAGCATTGCAAACGAGATGCTGAGATCTTCTATCCGTAACAGATCCGCCCCTGAGATCATGTCCGGAGTTTCCTTCGGTTACTAAATGTGCCTGTCCCGATCGCAGGCACACTAGCGGAGCGCCCGCAGCCTGTCCATGGGATTTGGAAACGCCGTTCCGGCGCCGGCGCGGGGCGGGAACGCCTTCAAAATCAGGCGGTTGCCGGCCGGTCCGGAGCGCCCGCGGCGCGGTAGGCGGCAAGCGCCCGGGGATCCAGCACATCTTCTGCGCGCATCGAGCGCCGGAAGTTGTCGAAATAGAGCGTCCATTCGCCGGCGGCGGCGGAGCGGTAGGGACCGAACTTGAAATACTGGTGGGTGCCGAGCCCGGCATCGTCATGGCCGATGTCGCCGCGGACGGTCACCACCCAGCGGCCGTTGGCGAAGAGTTCGATCTGGCCGCTGCCGTCAAGTCCCGGCCGCGTCATCACGGCGAAGTCGATCCAGCCGCTGTCGGGGGCGGGCAGGCGGCTGCCGCGGTCGGTCACGACGATGCGGCCGGTGCGCGCGGAAAACAGCGACCCGTCCCCATCGCCCCAGCCGTCGTCGGTTGCGACCAGCGCCCGCATCTGGTCGGCGTCCCGGCGCAGCCAGGCGGGTGTCGCGGCAGGGCTGTCGGGGGTGGCGAGGTCGGCGGGATGCAGCGTCGTCTCCACCGTGGCGAACAGGCGGCCGCGCACGAGGCGGAACGCCAGGAACGGGCTGTAGTCGCCGCGCGCGGACGGACCGATCTCGCGCTTCCACTGCGCGATCAGGTGGCGATGGTCGGCCTGCGGTATCGGTTCGCCGAACCGCACGGAGAAGCCGTACCAGACGGCGCGCTCGTAGGGGACGCGCAGCGCGGTGCGCTCCCAGACCTCTGCCCGCTCGCTGCCGTGGCGCCCGGGAACCGGGGCCGGGCGCACGCCGAGCTTCAGCGCGCCGGCGCTGCCGCGGGTCACCTCGCGCTGGAACTCGTAGAAGCCGGCCCGCTGCTCGGCGTTGCGGCGATAGTAGAGGCCGCCTGCGGGAGAGAAGTCGTCGCCCTCGAATCCATCGGCCAGCGCCGCCTCGAAGGCGGGTTTCGGGACGGCCCCGCGGCCTCGCGCAGAGCCGTCGGCCATGTCAGTTGAGCCCGCGCGACAGGAGCGGGATGCGCGGCCGGTGGTCCGGATTGGAGCGCGCGTCGCGATAGAGCAGCATGACCTGCTCGGCCTCCGAGCGCGCGTCGCGGCCCTCGCCGTCGAGCGCCTCGGCCTGGTCGAGCTGCAGGTTGGTCTGGCCGGGCAGGAGCACCGTCAGCTTCTGGCGGACGCCGCGCAGCTTCTCCTCGCCGAGCGTGACCCATTCGCCGCCGGAATAGGTGGCAAACGTCTGGCTGGCGACGATCGGCTTGGAGTATTTCTTCGTCAGTCCCTGCAGCCGCTGCACCTCGTTGACCGCCGAGCCGAAGGCGGAGAAGGTCAGGCGATCCCGCAGGCCGACATTGCCGAACATGACGTTGCCGACGTGCAGGCCGATGCCGTAGCGGATGTCCGCCAGCCCCTGCTTGTTGCGGCGGGCGTTGAGCTCGTTCATCCGCATGGTGGCATGGCGGACGGCGGTCATGGCGTTCTGGGCGGCGACCTGCGAAGGCTCGCGGTGCCGGCCGCACGGATAGACGGCCAGGAAGCCGTCGCCGATGAAGGAGAGGATCTCGCCGCCGTTGCGGTTGAAGGGCGTGGCGATCGCGTCGAAGAAATCGTTGAGCGTATCGATATAGGCCTGCCGGCCTTCCTTCTCCGCCAGCACGGTCGACTGGCGCATGTCGGCCATGACGAGGGCGGCGCGGATGGTCTCGCCGTCGCCCCGCCGGATCTGGCCCGACAGCACCCGCCTGCCGGCATTGCCGCCGAGATAGGTCAAAAGCATGTTGTCGGCGAGCTTGCCGAGCACCGCCATCTTGGCGGCGACCGCAAGGCTGTTCTGCACCTTCAGCAGTGCCTCGACCACGGTGTCGCTGAAGCCGCCGGGGGCATCGGTCGACCACGAGCCGACCATGCCCTGGCCGGGCGATTCCCCGAAGGACTGGACGAAGGCCAGGTAATCGGTGGCGCCGATCTTCTTCAGGTCGTCGAAGATCGGAAATTCCGACGGGGTCTTCGGATCGATGCGGCGGCGCAGGTGATCGAGGCTGTTGTTGAGCAGGTAGTAATAGGGGCTGAGCAGGAAGCGTGAGGGCTCCTCGTTCTCGCCGTCCGCCCGGAAGCCCTCGACCGTCACGCCCTGTCCACGCATCCAGGTGAAGCCGAGCGCATCGTAGAGCGGGTGCAGCATCGAAAAGCTCAGGTGGACCCGCACCAGCGGCAGGCCGGCGGCGGCAAGCCGCTCGCAGAAGCCGGAGACGATGTATTCCAGGCTCTCTCCCCCGAGCGCCGCCGTCTTCAGCCAGGACGAGACCCGGTCGAGGAGGATGTTGGATACGTCGGCAGGGCGCGTGTTCATCTTTTGTCCTTGTCGATTTGAAGCCGCGGGCTTCGCTCGGCGGGCGTCGTGCGGCCGAACCGTCGAACGCGGCCCGGAGCGCCAGATATAGGCGAGCGATCGTGGCAAAACCAGAAGTCGCGGCGAAGATTTGTGCCGGCCGGGCGGGCGATGGACGGCCTCGGCGGGTCCGGCTCGCCTTGACGCCGCGCCGATTTGCGCCCAATTGTCCCAATCTCGACCGAAAGGGTACAACGCATTGACCTTGCTTTCTTCTTCCGCCGAAAGCCTGATGGCGGCGATTGCCGAAAGGCGCGCGCGCACCGGCGTCATCGGGCTCGGCTATGTCGGCCTGCCGCTGGCGATCACGATTGCGCGAAACGGATTTGACGTCACCGGCTTCGACATCGACCCGGCGAAGATCACCGCCCTCGACGCACACCGCTCCTATATCGACGCGGTGCCGGATGCCGCCCTGAAGGCCGAAAGCGAGGCCGGCCGGTTCCGCTCGACCACCGATTTTTCCGCGCTCGCCTCCTGCGACGTGATCGTGATCTGCGTGCCGACGCCGCTGACGAAGCAGCGCGAGCCGGACATGTCCTACGTGACGCGCACCGCCGAGGCGGTGGCGCAGACGCTGCGGCCGGGGCAACTGGTGGTGCTGGAATCGACCACCTGGCCGGGGACGACGGACGAGCTGGTGCGGCCGATCCTCGAGCGCGGCGGGCTGCGCTCGGGCGAGGATTTCTTCTTAGGCTTCTCGCCGGAGCGGGAGGACCCCGGCAACCGCGATTTCGAGACCGCGACCATTCCGAAGGTCGTGGCGGGCGCGGGCGAGGCGGCCTCGGCGCTGATGCAGGCCTTCTACGGCGCCGTGGTCAAGGCGGTCGTGCCGGTTTCCTCCAATGCCACGGCGGAGGCGGTGAAGCTGACGGAAAACGTCTTCCGCGCCGTCAACATCGCCCTCGTCAACGAGCTGAAGGTGCTCTACGACGCGATGGGCATCGACATCTGGGAGGTGGTCGAGGCGGCCAAGACGAAACCGTTCGGCTACATGCCCTTCTATCCGGGCCCCGGCCTCGGCGGCCACTGCATCCCGATCGATCCCTTCTACCTGACCTGGAAATCGCGCGAATTCGAACTGCCGACCCGCTTCATCGAGCTCGCCGGCGAGATCAACTCGGCGATGCCGCGCCATGTGGTGGGGCGGCTCGCCGAAGCGCTCGACATGCGGCTCGGCAAGGCCCTGAGCCGGGCGCGCGTGCTGGTTGTCGGGCTCGCCTACAAGAAGAACGTACCCGACATCCGCGAGAGCCCGTCGCTGAAGCTGATCGAACTGATCCTGGAGCGCAAGGGGACGGTGGACTACCACGATCCCCACGTCGCCGAAGTGCCGCGCACCCGCGAATACATGGCGCTCATGGGCCGCCGCTCGGTGCCGCTCGACGAGGAGACCGTGCGCGGCTACGACGCGGTGCTGATCTCGACGGACCACGACGCGGTCGACTATGCAGCGCTCGCCCGCTGGGCGCCGCTGGTGGTCGACACCCGCAACGCCTTTGCCCGCCGCGGCATCGACGGCGACACCATCGTCAAGGCGTAGAGTTACAGAAAAGCAAAGGAAGACCATGAGCCGTCTCGACAGCTTCATCCGCCGCCTGACGGCCCAGCGGGACATTCTCAACCACATCGGCGACCGGCTGGACCTGCCGGCGGACGGACCGGTCATGGAGATCGGGCTCGGCAACGGCCGCACCTTCGACCACCTGCGCGAACGCTTCGCCGGCCGCCGCATCGTCGCCTTCGACCGGGCCATGGGCGCGCATGCCTCTTCCGTTCCCGATGCGGCCGACCTGGTGCTGGGCGAGATCGTCGAAACCGGCAGGGCCTACCAGACCGGGACCGCGGCGCTGGTGCATGCCGACATCGGCACCGGCTATCCGGAGAAGGACGAGGTCACGCTGACCTGGCTGCCGCAGATGGTCTCCGGCATGCTCGCCAAAGGCGGCATCGCCGTCAGCGGCCTGCCGCTGGACGCGCCGACGCTGCAGCCGCTGGACGTTCCCGACAGCGTGCCGAAGGACCGGTATTTCCTCTATCGCAAGGTATGAGGGACGGGACGCACAGGCGTCGAAAACGCTCCCCGAAATTCCCGGAAGACCCCTCCCCAACCCTCCCCACAAGGGGGAGGGCTTAACCCGGCCGCGCCGCCGAGGCTCGCTTCGGGCAGACGGCCGCTTCCGGTTTTCTCCCCCCTTGTGGGGGAGATGGCCGGCAGGCCAGAGGGGGCCTTGCCGTGGACAATTCGCCGGCAGGCCGGAGGGGATTGCCATGGGGCGTCCGGCCCGGGCGGCTCGCCCTACCGGCAGCTGTTGTCGCGATCGCAGGCGCGCTGGGACGGGCGGTTGTTGCGGTCGGAGTCGCGTGACGGCTGCGGCCGGCGATCGGGCTGCGCGGTATCGCGTCCCGGACGCCTGCTGTCGGTCTGCTGGCGGTCGCGATCTCTGTTGCGGCTATCGTTGCGGTCCCTGTCGCGGCTGTTGTCCTTGTTCCGATCCCGATCCCGATCCCGATCCCTGTCCCTATCCCTATCCCGGTTCCTTTCGCGGTCGGAAATCCGCTGATCGTAGCGGCTGTCGCCGCGGTCGTATCGGCCGTCCCAGGAACGGTTGCGGTCGTAGCGGGGCTCCACCACGCGGTAGCGCGTGCGGTCACGCTCGTAATAGCTGCCGCCGTAGTAGCCCTCGGAATAGCCGCCGGAATAGCCGGACGTCTCGCAGCCGGAAAGCGACAGGCCGAGCAGTCCGACCATCGGAAGAAGAAGCATTTTCGAGCGAATCATGCAGGTACCTCATCATCGACATCGATCGGCACAGATCACAGAACTGTGGCCTGGTACAGGCAAGGCGCGCTGGCAAATGAAATCTTCGGGAGGCGTTACCGGCCTGGCGACGTTCGCCGGCCGGCCGATGCGGGGCCTCACGCCTTGTCCGTCTCCATCGCAAAGCGGCGGCTCTCGTCGTCGGTGACCAGGAAGACGCGGAGCGGCGCGGTGCGGCCGCGGATCGCGACCTCGCTGTGGCGCAGGCCATGGGTATCGAGGCCGGATTGGGCGAGTGCGCGCTCGGAGACGGCGATGGCGACGTCGTGCTCCTTGGCGGTCGTCTCCAGCCGGCTTGCGACGTTGACGGTATCGCCGATGGCGGTCAGGCTCTTGGTGGCGCCGTAGCCCATCATGCCGACGACGCTCGGGCCGGCATGGACGCCGACGGCGATCCTGAGGCGGACGGAGAACTCGTCCCCGAGCTCGGCGTTCAGGCGGGCGATGTCGCGCACGATCGCGGCCGCGGCGGCGAGCGCCTGGCGGGCGGCCCGGTCGCGGTCCGCCCCGAGCCCGAACAGCGCCATGGCGCCGTCGCCGATGAATTTGTCGAGCCGCCCGCCGGCCTGCTCGACCGCCTGGCCGACGATGGCGAAGTAGCGGTTGAGCAGGAAGACTACGTCATAGGGCAGGCGGGCCTCCGACAGGTCGGTGAAGTTGCGCAGGTCGCAGAAGAGAACCGCGATCTCCTCCTCGCGGCCGGGCCGGACGGGCTCGGTGGCGACGGGCAGGCGCGCAGCCGGATGGGGCGCCATCAGCAGCGCGACGCTGACATCGCCTTCGGGATGCAGTTGGCAGCCGAGCCGGACGTGTTCGTCGGCATGGACGCGGGCGAGCGTGGCGGCCTCGATCGAGCCCGGCGGGGGCAGCGGCGCGGCGCTGTCGAGGATGCGCACGCGACAGGTCGAGCAGCGGCCCTTGCCGCCGCAGACCGAATAGTGGGGTACGCCGGCCTGGCGGCTGGCCTCGAGCAGGCTGAGGCCGCGACGGGCGTGGACGAGCGCGCCGTTGGAATAGCGGATGGTGATCTGCGACGCCCGCTCGGCAAGCGTGCGCATGCGTCTCAGGCCAAGGACGAGCGCGATGGCGCCGAGAAAGATGATGTAGAGCGCAATCTTGATGCGGCCGATGCCCTCGGCGACGGCGGCCTGGTCGATTGGCGGCCGCGCAGCATCAGGCGCTTCCGCCCGGGCCGGATCCATCTGCGGGGCGGTCTCGGCCATGTGGGCGAACATGCGCCCGGTCTCGGCAAAGCCGAGCAGCGCCAGCACCGGGACGAGGATCGCGATCGCGAAGAGATAGGGCGAGACGCGCGCAAACCATGGGCGGAAGCGCAGCCAGAAATAGACGCCGATGCAGCCATGCGTCCAGATGACCAGGAGAGCGACCGACTGCCGGAAACCCTGCAGCGGATTGACCACCCACAGGCTGTTCACGACGACGCGGTAGTCGATGACGATGCCGTAGAGCGGCTGCGACAGGCGTGCGGGGACGGCATGCTCGATGATGAGGAAGGGGATCAGCAGCCCGAAGGCCGTCTGCACCGCCTCGCGCGCCGGCATCCGCAGCGTCCGCCGCGCGTAGAGCGAGCGCAGGACCAGCACGACATGGATGACGAGCGCGCCATAGAGGAGCAGCGTGCCGGCCGGGCTGCGCCAGAAGAGCGCGAACAGGCGGCTGACGCGCTCGGCGGTGTCGAGCGAGACGAGCAGCAGCGCATGGTTGACCAGGTGCATCGCCACGAAGGCCAGCATCACGAGCCCGGCGCCGAGCCTGAGCTTCTGCAGGAACCGTTCCGAGGAGAGCGCCGCGATGGCCTGATGCATGGTCGGTCCCGAAGGTTCCTGTCCGGTTGCTGACGTCTGTCAAGTCTACAGGCGATCCGCCCTGCGAAACAGAGATAGCGGACGGGGCGGGCGCGCGGAAGGTAGCGGATCGTTGACGCTTCGTCGCCGGTCGGGACACGGGGGCGCGCCCTGCGGCGCGGCCGCGGGAAGGGATTGCAGATGGCGATTGCGGGGAGCGTACGGTTGCGGGCTTGCCCGCCCAGTGTCAGGAGCGCGCGGCGCGGGTGCCGGGGCGATAGAATTCGCCGTACCAGTCGACGAAGTCCTTCACCCCTGTGGCAAGCGGGGTCGAGGGCTTGTAGCCGGTCAGCGCGACGAGGAGGTCGGGGCTGGCGAAGGTGCGCGGCGCTTCGCCCGGCTGCATCGGCAGGAGCTTCGTCTTGGCCTTCCTGCCGAGCGCGTTCTCCAGCGTGGAGACGAAATCGGTGAGCCCGACCGGATTGCCGCCGCCGATGTTGACGACGCGGAACGGGGCCTGGGGGGAGAGCGTATCGAGGCCGGCGGGCGTCACCACCCGGTTGTCCTCCGAGGGGGCGACGGACGACAGCTTCAGCATGGCCTCGACGAGATCCTCGACATAGGTGAAGTCGCGGCTCATCCGGCCTTCGCCGTAGAGCTCGATCTCGCGGCCCTCGAGGATGGCGCTGGTGAACTTGAACAGCGCCATGTCCGGCCGGCCCCAGGAGCCGTAGACGGTGAAGAAGCGGAAGGTGGTGGTCGGCAGGCCGTAGAGATGGGCATAGCTGTGCGCCATCACCTCCATCGCCTTCTTGCTGGCGCCGTAGATCGTCAGGGGCTCGTCGGTGCGGTCACCCTCGCGGAAGGGGATGGTGTCGCTGGCGCCGTAGACGGACGACGAGGAGGCGAGCATGAGGTGGCGGGGCTTGACCGACCGCGCCGCCTCCAGCAGGTTCCAGGTGCCGAGGATGTTGGACTCGACATAGGACTTCGGCTCCTCGAGGCTGTAGCGCACGCCGGCCTGGGCGGCCAGGTGCACGATGACGTCGGGGTCCGCACTTTCCAGCGCGCGGCGGACGCCGGCCTGGTCCTCCAGCATCACCTTGTGGAAGCGGTAGGCCGGGAACTGGATCAGCCCGGCATTGCGCGCTTCCTTCAGGGCAACGTCGTAATAGGGGGTCATCCCGTCAAGGCCGACGACTTCGTGACCTTCCTCCAGCAGGCGCCGGGCAAGGTGGAAGCCGATGAAGCCGGCCGCGCCGGTGATGAAATATCTCATTCTCAGGTCCTGTCGTCGGCCCGTCCGATGCCGACATATTCGAAGCCGTAGCGGCGCACTTCCTGCGGCGGATAGACATTGCGCAGGTCGATCAGGTTGGGCGACTTCATGGCGGCGTGCAGCTTGCGGAAGTCGAGCGCGCGGAACTCGTCCCACTCGGTGACGAGCACGATCGCCTCGGCATCCGCCGCGATCGCATAGGGATCGGCGCCGAACTCGACGTCGGAGAGCAGCGCGCGGGCGCCGTCCATGCCTTCCGGATCAAAGGCGGAAATCTGCGCGCCGTGATCCTGCAGGGCCTGGATGATGGTCAGCGCCGGGGCGTCGCGCAGGTCGTCGGTGTTGGGCTTGAAGGTCAGGCCGAGGACGGCGATCTTCTTGCCGCGCACCGAGCCGCCGCAGGCGGCGACGACCTTGCGGGCCATGGCGCGCTTGCGGTTGTCGTTGATGGCGACGGTGGTCTCGATCAGCCGCATCGGGCTGTCGGCGTCGGACGCGGTCTTGACCAGCGCCAGCGTGTCCTTGGGGAAGCACGAGCCGCCGTAGCCGGGGCCGGCATGCAGGAACTTGTCGCCGATGCGCTTGTCGTAGCCGATGCCCTTGGCCACCTTCTGCACGTCGGCGCCGAGGCGCTCGCAGAGATCGGCGATCTCGTTGATAAAGGTGATCTTCATGGCGAGGAAGGCGTTGGCGGCGTACTTGATCAGCTCCGAGGTGCGGCGCTCGCAGAAGAACAGCGGGCCTTCGTTCAGGTGCAGCGGACGGTAGACCTCGCTCATCACCTCGATGGCGCGCGGCTCGTCGGTGCCGACGACGATGCGGTCGGGACGCTTGAAGTCGCCGATGGCCGCGCCCTCGCGCAAAAATTCCGGGTTGGAGACGACCGAGAAGTCGGCGTCCGGATTGGCCTCGCGGATGATCTGCTCGACCTCGTCGCCGGTGCCGACCGGAACCGTCGACTTGGTGACGACGACGGTGTAGCCGTCGATCGCCTTGGCGATCTGGCGGGCGGCGGCATAGACATAGGTGAGGTCGGCATGACCGTCGCCGCGGCGCGACGGCGTGCCGACGGCGATGAACACGACATCGGCCCAGGCGACCGCCTGCTCGAGATCGGTGGTGAAGTTCAGCCGGCCGGCCTCGACGTTCGACTTGACGAGCTCCTGCAGGCCCGGCTCGTAGATCGGGATGTCGCCCTTGCGCAGCGCCTCGATCTTCTCGGCCACGTTGTCGACGCACACGACGTCATGGCCGAAGTCCGCAAAGCAAACACCCGAAACAAGGCCGACATAGCCGGCGCCAATCATCACTATCCGCATGTGAGTTCCATCGTCTGGTCTGGTTCCGCAAGCAGCGGTCGAAAGGAAATGCCGGCGATCCGGCGGTTCGGATCGAACTTCTATTCATCCGGCGGCAGAAAGAAAGTCATTTTTTGAGGAGGCGGGCGGTTGTGCCCCAAACCTTGCAGGGCCCGGTTGCGGCGGCGGGCCTGCGGCAATGCGGCATTTTCAATGCGTCGTGTCTTTCCCCCGCCGCGCCGCGCCGGTACCGGTCGCGGGATCCGGCCGGGGCGCGACGTTGCCCCAGGCGATCTCGACCATGTGGTGGACCGTGTCGGCCTCGGCGGCGGCGAAATAGACGGAGGTCCAGCCCTTGTGGCCCCAGCCGCCGGGCACGGCGGCGCAGAGGCCGGGCTCGGTCTCCGTCAGCATCGCCTGCTGGCCGCGCGTCAGCTTGATGACGGCACGCCCGGGTTCCGGCAAGGCGAGGAAGATGCGCCCGCCCACCCGGAAGTCGCGCTTGCCGAAATGGGCACTTTCCTCCGCGCCGGGCATGGCCAGCGCCATTTGGACGAGATCTTCTGATGTCATGATGGAAGGTAGCACGGAACGGGCCCCGCAGAAAGCAGGCGGTCCGGACGGACGGGTGGCGAATTCTGTCGCGAATAGGAAAATAATCCTTGACGGCGTGACGGTGGTTTGGTAGGGTGCGGCCCGGCAACTACCTTTGTGAAAACGGCATCTGAACTTGTGAGAGGCCTCCATAATACGTTGGTAAGGCAGTCTGTCAAGATTTTATATTTAGCCGAAATCGCGGTCTGAACGGCGAAAGCGGCCACGATTTGCCCGCTGGCTGCCGTAAGGGGAGAGGTATCCGATTTGATGTTGATTCGCGATCTTTTACGCTTCAGGCGTAAAAAGCACAAAAAAACCGCCTGGAAAGGCGGTTTTTTTCTTCAGTTCAATTTTTTTTGCGGGTCGCTTCGGGACCATCTCGGCCGCTGAACGACTAGCAGACGACCCCCGTGGCTGTTGATTTGCACTGAGAACTGACCCGGGATTGCGGGAAATTATTACTGAGATTTGACCCATGTTTCAATCATCCCTCGCGAGGTTTCAGCGGGGGCTCTGGAGTGATCGACATGGCGTTACTGAGCGTAATCCGACGCTGGCATTTTCGAGAGCATCTATCGATCCGGGAGATTTGCCGCAGGACCGGCCTGTCCCGGAACACTGTCCGCAAATACCTGCGCCTGGACGGCGTGGAGCCGAAGTTCAAGGTCCCGGAACGACCGAGCAAGCTTGATCCGTTCGCGGATCGGCTGTCGGCCTGGCTGAAGACGGAATCCAAGAAGGGCCGGAAGCAGAAGCGCACCCTGAAGCAACTCCATGCCGACCTGGTGAGCCTCGGCTACGACGGTTCCTATTGCCGTGTTGCAGCCTTTGCCCGGGAATGGAAGACAGACCGGCAGAGGGAATTCCAGACGACAGGGCGCGGAACGTTCGTGCCTCTGGCCTTCGAACCGGGTGAGGCCTTCCAGTTCGACTGGTCGGAAGACTGGGCTATCATCGGCAATGAGCGCACCAAGCTGCAGGTGGCGCATACGAAGCTGAGCTACAGCCGCGCCTTCATTGTTCGGGCCTATCTCCTCCAGACGCATGAGATGCTGTTCGATGCCCATAATCATGCATTCCGGGTCTTCGGCGGCATCCCCGGCCGCGGCATCTACGACAATCTATGGACGCCTCCCGGGCGAGATGAACATTTGGCGGCACTCGGCATTGGATGCGTGAATCTATCC